>NZ_JBIWLQ010000003.1:295015-548056 GCF_044766265.1 Streptomyces sp. NPDC102283
GGGGGGCGGGGGGGGGGCGGGTGTGGGGGGGGGGGGGCCGGGGGGGCCCACCCCCCCCCCCCGGGGGGTTCCCCCCGGCCGGCGGGGGGGGCCCCCCCCCCCCCCCCGGGGGCGCCCGCCCCTCCGTACGCCTGACACCGCTCAGGTGCGGTAGATCGACTCAACCTCGTCCGCGAAGTCCTTCGCCACCACGTTCCGCTTCAGCTTCAGCGACGGCGTGATGTGGCCCGCCTCCTCGGTGAACTGGGCGGGCAGGATACGGAACCTGCGCACCGACTCGGCCTTGGAGACCGCCGCGTTCCCGTCGTCCACCGCCCGCTGCACCTCGGCCAGCAGCTCCGCGTCCTCGCGCAGCGACAGGGCCGTCGAGCCGGCCGGCTTGCCGCGTTCCTCGGCCCAGCGGCTCAGGAACTCCTCGTCCAGCGTGACCAGCGCGCCGACGAACGGACGGCCGTCGCCGACCACCATGCACTCCGCGACCAGGGCGTGTGCGCGGATGCGGTCCTCGATCACCGCGGGGGCGACGTTCTTGCCGCCCGCCGTCACGATGATCTCCTTCTTGCGGCCGGTGATCGCGAGGTAGCCGTCCTCGTCGAGCGTGCCGATGTCGCCGGTGTGGAACCAGCCGTCGGCCAGCGCCTCGGCCGAGGCCGACTCGTTCTTCCAGTACCCGGTGAACAGGTGCTCGCCGTGCAGCAGCACCTCGCCGTCGTCCGCGATCCGCACGACCGAACCGGGCAGCGGCTGGCCGACCGTGCCGATCTTCTGCCGGTCCCACGGGTTGAACGCGGTGGCCGCGCAGGTCTCGGTCAGGCCGTAGCCCTCCAGGACCGTGAAGCCGATGCCCCGGTAGAAGTGGCCGAGCCGCTCGCCCAGCGGAGCGCCGCCGGAGATCGCGAACTCGCCCCGGCCGCCGAGCACCGCGCGCAGCTTCCCGAAGACCAGCTTGTCGAAGAGCTTGTGCTTGAGCCTCAGCCCCAGCGAAGGGCCGCCCGGGGTGCTCAGCGCGCGGCTGTAGGCGATCGCCGTGTCGGCGGCCCGGTCGAAGATCTTGCCCTTGCCGTCCGCCTGCGCCTTGGCGCGGGCCGCGTTGTAGACCTTCTCGAAGACCCGGGGCACGCCCAGGATCAGCGTCGGCCGGAACGAGGCCAGCTCGTCGGTGAGGTTCTTGATGTCCGGGACGCAGCCGAGCTTGATCGGGGCCATCACCGAGGCCACCTCGACCAGCCGGCCGAAGACGTGCGCGGCGGGCAGGAACAGCAGCACCGAGCACTCGCCCGTACGGAAGAGGGGCTTCAGCCGCTCCACCACGTTGCCGCACTCCGCGAAGAAGCTGCGGTGGGTGAGCACACAGCCCTTGGGGCGGCCCGTGGTGCCCGAGGTGTAGACGATCGTCGCCGGGTCGTCCGCCTTGGCGCTGTGGGTCCGCAGGTCCATGGTCTCGTCCGAGACCTGGGCCCCCGCCTCGCCCAGCGCCTCCACCGCGCCCGCGTCGATCTGCCAGACATGCGCGAGATCCGGCAGCGCGTCCCGTACGGAGGCCACGGACGCGGCGTGCGCCTCGCTCTCCACGAGCACCGCCACCGCCCCGGAGTCGCCGAGGATCCACTGCACCTGCTCGGCGGAGCTGGTCTCGTACACCGGCACGGTCACCGCGCCCGCGCTCCAGATCGCGAAGTCCAGCAGCACCCACTCGAAACGGGTGCGCGACATCAGGGCGACCCGGTCACCGGGCTGCACGCCCGAGGCGATCAGGCCTTTGGCGGCGGCTCTCACCTCGGCCAGGAACCGCGTGGCGCTGACGTCCGT
Source organism: Streptomyces sp. NPDC102283 (assembly GCF_044766265.1). Classification (NCBI taxonomy): domain Bacteria; kingdom Bacillati; phylum Actinomycetota; class Actinomycetes; order Kitasatosporales; family Streptomycetaceae; genus Streptomyces; species Streptomyces sp. NPDC102283. Next base: position 296,825 of record NZ_JBIWLQ010000003.1, read on the forward strand.
CCAGACGCCGGCCACCTTGCGGCTCATCACCGCGACGTCGGGATGCTGAGCGGCATTGCGGCGGATGAGATCCGTCAGGTTGCCGTCCGTCGGGACCTCGTACAGGGCCGGAAGGCTGAACTCGCGCAAGACTGCTGCTCCTCATCGGGCTCCGGTGCCACGGCTCTGTGTGACGCACCGGCTGCGGTCCAAGAATGGCGGGTGCTCAGTGGGGTGAGCACGACTGGACTGCCCGGACGTTACCCACCGGTACTCGGTTCCCGATAGGGGGTTCCGGCCAGATGTCTTATGCATCACACATGCACATGGCCCTTTCGCGCACAGTAGTCCACTGCCGTCCCGACGTGGAAGTAACCGCAGGTCCGGACGGTCTACCAGCGACGGGAGCGGCACCCTAGGGTGATCCCATGCGAGGCAGCGAACCGGACAGCAGGGACCGGGCCGGGGGAACGACCCGGATCCACGTGGTCAGCGACGTGCACGGGAACACCGAGGCCCTGGCCCGCGCCGGGGACGGCGCCGACGCCCTGATCTGCCTCGGTGACCTGGTGCTCTTCCTCGATTACGCCGACCACTCGCGCGGCATCTTCCCCGACCTGTTCGGCAAGGAGAACGCCGATCGCATCGTCGCCCTGCGCACCGCCCGCCGGTACGACGAGGCCCGCGCCTTCGGCCGCGAGCTGTGGGCGGGCCGCGACCGCAACACCGAGATCCTCGGCGCGGTCCGCAGGCAGTACGCGGAACTCTTCGCCGCCTTCCCCACTCCGACGTACGCCACCTACGGCAACGTCGACGTCCCCGACCTCTGGCCCGAGTACGCCCGCCCCGGCACCACCGTGCTCGACGGCGAACGCGTCGAGATCGGCGGCCGGGTCTTCGGCTTCGTCGGCGGCGGCCTGAAGACCCCGATGAACACCCCGTACGAGATCAGCGACGAGGAGTACGCCGCCAAGGTCGAGGCGCTCGGCCCGGTCGACGTCCTCTGCTCGCACATCCCGCCCGAGGTCCCCGAGCTGACGTACGACACCGTCGCCCGCCGCTTCGAACGCGGCAGCCGCGCCCTGCTGGAGGCGATCTGCTCCACCCGCCCCCGGTACGCGCTTTTCGGCCATGTTCACCAGCCGTTGGTCCGCCGGATGCGGATCGGGACCACCGAGTGCGTCAACGTCGGCCACTTCGCCTCGACCGGAACGCCCTGGGCGCTGAGCTGGTGACCGCGGGCGGTCGGGGCGTGGACCGGAGCGCCCCGGGCACGCGATAGCCTGCACAGCGGCAGGCTCCTGCCGAACGCGACCGGTTACACCGCACTGGAGGGCCACGGCGATGGCTGAACACACCAGCTCGAGCATCACGATCGAGGCGGCACCGGCCGACGTCATGGGCGTGATCGCGGACTTCGCCCGCTACCCGGAGTGGACCGGCGAGGTCAAGGAGGCCGAGGTCCTCTCCACCGACGACCAGGGCCGCGCCGAGCAGGTCCGCCTCGTCCTGGACGCCGGGGCGATCAAGGACGACCACGTCCTCTCCTACACCTGGACCGGCGAGAGAGAAGTCAGCTGGAGCCTCGTCAAGTCCCAGATGCTGCGCTCCCTGGACGGCACCTACGCCCTCACCCCGCTCGGCGGCGGCGAGCGCACCGAGGTCACCTACAAGCTCGCCGTCGACGTCAAGATCCCGCTGCTCGGCATGATCAAGCGCAAGGCCGAGAAGGTCATCATCGACCGCGCCCTCGCCGGTCTGAAGAAGCGCGTCGAGTCCGCACCGGGGAACTGAGGGCCGTGCGTACGGTCCTGGTCACCGGCCTCGGCGGCGCGGGCCGCAGCACCGTCGCCGCGGCCACCGCGCTGGCCGCGGCCGCGGCAGGCGGCCGGACGCTGCTGGTCTCCGCCGAGGCCGTACCCGGCTTCCCGGCCGCCCCGGAGCCGACCCGGGCCGCGGAGGGCCTCGACCACGCCCGCATCGACTCCGGCGAGCACTTCCGCGCCGAACTCACCGAGCTCCAGAAGCGCGCCTCCGGCGTCCTGGACCTGCTCGGCGCGGGCCGTCTCGACGGCGAGGAGCTCACCGAACTCCCCGGCTCCCCGCAGCTCGCCCTGCTGCACACCCTGCGCCGGGCCGCCGAGGGCGACTGGTCCGGCTACGACACCCTCGTCGTCGACCTCCCGCCGCTCGCCGAAGCCCTGGCCCTCCTCGCCCTGCCGGAACAGCTGCGCCGCTACCTGCGCCGGCTGCTCCCCGCCGAACGCCAGGCCGCCCGCGCCCTGCGCCCGGTCCTCGCCCAGCTCGCCGGGGTCCCGATGCCCGCGCAGTGGCTGTACGAGGCCGCCGCCCGCAAGGACGCCGAGCTGGCCGCCGTCCAGGCCCTGATCGAGGACCGGGCCACCACGCTCCGCCTCGTCGCGGAGCCCGGCCCCGCCGCCGAGGACGCCCTGCGCGCCGCCCGTACCGGCCTCGCCCTGCACGGACTGCGCGCCGACCTGCTGGTCGCCTCCCGCGTGCTGCCCCGGCACTCGCCCGACCCCTGGTTCGCCGCGCTCGCCGCCCAGCAGGAGAAGTGCCTGGACCACTGGCGCCAGGACATGGCCCCGGACCTCCCCGTGCACGAGGCCGCCCACCTGGGGCGCGACCCGCAGGGCCCGGACGACCTCGACGCGCTGGAGATACCGGCCCCCGACGGCCGGACGCCCGGCCCGGCCGGCGACCCCTGGTGGATCGAGGAGGACCCGGCCGCCGCGGACGGGACCCTCACCCTCACCTGGTGCCTGCCCCTGCCCGGGGCCGCCAAGGAGGACCTGCGCCTGGTCCGCCGGGGCGACGAACTGCTCCTGACCGTCGGCTCCTTCCACCGGATCGTGCGGATCGCCTCCGCGCTGCGCCGCTGCACCGTCTCCGGCGCGGCCCTGGCCGAGGGGGTGCTGCGGGTGCGGTTCACGCCGGATCCGGCCCTGTGGCCGCGCACCTCCTGAACGGCCCGCGGCCATTCGGGTAACGTCGGTAGTACGTGTACCGCAGGCCGACCGTCGGCCGCCCCGCGTCGCAGGAGTCCGCCATGAGTGAAGCCACCGATCGTCCCGTCGACGGCGACGCGTGGGCCGACGCCTGCGCCGAGGACCTCGCGGCCGAGAAGGCCCGCCGCCGGGCCGAGTACGGCCCCCAGCCCGGATCCGCCGCCGAGGAACTGCGCAAGCTGGTCGACGCGGTCGCCGACAAGGTCTCCTCGCTCCAGACCCCGCTGCTGGGCGCCGCCGCCCAGGGCGCGGTCCAGCAGGCCATCCGGCAGGCGAAGTCCGCCGTCGAACCGGTCATCGAACGCAACCCGCAGCTCTTCGACCACCTCGCCGCCGCGGGCAGCGAACTGCTGGCCGCCTACCGCTCCGCGGTCGAGGGCCAGGAGAGCCGCTGGACCCGCACCACCGAGGGCGCCTCGGGCGCCGCGCGCCCCGCGGACCCCTCGAAGCAGGCCGCCGACGACCCGTCCGACCCCCGCGACGAAGGCCCCTCCGGCACCGAACGCATCGACCTGGACTGACCGGACGGCCGGTACCGGCCGGCCACATCGGCCGGGACCCACCGGCCCCGGCCTGGCCGGGCCACGCCTCGGGTACGGTTGCCCCTAGCGGGGCTCGACCGAAACTGAGGGATTCATGGGACTCACCATCGGCGTCGATATCGGCGGCACGAAGATCGCGGCTGGAGTGGTCGACGAAGAGGGCCGGATCCTCTCGACGTTCAAGGTGGCGACCCCGCCGACGGCCGAAGGCATCGTCGACGCGATCTGCGCGGCGGTGGCCGGCGCGAGCGAGGGACACGAGGTGGAGGCCGTCGGCATCGGCGCCGCCGGCTACGTCGACGACAAGCGCGCCACCGTGCTCTTCGCACCGAACATCAACTGGCGTCACGAGCCGCTCAAGGACAAGGTGGAGCAGCGCGTCGGCCTGCCCGTCGTCGTCGAGAACGACGCCAACGCCGCGGCCTGGGGGGAGTATCGCTTCGGGGCAGGCCAGGGCCACGACGACGTCATCTGCATCACGCTCGGCACCGGCCTCGGCGGCGGCATCATCATCGGCAACAAGCTGCGCCGCGGACGCTTCGGCGTGGCCGCCGAGTTCGGCCACATCCGGGTCGTCCCGGACGGTCTCCTGTGCGGCTGCGGCAGCCAGGGCTGCTGGGAGCAGTACGCCTCCGGCCGCGCGCTCGTCCGGTACGCGAAGCAGCGCGCCAACGCCACCCCCGAGAACGCCGCCGTGCTGCTCGGCCTCGGCGACGGCTCGGTGGACGGCATCGAGGGCAAGCACATCAGCGAGGCGGCCCGCCAGGGCGACCCGGTGGCCGTCGACTCGTTCCGCGAGCTGGCCCGCTGGGCCGGCGCCGGACTGGCGGACCTCGCCTCCCTGTTCGACCCGTCCGCGTTCATCGTCGGCGGCGGCGTGTCGGACGAGGGCGAGCTGGTCCTCGACCCGATCCGCAAGTCGTTCCGGCGCTGGCTGATCGGCGGCGAATGGCGCCCGCACGCCCAGGTGCTCGCCGCCCAACTCGGCGGCAAGGCAGGGCTCGTGGGCGCGGCCGACCTGGCCCGCCAGGGCTGAGCCACCCGGCTCCGTCCGTACACGACGCACGCCCGTCGCCGCCCTCCGGGGCAGCGGCGGGCGTCCGTCGTATCGTGGCCCGCATGGCCCTGACGCCCCTGCCCGTCTCCCGTACCGAGCCGGACGGTTCAGCCGTCATCAGAGTGCTGAGCTACAACGTCCGGTCGCTGCGCGACGACACCGCCGCGCTGGCCCGCGTCATCCGCGCCTGCGCCCCCGACCTTGTCCTCGTCCAGGAGGCCCCGCGCTTCTTCCGCTGGCGCAAGGCCGCGGCCAGGCTCGCGAAGAGCAGCGGCCTGGTGGTGCTGAGCGGCGGGGCCACCGCCGCCGGACCGCTGCTGCTGTGCTCGCTCCGGGTGACCGTCGAGCGCACCGAGGACGTCCTGCTGCCGCTCACCCCCGGCCTGCACCGCAGAGGCTTCGCCACCGCCGTGGTGCGGATCGGCGGGACCAGGCTCGGAGTGCTGAGCTGCCATCTGAGCCTCCAGCGCGACGAGCGCCTCGCCCAGGCGGACCTGCTGCTGGAACGGCTGGCCGCGATGGGCGTGGAGCACGCCGTGGCCGGCGGCGACCTCAACGACGTACCGACCGGGAAGGCGTTCCGGCACCTGGCCGGGCCCCTCCAGGACTGCCGGGCCGTCGCTCCCTGGGGCGGCGAGCTGACGTTCCCGCCCGACGAACCCCGTAAGCGCATCGACGCCGTCTTCGCGACCCCGGGCATTCAGGTGCTCGGCTGCGGTGTGCCGACCGGGCTGGACGGTGTGCGCCAGGACGACCTGAGGGCGGCCACGGACCATCTGCCGGTCCTGGCCGCCCTCAGAGTGCCCGTCGGATGACGGACACCCCCTACACCACCGCGCCGCGCCCCGGGTCGCCGTAGGTGTCGTCATCGTCGTCGTGCGGCATCCGGGCCACCAGGGTGGCGAAGCCGCCGAGGAAGCCGCCGACGCAGAGCGTGGTCAGCCACCACGTCATCTCCCATCGGAGCAGCACGGCCAGGAGCATCAGGACCGGCCCGCCGATCACCGCGAGCCAGGCGAACTTCGCCGTGACGTCGGCCTCCGGCAGCGGCGGCGGCTCCGGGGGCACGAAATGGCCCTCGTCCCCGTCGTCCGGCTCGCCGACGCCGTCGTCCTTGGACTCGGGCAGCTCGTAGTCGCGGGGACCGGCGACACCGGGCGCGAAGACCACGGAGCTGCCGAGCGGCTTCTTCTCCGGCGGCTTCGGGGGCGTCTTGCCGGACCCCTTGTCCGCCGGGTCACCGGCGGAGCCGTCCTTCGGCCCCACCACATTGCGCTGGTCGTCCTCCAGCAGGGCCAGGTCGTCGATGGACTTGAACGGCTTGGCGCCCGGCGGGTCCGGCGGCTCCTCCCCGTACCCCTCGACGATGGCGGCCCACGCCGCTTCCTCGTCGATCGCCCGCTCCTGTTCCGCTCCCTCCGCCCCCGCCGGCTTCGTCCCCTCGGGGACGGCCGCGGGCTCCGTGGGGCGCGGTTCGCGCTCCTCGTCGCTGCCTGTGCGTTCCGCGTCGTGCTCAGCCACCGGACGTGCTCCCCTTCATCCCGACGTTCGGTGCGAGACGGCCGATGAACCGGTAGCTCTCATCGAAGATCCGCTCCGCATCATGGTCCAACGTCGCCACGTGGTAGCTCTGTTCCAACAGGATCTCCGAGACGTCCGTGGAGGAGATCCGGCTCAGGATCCGCGCGCTGTCCGCGGGCGGCACGACATGGTCCTGCGGGCTGTGCAGCAGGACCACCGGCTGGGTCACCTGGGGCAGCTCCCCGTCGACCAGCCGGAAGAACTGCCGCACCGAGTGCGCGGCGTGCAGCGGCACCTTGTCGTAGCCGACCTCGTGCGACCCCGGGAGCGCGATGTCGTCGGCCAGGCCCTTGGTCGTCCGCACCAGATGACGTGCCACCGGCAGCGCGTACGCGGAGAGGCCGTGCACCTTGTTGGCCGGGTTGACCAGCACCAGGCCGCTGATCGCGTCCCCGTGCTTGGCCGCGAGCCGCAGGCCCAGCGCGCCGCCCATGGACAGACCGAAGACGAAGACCCGCTCGCACCTCTCCGCGAGGACCCGCAGCTCCCGGTCCACCTCCGCGTACCAGTCCTGCCAGCCGGTGACCGCCATGTCCTCCCAGCGGGTGCCGTGGCCCGGCAGCAGCGGCAGCGAGACCGTCAGCCCGCGCTCGGCCAGATAGTCCGCCCAGGGGCGCAGCGACTGCGGTGATCCGGTGAAGCCATGACAGAGGAGGACGCCGACCTCTCCGCCCTCGTGGCGGAACGGCTCGGCTCCGGGGAGGACCGGCACCAGGGTCTCCTGTTCGTGGGACGGGGCGGGCGGGCACCTGGGGGAGTGCTTGACGGATGACTTCACCGTACGCGACCGGACCGACACCGACCAGGGCCGTCACACCCCCCGGGGCCGCCCCGCACGGCCCGCCCGGGCAGCCGCTCCGCCCCTGCCGGGCAGCGGCCGCGACGGCCTCACAGGCTAAGGTCTCAACCACAGCACAACAGGAGGCACAAGAGTTGATCTACGGCGCAATGAAGTTCTCCATCGGCGGGTCCCTGAAGCTCGCCTTCCGGCCGTGGGTGGAGGGCCTGGAGAACATCCCCGAGCGCGGTCCGGCGATCCTCGCGAGCAACCACCTGTCGTTCTCCGACTCGTTCTTCCTCCCGGCCGTGCTGGACCGCAAGGTCACGTTCATCGCCAAGGCCGAGTACTTCACCGCCCCCGGGGTCAAGGGCAAGCTCACCGCCGCCTTCTTCAAGGGCGTCGGCCAGCTCCCCGTCGACCGCTCCGGAGCCCGCGGCGCGGGCGAGGCGGCGATCAGGGCGGGCATCCAGGTCGTCGAGAGCGGCGGCCTCTTCGGCATCTACCCCGAGGGCACCCGCTCGCCCGACGGCCGCCTCTACCGGGGCAAGCCCGGCGGTCTGGCCCGGGTCGCGCTGGCCACCGGAGCGCCCGTGATCCCGGTCGCCATGATCGACACCGAGAAGATCCAGCCGCCCGGCCAGGTGATGCCCAAGCTGATGCGCCCCGGCATCCGGATCGGCAAGCCGCTGGACTTCAGCCGCTACCAGGGCATGGACGGTGACCGCTTCATCCTGCGCTCGGTGACCGACGAGGTCATGTACGAGATCATGAAGCTCTCCGGCCAGGAGTACGTGGACGTCTACGCCACCGCCGCCAAGCGCCAGATCGCCGACGAGGCGAAGGCCAGGGCCCAGGAGGCGAAGGCCGGAGCCGAAGAGGCCAAGCGCGCCCAGAAGCAGGCCACCGCGAGCGACGAGAACGGAACGGAACGGTCCGGCGCGTAACAGCGTCGTTCACCGTTCGGGGGGTGTGGGGCCATGGCCAAGCGTGAGCGGGTCGTACGGATGTCGGTCGAGCTGCCGCTGTGGCGCGCGCTGACGGGCTACCGCGTCCTGACGATGATCTACGCGGTGCTGCTCGCGATCTTCGGGAAGGACAACCTCGGCCAGCAGAGGTTCGAGCGGCCCTGGGTGGCCGTCGCCTATCTGGCGTTCCTCTTCGTCTGGACGGTCGCCACCCTGCCGAAGGTCCGTTCGGCGGCGAACTGCACCGGACGCTTCCTCGTCGCGGACCTGGTCGTCGCGCTGACCGGCATCCTGCTGACCCCGCTCGCCGACTTCGACTCCCAGTCGTTCGACGGCCCGACGCTGCCGTCGATCTGGACGGCCGGCGCGGTCCTCGCCTTCGCGATCAAGGGCGGCTGGCGGTGGGCGGCCTTCGCCTCCACGTTCGTCGCCGCCGCCAACATCATCCAGCGCGGCGAGCCCAGCCGGGACACCTACCACAACGTCCTGCTGGTCTGGGTCGCCTCCATCGCCATCGGGTACGTCGTCGAGGTCGCCCGCGCCAGTGAACGCACCCTGGCCCGCGCCCTGGAGATCGAGGCCACCACCCGCGAACGCGAACGCCTCGCCCGCGACATCCACGACAGCGTGCTCCAGGTCCTCGCCATGGTCCAGCGCCGGGGCACCGCGATCGGCGGGGAGGCGGCCGAGCTGGGCCGGATGGCCGGGGAGCAGGAGGTCGCCCTGCGCACCCTGGTCTCCAGCGGCCTGGTCCCACCGACCCGGGTCTCCGAGGACGCCGCCGAGGGTGCCGTGGTCCGCACGGTCGACGTGGACGACGACGAAGGGTCCGGCGACGGGGCCGCCTGCGACCTGCGCGCCCTGCTCGCCCCGCACGCGGGCTCCCGCACGAGCTTCGCGGAGCCGGGCGCCCCGGTGCTGCTCCCCGCCGAGTCGGCCCGTGAGCTGGCCGCCGCCGTCAGCGCCGCGCTGGACAACGTGACCGTGCACGCCGGCCCGGACGCCCAGGCGTGGATCCTGGTCGAGGACGAGCCGGACGAGGTGATCGTCACCGTCCGGGACGACGGCCCCGGCATCCCGGAGGGGCGGCTCGCCCAGGCGGAGGGGGAGGGGCGGCTCGGGGTCGCGCTGTCCATCCGCGGCCGGCTGCGCGACCTGGGCGGCACGGCAGAGCTGATCTCGGTGCCCGGACAGGGCTGCGAGGTCGAGTTGAAGGTTCCCAAAGCACCGAAGGTTTCCCGGGGGAAGGCAGGATCGGCCCGATGAGTACACAGAACGCAGCAAACGCGGCAAACGCGGCACAGGACGAGCAGGGGGCCGCGGACCGGCCCATCAGGGTCATGGTCGTCGACGACCACCCCATGTGGCGCGACGCGGTCGCCCGCGATCTGGCCGAGTCCGGCTTCGACGTCGTCGCGACCGCCGGGGACGGCCCGCAGGCGGTCCGCCGGGCCAAGGCCGTGAGCCCGGACGTCCTGGTCCTCGACCTGAACCTCCCCGGCATGCCCGGCGTCCAGGTCTGCAAGGAGCTCGTCGGCTCCCACCCGGGCCTGCGGGTCCTGGTCCTCTCCGCGAGCGGCGAGCACGCCGACGTCCTGGAGGCGGTGAAGTCCGGGGCCACCGGCTATCTGCTGAAGTCCGCCTCCACCCAGGAGCTGACGGACGCCGTCCGCTCCACCGCGGCCGGTGACCCGGTCTTCACCCCGGGTCTGGCGGGCCTGGTCCTCGGCGAGTACCGCCGGCTCGCCTCCGACCCCGCGCCCGTGGCGTCGAACGAGCCCAAGGCCCCGCAGCTCACCGACCGGGAGACCGAGGTGCTGCGGCTGGTCGCCAAGGGGCTCTCGTACAAGCAGATCGCCGAACGCCTGGTCATCTCGCACCGCACCGTGCAGAACCACGTGCAGAACACCCTCGGCAAGCTCCAGCTGCACAACCGCGTGGAGCTCGTGCGGTACGCCATCGAGCGCGGCCTCGACGACGTCTGACCGGCGGGTCCGGGGGCGGAGCCGTATATTCGCGTTGTCCGGCCACAGTTTGCGATGTTTGTCCCCGCCCGCGGAAACAGATCGGGAGTACCCGTGGAAATCCTGGCCTTCGGTGTGCAGTCCGACGAGAAGCCCCTGATCGAGAAGGCCTTCGAGGGGCTGCACGACGTCCGCTGCCTGGACGTCTTCCTGAACCGGGACACCGCCCCCATCGCGGCCGGCTACGAGATCGTCTCCACCAGCGTCAACGCCGACCTCGGCTCGCAGGTGCTCCAGACGCTCGCCGCGGGCGGCACGCAGATGATCGCCCAGCGCTCCACCGGCTTCAACAACATCGACCTGGAGGTCGCCGAGCGCCTCGCCCTGCGCGTCGCCCGGGTCTCGTACTACTCCCCGTACTCGGTCGCCGAATTCGCCTGGACGCTCGCCATGGCCGTCAACCGGCGCATCATCCGCGCCGCGAGCCGCACCCGGGACTTCGACTTCCGCCTGGACGGGCTGCTGGGCCGGGACATGCGCGGCCGGACCGTCGGGGTGCTCGGCACCGGGAAGATCGGCGAGGCGTTCACCCGCATCGCCCACGGCTTCGGCATGAAGCTGCTCGGCTGGGACGTGGCGCAGAACCCGGCCTGCGTCGAGCTGGGCATGGAGTACGTCGACAAGGAGCGGCTGTTCGCCGAGGCCGACCTGATCAGCCTGCACGTGCCGTTGCTGCCCAGCACCCACCACATCATCGACGAGGCCGCCCTCAAGGCGATGAAGGACGACGCGATCCTCGTCAACTCCAGCCGCGGCGGCCTCATCGACACCGCCGCCCTGGTCACCGAGTTGCGCGCGGGCCGCTTCCTCGGCGTCGGCCTCGACGTGTACGAGGCGGAGGCCGGGCTGTTCTTCCTCGACAAGTCCCTGGAGGGCATCGACGACGACACCCTCGCCCGGCTGGTGACCTTCCCCAACGTCGTCGTCACCTCCCACCAGGCGTACTACACCGAGGACGCGGTGGGCCAGATCATCGACGCGACCGTCCAGAACGTCACCGACTACCTGGCCCGCCGCCACAGCGAGAACGTCCTCGTGCCGAGGACGTGAGGCCGCCCCCTCAGAGGCTGTCGGGCGACCTCGGGGCGGGCGGCCACGCCCTGGCACGCGCGCTTCCGGCGTTGTCGTCGGTCGACGACGCTCCGCGTCGCCTCCCTCCTCCGCCTTGGAACCGCACGCACCGGACCGCGTCCGCTGTCCGCCCCGAGTCCGCCCGACAGCCCCTCAGCTCGGCACCACCGGCAGCCCCGCCAGCAGCTCCGTCACGATCACCGAGCCCCGCACCGTCAGCACCGACTCCGGGTGGAACTGCACCGAGGCGAAACCGGGACCGCGCAGCGCGTGCAGCTCGCAGCTCGCCTCGTCGCGGCTCACCTCGATCCCGTGCGCGGCCAGTTCGACGGCGGCCGGACCGTCGCACCGCCCGGTGAAGCTGTTGTAGAAGCCCACCGTCTCCGGCCGGCCGAACAGCTCGATCCGGGTCTGCGCCCCCTGGTACGGCACGGCCTTGCGCACGATCTCCAGACCCAGCTCCGCCGCGATCAGCTCGTGCCCGAGGCAGACCCCCAGCAGCCCGTGCCGGTGGTCCCGCACCAGCTCCGCGGTGATCTCCCGCAGCAGCCGCATCTTCGGATCGGTGAGATCGCCCGGATCGCCCGGGCCCGGACCCAGCACCACGGGCCCTTCGTGCGCCCGGATCACCTCGCGCAGCCCCGGCTCGTCGTAGCGGCGCACCGAGACGTCAAGACCGGACGCCCGCAGCAGATGGGCCAGCATCGCGGTGAACGTGTCCTCGCCGTCCACCACCAGCGCGTGCCCCGAAAGATCCCGGGTGCGCTCCTGCATCCGCAGCCAGAACGGCGCGAGCCCTCCGCGCCGGTCGTCCAGCGCCGCCTGCACCCGGGGGTCGGACGCCAGCCGCGGGCGGTCCGCCTCCGTCCCGGGCCGGCCCGGCCGCACCCCCAGCGCGGCGAGCACCCCGGCCGCCTTGGCATGCGTCTCGGCGACCTCGCTCTCCGGGTCCGAGTGGCGGACGAGGGTGGCCCCGACGGGCACCCTCAGCGAGCCGTCCGGGGCGATGTCGGCCGTACGGATCAGGATCGGCGAGTCCAGCGTCTGCGCCCCGCTCGCGTCCCTGCCCAGCAGGGCCAACGCGCCCGCGTAGTAGCCGCGGCCCCCGGACTCGTACCGCTCGATGACCCGGCACGCGTTCTGCACCGGGGAGCCGGTGACGGTCGCCGCGAACATCGTCTCGCGCAGCACGTCCCGCACATCCAGCGAGGACTTCCCCCGCAGTTCGTACTCGGTGTGCGCGAGATGCGCCATCTCCTTGAGCCGGGGCCCGACCACCACCCCGCCCATGTCGCCCACCGTGCACATCATCTTCAGCTCCTCGTCGACCACCATGGACAGCTCCTCGCTCTCCTTGCGGTCCCCGAGGAAGGCCAGCAGGCTCGTCGCGGTGGGCCCCTCCGCCGGGTAGCGGTACGTCCCGCTGATCGGGTTCATCACGACCGTCCCGCCGGACATCCGTACGTGCACCTCCGGGCTCGCCCCCACCAGCGTCCTGTCCCCGGTGTGGACGACGAACGTCCAGTACGCGCCCCGCTCGCCCGCCAGCAGCCGCCGGAACAGCGCCAGCGCGTCCGCCCGCCCGAACCCGGGGATCTCGCCGCGGAACGTCCGCCGGATCACGAAGTTCGCGCCCTCGCCCCGCCCGATCTCGTCCCGGATCACCCGCCGCACGATGTCCGCGTACTCCGCGTCCTCCACGTCGAAGCCCCAGTCCTCCACCGCCACGTCATGGGCGGGCAGCGCCGCCAGCACCTCCGCGAGCTCCAGCTCGTGCGTCTCCTCGGCGACCAGCACGCTCAGCGGGGTGCCGTCGTCGCGCACGTCGAAGCCGCGCTCGGCGATCTGCCGGAACGGCACCAGGGCCAGCGCGGGCGCCGCGCCCACCGGCAGGTCGGCCAGCCGGTCCGCCTCCCGCACCCCGCCGATGAGCAGTTCGACGTGATCGTGGTCACGGCCGGGCGTGCGCCGGCGCAGCAGGGCGAACGGCGGGGCGTCCTCGGCCAGCAGTCGGCGGATGAGACCGGAGGCGGAGCGGGATGCGGTCTGCGACATGGGAGCAGGTTCCTTCCGGGCGGTCCGTATGGGAATCCGTACGGGGTTCACAGGGGGAGGAACGGCTCCGCAACGCAGAAAGGCCGCCCCTCGGGCGGCCTTCGCGAAGTGTCAGCGCGATGAATCAGCGGGCCGCCGGATGAGCGGTCCACCACCAGTTCTGGATCGAGGTCTCGATCAGTCGCGTCGACATGCCCCGACCCTAGCGGAACGTTCCGGGCATCGGAGCGGGTGTCTCATCTGTTGAGCGCACGGCTGGACGCTCCTTCCGACCCCGTAATGTTGTGCTCGTGACCGTGAACGCCAATACCTCCGTCGCCGGTGGCAACACCTGGCGAGACCTTCCCGCGGCGCAGCAGCCCGAGTACCCCGACTCCGAGGCCCTGCGCGATGTACTCGCGGACCTCGCGTCGTATCCGCCGCTCGTCTTCGCCGGCGAGTGCGACCAGCTGCGCGCCCGCATGGGAGCCGTCGCCAAGGGCGAGGCGTTCCTGCTGCAGGGCGGCGACTGCGCCGAGGCCTTCGACGCCGTGTCCGCCGAGCACATCCGGGCCAAGCTGAAGACGCTGCTCCAGATGAGCGCCGTCCTGACCTACGCGGCCTCCGTGCCCGTGGTGAAGGTCGGCCGTATCGCGGGCCAGTACTCCAAGCCGCGCTCCAAGTCGACCGAGACCCGCGACGGCGTGACCCTGCCGACCTACCGCGGCGACTCGGTGAACGGCTTCGCCTTCACCGAGGAGGCCCGGATCCCGGACCCCGCGCGGCTGAAGCAGATGTACCACGCGTCCTCCTCCACGCTGAACCTGGTGCGCGCCTTCACCACCGGCGGTTACGCCGACCTGCGCCAGGTCCACGCCTGGAACCAGGACTTCGTGAAGTCGTCCCCCTCCGGCCAGCGCTACGAGGCGCTGGCCCGCGAGATCGACAACGCGCTGAACTTCATGAAGGCGTGCGGCACCGACCCGGCGGAGTTCAAGGCGGTCGAGTTCTACGCCTCGCACGAGGCGCTGCTGCTGGACTACGAGTCGGCCCTGACCCGTACGGACTCGCGCACCGGCGAGCTGTACGACACCTCCGCCCACATGGTGTGGATCGGTGAGCGCACCCGCCAGATGGACGGCGCGCACATCGAGTTCGCCGCCCGGATCCGCAACCCGATCGGCATCAAGCTCGGCCCGACGACCACCGTCGACGAGGCGCTCGGCTACATCGACCGCCTGGACCCCGAGCGCGAGCCGGGCCGGCTGACCTTCGTCGTCCGGATGGGCGCCGACAAGGTCCGCGACAAGCTCCCCGAGCTGGTCGAGAAGGTCACCGCCTCGGGCGCGACCGTCGCCTGGGTGACCGACCCGATGCACGGCAACACCTTCGAGGCCGCCTCCGGACACAAGACGCGCCGCTTCGACGACGTCCTGGACGAGGTCAAGGGCTTCTTCGAGGTCCACAAGGACCTCGGCACCCACCCGGGCGGCATCCACGTGGAGCTGACCGGCGACGACGTCACCGAGTGCGTGGGCGGCGGCCACGAGATCTTCGTCGACGACCTGCACCAGCGATACGAGACGGCCTGCGACCCCCGGCTCAACCGCAGCCAGTCCCTCGACCTGGCCTTCCTCGTCGCCGAGATGTACCGCGACCAGTAGAGGTCTGCGCTGGACACACCTGTGGGGCACGGATCCATGTGATCCGTGCCCCACCGTCGTTTCCGGGCTTTTCCGCCGGTTGTCCGGCGGGTAAGGTTAGGTTAGCCTCACCGTGGAAATCGGGGGCGGCGCCCGTGACCGACCCGCAGGGAGGTGAACCGCATGTACGTCTGTTCCTGCTTCGGCATCACGGAAGCACAGGTCAAGAAGCATGCGGACGCCGGAGCCTGCACCCCCCGGCAGATCGCCTCGGCCTGCAAGGCAGGGACGGACTGCGGCGGATGTGTGCGCCGCATCCAGGCGCTGCTGGGCCGGGGCGACTGCCCCCGCCGCGAGCTGCTCGACCAGCGACAGGAACCCGCCGTCATGAGCGCGCTCGGGGACGTACAGCTCCCGGAAGCCGCCTGACGGTCAGCCCCGCGGCTGTCAGCTCTCCGGCTGCTCGATCAGCTGGGCGATGTAGAGCGGCTCGCCGAGCTTCTCGACCAGCTCCAGCTGGGTGTCGAGATAGTCGATGTGGTGCTCCTCGTCCTCCAGGATCGACTCGAAGATGTTCGCGGACGTGATGTCGCCCTTGGCGCGCATCACCTCGATACCGCGCTTGAGGCGGTCGATCGCCTCCACCTCGACCTGGCGGTCCGCCTGGAACATCTCGGTGACCGTCTGGCCCACCCGCACATGGAAGAGCCGCTGGTAGTTCGGCAGCCCGTCGAGGAACAGGATCCGGTCGGTGAGGATCTCGGCGTGCTTCATCTCGTCGAAGGACTCGGCCCGGGTGTATTTGGCGAGTTTCGTCCACCCGAAGTTCTCCTGCATCTTGGCGTGCAGGAAGTACTGGTTGATGGCGGTCAATTCGGCGGTCAGCTGCTCATTGAGAAACTCAAGGACCTCGGGGTCGCCCTGCATGGCAAAGGCTCCTTCCAACCGGTGATCGATTCTGCGAGTTGGCGAGATCCTCGCACCGCGCCCGGCGGCCGTCCAGTAAGTGCATGCTTAGTACGAGTTGCCCGGATGGGGGTACTCCCTGGTCATGACCACCCCTGCCTGTCTGTCACCATGGAGGCATGGGTCAGCCGGAAAGCCGGGAGAACCGCGAGACAGGCCAGTCCGAGCTTCCGCCGGGACAGCGACTGCAACGCGGATGGCCGGTCACCCACTACGGGCCCGTTCCCAAGTTCAAGCCCGACCGCTGGGAGTTCCGGGTCTTCGGGGCCACCGCGGACGGCGACAAGCACTGCTGGAACCACCAGGAGTTCTCCGCGCTGCCGTTCTCCTCGGTCGTCGCCGATCTGCACTGCGTGACGAAGTTCAGCATGCTGGGCGCCGAATGGGGCGGAATCCCCGCCCGTACGGTCCTCGAACTGGCACCGCCCGCCCCCGACGCCACCCATGTGATGGTCTGGGCCGAATACGGCTTCTCATCGAATCTGCGCCTCGACGACTTCGCCTCCGAGCACACGCTCTTCGCCACCCACAAGGACGGCGAACTCCTCACCGCCGAGCACGGCTTCCCGCTCCGCCTCGTGGTCCCGCACCTGTACGCCTGGAAGGGCCCGAAATGGGTCCGGGGCATCGAGTACATGACGGCGGACCGGCGCGGATTCTGGGAGGAGCGGGGCTACCACAACATCGGCGACCCCTGGGGCGAGCAGCGCTACTCCTATCAGGAGGAGCCCGGGGACGGCCCCGAGCTCTGAGGGCTGTCCCGCAGCTCCTTCAGCCGGGCCACGTCCGACGCGTGCCCCTCCTTGCCGCCGGGCGTCTCGATGATGAGCGGCACGCCTTCGGTCGCCGGATGCGCGAACAGCTCCCGGAAGGGCTCCACCCCGATGTGACCGGCGCCGATGTTCTCGTGCCGGTCCTTGTGGGCGCCCACGACGTCCTTGGAGTCATTGGCGTGGATCAGCTTGAGCCGCCCCGCCCCGACCGTGTCCACCAGCAGATCGAGGGTCTGCCGCATTCCCGAGGGGCCGGCCAGATCGTGCCCGGCGGCGTAGATGTGGCACGTGTCCAGGCAGATGCCCAGCTTCGGGTGGGAGTCCAGCGCCTCGAAGTACGGACCGAAGTCCCAGGTCCGCGAGCACAGCGAGAAGCCCTGGCCGGCCGTCGACTCCAGCAGCAGATCCGGGGAGTCGTCGTGGGTCAGCTCGTCCAGCAGCGGGCGCATGTGCTCGCGCACCTGGGCCAGCGCCTCGGCGCGCGGCCGTCCGCCGGTCGCCGAACCGGTGTGCACCACCACCCCCAGCGCGCCGATCTCGCGGGCCCGCCGCAGTGAGTGGCGCAGGGAATCCACGGACTTCTCGACCGTCGCCCCGGTGTGCGAGCCGAAATTGATCAGATACGGGGCGTGGACGTACGCCGGGATCGATTCCGCCGCGCACGCGGCCCGGAACAGCTCGTCCTGCGCCGGGTTCCCGGCGGGCGTGGCCCAGCCGCGCGGATTGGCAACGAAGACCTGCACGGTCTCCGCCGCCAGCCCCCGGGCGTACTCCAGGCCGATCTTGGCCAGACCGCCGGCCACCGGGACGTGTCCGCCCACCGGATTGCGCAGAGCGTGCATCTGGTTCTAGAACCCCTTGGTCTTGATCGTGATCGTGGACCCCTCGGGGGCCTGCTCGCCGCCGTCCACGGACTGGCTCGCGATCGTGTCGCTGAAGGAGAGGAACGGCCGGTCGACCTTCACGTCGAAGCCCGCCTCCTCCAGCGTGCTCCGCGCCTCGTCGACGTCCCGGCCGGTGACGTCCGGGACGTCCAGCATCCGGGGGCCCTTGGAGACGGTCAGCTCGATGGTGTCGCCCTCGGCGGCCTCGACGCCCTCGCCGGGGGACTGCTCGGCGACGGCGCCCTCGGCCTGGGCGGAGTGGACCCGGCCGGGCAGCACCTCGGCCTTCAGCCCCTCGGCCGCCAGCTCGGCGGCGGCCTCCTCGGCGGAGAGTCCGGTGACGTCCGGGACGTCGATCGGGGCGCCCTTGCTGACGACGAGCGCCACGGCCGTGTCCGGGTTGCGGTCGGTGCCCGCGCGGGGATCCGTGCGGATCACCTCGCCGCGGGCCACGTCCTCGCTGAACTCCCTGGTCACCATCCCGGGGACCAGGCCCACCTTCTTCAGGGAACGCCGGGCGTCCGCGAGGGAACGGCCCAGGACATCGGGCACCCGCACGATCTCCGGACCCCGCGAGACGACGAGCCTCACCGAGCCGTTGCCCCGGATCCGGTCGCCCGATGCGGGGTCGCTGCTGACGACGGAGCCCCGCTCGACGGTGTCGCTGAAGACCCGCTCCACGCCCTTGAGCCCGAGGCCCTCGTCGGAGAGCCGCTTCTCCGCCGTCTGCTGGGTCTGGCCCAGCAGCGAGGGGACCTGGGTGAACTGCCCGGAGTTGATGTACCAGACGCCCGTCCCGATGCCCAGCGTCAGCAGTACGGCGGTGAGCACCAAGATCAGCTTGCGGTGCGGCCCGCCGAACGGGCCGCGACGGCCGGTCCCGCGCCGGGGAGCGCCGGGTCCCGCGGGCGGCATCTCCAGCCGGCTGGTGCGGTGCACGCCGTCGCCGTCCGCCGGGAGGGCCCGCGGGATCACGCTCGTACGGTCGTCCGCGCCGTCGTGGGCATCGGACAGGGCCCCCGGCGGTACGGCGTCCAGCTCGGCGTCGGTCAGCGTGGCACGGGCCTCACGGGACTCGGCCAGCAGCAGCACCGCGTCGTGCGGGCGCACCTCGGGATTGCGTGCGGTCGCGCTCGCCACCAGGCTGTCCAGCGCGACCGGGAGCCCCGGTACGACGGCGGACGGGGCGGGGACGTCGGAGTTGAGGTGCCGGTAGATGACCTGGGCGGCGTTCTCGCCGGTGTGCGGCTTGGCGCCGGTCAGCATCTCGTAGAGCACGACCCCGCAGGCGTACACGTCGCTGCGGGTGTCGGCGCTGCCGTGCTCGATCTGCTCGGGGGCCAGGTAGGACACGGTGCCCAGCAGGGAGCCGGTCGTGTCGGTGGCCGTGCCGACCGCCCTGACCAGGCCGAAGTCGGCGACCTTCACCCGGCCGTCATCCCCTATCAGGACGTTCTCCGGCTTCATGTCACGGTGCACGAACCCGGCACGGTGCGCGGCGCCGAGCGCGGCGAGGACCGGCTCCAGGATGTCCAGCGCCGCCCGGGGCTGGAGGGCCCCGCGCTCGCGCAGCACGTCGCGCAGGGTGCAGCCCGCCACGTACTCCATCGCGAGATAGACGTACGCGCCCTCGGCGCCCTGGTCGAAGACCGCGACGACATTGGGATGCGCCAGGCGGGCCACCGACTTGGCCTCACGGATGAAGCGCTCGACGAACGAGACGTCGATGGCGAGCGCCGGGTGCATCACCTTGAGGGCGAGCACCCGGTCCAGGCGGGTGTCCACGGCCCGGTAGACCGTGGCCATCCCGCCGACGGCGATGCGCGCCTCAATGCGATACCGGCCGTCGAGCAGCTGCCCGACGAGAGGGTCCTGGAGGGTCGTGTCCACCCGGAGAGTCTACGAGCCGCCGCCGACACCCCGGACGGGCGAGGGCGTTCCCGGTGCCGTTCTGCCATTCAAGCCCCTCCGGCGATTGAGGAGCAGGGGGTCCGGGGGCGGCGCCCCCGGCCACGTACCGGCGCTCAGAACGCCGGACGCTCCGGGTCCAGCGCCGCCCGGCCGTCCACCGGCGAGGACGCCTCGGCGAAGTGGCGGCGCGGGATGCGGCCCGCCCGGTACGCCAGGCGCCCGCCCTCCACCGCGTGACGCATCGCACCCGCCATCAGCTCCGGTTCCTGGGCCCGGGTCACCGCCGAGGCGAGCATCACAGCGGCGCACCCCAACTCCATCGCCTGCGCCGCGTCCGATGCGGTTCCGGCCCCCGCGTCGAGGATCACCGGCACCCCGGCCCGCTCGACGATCAGCTCGAAGTTGTGCGGGTTGCGGATGCCGAGCCCGGAGCCGATGGGGGAGCCGAGCGGCATGATCGCCGCGCACCCCACGTCCTCCAGCTTCCGGGCCAGGACCGGGTCGTCGTTGGTGTAGGGCAGCACGATGAACCCGTCGTCGACCAGGACCTCCGCCGCGTCCAGCAGCTCGATCGGATCGGGCAGGAGGGTCCGCTCGTCGGCGACCACCTCCAGCTTCACCCAGTCGGTGCCGAGCGCCTCCCGGGCCAGCCGGGCGGTCAGCACCGCCTCGCCCGCGGTGAAGCAGCCGGCGGTGTTCGGCAGGACCTGGATGGAGAGCCGCTCCAGCACCGAGAGCACCGAACCATGCACGGTCGGGTCCAGCCGGCGCATCGCGACCGTGGTCAGCTCGGTGCCGGAGGCGATCAGCGAGCGCTCCAGCACCTCCAGGCTCGGGGCCCCGCCGGTGCCCATGATCAGGCGGGAGCCGTAGGTGGCGGGCCCCAGCGTGAAGACGTCGTCCGACATGGTCAGCCTCCCTGTACGGCGGTCAGGACCTCGACGCGGTCGCCCTCGCCGAGCGTGGTCGCGGCCCACCGGCCGCGCGGGACGACGCTCTCGTTGACGGCGGCGGCGACCCCGGAGCGGGCCGGGGTCAGCGTGGCGACGAGGGCGTCCAGGTCCGTCCCGGCGGGAACGGCGCGGACTTCGCCGTTCACCGAGACGGAGACGGTGGCGGCGGATTCCGGTACGGCGGGCTGCTGGGTCATACGGGCTGCTCCTGGAGTACGGGGGCGGCGGGTGCGAAACGCCCGGGGGCGAAGGGGCGGGCCGTCTCGGGCAGCTCGCCGGTGGTCAGGAGGTCGGCCATCGCGTCCCCGGTGACGGGCGTCAGCAGGACGCCGTTGCGGTGGTGGCCGGTGGCGAGCAGCAGACCGGGCAGGGCGGTCGGGCCGAGCAGCGGGGCGTTGTCGGGCGAGGCGGGACGCAGGCCGGCCCGGGTCTCGGTGAGCGGCAGCTCGGTGATGCCCGGCACCAGCTCGTGGGCGTCGCGCAGCAGCTCGTACACCCCGCCGGCGGTGACCGTGGTGTCCCAGCCCATCTCCTCGCTGGTCGCGCCGACGACCAGCTCGCCGTTCTCGCGCGGCACGAGGTAGAGGTGGCCGCCCCGGACCACGGCGCGCACGGTGCGGCTGAGGAAGGGGGCGTACGCCCGGGGCACGGTGAGCCGGAGCACCTGGCCCTTGACCGGGCGGACCGGCGGCACGAGCTCCGGCGGGAGCCCGGCGAGCCGGCCGCTGAGACTGCCCGCGGCGAGCACGACCTGATCGGCCGCGAACTCCGTGCCGTCGCCGAGCAGCGCCCCGGCGGCCCGGCCCCCGGCGACGGTGAGCCGCTCGGCGGTCGTCCGGCGGAACACGACCCCGGCCCGTTCGCACGCGGTCAACAGCGCCGCGGCGAGGCGGCGGGGATCCACCTGGTGGTCGCCGTCGACCCGGAGGCCGCCCCGGACGCCCGGGGCCAGCATCGGCTCCAGGCGGCGGCACTCACGGCCGCTCAGCCAGACCGACTCCAGGCCCGAACGCTCCTGGAGGGCGTGCAGTTCGCGCAGATGCGCCCGGTCGTCGGAGTCCAGCGCGACGGCGAGCGTGCCGCAGGTCCGGAAGCCGGTGCCCAGGCCGCTCGCCTCCTCCAGCTCGGCGACGAAGGAGGGATAGCGGGCGGCGGAGGCGAGGTTGAGCCCGAGCAGCATCTGCTCGCCGTAGTGCAGTTCGGTGACGGCGGCCAGCATGCCCGCCGCGACCCGGGCGGCGCCGCCGCCCGGGTCCGGGTCCGCGACCGTGACGCGCAGCCCCCGCTGGGCGGCCCGCCACGCCGTGACCAGGCCGATGATTCCGCCCCCGATGACGAGGACGTCGGATCCGGAGGTCTTCCCCGAGACGCGCATGAGTGTCCAGCCCCTCCCTTCGCCGGCATGACCCGGAGCAGGTTCGTACGGTCGGAGGCCGTCCAGCCTCCCTCTCAGCCCGGTGCGTCCGGGCTCCCGCGAGTGTTCTACCTTGGCCACCCTAAACCCCGCCGTCCCCCGGCCAGTAGAGGAGCAGCCACCATGGCCCGTTCGCTCGACGGACTCGTCCTGTCACCCGTCGCCGACCAGGCCCCGGGCCAGGTCGGCACCCGCACCCGCTTCACCTACCACGAGGTGGACGGCCGGATCTGGGCCGAGTACGCGGGCGGCGACGTGGTGCGCGGCCATCTCGTCGGCACCCGCGACGGGGACACGCTGGACTTCCGCTACGTGCAGCTCAAACAGGACGGAACGACCTCGTCCGGGCACTGCCTCTCCACGGTCGTCGACCTCGCCGACGGCCGGGTGCGGCTGGAGGAGCGGTGGGCCTGGGAGTCCCAGGAGGGCAGCGGCACCAGCGTGGTGGAACAGCTTCCTTCCTGAGCTCCTCCCCGAGGTCCCTGCCCCTCCATCCCCGCACCCCCCTGTCTGACGCTCCGTCAGTTGACTAAGGTGGACGGGTGAGCGAGCAGACGGAACAGCGGGCGGCACGGCAGGCACGGCACGTCGTGGTCGTCGGAGCGGGCATGGCGGGTGTGCAGAGCGCCGTGGCCCTGCGGGAGGCGGGCTTCACCGGGCCCGTCACCCTGATCGGCGCCGAACCCCACCAGCCCTACGACCGACCGCCGTTGTCCAAGGCCGTCCTGCTGGGCAAGGCCGAGGACTCCGCCTTCGACGTCGACTTCGAGGCGCTGGACATCACCCTGCGCCTCGGCCTGGCCGTCACCGCCCTGCGCGCCGCCGACCATGTGCTGGACACCGCCGACGGGCCGGTGTCCTACGACGCCCTGATCCTCGCGACCGGCGCGGAGCCGATGACCCTGCCCGGCGCCGAGGGCGTGCCCGGCGTCCACCTCCTGCGCACCCTCGACGACGCCGCCCGGCTGCGGCCCGTCCTGGACCGGCAGCACGACGTGGTCGTCGTCGGGGCGGGCTGGATCGGCGCGGAGTTCGCCACCGCCGCCCGCGCCGCGGGCTGCGCCGTCACCGTCGTCGAGGCCGCCGCCCGCCCGCTGGCGGGCACCCTGCCCGCCGAGGTGGCTGCCCCGATGGCCGCCTGGTACGCCGACAGCGGCGCCGAACTCCTCACCGGCGCCCGGGTCGACCGCGTCGAGGAGGGGACCGTCGTCCTCGCGGACGGCCGGGTCCTGCCCGCCGGGGCCGTCGTCGTCGGCATCGGCGCGCGCCCCGCCACCCGCTGGCTCGCCGGCTCCGGCGTCGCGCTCGGCCCGGACGGCTCGGTCACGGCCGACAGCGCGCTGCGCACCTCGCTGCCCGGCGTGTACGCGGTCGGGGACTGCGCCTCCTTCCCCTCCACCCGCTACGGGACACGCCTGCTGGTCCACCACTGGGACAACGCCCTCCAGGGCCCGCGCACCGCGGTCGCCGCGATCATGGCCGCCCGGAACGGGGGGCCGCTCCCCGTCCACGACCCCGTCCCGTACTTCTGGTCCGAGCAGTTCGGCCGCTTCGTGCAGTACGCCGGACACCACGCGGACGCCGACACCCTGGTGTGGCGCGGCGACGGGGCGGACGCCGCCTGGTCGGTGTGCTGGCTGCGCGACGGCGCGCTGGTGGCCGTGCTCGCCGTGGGCCGCCCGCGCGACCTCGCCCAGGGCCGCAGGCTCATCGAGTCGGGGGCCGTCCTCGACCCGGAGAAGGCGGCCGACCCCGCCGTACCGCTGAAGTCCGCCGCCCTGTGACGGACCCGGGGCCCGCCGGGCCGACCCCCGTACGGTCGGGCCCGGCTACCGGCTGTCGGTCCTGGATGGCACGCTTGTCCCTGTGACCGAGATTGACGCAAAGACCGATGCTCTCGTCCCCGCCTGGCTCCACCTTCCCGACATCGCGGAAATGCTCGATGTCCAGGTGACGCGCGTACGGCAGCTGGTCAGGGATGGCCAGCTGATCGCCGTACGCCGTGGTGAGAACCGGGCGCTCCAGGTGCCCGCCGCCTTCATCGACGGCGACAAGGTGGTCAAGGGCCTCGCCGGCACCCTGACCCTCCTGAGGGACGACGGCTATTCCGACGAAGAGATGCTGGAGTGGCTCTTCACTCCCGACCAGACCCTGCCCGGCACCCCCGCACAGGCGCTGAGCGAGAATCGCGGTACGGAGGTGAAGCGCCGCGCCCAGGCGCTCGCCGTCTGAACCGACACGACAGGAAGCGGAGCACGGGCCGCCCGGCGCGGCCCGTGCACCGTCACGACCACGAGGGAGTCCGCCCATGTCCACGCCTCGCGAGCAGCTGTCCGATGCCCGGCTCTATCTGTGCACGGACGCCCGCAAGCGGCAGGGTGATCTCCCCGCCTTCCTGGACGCCGTGCTCGCCGCCGGCGTCGACATCGTCCAGCTCCGGGACAAGGGCACGGAGGCCGCCGAGGAGCTGGAGCACCTCGCCGTGTTCGCCGACGCCTGCCGCCGGCACGGCAAGCTCCTCGCGGTGAACGACCGTGCCGACGTCGCCCACGCCATCGGCGCCGACGTCCTGCACCTCGGCCAGGGAGACCTGCCGGTCCCCGCCGCCCGGGCGATCATCGGCGCCGACCGGCTGATCGGCCGCTCCACGCACGCAGAGGCGGAGGTCGACGCGGCGCTCGCCCAGGACGGTGTGGACTACTTCTGCACCGGCCCCTGCTGGCCCACCCCCACCAAGCCCGGCCGCCACGCCCCCGGCCTCGACCTCGTGCGTTACACCGCCTCCCTCGGCGGGTCGCGGCCCTGGTTCGCGATCGGCGGGATCGACGCGGGCAATCTGGACCAGGTGCTGGACGCCGGAGCCCGCCGCGTCGTCGTCGTCCGGGCCATCACCGAGGCCGACGATCCCGCCGCCGCCACCGCCGCCCTCGCCCGACGCGTCAGGGCCCGCGCGCTCTGATGTGCCGCGAGCCGACCGGCGGGCCGGCCCGCTTGCCGGCTCACCTGTCGGGCCGCGTGCCGATGCGAGGTATCTCGGGCATCTGTCCGAGGGATGGACAACAGTCCGGCAAAACGAGACAAAATCTGCTGCCCTGGTTGGGGGAGCGTCCACCCCCTGGTTAACCTCCCCTTATGGCCCTTGGCACACCCTCCACCAGGACGGATCACGCGCGTACCGTGCGTGACCTGCTGGCGACCGGCAAGACGTCGTACTCCTTCGAGTTCTGGGCGCCCAAGACGGAGAAGGGCGAACGGAACCTCTGGAACGCGCTCCGCCGCGTCGAGGCGGTCCGCCCGAGCTTCGTCTCCGTGACGTACGGCGCGGGCGGCTCCACCCGTGCCGGGACGGTCCGGGCCACCCAGCAGATCGCCGCCGACTCCACCCTCACCCCGGTCGCCCACCTCACCGCGGTGAACCACTCCGTCGCCGAAATGCGCAACATGATCGGGCAGTACGCCGACGCGGGCATCAGGAACATCCTCGCGGTCCGCGGCGACCCGCCGGGCGACCCGATGGGCGAGTGGGTCGAGCACCCGCAGGGGGTGAAGTACGCCGCCGACCTCGTCCGCCTCATCAAGGAGTCGGGCGACTTCTGCGTCGGTGTGGCGGCATTTCCCGAAATGCACCCCCGGTCGTCCGACTGGGAGACGGACATCGGTCATTTCGTGGACAAGTGCCGGGCCGGCGCGGATTACGCGATCACCCAGATGTTCTTCCGCCCGGAGGATTATCTGCGGATGCGTGACCGTGTGGTCGCCGCGGGTTGCGAAACGCCGGTGATCCCCGAGGTCATGCCCCTTACCAGTGTGAAGCAGTTGGAAAAGTTCTCCCAGCTCAGCAACGCGACCGTGCCCGCGTCGTTGAAAGAGCGCATCCTCGCGGCCAAGGACGATCCAGCCGCTGTACGCTCCATTGGCATCGAGTTCGCAACGGAGTTCTGCGCGAAGCTGCTGTCCGAGGGTGTGCCCGGACTGCACTTCATCACGCTCAACAACTCGACGGCTACGCTCGAAATCTACGAAAAACTCGGACTGCACAAGCAGTCGTGACCGGTCGTACCCGCCGCCGAAGCGGCTACGGCCGAAGGAGGGGGCGGGCGTGGGCTGGACGGTCCTCTACATCGCTTTCGGTCTGGTGGCCCTGTGGCTGCTCGGCGAGGTGCTGCTGCAGTACAAGGCACGACTGCGCTGGCGACTCCTCGCCTTCGCCGGCTTCCTCGGCGTGGTGGTCGGGGTACTGCTCGCCTCCGTTCCGGTCATCGTCGTCGGGACGCTCGCCTTCGCCACCGGCCAGACCTTCGTGACGCTGTCCTTCCGGCGTGGCTTCTCCACCGGCTGGGCCATAGGCGGCAGCCCGGGCGAGAGCCGCCGCCGCAGGGGCGGCGAGGGCGCCGCCGTGAAGGAACCCACGCTGGAGGTCTCGGACCTGGAGGTCGCCGGACCCGGGTTCGACCAGCCCCCGGCCGCCCCGCCCGCACAGTCCGTCTACGAACCGCAGCCCCTGCCCGACGACACCGGCCAGTACGGCGTCTACGGGAACCGGAGCCATGACGCGAACGGCGGTGCCCGCCAGGACCACGGCCACGAGGCCGATCCCTCGGCCCAGCCGCAGTACGCCGCGTACGACCCGTACACCGGCTACGAACAGCCCCCGGCCCAGGACCCCTACGCCGGGACCTACGACTACGGCACCGGCCCGCAGAGCTACGCCGCCTACTCCGATCCGTACATCGGCACCACCAACGGGGACCCCTCCTACGGCGGTTACGACGACTACGGCCAAGGCGACGGCTACGACAGCCAGGGCGGTCAGCAGGGCCACCCCGACCCCTACACCCAGGGCTACGTCGCGGACACTCCGCCCGGCGGCGTCTGGGTCCCGCAGCAGCGCGACACCGAGCAGTACCCCCCGATGCCGCCGGAGCAGCCGGCTACGCCCGCTCCCTACGGCAACGGCAACGGCTACGACACCGGCCAGAACGAGCAGTACCGCTACTGACGCCGCGCCGCTGCCGGGGGGGCGGGCCCGTCGGCAGCGGCACACGGGCCCGCTCCCGCTTCTGCTCCTGCTCAGCGTGAGCCGCGGAAGTCGTCGCCCTCCACGATCAGCCCGGCCACCAGCGTCCCCGACATCCCGGCGTGCGCCAGCCCGCCGCCCGGGTGCGACCAGCCGCCCGCGAGATACAGCCCCGGCAGCCGCGTGAGGTTGCCCGGATGCAGATACGCGCCCCCGGCCCCGGCCAGCGAGGGCGGCGGCACCGCACCACCCTCGGCACCCGTCTCGGCCTCGGTCTCCGCGGGCGTGCGGACCTCGGTGTGCAGGATCCGCTCCCGCAGCCCGGGAACGGCCGCCGCCGCCCGCTCCACCAGGACATCGGCGAAGCGCCGCCGCACCTCGGCGTCGCGCCAGTCGACCGGTCCCTGCGGAGCCACCGTGGCGGTCAGCGTCACCGCCTCGTGCTCCGCGTCCGGGCGGGTCGCCGGATCGTCGGGGCGCAGCACCGTCACCGTGGGGTGCCCGGCGACCCGCCCCCCGAACACCGCCTCCTGCTCCGCCGCCCCGTCGGTGCCGTGCACCACGGTCCGGTGCGCCGTGTCCGCCTCCCGGGCCCCGCGCAGCGACAGCAGAACCGTGAACCGGCCCGCCGCGCCCGCGCCGGAGCCCGGCCGGACCGTCACATCGCCCGCGCCCCAGGGCTGCTGACCCGGCACCAGCCCCGGGCGCGGCCGGACGCCGAGCACCACCCGGTCGGCCTCGGCCACCTCACCGTCCGCAAGCTCCACGCCCGCCGCCCGGCCGTCCTTCTCGACGACCCGGACCACCTCGGCGCCGAAGACGAACCGCACCCTGCGGGCCACGCACCGCTCGTACACCGCCCGCGCCAGCTCGCGCATCCCGCCCATCACGTACCAGCTGCCGAAGGTCTGCTCCATGTACGGCAGCAGCGCGGCGCTCGCGGGGGCGGTGCGCGGGTCGAGCCCGTGGGACAGCGCGTACCCGTCGAGCAGGGCGGCGAGCCGCGCGTCCGCCAGCTCCCACGCGCCGATCTCCGCGACCGTGCCCGCCTGCCGGGAGCCGCGCAGCAGCCGGCGCTGCCGCACCGCCGGATACGGATCGCGCCCCAGCACCCGGTGGTCCGCCCGCAGGGGCTCCTCCAGGAGAGGCCTCCGCGACCGGTCCCAGGCATCCCGGGCCCGGTCCATGAAGTCGCTCCAGCGTGCCCCGGCACCCGTGCCGAGGGCGTCGTCGAGGGCGGTGGCGACCCCGGCCCGGGAGGCGTTGGGCAGGGACACGGCCGTGCCGTCCGCGAAGAGATGGCGGCTCGCCGGATCGACCTGCGTCAGGGTCACGGACCGCTCCAGCGACTCCTTGCCGGTCTTCACGAAGAGGTCCCGCTGGACGGCGGGGAGGTGCAGCAGCCCGGGCCCGGTGTCGAAGACGAAGCCCTCGTGCTCATGGCGGCCGACCGAACCGCCGTAGCTCGCGGACCGCTCGTAGACCGTCACCCGCTCGCCCGCCACGGCGAGCCGGGCGGCCGCCGCCATCGCGCCCGTCCCGGCGCCGATTACCGCAATTCGTGCCATGCCGGTGACTTTATCGACCGGCGCCGACAGCTCAGTCGGGAGGCCAGTGCCCGCCCGTGCCGGCCAGGCGTTTCTCCTCGCGGCGCTGGGCCCGGCGGCGCAGGAAGCGGCGGATCCGCGAGGCGAGGAAGAGCACGGTGACGATGCCGAACACCAGCAGCACGGCCGCGATCACGGCAGCCGCCACCGGGTTGAATATGGCGAACGTGATGACTCCGGCGACCCCGAGGTCCTCGGCGATGCTCATCCCGACGTTGCTGAAGGGCTCCGGGGAGGTGTTGACGGCCATTCGCGTGCCGGCCTTCACCAGATGGCTCATCAGCGCCGTGGACCCGCCGATCGCGCCGGCCGCCAGCTCCGGCAGCGAACCGCTCTCCCCGGCCAGCAGCGCGGCGATCACCGCCCCGGTCACCGGCCGGATCACGGTGTGCGCGGTGTCCCAGACCGAGTCCACGTAGGGGATCTTGTCCGCCACCGCCTCGCAGAGGAACAGCACACCGGCCACGATCAGGACGTCCGTGCGCTGCAAGGCGGCGGGCACCTCGTCGGAGACGCCGGTCGCGCCGAACAGGCCGAGCAGCAGGACCACCGCGTACGCGTTGATCCCGCTCGCCCAGCCGCTTGTGAACACCAGGGGGATTACCGACACGCAGGCGATCGTAACGACCCCGCGCGGGACCCGGGTGGGGTTCGGCACGGAGCCCTGAGTATCCGTACTCAGGGACGGAGATGAGTAGCTACGCGGATAGGCCCCCACCTGCGGGGACGGCAGAGTGATGACCACGGAAGGGGCGCTGCGCCAGGACCGCCGGCACGGGGCGGCGGAACAGTGGGGTTCCCCCGACGCAACGGGGGTGCACGACGGGGGCCCGGGGACCACGGGGGACATACGGGGTCACGGGGAACGGGTTTCCGGAAGCACGGAAGACGCCGGTCCGGTGGGGTTCGCGGGGGATGCGAACTTCACCGGCCGGCGTCTTCGGCTTTCCCGGCACGTTTCCTGACCCGGCACGTTTCCTGCCCCGGTACGTTTCCGGACCCGGCGCCCCGGACCCGGAGTGCCCGGCGGGTCTCAGTGGCCGCTGACCCGCCCGTGCAGCAGCAGCGACAGCGCCGAATGGACCTCGTCGATCGAGCGCTCCGGCTGGAATGCCTGCCAGTCCAGCGCCGCCACCAGCACCATCCCGACCAGTGCGGCCGCCGTCAGCGGGATGTCGATCTCCTCGCTCAGCTCACCGCTGCCCACGGCCTCCCGCAGCACGTCCTCGACGACCGCGACGGCCTCCTGACGTACCACCAGCAGCGTGGACTGCCAGGCGCGGTTGGTGCGCCACAGCTCGGCCACGTACAGCTGGGTGAAGGCCGGGTAGCGGTCGATGAAGGCGAGCCCGGCCCGGATCATCGCGTCCAGCGCCTCGACCCGGGTGCCGCCGCGCTCCTCGGACTCCTCGGCCGCGGCCCGCAGCGAGGCCGTGAGCAGCCCCACGCCGTGCCGGAGCAACTCCTCGAACAGCTCGGTCTTGCTCTTGAAGTTGTAATAGACCGTGCCCTTGGCGACCCCGGCCCGCTCGGCGATCTCGTCGACGGTGGTCGCCGAGAAACCCTTCTCGGCGATGAGCGTCACCGCCGCCTCGTAGAGCTTCTGCCGGGTGGCCTGGCGGCGCGTGGTGCCACTGCTTTCCATGAGTCCGATTCTTCCAGGCCCCGCCGTGCTCACGGACGCGGCTCCGGGCGCGCTCACAGGCTCAGCTCCGGGTGCAGCCTGCTCAGGCTCCACACCTGCTTGCGGCGGGCGGTGAACGCGGTCAGGGCCAGCGCGCCGACGGTGAAGGCCCCCAGCACCGCGCAGCCCAGCCACACCGGGCCGAGAGAGCCGCCCGTGATCAGCCTGCGCAGCCCCTCGACGACGTACGTCATGGGGAGGTACGGATGGATCGCGCCGAAGAAGCCGGGGCTGGTCTGGACGGGGTACGTGCCCCCGGCCGAGGTCAGCTGGAGCATCAGCACCACCAGCACCAGGATCCGCCCGGCGGCCCCGAAGCAGGCGTTCAGCCACTGCACGATCGCGGCGAAGCAGCAGGTCACCAGCGCCAGGAAGCCGATCGTTCCGGCGGCGTTGGTCATCTGGAGGCCGAGGCCCCAGTGCAGGACGGCCATCAGGGCGCCGACCTGGAGCGTGCCGATGGCGGCGACCGGGAGCCAGCCGGCGAGCGCGATCCGCCACGAGGACGCCCCGGCGGCGAGCGCCCGCTTGTTGAGCGGCTGGATCAGCATGTACGCCACCATCGCGCCGACCCACAGGGACAGCGGGATGAAGTACGGGGCGAAGCCGGTGCCGTAGTTGGGGGCCGCGTGCAGCGCCTTGGACGCCAACTGGACGGGGTCGGCCATGACGTCGGTCCGCGCGTCGCGGTCCTTCTTGTCGTAGTCCGGGATCTTGTCGACGCCGTCGTTGAGGCCCCTGGCCAGCTCGGTCGAGCCGTCGCCGAGCCGGAAGAGCCCGCCGTCCAGATTCTCCGCACCGGTCTTCAGCTT
This sequence comes from Streptomyces sp. NPDC102283, assembly GCF_044766265.1. Lineage (NCBI taxonomy): Bacteria > Bacillati > Actinomycetota > Actinomycetes > Kitasatosporales > Streptomycetaceae > Streptomyces > Streptomyces sp. NPDC102283. The sequence goes on from NZ_JBIWLQ010000003.1 coordinate 327,552, forward strand.
GCCGACACCGGTGTCCAGATCGGTGGAGCCGGTCTGCGCGCCACCGAGTCCGGTGTGCAGCGCCTGGGCGCCCTTGGCGACCTTCCGTGCACCGGTGTTCAGCTCATTGACCTTGGCCACGGCCGACGCCAGGTCGTCGTCCAGCGTCGGCGCGCGCTTCGCGAGGTCGTCGGCCTGCTTCTGGAAGGCGGTCAGCTGGGTGCTCAGCTTCTTCAGGTCGCCGTTCTGGTTGGTGACCAGCGTGTTCACATCGGCGGCGATCTTGGCGACGTCGACGGCGGTGACCTTCGCGCGCTCCAGCGGGGGGCAGACCGCGGCGTCGGGCTCCTCGGCCTCCTCGCACCGGGTGCGGTGGATCTCGGTCAGCTCGGCGGCCGCCTCCTCGGCGCCGACGGCGGCGGTGGGCGCGCTCTTCACCAGCAGGTCGAGGTTGTGCCGTACGGCCCCGGAGGTGTCGGCGACGAGGCGGGCCGTGTCGCGGATGGACTTCCCGTTGTCCCGGAAGAAGGGGCGCACGTCATCGGCGATCCCGTTGACCTTGTCGGCCAGGACCTGGGTACCTCCGGCGACCTGGGCGGAGCCCGTGGCGAGATCGCGCGAGCCCTGGTTCAGCTTGACGATGCCGTCGGAGAGCTTCTTGCTGCCCGCCTTGGAGTCCTTGAGACCGTCCGCGAGGTCCTTGGAACCCTGCTTCGCCTTCGAGATGCCGCCCTTGAGGTCGTCGGCGCCCTTCGCCGCCTCGGCGGTCTTGTCGTGCAGATCGGAGAAGTTGATGAAGATGCGGTCGAGGAAGCCCCGGGAGGCGTTGGTGGAGGCGGCGTTGCGCACCTCTGCGAAGACCGTCCTGGAGATCTGCCCGACGATGTAGTTGTTCGCGTCGTTCGTCCGCACCTGGAGCGCGCCGGTCTCGGGGGAGTCCCCGCCGCTGGACGCGATCTTCCCGCTGAAGTCCGACGGCATCGTCAGCGAGAGGTAGTACGTACCCTCCTCGACGCCCTTCTCGGCCTCGGCGGAGCTCACCTCGTGCCAGTCGAACACCTTGGAGTCGAGCAGCTTCTCGCTGATCTCGTCCCCGGCGGCGACGCGCTTGCCGTCGTCGGTGGCCCCCTTGTCGTCGTTGACCAGGGCGACGGGCAGCTTGTCGAGCTTCCCGTACGGGTCCCAGAAGGAGTACAGGTACAGGGCGCCGTAGAGCAGCGGCAGGAGCAGCAGGGCCACCAGCGCGGCGGCCGGCAGCCTTCCCCGCCCGAACCGCTTCAACTCGAGCGCGGCCAGCTTCGGGCTACGCATCGCCCGTCTCCTCATCGGTGGTGGGTTCCTCGGTGACGGGCGCGGTACGCACGACCGGGGTGTCCTCGGGGGCCTCGCTGCACACGGCGAGCACGGTCGTCCCGGCGTCGGCCACGGAGCGCAGCAACTCCCAGGCCCGGTCGCGTTCGGCGGCCGGGAGCTTGAGGTCGGTGTCGTCGACGGCGAGCAGTCGCGGCTCGCCGATCAGCGCCAGCGCCACGGACAGCCGCAGCGCCTCCAGGCGCTCCAGATCCCGCACGGAGGTGCGTCCCGCCTTGGGCAGCGTGGCGAGGTCGAGGCCCGCGGCGTCGAGGGCCTTGTCGACCCGGGCGGCCGCCACGGCCCGGCGTTCGGCCCGTGGGCGCAGGAGGGCGCGCAGGGAGGCGCCGTAGCGGCCCTGGAGGAGGGCGCGTTCGTTCAGGTGCTCGGCGACCGTGAAGGCCGGGTCCAGCTCACTGACCGCCGGGACCGGACCCAGGGCGGCGATCCTGCGGACGGCGGCGGCCTGCTCGGGCAGTCGCAGACCGCCGGTCCGCGCGTGGCCCTCGGTGGTGCGCATCCGGCCGGTCAGGGCGAGCAGCAGACAGGTGCGGCCCGATCCCGACGGTCCCTCGACGGCCACCAGCGACCCTGGCTCGGCACTGAACGTCACGTTCCGGAAGACCCAGCCGCGTGGTCCCTCCAGTCCGAAGTCCTCGGCGGCGACAGCCGCGCCGTGCGGGCTCTCCACAGACCCTCCCCTTTTTGCACTGACCGGTCAGTGCAAAAAGGTAGTCCGAACTCGCGCTCGAAGCAAAACACCAGGTCAAAGACGCATCGAGGTCGATTGTCAGTGGGGCCCGCCACCATGGACACAGACGGCCACGAAGCCGTCACACGACGACAGGAGGTTCGTCATGGCCAGCTCGTCCGCAGCCGCCGCCCCGCGGCGCCGCGCAGGCAGCCCTGCCCCCTCACTGACCGGTCCGGCCGGCGATGTCCACCCCGTGCTGCGCCGCAGCACGGCGCCGCCCGCCGCTCTCGAACTGCTCGCCAAGGCCCGCTCCGGCCTCGAAGAGGCCGCCGTGCTCCACGAGCCGAACGAGCGGTACGCCACCGCGCACCTCGCCGCCCTGCGCACCGCGGCGGCCGTGCTCGCCGCCCGAGGCCGCCCCGAGACGAACAAGCGCCGCCGTGAACGCATCCGCAGTGCCTGGGAGGTCCTCCCGGAGACAGCACCGGAACTGACCGAATGGAGCGCCCTCTTCGCCGCGGGCGCCGAGCGCCGGGCCCGCGCGGAGGCCGGCATGCCGGGAGCCGCCAGCGGGCGCGACGCCGACGACCTGCTGCGCGACGCGGCCATGTTCCTGCGCCTGGTGGAACGGCTCCTGGTCCTCCAGCCGGTGCTCCCGCAACCGCGACCGGAGCGGCCCGGCGGCGGGTGACCGGGGCCCGGCGCCGGACCGGTGCCCGCCGGGCGACGGCGCCGGGCCGACGCCGGGCCCCGGTCCGGCGGTGCGAGGCAATAGGGTGGTGACCGCTCACCTCACCACCCGCACTGTTCACGCTCCGCCGTCCCCGGCGGCACGTTGCCGAGGAGTCATCTGCCGTGTCGGACCAGCCGCGCCCCCGCGCCTCCCTCCGTACCGCCGTGGTCTGGGAGGTCCTCAAGGAGGCTCTGGACCGTCAGGCCAAGGCGACCGGCAGGGACGCCCTGGATGTCCTGGACACCGGCGGCGGCACCGGTAACTTCGCCGTGCCCGCGGCCCGGCTCGGCCACCGGGTCACCGTCGTCGACCCCAGCCCCAACGCGCTCTTCGCGCTGGAGCGCCGCGCGGCCGAGGCCGGGGTAGCCGACCGGGTCCGGGGCGTGCAGGGCGACATCCTCGGGCTGTTCGACGTCGTGGAGCGCGACGGCTTCGACGCGGTGCTCTGCCACGGCGTCCTGGAGTACGTCGACGAGCCCGCCGCCGGCGTGCGCAACGCGGTCGAGGCGCTGCGGCCCTCCGGTGCGCTCAGCCTGCTGGCCGCCGGCCTGGGCGGAGCCGTCCTGGCCCGCGCGCTCGCCGGTCACTTCACGGAGGCCCGGCATGCGCTCACCGACCCGGCCGGCCGCTGGGGCGAGGGCGATCCGGTGCCCCGCAGGTTCACCGCCGAGCAGCTCTCCGACCTGGTCTCCTCGGCCGGTCTGGAGATCGCCGCGGTGCACGGCGTGCGGGTCTTCGCCGACCTCGTGCCGGGCGTGCTGGTGGACACCGAGCCCGGCGCCGTGGAGGCGCTCCTCAAGCTCGAAGCGGCCGTCGCCGAGCAGCCCGCGTTCCACTCCGTCGCCACCCAGCTCCACGTTCTGGGCGAGAAGCACCGCTGATCAGCAACGCAAGCGCGGACGGAGTGGGACTCAGGACCCCCGTAAGGGGCGTACGCCCCGTATGATCGGGTGACACCATCCGGCATGACGGATCGGTCGTCGGGGAATCTACGCCTCAACAGCCGAGCCGACACAGCGGTCCGGACTGGCTGAGCGCTAGAGGGCGGGTTTCACGGGGGCGAATCCCTGCCTATCCTGGAAGGGCCGCATACCGGTCGCCCCCGCGGCCGACGACGAGGAGGATCCCGTGCCGCTCTCGGAGCACGAGCAGCGCATGCTCGAGCAGATGGAGCGAGCGCTGTACGCCGAAGATCCCAAGTTCGCGACAGCGCTCGAGGGAAGCGGACTGCGTACGTACACCCGGAAAAGGGTCTACCAGGCGGTCGCTGGCTTCCTGGTGGGTATCGCGCTCCTCATGGCCGGAATGGTCGCCCAGCAGATCTGGATCAGCGTGGTGGGGTTCCTCGTCATGCTCGGCTGTGCCGTGCTCGCGGTCACCGGATGGCGCAAGGCGCCCAAGCCCGGTGAACAACAGCCGGCCGCCGCAGGCGGCGGGGACAGCGGCGCAGGCCGCCGACCGAGACAACGCCGGTCGATGATGAACCGCATCGAGCAGCGGTGGCAGCGCCGCCGCGACGAACAGGGTCAGTAGACGCCTTCGCCCTGGTCCTCTCCGCAGGGTCGGGCTGAGGCACGTGACACCGATGGGTGAGGGGCGGCCGCGTTTTCCGCGGCCGCCCCTCAGCCGTTGCCCCACGGCGCCCATGACTCGACCACGCCGCCGGCCTTGGCGCGACAGTGAGAAGCCTCCGGCCCCTGCCCTTCCCAGGGCCGGGGCCGGAGGCTTCAGTCGTGGGTCGCCCCCCGACCGCCTCAGCCGTGCTGACGCGTGAGGCGGCGCAGCCGGGCCGTCCAGCGGCCGGCTCCCGGTCGGCTCTCCCATCGCTCCGCGAGCGCGGTCCGGCGCTCCGTGAGGGCCCACACCACCCGGACGGACGATCGGGGGAGAAGCGTCGCCCGCAGCCGGGTGGAGCGGCCGGCCGATGTCCGCAGACCCGCCCGTACGGCCAGCGCGGCCTCGGCCAGCCCGGCCGCGGGACGCGGCTCGGGGGCGTACAGCACCTGCTCCACCGAGCCCGCGATCCGGTGCACCGCCTCGGCCGCGGTGGTGTCGAGGCGGCCCAGCCGCACGATCCTGGCCGCCGCCTTCCGGGGCGTCAGCGACTCGTCGGGCGCGACGCCGTGGTCCCAGGCCGTGTCGGTGACCTCCCGCCAGGCGGCCAGCGTCCGCGCCGCGGCGGCCTCGGGCGTCCGTCCCCCGGATCCCAGCCGGCGATTCCGCGTCCGGATCCGCCACAGCAGCGGAGACACCACCACCGCCGCCACCAGCAGGACCGCCGCGTGAACCACCAGCAGCACCTTCCAGAGAGGAGTGCCCCGGTCGGTCGGCAGTGCCGCACCCGGCTCCTGCGAGGGACCGCACCCGCCTTCCTGGCGCAACTGCGGCGGGCAGCTGTCCTCGGCGGAGGGCGCCGCGGACGGCTCGGCGGAGGTGCCCGCGGAGGGCTGGGCCGCGTCGCTCGCGCTGTCCGTGGGGACCTCGGGCCGGGTCCACGAGGGAGTGCTGCCCCGACTGGGGGTGGGCTCGAACCGGGTCCACCCGACCCCCTCGAAATACAGCTCGGGCCAGGCGTGCGCGTCGCGCAGCCCGACCGAGATCGCTCCGTCCGTCTTCATGGTGCCCGGGGTGAAGCCCACCGCCACCCGGGCCGGGATGCCCAGCGTCCGGGCCATCGCGGCCATCGAGAACGAGAAGTGGACGCAGAAGCCCTCCTTGTCGCGGAGGAACCGGGCGATGGCGGACGACCCCGTCCCCGAGGTGACCGTCGTGTCGTAGGTGAAGCCGCCGTCGGACGCGAACCAGTCCTGGAGCTTGACGGCCTGCTCGTAGGCGTTGGACGAGCCTTCGGTGACCTGCTCGGCGGTCTCGGCGACCACGTTCGGCAGGGAGCCGGGGACTTGGGTGTACTCACGGACCAGCTCCTGGGGCGGCGGACCCGCGGCCGCGAGCTGGTCCGCCGTGGGTTCGACGACCAGGCTGCCGACCTCGTAGCTCGCGCCGCGCGTGGTCTGCCCGTCGTCACCGACCAGCGTGCGGCCCTCGGGCTCGTACCGCCAGCGGCCGCCGACGCGGACCTCGCTGGCCGGGTAGGGGAGCGGCAGATAGGTCTGCTGGTAGGAGCGCGATGCGGAGATGTTCGTCCGGACCTCGGTGACGGAGACGTCCCTGCCAAGACCCGTGGGCTGCGGGAGGCGGTCGGGAACGTCCGTCAGCCGTCGGGTGGAGGAGCGCCACTCGCTGCCGTTGAACTCGTCCAGGGCCAGGATCCGGAGATAGAGGCTCTGCGGGTCCTCGATGTTGCTGCGGTACGTCATCACCTCCCGGTTGTCCGGCTGGTTGAGGTTGTTCTGGAGCGAGACCAGCGGATTCACCGCGGAGATGGTGCCGCCGCCGCTGCCCTTGCCGTTCCCCGGGCCGTCGCCGTCCAGCAGGCCGCTGTCCAGGGCGGGCAGGGTCAGAGGGGCCACCAGGGCGATGCCGAGCGCCAGCACGCCGATCCGCCGCCCGGTCCGCACGGGGGAGGAGCCACCGCCCACCCCGGCCAGTCCGTCGGCCAGACCTCCCGAAGTCCGTGAGGCGCCGCCGAAGACGCGGCCCCACTGGGAGAGCCGGTCCCGGCCCTCCGCCAGCAGGAGCAGCAGATAGCCGGAGGCGGCCAGCAGGAACCACAGCCAGCTCGCCCCGCCGTCGGAGAGACCGGCCGCGACCGAATACAGGGCGAGGAGGGGCAGTCCGGCCGGGGCCGCGCTGCGGAAGGTCACCGCCAGGGCGTCGACCACGAGGCCGATCAGGACCACCCCGCCGACCACCATCAGCTTGATGCCGTCGGTCATCGGCGCCGGGATGGCGTACGTGCCGACGTCCTCCCCGCCCTCCACCAGCAGCTCACCGAGCCGCATGAGGGCCCCCGGCCCGGGCAGCACTCCGAACAGGGCGTGGTCCCGGACGAAGACCAGCGTCAGCAGCAGCAGGGTGACCAGTGTCTGGACGCCGACGGTCAGCGTCCTCGCCAGCGGAACCCGGCGCGCGAGGGCGCCCACCCCGCTCTGGACGCCGAGCAGCACCGCCGCCTGCGCCAGCCAGCCGACCCCCTCCACCAACGGGATCAGCGCCCCCGACGCCAGCAGCGTCGCCGCATAGGCGCACAGCGCCAGCCTGGCCCGCCCGCTCATGACCATCCCCCCGTGAAACCTGTCGCGCCGCCGCCCGTGGCCGACGGCGAATCCGTGCGCATCCCGCCCGCCCGCTGCCACAGCGCGGGCAGTTCGGCCCCGGGCTCCACGGGGACCGCGACCCAGCCCGACTCGCGCAGCCGTCGCAGCCGATCCTCGGCCCGTCTCGCCGTGTCCTCGTCGCCGGCCCAGACGGAGCTGTCCAGGACGAAGGCGACCCCGGCCCCGGCCCGCTGCCGCATCCGGGCCGCGACCGCGGCCTGTTCCTCGTCCAGATCGCCGAAGAAGGCGATGAGCAGGCCCTCGTTGCCGCCGCGCAGCACGTCATGGGCGCGCGAGAGTCCCCCGCCGTCGGAGTGGCCGACCACCGCGAGTGTGTCGAGCATCAGGCCCGCCGAGTCCGCGGACTCCTGGGTAGAGCCCGCGAAACCGCCCGATCCTTCGCCGGGCACCGCGTTCCCGTCGTCCGTGAGCAGCCGTACGGCGAAGCCGCGCTCCAGCATGTGCACGAGTACGGAGGCCGCCCCCGAGACCGCCCACTCGAACGCCGAGTCGGGCCCGGCGCCCTGATACCCGATCTCCCGGGTGTCCAGCAGGACGGTGCACCTGGCCCGCTGCGGCTGTTCCTCACGGCGCACCATCAGCTCGCCGTGGCGGGCGGTGGAGCGCCAGTGGACGCGGCGCAGGTCGTCGCCGTGCCGGTAGCCGCGCGGAATGATGTCGTCCTCACCGGCCAGCGCGAGGGACCGCTGCCGCCCGTCGCCGTATCCGGAGGCCTCGCCCGCCAGCCGCAGTACGGGCAGCGGCACCGTGCGCGGGATGACGACGAGGGTGTCGTACGCGCTGAAGGAGCGGGTCAGCTCGCACATCCCGAACGGGTCGCTGAGCCGCAGCTGCAACGGGCCCAGCGGATAGCGGCCGCGCAGGTCGGAGCGGACCCGGTAGGACACCTCGCGCCGGCCGGCCGCCTCCACCCGGTCCAGGACGAAGCGGGGGCGCGGGCCGAGGACGTACGGAACACGGTCCTGGAGCATCAGCAGTCCGGTGGGCAGCCGGGAGACGTTCTCCATCCGCAGGTGCACCCGGGCCTCCGCGCCCGCGGGCACGCGCGACGGTGAGAGCCGCCGGGTGCCCGTCACCCGGTAGCGGGTGCGGTAGAGCACGGTCACGCAGACCAGGGGCAGCACGGCCAGCAGCAGCCCGACCCGCAGCAGATCGCCCTGGCCCAGGACGTAGGCGCAGACGGCGGCGGCGAGACCGGCGGCCAGGAACGAGCGTCCCCGGGTGGTCAGTCCGCCCAGGGCCGCCCGGAGGCCGCCCTTCCGGTCGCCGTCCTCCACGGCGCCGGGCTCGCCGGCCGCCATCACAGCCGCCGTGCCCCGGGCTGCTGCTGGTGGTACAGCGGGCGGCCCGGCTCCTGCCCGACCGGCGAGGGCGGCGCGGTGCCGTCGGCCGAGGTCGGTACGGGAGTGCGCTGGATGATCTCCAGGACCACCTGCTCGGCCGTGCGGCGGTTCAGTTGGGCCTGGGCGGTGGGCAGCAGCCGGTGCGCGAGCACCGGGGTCGCCAGCGCCTGGACGTCGTCCGGCAGAGCGTAGTCACGCCCGCTGAGCGCGGCCGAGGCCTTCGCGGCGCGCAGCAGGTGCAGCGTCGCGCGCGGGGAGGCGCCGAGTCTGAGGTCGGGGTGGCTGCGGGTGGCCCCGACGAGCTCCACGGCGTAGCGCCGCACGGCGTCGGCGACGTGCACCGTACGGACGGCGTCGATCAGCTTCACGATGTCGTGGGCGTGGGCCACCGGCTGGAGGTCGTCCAGCGGGGAGATCCCCCCGTGCACGTCGAGCATCTGGAGCTCGGCCTCCGGGCTGGGATAGCCGATGGAGACCCGGGCCATGAAGCGGTCGCGCTGGGCCTCGGGCAGCGGGTAGGTGCCCTCCATCTCCACCGGGTTCTGGGTGGCCACCACCATGAAGGGGTCGGGCAGCTCGTAGGAGTGCCCGTCGATGGTGACCTGGCGCTCCTCCATCGACTCCAGCAGCGCCGACTGCGTCTTCGGCGAGGCGCGGTTGATCTCGTCGCCGATCACGATCTGGGCGAAGATGGCGCCCGGCTTGAACTCGAAGTCCCGCCGCTGCTGGTCGAAGATCGACACACCGGTGATGTCCGAGGGCAGCAGGTCCGGTGTGAACTGGATCCGTCGCACCGAACAGTCGATGGACCGCGCCAGCGCCTTGGCCAGCATGGTCTTGCCGACACCGGGGACGTCCTCGATGAGGAGATGCCCCTCGGCGAGGAGCACGGTCAGCGATAGCCGTACGACCTCGGGCTTGCCCTCGATCACACTCTCCACCGACCTGCGCACCCGCTCTGCTGTGGTGGTCAGATCCGTGAGGCTCGCTCGATCGTCATAGGTCGTCACCCGGCCCTCCTCGGCCCTTTTGCGCAGGGGCCGTCGCGCGTACCCGCGCGGCCCACCCCGAAAAATCGGACACTCCGCCGGAAGGCCCGGGGATGTCACACCCGCATTCTTGTTGCCGTTACCGCTTCGTGTCACTCGCCTGTGGATAAGTGGGTGTGAAATGTCAGCGTCTGTCGCGATTTCGGCACCGTGAGGCGCGGTGATGCGTGCGTGAGGTGCGGCGGGAGGGCAGGGAAGGGAGGCGAGCGCGTTCAGGAAACGGAGTGGATCTCGCGCAGCAGGCCGGTGGTCACGTCGAAGACGAACCCGCGCACGTCGTCGGTGTGGAGCAGGAACGGCGAGGTGCGCACCCGCTGCATCGACTGGCGCACGTCCTGGTCGGCGTCCGAGTAGGCCTCCACCGCCCAGACCGGACGCTGGCCCACCTCGCGCTCCAGCTCCTGCCGGAAGTCCTCGGTGAGGGACTCCAGGCCGCAGTTGGTGTGGTGGATGAGGACCACGCTGCGGGTGCCGAGGGCCCGCTGGCTGATGGTCAGCGAGCGGATCACGTCGTCGGTGACCACGCCGCCGGCGTTGCGGATGGTGTGGCAGTCGCCGAGCTCCAGGCCGAGCGCCGCGTGCAGGTCGAGGCGGGCGTCCATGCAGGCGACCACGGCGACCTGGAGGACGGGGCGCGCGTCCATGCCCGGATCGCGGAAGTCCTTCGCGTACCCGGCGTTCAGTGCGACGAGCCGGTCGGTGACCTGGCCCCCCTCGCGGACCGCCGCAGCGGTGGACGTCACGGACTCGGCGGGAGAGTGAGCAGAAGTCGACATGGATACGACGTTAGCCTTCCCACCTGGCACAGGCGTGTTGTGAGAGCGGACAAAGAACGCCAACTCGGCTTGTTGTGAGCTAACCCACAGGACTCGCAGGGATGCACCCGTTCGGGTGAGTTCTCCGCATCCGGACGGGTGGCGCGACTCGCTGCCCGGTTCGTTGATCGCGAATCGATCGAATGGCAGGGTGGACTAAAGTAACGCGAAGTCACCGACCACGTCCGTACCCACTGCACCATCGCACCCCGCACCTCCTGCATATTCCGTATTTCCCCCGTGATGTGCGGCGTACGTGCGACCCGGCCCTCTCCCGCTCTCGGTCGGCCGACGCCTCTTCCCCGGCGCCGGCGAACCTCCCCTTCAGAGCGGGCGGGGACCAGGACGTACGTGCCGGCCGCGGGACAGAGCCTGAGAGGGCGCCTTGAGCCAGACCCGACACGTCCCCGTGATGCTCCAGAGGTGTCTGGACCTGCTGGCCCCGGCTCTCCAGGACCCGGCCCACCCGGAGCCCGTGGTCGTCGACTGCACCCTCGGCCTCGGCGGCCACAGCGAGGCGCTGCTCGCCTCCTTCCCCACCGCCCGGCTGATCGCCCTGGACCGCGACAAGGAGGCGCTCCGCCTCTCCGGTGAACGGCTCGCCCCCTACGGCGACCGCGCCACCCTCGTCCACGCGGTCTACGACGAACTCCCCGAGGTCCTCGCGCGGCTCGGGATCCCGAAGGTCCAGGGCGTGCTGTTCGACCTCGGCGTCTCCTCCATGCAACTGGACGAGGCCGACCGCGGGTTCGCGTACGCCCAGGACGCCCCGCTCGACATGCGGATGGACCAGAGCACCGGCATGGGCGCCGCCGAGGTGCTCAACACCTACCCGCCCGGCGAACTGGTCCGGATCCTGCGCGCGTACGGCGAGGAGAAGCAGGCCAAGCGGATCGTCTCCGCCGTCGTGCGCGAGCGCGAGAAGGAGCCGTTCAGCAACAGCGCCCGGCTCGTCGAGCTGATCCGTGACGCGCTGCCGCAGGCCGCCAAGCGCACCGGCGGCAACCCCGCGAAGCGGACCTTCCAGGCCCTGCGCATCGAGGTCAACGGCGAGCTGAGCGTCCTGGAACGGGCCATTCCGGCCGCCGTCCAGTGCCTCGACGTCGGCGGCCGCATCGCCGTGCTGTCCTACCACTCGCTGGAGGACCGGCTGGTCAAGCAGGTCTTCGCGGCCGGCGCCGCCAACACCGCGCCCCCCGGACTGCCCGTCGTCCCCGAGCGCTACCAGCCCCGGCTGAAGCAGCTCACCCGGGGCGCCGAGCTGCCCACCGAGGAGGAGGTCGCCGAGAACCGGCGCGCCGCCCCGGCCCGGCTGCGCGGCGCCCAGCGCATCCGCGCGGAGGAGCGATGAGCGCCCGGCGTCGTCCGACGCGAGACGGTCGCCCGACGCCGGGCGACCGGGGAGCCGTGCGGTGAGCAGAGCGGCCGCACCGCTGAAGGGGCGGGCCGCGCGGCTCGCCCGGCTGATGCCGTCCACCGGGCCCAGCACCGCGGCCCGCACCCCCTTCGTGCTGCTGGTCGTCCTGCTCCTGGGCGGCGGGCTCATCGCCCTGCTCCTGCTGAACTCCGCGCTCAACGAGGGATCGTTCCGGCTCAGCGAGCTGAAGCGGGACACCACCGAGCTCACCGACGAGCAGCAGGCCCTCCAGCGCGACGTCGACAGCCGCTCCCAGCCCGACGCCCTGGAGCGCCGGGCCCGGGAGCTGGGCATGGTCCCCGGCGGCAGCCCCGCCTTCCTGAACCCCGACGGCACGGTCCGCGGCAACCCCACCGAGGCCACCGCCCCGCCGTCGCCGAGCCCCAGCCCCACGCCGAGCCCCAGCGCCTCGGCGAGCGCCACCCCGGGCCCCGGCGCCTCCGCCGGGCCCGCCGGATCCGTTTCGCCCGCCGGATCCGTGTCCGCCACCGAGCCCGACCCCGCAACCGACCCCGCGGCGGAGAGCTCCCCGCCCCCGACGAGCCCCGGCAGGTGACGCAGTGCCGCCCAAGGAACCGCCGCGCCGCCGCGTACCCGGACCGGCCCGCCCCCGCAGCGGGGGATCAGGATCCGGCCGCTCCGGCGCGCGCCCACCGGCCCGCCGCCCCCGTCCCGCACCGGGACGCACCACCGCGCGCCCCGGTGCACAGCGGTCCCTGCGCCTCGGCAGCCCCCGCCCCCGGCTGCGGCTCGTCAGCCTCGGGCTGACGCTGGTCATGCTGGCCTTCGTGGCCCGACTGCTCCAGGTCCAGGCCGTCGACGCCAGCGCGTACGCGGCCAAGGCCGAGAAGAACCGCTACCTGGAGTACACGGTCGCCGCCGAGCGCGGCGAGATCACCGACCGCAAGGGCGTCGCGCTCGCCACCAGCGTGGACGCGCACAACATCACGGCCGACCCGAAGATGTTCACGCCCGAGGACAGCAAGGCCCCGGACGCGCCCCAGCAGGCCGCGGCCCTGCTCGCCCCGATCCTCGGCAAGGACGTCGACGAGCTCGTCGAGAAGCTCTCGGTGCCGGGGGCCCGCTACACCGTCCTCGCCTACCGGCAGACCCCCCAGGTCTGGAAGCAGATCAAGGACCTCAAGTCCGTCTTCGCCGAGAAGGCGTACGAGGACAAACTGAAGGGCGGTCCGGGAGCCAACGTCCTGGCCGGCGTCCTCCAGGTGCCGACCACCAAGCGCGTCTACCCCAACGGGGGTCTCGCCGCCGGGATACTGGGATTCGTCAGCGCCGACGGCAAGGGCGGCGGAGGCCTCGAATCGCAGCTCGACAAGGAACTCGCGGGCGAGGACGGCAAGATCCGCTACGCCCAGGCCGGCGGCCGTCGGGTTCCCACCGCGGGCGGCAGCGAGATCCCGGCCGTGCCCGGCTCCGACATCGAGCTGACCATCGACCGCGACATCCAGTGGGCCGCCCAGAAGGCCATCAGCGACCAGGTCGAGAAGTCCAAGGCCGACCGCGGCTACGTCATCGTGCAGAACACGCGGACCGGCGAGCTGCTGGCCATGGCCAACGCCCCCGGCTACGACCCCAACGACCTCTCCCAGGTGACCTCCGCCTCCCTCGGCAACGCCGCCCTCCAGGACGTGTACGAGCCCGGCTCCACCAGCAAGGTCATGTCCATGGCCGCCGTACTGGAGGAGAAGGCCGCCACGCCCGGCACCCACGTCACCGTCCCCAACCGGCTGCACCGCGGCGACCGGCTCTTCAAGGACGACGTGGACCACCCCACCTGGTACCTCACGCTCAACGGGGTCCTCGCCAAGTCCAGCAACATCGGCACCATCCTGGCGACCGGTCAGCTCGGCAAGACCCAGGCGGAGTCCAACCAGGTCCTCTACTCCTACCTCCGCAAATTCGGCCTCGGCTCCAAGACCGGGCTCGGCTACCCCGGCGAGTCGCCGGGCCTGCTGGCCCACCCCAAGGACTGGTCGACCTCGCAGCAGTACACGATCCCCTTCGGCCAGGGCCTCTCGCTCAACGCCGTCCAGGCCGCCTCGGTCTACTCCACCATCGCCAACGGCGGCGTACGGATCGCCCCGACCCTCGTCCGTGGCGCCAAGGGCTCCGACGGGCGCTTCGCGGCGGCCGAGGCCCCCGAGGAGAACCGGGTGGTCAGCGAGAAGACCGCCAAGACCCTGGCGACGATGCTGGAGTCCGTCGTCGACGACCGGGAAGGGACCGGCACCAAGGCCGCCATCCCCGGCTACCGGGTCGCGGGCAAGACCGGCACCGCCAACCGCGTCGATCCCGTCCGCGGCGTCTACAAGGGCTACACCGCCTCCTTCGCAGGCTTCGCCCCCGCCGACAACCCACAGGTCACCGTCTACTGCGCGATCCAGAACCCCACCAAGGGCAGCTACTTCGGCGGCCAGATCTGCGGCCCGATCTACAAGCAGGTCATGGAGTTCGCGCTCAAGACGCTCCAGACCCCACCGTCCGGCAGCGAGCCGCCCCGGCTGCCGGTGTCCTTCAAACCCGGCGAGTGAACACGGGGATGCGCGAGCATCTCCTCCAAGGGAACCCTCAGTGACAACCATCACCCCCGATCCCGGGAACCGGAACGAGAACCGCCGCAACCGGGGTCCCTCGCTTCGCGAGACGCCGCACCGGCCCGGTACGCTCACCGCCGTGCCCCACGCTGATCAGTCCCAAACCTCTCAGAAGGACGCGCCTGTGACCTACCCGGGAGCGCCCCGACCGGACCGGCTCCGGCCCACCCCTCTCGGCGAGCTGGCAGACCGGCTCGGCGTCGAAACAGCGGGCTCCGGTGAGATCACCGGAATCACCCACGACTCGCGGGCCGTGCGCCCGGGTGACGTGTACGCGGCCCTGCCCGGCGCCCGCTTCCACGGCGCCGACTTCGCGGCCCAGGCCGCGGGCCTCGGCGCCGCCGCCGTCCTCACCGACCCCGACGGCGCCGAACGCGCAGCGGCCACCGGTCTGCCGGTGCTGGTCACCGAGGACCCGCGCGCCGTCATGGGCGAGGTGGCCGCCGACATCTACGGGCGGCCCGGCATCGGCCTGCTCCAGCTCGGTATCACCGGAACCTCCGGCAAGACCACCACCGCGTACCTCGTCGAGGGCGGACTGCGCGCCGCCGGACGCTCCACCGGGCTGATCGGCACCGTCGAGATGCGGATCGGCGACGAGCGCATCAAGTCGGAGCGCACCACCCCCGAAGCCACCGACCTCCAGGCCCTGTTCGCCGTCATGCGCGAACGCGGCGTCGAGGCCGTCGCGATGGAGGTCTCCAGCCACGCCCTGGTGCTCGGCCGGGTCGACGGCTGCGTCTTCGACGTCGCCGTCTTCAACAACCTCAGCCCGGAGCACATGGAGTTCCACTCCGGCATGGAGGACTACTTCCAGGCCAAGGCCCAGTTGTTCACCCCCGAACGCAGCCACCGCGGCGTCGTGAACTTCGACGACGAGTACGGCCGCAGGCTCCTGACCGAGTCCGGGGTGCCGGTCACCAGCTTCTCCGCCGAGGGCCACCCGGACGCCGACTGGCACGCCGAGGACGTCGAGGTCGGACCGCAGGACAGCACCTTCACCGCCGTCGGCCCGAAGGGCGAGCGGATCACCGCCCGCGCCCCGTTGCCCGGCCCGTTCAACGTCGCCAACACCCTCGCCGCGATCGTCACGCTGGCCGTCGCGGGCGTCGACCCGCAGACGGCCGCCGACGGCATCGCGGCCGTCCCCGGGGTCCCCGGACGGCTGGAGCGGGTGGACGCCGGACAGCCCTACCTCGCCGTCGTCGACTACGCGCACAAGACCGACGCCGTCGAGTCCGTACTGCGCTCCCTGCGCAAGGTCACCGAGGGCAAGGTGCACATCGTCCTCGGCTGCGGCGGCGACCGCGACACCACCAAGCGCGGCCCGATGGGCGCGGCAGCCGCCCGGCTCGCCGACACCGCCGTGCTGACCTCCGACAACCCCCGCTCCGAGGACCCCCTCGCAATCCTCGCCGCGATGCTCTCCGGCGCCGCCGAAGTGCCCGTCCACGAGCGCGGCGACGTGCTCGTCGACGCCGACCGCGCCTCGGCCGTCGCCGCCGCCGTCGCCCGCGCGGAGGCGGGCGACACCGTCCTCGTCGCCGGCAAGGGGCACGAACAGGGCCAGGACATCCACGGGGTGGTACGCGCCTTCGACGACCGCAAGGTCCTGCACGCAGCCATCGAGCGGTCCCTGACGCGCCCCGGCGCCCCGGGCCGTGTCCCTCACCTCGAGAACAACAGTCAGGGATGACCAAGTGATCACCCTTTCCCTCGCCGAGATCGCCGAAATCGTCGGCGGGCAGTCGTACGACATACCGGATCCGGCAGTCGGCGTGACCGGACCCGTCGTCATCGACTCCCGCGAGGTCGCGCCCGGCAGCCTGTTCGCCGCGTTCGCCGGCGAACGGGTCGACGGCCACGACTACGCCCGGCGAGCCGTGGAGGCGGGTGCGTCAGCCGTGCTGGCGGCCCGCCCCGTCGGCGTTCCGGCGATCGTCGTGGACGACGTCGTCGGCGCGCTCGGAGCCCTCGCCCGTGCCGTCGTGGAACGCCTCGGCACCACCGTCGTCGGACTCACCGGATCCGCAGGCAAGACGTCCACCAAGGACCTGATCGCGCAGCTCCTCCAGCGCAAGGGCCCGACCGTCTGGACGCCCGGCTCCCTCAACAACGAGATCGGCCTGCCGGTCACGGCCCTGACCGCCACCGCCGAGACCGAGCACCTGGTCCTGGAGATGGGGGCCCGCGGCGTCGGCCACATCCACTACCTGGCCAACCTCACCCCGCCCCGCATCGGCCTGGTCCTCAACGTCGGCTCCGCGCACCTCGGCGAGTTCGGCAGCCGGGAGGCCATCGCCCTGGCCAAGGGCGAGCTGGTCGAGGTCCTGCCGGAGGACGGCTGCGCCGTGCTCAACGCGGACGACCCGCTCGTCCGCGCCATGGCCTCGCGCACCAAGGCCCGCGTGCTGCTCTTCGGAGAAGCCCCGGAAGCGGACGTACGGGGCGAGAAGGTCACGATGACCGCCGACGGGCGGCCCGCCTTCGAGCTCCACACACCCACCGGGTGCAGCGACGTGACCATGCGCCTGTACGGTGAGCACCACGTGTCGAACGCGCTCGCCGCGGCCGCCGTCGCCCATGAGTTGGGCATGTCCGTGACCGAGATCGCCGAGGCGCTCTCGGAGGCGGGCACCCTCTCCCGCTGGCGCATGGAGGTCACCGAGCGTCCGGACGGTGTGACCGTCGTCAACGACGCCTACAACGCGAACCCCGAATCCATGAGAGCCGCGCTGCGTGCGCTGGCTGCCATGGGTCAGGCCCGAGGGGCCGACGGGGGACGCACCTGGGCGGTGCTCGGTCAGATGGCCGAGCTCGGTGACGCGTCGCTCGCCGAGCACGACGCGGTCGGACGGCTCGCCGTCCGACTCAACGTCAGCAAGCTCGTCGCTGTCGGGGGGAGAGAAGCCTCCTGGCTGCAACTGGGCGCTTATAACGAGGGTTCGTGGGGTGAGGAGTCGGTGCACGTGTCCGACGCACAGGCGGCCGTCGACCTGTTGCGCAGTGAACTGCGCCCGGGAGACGTCGTGCTGGTGAAGGCGTCCCGGTCGGTCGGCCTGGAGAAGGTCGCCCAGGCACTGCTGGAGAACTCGACCGAGGGCGAGGTCGCCGGCCGATGAGGCAGATCCTCTTCGCGGGGGCCATCGGGCTCTTCCTGACCCTGGTCGGTACCCCGCTGCTGATCAAGCTGCTGGCCCGCAAGGGATACGGGCAGTTCATCCGGGACGACGGCCCGCGCACGCACGGCAGCAAGCAGGGCACGCCCACGATGGGCGGCATCGCCTTCATCATGGCGACGATCATCGCGTACCTCCTCGCGAAGGTCATCACGGGTGAGGACATCCGCTACTCCGGCGTACTCGTGCTGTTCCTCATGGCAGGCATGGGCCTCGTCGGGTTCCTCGACGACTACATCAAGATCGTCAAGCAGCGGTCGCTCGGTCTGCGGGCCAAGGCGAAGATGGCGGGACAGCTGATCGTCGGCATCGCCTTCGCGGTGCTCTCGCTCCAGTTCCCCAACTCCATGGACTACACCCCGGCCTCCACCCGGCTCTCGTTCGTCGAGGACTTCGGCTGGTCGATCGGCCCGGTGCTGTTCTGCGTCTGGGCGCTGTTCATGATCCTCGCCATGTCCAACGGCGTGAACCTCACCGACGGCCTCGACGGGCTGGCCACCGGCGCCTCCGTGATGGTCTTCGGCGCCTACACCTTCATCGGCCTCTGGCAGTTCCAGGAGTCCTGCGCCAACGCGGACAACCTGACCAACCCGAGCGCCTGTTACGAGGTGCGCGACCCGCTCGACCTCGCCGTCGTCGCCGCCGCCCTGATGGGCGCCTGCTTCGGCTTCCTGTGGTGGAACACCTCGCCCGCCAAGATCTTCATGGGCGACACCGGCTCGCTCGCCCTCGGCGGCGCCCTCGCGGGCCTGGCGATCCTGTCCCGCACCGAGTTCCTGCTCGCCATCCTCGGCGGCCTCTTCGTGATGATCACCATGTCCGTGGTCATCCAGGTCGGTTCGTTCAAGATGACCGGCAAGCGGGTCTTCCGGATGGCACCGCTCCAGCACCACTTCGAACTCAAGGGGTGGTCCGAAGTCCTTGTCGTGGTCCGCTTCTGGATCATCCAGGGCATGTGCGTGATCGTCGGCCTCGGCCTCTTCTACGCGGGATGGGCAGCCAAGAAGTGAGCAGCACCGTGGACTGGCAGGGCAAGCACGTCACCGTCGCCGGGCTCGGCGTCAGCGGGATCCCCGCGGCCCGCGCCCTGCACGGGCGCGGCGCGCTCGTCACCGTCGTCAACGACGGCGACGACGAGCGCGCCCGTGCGCAGGCGGCCGAACTGGAGGCGCTCGGCATCACCGTGCGCCTCGGCGACGGCGCCACCCTGCCGCCGTCCACGGAACTCGTCGTCACCGCCCCCGGCTGGCAGCCGGACAAGCCGCTCTTCCTGGCTGCCGCCGAGGCGGGCGTCCCGGTCTGGGGCGATGTCGAACTGGCCTGGCGACTGCGCGGTGACGACGGCCGGGAGCCCGCGCCCTGGCTCGCCGTCACCGGCACCAACGGCAAGACCACGACCGTACGGATGCTGGCCTCGATCCTCCGGGCCGCGGGCCTGCGCACCGCGGCCGTGGGCAACATCGGCGTATCGCTGCTGGACGCGGTGCTCGGCGAGACCGAGTACGACGTCCTCGCCGTCGAACTCTCCAGCTACCAGCTGCACTGGGCGCCCTCCCTGCGCGCCCACTCCGCCGCCGTCCTCAACCTGGCCCCGGACCACCTCGACTGGCACGGCTCGATGGAGGCGTACGCCGCCGACAAGGGCCGCGTCTACGAGGGCAACACGGTCGCCTGCGTCTACAACGCGGCCGACCCGGCCACCGAGGACCTGGTGCGCGAGGCGGACGTCGAAGAGGGCTGCCGGGCCATCGGCTTCACCCTCGGGGCCCCCGGCCCCTCGCAGCTCGGCGTGGTCGACGGCATCCTCGTCGACCGGGCGTTCGTCGCCGACCGCCAGAAGCAGGCCCAGGAACTGGCCGAGGTCACCGACGTCAACCCGCCGGCCCCGCACAACATCGCCAACGCCCTCGCCGCCGCGGCCCTCGCCCGCGCCTTCGGCGTGGAGGCGGCCGCGGTCCGCGACGGGCTGCGCGCCTTCCGGCCGGACGCCCACCGCATCGAACACGTCGCGGACATCGACGAAGTCGCCTACGTGGACGACTCCAAGGCCACCAACACCCACGCCACCGAGGCATCCCTCGCCGCCTACGACTCCATCGTCTGGATCGCGGGCGGACTGGCGAAGGGCGCCACGTTCGACGAACTGGTCACCGGCGCGGCGAAGCGGCTGCGCGGGGTCGTGCTGATCGGCGCCGACCGCGCCCTGATCCACGAAGCCCTGACGCGACACGCCCCCGAAGTCCCGGTGGTCGACCTCGACCGGACCGACACTGGAGCGATGTCCGAAGCGGTCGCGCGGGCGGCCGAGCTCGCCCGGCCGGGCGATACGGTACTGCTGGCCCCGGCCTGCGCCTCGATGGACATGTTCACCAACTACAACAAGCGGGGCGAGGCGTTCGCGGACGCGGTCCGCGCACGCGCCGACGAGAGCGCCTGACCGACCGGGCCTCCTCGCCCGGGGTCACGGGCCCCGGGCCCGAGCAGTGGAGGGGACAGCGACAATGCCGGCCGACGAGAGATTCGCCGTACGGCGGGACCGCGCACGGGCCTCGGTTACCCGCACCCTCACCGCGACGCCCGCCCTCTCCGGAGTGCCGCTTCCGCCCGGACTCGCCCTGCGCGGGCGCCTCGCCACCGGAGCGCGGCGTCCCGGGACGCCGCGGGGCTCCGGACGCGGCGACTCGGGGCCCCGCCCCCCGCGCACCGGGCGAGGCGGCGGACCGCGCCGCACCTACGAGCGGGCACGACGGGCCTGGGACCGTCCCCTGACCGCCTACTACGTGATCCTCGGCTCCAGCCTCCTGATCACCGTGCTGGGCCTGGTGATGGTCTACTCCGCCTCGATGATCAAGGCGCTGGACATCAGCAAGCCCGCGACGTACTTCTTCGGAAAGCAGTTCCTCGCCGCCGTCATCGGCGGTGCTCTGATGCTGCTCGCGTCCCGGATGCCCGTGAAGCTCCACCGGGCGCTGGCCTACCCGATACTGATGGTCACCGTCTTCCTGATGGTCCTGGTCCAGGTGCCGGGGATAGGGATGTCGGTCAACGGCAACCAGAACTGGCTCTACCTGGGCGGCCCGTTCCAGCTCCAGCCCAGCGAGTTCGGCAAGCTGGCCCTCATCCTGTGGGGGGCGGACCTGCTGGCCCGCAAGCAGGACAAGCGGTTGCTGACGCAGTGGAAGCACATGCTCGTGCCGCTCGTGCCGGTCGCCTTCATGCTGCTCGGGCTGATCATGCTCGGCGGCGACATGGGAACCGCGATCATTCTCACGGCGATCCTGTTCGGTCTGCTCTGGCTGGCCGGCGCTCCCACCCGGCTGTTCGCCGGGGTACTCGGCTTCGCCGCGGTCATCGCCTTCCTGCTGATCAGGACCAGCCCCAACCGGATGTCCCGGCTCGCCTGCATGGGCGTGAGCGAGCCCGATCCGGAGGGTGGCTGCTGGCAGGCCGCACATGGGATCTATGCTCTGGCGTCCGGCGGATGGTTCGGTTCCGGGCTGGGTGCGAGTGTGGAAAAATGGGGTCAACTCCCGGAACCTCACACCGACTTCATCTTCGCCATCACCGGCGAGGAGCTGGGTCTGGCGGGGACGCTGTCCGTGCTCGCCCTGTTCGCGGCCCTAGGCTATGCGGGTATCCGCGTGGCCGGACGCACGGAGGACCCCTTCGTGAGGTTTGCCGCGGGAGGCGTGACCACGTGGATCACGGCCCAGGCCGTGATCAACATCGGTGCGGTGCTCGGCCTGTTGCCGATCGCCGGGGTCCCGCTCCCGCTGTTCTCCTACGGGGGGTCGGCCCTGCTGCCGACGATGTTCGCGGTCGGGCTGATGATCGCCTTCGCACGGGAGGACCCAGCCGCCAAGGCGGCCCTGGCCATGCGGAAGCCCGGGGTGAGATGGAAGACGATGAGACGGCGCGTCAAGAAGCGTCCGTCCGGAGAGCGGTGAATTTCGGTGCATGTCGTACTCGCCGGCGGGGGGACCGCCGGACACATCGAGCCCGCGCTTGCCCTCGCAGACGCCCTGCGCAGGCAGGACCCGACCGTGGGAATCACTGCCCTCGGCACGGAACGCGGACTGGAGACCAGGCTCGTGCCCGAGCGGGGGTACGAGCTCGCGCTCATCCCCGCCGTGCCCCTGCCCCGTAAGCCCACGCCCGAACTGATCACCGTCCCGGGCCGGCTGCGCGGCACGATCAAGGCCGCCGAGCAGATCCTGGAGCGCACCAAGGCGGACTGCGTGGTCGGCTTCGGCGGCTACGTCGCCCTGCCCGGCTACCTGGCCGCCAAGCGGGCCGGCGTGCCGATCGTGGTCCACGAGGCCAACGCCCGCCCGGGCCTGGCCAACAAGATCGGTTCGCGGTACGCCCATGGGGTCGCCGTCTCCACCCCCGACAGCAAGCTGCGCGGCGCCCGCTACATCGGCATCCCGCTGCGCCGCACCATCGCCACCCTGGACCGCGCCCGGGTCCGCCCGGAGGCCCGCGCCTCCTTCGGGCTCGATCCCAACCTGCCCACGCTGCTGGTCTCCGGCGGCTCGCAGGGCGCGCGCCACCTCAACGAGGTGGTCCAGCGGGTCGCGCCGCTGCTCCAGCGCTCCGGGATCCAGATCCTCCATGTGGTCGGCCCGAAGAACGAATTGCCGCGGATCGACAACATGCCCGGGATGCCGCCGTACATCCCGGTACCGTACGTGGACCGGATGGACCTCGCGTACGCCGCGGCCGACATGATGCTCTGCCGCGCGGGCGCGATGACCGTCGCCGAACTCTCCGCCGTCGGGCTCCCCGCCGCCTACGTCCCGCTGCCCATCGGCAACGGCGAACAGCGGCTCAACGCCCAGCCGGTGGTCAACGCCGGCGGCGGCCTGCTGGTGGACGACGCGGCGCTCACCCCGGAGTGGGTGCAGGGCAACGTCCTGCCGGTACTGTCGGACCCTCACCGGCTGTACGAAATGTCCCGCGCCGCTGCCGAGTTCGGCCGGCGCGACGCCGACGACCTGCTCGTCGGCATGGTGTACGAAGCGATTGCCGCGCGCCGCTAGGCGCCCGGCGCGATGCGGTGCGGACCCGGGGCGGGAGCCCCGGGTCCGGCGAAGGAGCGAGCGTGGCCGGACCGACGACCGCCCAGCGCGGCGCACCCGGGCGGGCGGACGTCTCCGCCCGCCCGCCGCACACCGGCCCCGAGGGGCCCCGGATCGGCCGCCGTACCCTGCTGATCCTGATCGGCGTCGCGGCCGCCCTGCTCACCGCGTTCGTGATCTGGGTGCTCTACGGCTCCTCCTGGCTCCGCGTCGAGAAGGTCAGCACGAGCGGCGTCGAGGTCCTGACCAGCGAAGAAGTGGAAGCGGTTGCCGCCACGCCGATCGGTGCCCCGCTGGTCTCCGTGGACACCGACGCCATGGAGCGCCGGTTGCGCCAGAAGTTGCCTCGTATCGACACAGTTGATGTCGTTCGGTCCTGGCCGGACGGCATCGGCCTTAAGGTGACCGAACGGAAGCCGGTCCTGCTGGTCGAAAAGAGTGGCGCGTTCGTGGAAGTGGATGCCGAGGGCGTGCGCTTCGCCACCGTGGACAAGGCACCGGAGGGCGTGCCCCTGCTGGAGCTGACTCCCGAGCCGTCCGCGAGTCTCCGCCGCTTCGGCGGTGACGGTCTGTTGCGGGAAGCGGTCCGGGTCGCCGGAGACCTTCCGGCGGGTGTGGCCGAGGACACCGAGGTCGTACGGGTCACCTCGTACGACGCGATTTCCTTGCGGCTCACCCGGGGTCGTGTGGTGACCTGGGGGAGTGGCGAAGACGGGCCGGTGAAGGCGAGCGTCCTCGCCGCACTCATGAAAGCCGCCCCCAAAGCGGGACAGTTCGACGTAAGTGCTCCCACCGCCCCGGCGGTATCAGCGAGTTGACGGGTATTTGTGCTGGCCAGCACCCTGGTTGGTCAGCGCTACGGGTGATCACATAGGGTGAAAAGAAAAACGGGAGGTTCGGCGTGTTCGTTGAACGTGCGCCACTTGTCGACTTAGTGTCCTGTTCGGAAGAGTCCAGGAAGCAGACACACTGGTAACCCTAAACTTGAACGTTAGGGTTTGGGTCGGCGTTCGGACCGTCCCCATCGACATCAGTCGTCGCCGCGGGGCTACCGCAGAGCGACGACACGTAACTCGAGGCGAGAGGCCTTCGACGTGGCAGCACCGCAGAACTACCTCGCAGTCATCAAGGTCATCGGTGTCGGCGGCGGTGGTGTCAATGCCATCAACCGAATGATCGAGGTCGGCCTCAAGGGCGTCGAGTTCATCGCGATCAACACGGACGCACAAGCCCTGTTGATGAGCGACGCCGACGTCAAGCTCGACGTCGGCCGCGAACTCACCCGGGGCCTCGGCGCCGGGGCGAACCCGGCCGTCGGTCGTAAGGCGGCAGAGGACCACCGTGAGGAGATCGAGGAGGTCCTCAAGGGGGCCGACATGGTCTTCGTCACCGCCGGAGAAGGCGGCGGCACCGGCACCGGCGGCGCACCCGTCGTCGCCAACATCGCACGCTCGCTCGGCGCCCTGACGATCGGCGTGGTCACCCGCCCGTTCACCTTCGAGGGCCGGCGACGCGCGAACCAGGCGGAGGACGGCATCGCCGAACTCCGCGAAGAGGTCGACACCCTCATCGTCATTCCCAACGACCGACTGCTGTCCATCTCGGACCGCCAGGTCAGCGTGCTCGACGCGTTCAAGTCGGCCGACCAGGTGCTGCTCTCGGGTGTCCAGGGCATCACCGACCTCATCACCACCCCGGGTCTGATCAACCTCGACTTCGCCGACGTCAAGTCGGTCATGTCCGAGGCCGGATCGGCGCTCATGGGCATCGGCTCGGCGCGCGGCGACGACCGCGCGGTGGCGGCGGCGGAGATGGCGATCTCCTCGCCCCTCCTGGAAGCCTCCATCGACGGCGCCCGCGGTGTCCTCCTCTCCATCTCCGGCGGCAGCGACCTCGGTCTCTTCGAGATCAACGAGGCCGCCCAGCTGGTGAGTGAGGCGGCGCACCCCGAGGCCAACATCATCTTCGGCGCCGTCATCGACGACGCCCTGGGCGACGAGGTGCGGGTCACCGTGATCGCGGCGGGCTTCGACGGCGGACAGCCGCCGGCCCGCCGGGAGAACGTCCTCGGTGCGAGCAGCAACAAGCGCGAGGAGCCGGCCGCCCCGGCCAGGTCCTCCGCCGAGTCCACGCGTCCGACGGGCGGACTCGGGTCCGTGCCTGCGCGCGAGGAGAGCCCGGCACCGGCCGAGCCCGTCCCCGCGTCGGCTTCGAGCGAGAGCGCGCACGGGCCGGTCTCGCCGCCGCACGTCCCGCCGGCCCGTCCCTACCAGGACACCCAGGCCGAAGAGCTGGACGTTCCGGACTTCTTGAAGTGATAGCCCAGCACTCGGCGGCACCCGTCACGGGCAGCGCTCATTTCGCCTTCACCGACCGGTGGGGCGGAGTGAGCGCCGCTCCGTACGGTGAGCTCAACCTCGGCGGCGCGGTCGGCGACGACCCCGCCGCCGTCGGCGCGAACCGGGAGCGTGCGGCCCGCCGCCTCGGTCTCGACCCGGCCGGCGTCGTCTGGATGAACCAGGTGCACGGCCGGGACGTCGCGGTGGTGGACGGACCCTGGGGTGCGGACGCGGAGATTCCGGCCGTGGACGCGGTGGTGACCGCCCGTCGTGGACTCGCGCTCGCCGTCCTCACCGCCGACTGCACTCCCGTTCTTCTCGTCGACCCGGTCGCCGGGGTCGTCGGGGCGGCGCACGCCGGGCGGCCGGGACTGGTCGCCGGAGTCGTTCCGGCGGCGGTCGAGGCCATGGTCGCGCTCGGGGCGCACCCCTCCCGGATCACCGCGCACACCGGACCGGCCGTCTGCGGACGGTGCTACGAAGTTCCGGAAGCGATGCGGGCCGAGGTCTCCGACGCCGTCCCCGGCACCTGGTCCGAGACCAGCTGGGGAACCCCGGCGGTCGACGTCACCGGCGGAGTCCATGCCCAGCTCGCCGCCCTCGGTGTGACGGACCGGCACTCCTCGCCCTACTGCACCCTGGAATCGGGCGACCACTTCTCGTACCGCCGCGACCGCACCACCGGGCGGCTCGCCGGATATGTCTGGTTGGACTGATAGGGCATGACGGACCGTAAGGCTGAACTCGCCGCGAATCTGGCACAGGTGGAGGAAAGGATCGCCTCCTCCTGCGCCGCGGCCGGTCGGGGGCGCGAGGAAGTGACCCTGATCGTGGTCACCAAAACCTACCCCGCGAGCGATGTGCGGATCCTGCATGAACTCGGTGTGCGCCATGTCGCGGAGAATCGTGACCAGGACGCGTCGCCCAAAGCCGCCGCTTGTGCGGATCTTTCGCTCACATGGCACTTTGTCGGACAACTGCAGACGAACAAGGTTCGTTCTGTGACCAGTTATGCCGATGTTGTGCAGTCGGTGGACCGCGCCAAACTGGTCACCGCCCTCTCCGCCGCCGCGGTGCGCGAGGAGCGTGGACTCGGCTGCCTGATCCAGGTCGCCCTGGACGCGGAGGGCGGTGAGCGCGGTGAGCGCGGCGGCGTCGCCCCGGAGGGGGTCGAGGAGTTGGCGGCGGCGATCGGCGCGGCTCCCGGACTCCGGCTCGACGGACTGATGACCGTGGCGCCGCTGGCCGGGGAGTACACGGGCCGGCAACGGGCCGCGTTCGACCGGCTGATGGAAATCTCATCCCGCCTGCGCGCCGGTCATCCGGCTGCGAACATGGTCTCCGCAGGTATGAGCGGGGACCTGGAGGACGCCGTGGCGGCCGGAGCGACACATGTACGCGTCGGTACGGCGGTACTCGGAGTCCGACCCCGGCTCGGGTAACGTCGCGAAGCAAGTCGGACCACAGCAGAAAATATGGTCATTACCGCTCACAGCGGGCAGGCCACAGTGGATCGCGGGCACTTGGTGACGAATGCCGATCCACCACAGAGCGGAGGACTCGGAGCATGGCCGGCGCGATGCGCAAGATGGCGGTCTACCTCGGCCTCGTGGAGGACGATGGGTACGACGGCCCGGGGTTCGACCCCGATGACGAATTCGAACCTGAGCCGGAGCCCGAACGCGACCGGCGGCGGCATCAGCCCCCGCACCAGGTGGAGCGGGAACGCGAGCGCGATCGTGAGCGCGAAAGGGATGAACCGGTACGAGTGGTGCAACCACCCGCCCAGCGCGAGCCTGTTCAGCTCCCCGCGGAAAGCGCGCGACCCGCCCGAATCGCCCCCGTGGCATCCATCACACCTGAACGCCCGAACATGGAGAAGAACGCACCGGTGATCATGCCCAAGGTCGTGTCCGAGCGGGAGCCCTACCGCATCACCACGCTGCACCCCAGGACCTACAACGAGGCCCGTACCATCGGGGAACACTTCCGTGAGGGCACTCCGGTGATCATGAATCTCACGGAGATGGACGACACGGACGCGAAGCGACTTGTCGACTTTGCCGCGGGGCTCGTCTTCGGTCTCCATGGCAGCATTGAACGCGTGACGCAGAAGGTGTTCCTGTTGTCGCCTGCTAACGTCGATGTCACGGCGGAGGACAAGGCCCGCATCGCAGAGGGCGGATTCTTCAACCAGAGCTGAGAACACGACACCGGGAACAACCCGGCCGAGAGGCCGGTGCCGGCCACGAGGCCGGAGCTGACGAGAGCCAGGGGAGAGGGAACAGCGGGACATGGGCGTCGCACTGGATGTGGTCTATATCGCGCTGATGTGTTTCCTCATCGTGCTGATCTTCCGGCTGGTCATGGACTATGTCTTCCAGTTCGCACGTTCATGGCAACCCGGCAAGGCGATGGTGGTCGTACTTGAGGCCACCTACACTGTCACCGATCCACCGCTCAAGCTTCTGCGGCGGTTCATTCCGCCGCTGCGTCTCGGGGGCGTGGCACTCGACCTGTCCTTCTTCGTTCTGATGATCATCGTCTACATCCTGATCAGCGTTGTGGTCAGGTTGTGAGCGATACGGTCTTGCCGACTGCCGACGACTACGTAGAGGTGAAGAAGAGATGCCGTTGACCCCCGAGGACGTGCGGAACAAGCAGTTCACGACCGTCCGCCTCCGAGAAGGCTATGACGAGGACGAGGTCGATGCCTTTCTCGACGAGGTCGAATCGGAGCTGACCCGTCTGCTCCGTGAGAACGAGGACCTGCGCGCCAAGCTGGCCGCCGCGACGCGTGCCGCCGCGCAGAACCAGCAGCAGCAACAGCAGCAGCAGGGTATGCGCAAGCCTCCGGAGCAGCAGGATCGGCCGGGTGCTCCCGTTCCCGCCGCCATATCAGGACCGCCGCAGCAGCAGCAGCCCCCGCAGATGGGTCCGCCCCAGCTGCCCGGTGGCGCGCCGCAGTTGCCCGCAGGTCCCAGTGGCCACGGCCCCCAGGGCGGCCATGGTCCCGGTCCGCAGGGCCCGCACGGCCCCGGCCCGATGCAGGGCGGTCCCATGGGTGGCCCGATGGGCGGCCCCATGGGTCAGCACCCCCAGCAGCAGCAGATGCAGCAGATGCAGCCGCCGCAGATGCAGCAGCAGGGGCAGGGCCCCGGCGGCGACAGCGCCGCCCGCGTCCTCTCGCTCGCACAGCAGACCGCCGACCAGGCGATCGCGGAGGCCCGTTCCGAGGCCAACAAGATCGTCGGCGAGGCGCGCAGCCGTGCCGAGGGCCTGGAGCGCGACGCGCGTGCCAAGGCCGACGCCCTGGAGCGGGACGCGCAGGAGAAGCACCGGGTGGCGATGGGCTCGCTGGAGTCGGCCCGCGCGACGCTGGAGCGCAAGGTCGAGGACTTGCGCGGCTTCGAGCGCGAGTACCGCACGCGGCTGAAGTCCTACCTGGAGAGCCAGCTGCGTCAGCTGGAGACCCAGGCGGACGACTCGCTCGCCCCGCCGCGGACTCCGGCAGCCGCTTCGCTGCCGCCGTCCCCCTCGCTGGCCCCGGCCGGTGCGGGTGCGATGGGTCACTCCATGGGCGGCTCCAACCACGGTGGCCACGGCGGCCAGCAGATGGGTGGCGGTCCGTCCGCGATGGGTGGCGCGCCGTCCTACGGTGGCCAGCAGCAGATGTCGCCCGCGATGACGCAGCCGATGGCGCCGGTGCGGCCGCAGGCGCCGCAGCCGATGCAGCAGGCGCCTTCGCCGATGCGCGGGTTCCTGATCGACGAGGACGACAACTGAGCGGTTCGCGCTCGCTGAGCGCGTAGCCGTCGGCAGGCAGAGGGCCGGGCCCCGGGGTTTCCCCCGGGGCCCGGCCCTCTTGCGTGGGCCCCGGGTGCCCTTGCCGGGTGCGGGTGGGGCGCCTGCGGCGGGCTGTTCCCCTACCCGCCCCTTCCCGAAACCGGGGCTCCGCCCCGGACCCCGCTCCTCAGACGCCGGAGGGGCTGGAGACACCGGAGGGGGTACGCGGAAGGGCCCGCCGGAATCCGGCGGGCCCTTCCGGTCCTGCGGGCTACCGCTACCGCTTGCGCAGGCGGAACGTGAGCTCCAGGCCCTCGTCCGCGAACACCTCGCCGTACGTCTCGTCCGCCTCGCCCTCCGCGTAGTCCAGGGCGAGCACCTCCTCGGAGATCAGCGGGGTGTGCTCGGTGAGCGCCTCCACCGTCGCCGGGGACGTCGAGGTCCAGCGGACGGCGATGCGGTCCGCGACGTCCAGGCCGCTGTTCTTGCGGGCCTCCTGGATCAGGCGGATCGCGTCACGGGCCAGGCCCGCGCGGCGCAGTTCCGGGGTGATCTCCAGGTCCAGGGCGACCGTCGCGCCCGAGTCCGAGGCGACCGACCAGCCCTCGCGCGGGGTCTCCGTGATGATGACCTCGTCGGGGGAGAGGGTGATCCGCTCGCCGTCGACCTCCACCGCGGCCGTGCCCTCGCGCAGGGCCAGGGACAGGGCGGCCGCGTCCGCGTTCGCCACCGCCTTGGCCACCGCCTGGACGCCCTTGCCGAACCGCTTGCCCAGGGCGCGGAAGTTGGCCTTCGCCGTCGTGTCGACCAGGGAGCCGCCCACCTCCGAGAGCGAGGCCAGCGACGTGACGTTCAGCTCCTCCGTGATCTGCGCGCGCAGTTCGGGGGAGAGGGCCGTGAAGCCCGTCGCCGCCACCAGCGCGCGCGACAGCGGCTGACGGGTCTTCACGCCCGACTCGGCGCGTGTGGCCCGGCCCAGCTCCACCAGGCGGCGCACCAGCGCCATCTGCGTGGAGAGCGTCGGGTCGATCAAAGACAGGTCCGCCTTCGGCCAGGAGGACAGGTGGACCGACTCCGGGGCGTCGGGAGTGACCGGTGCCACCAGGTCCTGCCAGACCCGCTCCGTGATGAACGGGGTCAGCGGGGCCATCAGCCGGGTCACCGTCTCGACGACCTCGTGCAGCGTGCGCAGCGCCGCCTTGTCGCCCTGCCAGAAGCGGCGGCGCGAGCGGCGCACGTACCAGTTGGAGAGGTCGTCCACGAACGCCGAGAGCAGCTTGCCGGCGCGCTGGGTGTCGTACCCCTCCATCGCGACGGTCATCTGGTCGACCAGCGCGTTCAGTTCGCTGAGCAGCCAGCGGTCCAGGACCGTGCGGTCCGCCGGGGCCGGGTCGGCCGCCGAGGGGGCCCAGCCCGACGTGCGCGCGTACAGGGCCTGGAAGGCGACCGTGTTCCAGTAGGTGAGGAGGGTCTTGCGGACGACCTCCTGGATCGTGCCGTGGCCCACGCGCCGTGCCGCCCACGGGGAACCGCCCGCCGCCATGAACCACCGCACCGCGTCGGCCCCGTGCTGGTCCATCAGCGGGATCGGCTGGAGGATGTTCCCCAGGTGCTTGGACATCTTGCGGCCGTCCTCGGCGAGGATGTGGCCCAGGCAGACGACGTTCTCGTAACTCGACTTGTCGAAGACCAGGGTGCCGACCGCCATCAGCGTGTAGAACCAGCCGCGGGTCTGGTCGATGGCCTCCGAGATGAACTGCGCCGGGTAGCGGCTCTCGAAGACTTCCTTGTTCTTGTACGGGTAGCCCCACTGCGCGAACGGCATCGAACCCGAGTCGTACCAGGCGTCGATGACCTCCGGGACGCGGTACGCCTCCAGCCGGCAGTTCTCGTGCGAGCAGGTGAAGGTGATCTCGTCGATGAACGGGCGGTGCGGGTCAAGGGCTGATTGGTCGGTGCCCGTGAGCTCCGTCAGTTCGGCGCGTGAGCCCACGCAGGTGAGGTGGTTGTCCTCGCAGCGCCAGATCGGCAGCGGCGTGCCCCAGTAGCGGTTGCGGGAGAGCGCCCAGTCGACGTTGTTGTTCAGCCAGTCGCCGAAGCGGCCGTTCTTGACCGAGTCCGGGTACCAGTTGGTCTTCTCGTTCTCCTCGAGGAGCCGGTCCTTGATCGCCGTCGTCCTGACGTACCAGGACGGCTGCGCGTAGTAGAGCAGCGCCGTGTGGCAGCGCCAGCAGTGCGGGTAGCTGTGCTCGTACGGGACATGGCGGAAGAGCTTGCCGCGCGCGTCCAGGTCCGCGGTGAGCGCCTCGTCGGCCTTCTTGAAGAAGACGCCGCCGACCAGGGGGAGGTCTTCCTCGAACGTGCCGTCCGGGCGTACCGGGTTGACCACCGGCAGGCCGTACGCACGGCAGACCACGAGGTCGTCGGCACCGAACGCGGGGGACTGGTGGACCAGGCCCGTACCGTCCTCGGTCGTCACGTAGTCGGCGTTCACGACGTAGTGCGCCTCGGCCGGGAAGTCCACCAGGGCGAACGGGCGCTCGTAGGTCCAGCGCTCCATCTCGGCGCCCGTGAACGACCGGTCGGTGGCCTCCCAGCCCTCGCCGAGGGCCTTCTCCAGGAGCGGCTCGGCGACGACGAGCTTCTCCTCGCCGTTGGTCGCCACGACGTAGCGGACCTCGGGGTGGGCGGCGACCGCCGTGTTGGAGACCAGCGTCCAGGGGGTGGTCGTCCAGACCAGGAGGGCCGCCTCGCCGGCCAGCGGGCCGGAGGTGAGCGGGAAGCGGACGAAGACCGAGGGGTCGACGACCGTCTCGTAACCCTGGGCCAGCTCGTGGTCGGACAGGCCGGTGCCGCAACGCGGGCACCAGGGGGCGACGCGGTGGTCCTGGACCAGCAGATCCTTGTTGAAGATCTCCTTGAGCGACCACCACACGGAGTCCACGTACTCCGGGTCCATCGTGCGGTACGCGTCGTCCAGGTCGACCCAGTACCCCATGCGGGTCGTCAGCTCGGCGAAGGCGTCGGTGTGCCGGGTCACCGACTCGCGGCACTTGGCGTTGAACTCGGCGATGCCGAACGCCTCGATGTCCTTCTTGCCGTTGAAGCCCAGCTCCTTCTCGACCGCGAGCTCGACCGGCAGGCCGTGGCAGTCCCAGCCGGCCTTGCGGCCGACGTGATAGCCCTGCATGGTGCGGAAGCGGGGGAAGACGTCCTTGAAGACGCGGGCCTCGATGTGGTGGGCGCCCGGCATGCCGTTGGCGGTGGGCGGGCCCTCGTAGAAGACCCACTCGGGGCGGCCCTCGGACCGTTCGAGGCTCTTGGCGAAGACCTTGCTCTCGCGCCAGAAGTCGAGCACGGCGTGTTCGAGCGCGGGCAGGTCGACCTGGGCGGGTACCTGGCGGTACTGCGGCGATGTCATGTGCGGCTTCCTCCGGCGGACGTCTTCCACTTCCGTCGGAGGGACGAGAGCGTCTCTGCTCCCGCGGTACCACCCTCCTTGGCCCCGGGCACAGGCCCGTGGCCCCCTCATTGGGGTCGCGATGCCGGGTCTAGTGGCCTTGCGTCGGTGGGCGGGCCCATCGGGCAAAGCGTTCTTCCGGCGGCTCCGGGGTGATCTTCACGACGCGCTCGCCCCCGGGCTCCCACCGTCCCCGGGTCGCTACTGGCTGCGTACGGCGCTACTCGTCCCATCCAAGCCTCTCGCCGGGCCCAGTGTACGGGCCCGTACGGCCAACGGCCGACCGGTTATCGGCGGCGCACGGGCGTGACCCGAGTGGCGGGACGGGGTACAAGGACTTCCCGGCGCGGCCCGAGGGCCGGATTACCGGGCGGGGAGCTGGGAACAACGGAGGCAGGCACGCCACGACCGGACACGGGGAGGGCGCGAAGGCGGCGTGCCCCGTTGCCGCGGGGCTGGAGTCGATTTATCGTCCCAGCACGATTCGCGAGCAAGATCACAATATGTGAAGGGGCCGCGGCCATGGTGGCGAAGAAGACGGCGGAAGAGACCGCGGCCGAGCACGACGGCACCCACGAGCCACCGGTCGGCCAGGAGGCCGCGCCCGCGAAGAGCGCGGAGAAGAAGGCCGCTTCCAAGAAGGCGTCGGTCAAGAGGACGGCTGCGAAGAAGACGGCTGGGAAGAAGACCGTGGCGAAGAAGACCGCGGCGAAGAAGACGGCGGCCGGCGAGAAGCCCGCCGCCGAGAAGAGCACCGCCAGGAAGAGCACGGCCGAGAAGGCGTCGAAAGAGGCCGCGGTGGCGGCCACGGAGGCGGCCCGGGCCGCCGAGCAGACGGGAGCCCACACGGTGGTAGCCAAGAAGAGCGCGAGTCGTCACGCAGCAGGCGCACAGGCCACGGCCCCCGTGCCGCCGGCCCGCGCCGCCGCCCCCGACGAGCTGGCCGTCCGGCCCGGGGAGGACCCCTGGACGCCCGAGGAGGTCACCGAGGCGCGCACCCTGCTGACGAGCGAGACGCTGCGGCTCCGCAGCGAGCTGGAGACCTCCGGCGCGGCGCTCGCCGGGCTGATGCGGGACTCCGGCGACGGCGCGGGCGACGACGAGGCGGACACCGGCACCAAGAACATCACCCGCGAGCACGAGCTGTCGCTCGCCGCCAACGCCCAGGAGATGCTGGAGCAGACCGAGCGGGCGCTCGCCCGGCTGGAGGCGGGGACGTACGGGCTCTGCGAGGTCTGCGGCAAACCGATCGGCAAGGCGCGGATGCAGGCCTTCCCCCGGGCCACCCTGTGCGTCGAGGACAAGCAGAAACAGGAGCGGCGCGGCTGATCCGCACAGGTGTGTCGTACCCTCATCCTCAGGCAGGCACCTAGGTTGAGGGACTCACGTGGCAGAGGCGGAGCGCATCATCGGTACGCCGGACGATCCCGAGGCCGAAGGCACGGACGAAGGCGGCAGCACGGCCGCCGACGCGGCCGTGAACACGGGCCGGGGCAAGCGGAAGATCCTCATTCTCCTGAGCGTGGCCGTCGTGGCCTATCTGCTGGATCTGAGCACCAAGATGATCGTGGTCGCGAAGCTGGAGCACCAGCCGCCGATCGACATCATCGGCGACTGGCTCCAGTTCCGGGCGCTCCGGAACGCGGGCGCCGCGTTCGGGATCGGCGAGGCGTTCACGGTGATCTTCACCATCATCGCCTCCGGAGTGATCGTGGTGATCATCCGGCTGGCCCGCAAGCTCTACAGCCTGCCGTGGGCCATCGCCCTGGGCCTCCTCCTGGGCGGTGCGCTCGGCAACCTCACCGACCGGCTCTTCCGGGCGCCCGGCGCGTTCGAGGGCGCGGTGGTGGACTTCATCGCCCCCAAGCACTTCGCCGTCTTCAACCTCGCCGACTCCGCCATCGTCTGCGGCGGCATCCTCATCGTGATCCTCTCCTTCAAGGGCCTGGACCCCGACGGGACCGTCCACAAGGACTGACCGCCCGGCGCGGGGACCTGCGGGCGCAAGGCATACTCGACAGGTGAGTACGCACCCCGAGATCCGCACCCTGCCCGTACCGGACGGCCTGGAAGGCGAGCGCGTCGACGCCGCCATCTCCCGCATGTTCGGTTTCTCCCGCACCAAGGCCGCCGAGCTGGCCGCAGCCGGGAAGGTCCAGGTGGACGGTTCGGTGGCCGGGAAGTCCGAGCGGGTCCACGGGGGCGCCTGGCTGGAAGTGGAGATGCCGGGGGCGCCCGCCCCCGTCCAGATCGTCGCCGAGCCCGTCGAGGGCATGGAGATCGTCCATGACGACGACGACATCGTCGTCATCATGAAGCCGGTCGGCGTCGCCGCCCACCCCAGCCCCGGCTGGACCGGCACCACCGTCATCGGCGGCCTCGCCGCCGCCGGCTACCGGATCTCGACGTCCGGCGCCGCCGAGCGCCAGGGCATCGTCCACCGCCTCGACGTCGGCACCTCCGGCCTCATGGTCGTCGCCAAGTCCGAGCGCGCCTACACCCTGCTCAAGGCCCAGTTCCGCGACCGGGTCGTCGACAAGAAGTACCACGCGCTCGTCCAGGGCCACCCGGACCCGATGAGCGGCACCATCGACGCCCCCATCGGGCGCCACCCCAACCACGACTACAAGTGGGCGGTCACCGCCGAGGGCAAGCCGTCGGTGACCCACTACGACCTGATCGAGGCCTACCGCGCCGCCAGCCTCCTCGACATCAAGCTGGAGACCGGCCGCACCCACCAGATCCGGGTCCACATGTCCGCCCACCGCCACCCCTGCGTCGGCGACCTCACCTACGGCGCGGACCCGACCCTGGCCAAGCGCCTCGGGCTGACCCGCCAGTGGCTGCACGCCGTGCGCCTGGGCTTCGAGCACCCGAGCGACGGCAGCTGGGTGGAGTTCTCCAGCACCTACCCGGCCGACCTCCAGCACGCCCTCGACACCATCTCCGCGGAGAGTCAGTGACCTCCGCCCCCTCCCCGTACAGCACCCGCAGGGCCGTCGAGGAGAGCGACCTCCAAGCCTGCTTCCAGGTGCGCAAGGAGGTCTTCGTCGGCGAGCAGGACGTGCCCGAGGAGCTGGAGTACGACGCCCACGACGCGACCGCGGTGCACGTCCTGGCCGTCGCGGCGGACGGCGCCGCGCTCGGCACGGGCCGACTGCTGCACGGCGCGGACGCGGCCGGGAAGACCGGCGACGACCCGGCCGTCGGCTCGCTGGGCCGGCTCGCCGTGAGCCGGGAGGCGCGTGGCCTCGGGGTCGGCGCGGCCCTGGTGCGGGCCATCGAGGACGAGGCGCGGGCGCTGGGCCTGACCGCCGTCGACCTGCACGCCCAGACGCACGCCCTCGGCTTCTACGAGCGGCTCGGATATGTCGCGTACGGCCCCGAATTCCCCGACGCGGGCATGCCGCACCGGGCCATGCGGCGGGAGATCCACCCGGCCTGAGTGCCGGTAGCGGGGGGTATCGGCCGAATCGCGCGCCTCGCGTGGCAGGGTGGGAGCCCTGTTCGGCCGCTTGTGGTGTGCCGGAACCGCATGCTCCGGAAGGCGCCTCGTGGAACAGATGTCCCTCCTGCTCCTGCTGCTGCTCGGAGCCGTGGTCACGGTGCCGCTCGGTGACCGGCTGGGGCTGCCGGCGCCGGTGCTGATGACCCTCGTCGGCATCGCGATGGCGTTCATGCCGTTCGTGCCGAACGTGGACATCCCGCCGGAGATCATCCTCCCCGCACTGCTCCCGCCGCTGCTCTACGCCACCGTGCAGCGCACTTCCTGGCGGCAGTTCGCCGCCAACAGACGCCCGATCTTCCTGCTGGCCGTGGCCCTCGTCTTCGTCACCACGGCCGCCGTCGCCGCGGTCGCGAGCTCGATCGTGCCGGGGCTGCCCATCGCCGCCGCCGTCGCCCTCGGCGCGCTCGTCGCCCCGCCCGACCCGGTCGCGGCGACGGCCGTGGCGGGCTCCGTGGGACTGCCGCGCCGACTGGTGTCGATCCTGGAGGGCGAGGGGCTCTTCAACGACGTGACCGCCATCGTGCTCTACCATGTGGCCATCGCCGCCGCCGTCAGCGGCACCTTCTCGCTCCCCGAGGCCTTCGGGCTGCTGCTCCTCTCCGCCGTCGTCGCCCTCGCCGTCGGCCTCGCGCTCGGCTGGCTCACCATCAAGCTGATGAACCTGCTGGGCGACGCCACCCTCCAGGTCGGGCTGACCCTGCTGGTGCCGTTCGTCGCCTACGTCCTCGCGGAGGAGCTGATGGGCTCCGGCGTGCTGGCCGTCCTGACGGTCGCGCTGTTCCTCGCCGAGCACACCGCCGACGCCGACGACGTGCTGGGCCGGCTCACCGGACGGACGTTCTGGGACATCGTCGACACCCTGGTCACCGGCGTGGCCTTCGGGCTGATCGGTCTGGAGCTGCACAGCGTCTTCGGCACCGCCGACGGGCACGCCCTGGAGATGGTCGGCTGGGGGCTCGCGATCGTCGCCGTCGTCGTCGGCGTACGGCTGCTGTACCTGCTGCCGGCGACCTGGCTGGCCAAGCGGCTCCACACCCGCCGCGACGTCAGCGAGGAGATCCCCACCAGCTGGCGGGAGACCGTCGTGATGTGGTGGGCCGGGATGCGCGGGGTGGCCTCCGTCGCCCTGGCGCTGGCGATCCCGCTGGAGACCGACGACGGGCGGCCCTTCCCCGGCCGTGACGAGATCATCTTCATCGCGTTCGCCGTCATCATGGCCACCTTGGTCTTCCAGGGACTCACCCTGCCCTGGCTGGTGCGCAAGCTGAGGGTCCGGGCCGACACCGTGGCCGAAGAGGCACTGGAGCGGGACCTCGCCGTCCGGGCCGCCAAGGCCGCCAAGTACCGCCTCAAGGAGATCCAGGAGGTCGAGGAGCTCCCCGAGGAGGTCATGGAGCGGCTCCAGCGCGCCGCGTACGACATCGGCGCCCGGATCAGCCCGGACATGGTCGACGAGGAGCGGCGCGAGGCCTACGCCCAGCGCGCGGAGCGCTTCAAGGCGATCAGCCGTGTCCAGCGCGAGATGATGTCGGCCGCCCGCCACGAGGTGCTCTCCGCGCGCAGCGAGCCCGGCTCCGACCCGGAGGTCGTGGACCGGGTGCTGCGGTATCTGGACTTCCGTTCGCTGCGCTGAGGACCCTCGCGGGCAGTCTCAGCCGCGGCCCGTGCGCGGGGCCTTGGAGCCGTCCCCGTCGGCGGGCGCCGCCTTGTCCAGGACCGCCCGGGGCCCGGCGCCCGTCAGCTCCGCCCACTGCTCGCCCGGCGGCAGGACGGCGGGGCCGGTGGCGATCCGCGGCAGCGCGTACGGGTGGTGGTCGCGCAGCCAGCCGATCAGCTGCTCACGCACCGCGCAGCGCACCGTCCAGATGTCGTCCGCGTCCTTCGCCGTGACCACCGCCCGCACCTGGATCGTGGACGGTGTCGTGTCCGTGACGGCCAGCGACCAGTCCCGGCCGTCCCAGGTGGCGATGTCCCCGAGGAGCTCCCGCAGCTTCTCCCGCATCGCGGCGACCGGAGCGGAGTGGTCGAGATGGAAGAAGACCGTGCCCGTCATCTGCACCCCGCCGCGCGACCAGTTCTCGAACGGCTGGCTGGTGAAGTAGGAGACCGGCATCGTGATCCGCCGCTCGTCCCAGGTCCGTACCGCCAGGAACGTCAGGGTGATCTCGTCGATCGTCCCCCACTCGCCGTCCACCACCACGGTGTCGCCGAGCCGCACCATGTCGCCGAACGCGATCTGGAATCCGGCGAAGAGATTGCCGAGCGTCGACTGGGCGGCGACACCCGCGACGATGCCGAGCAGACCGGCCGAGGCGAGCATCGACGTGCCGACCGCCCGCATCGGCGGGAACGTCAGCAGCATCGCCGCGATGGCGACCACCGCCACCACCGCGATGACCACCCGCTGGATCAGCGTGACCTGCGTACGGACCCGGCGGACCCGGGCCGGGTCGCGGCCGGCCGTCGCGTACCGGGCGTAACTGGCCTCCACGACCGTCACCGCGATCCGCACCACCAGCCAGGCGGACGCGCCGATCAGCACCAGGGTCAGCACCTGGCCGATCCCGGCCCGGTGATCACGGATCCAGTCGATGCCCATCTGGCGGTAGCTGCTGCGCAGCAGCGCCGTGATGAGCACCACCTGGAGCGGAGGCCGGCAGCGCCGCAGCAACCCCCACAGCGGGGTCTCGTGGTGACGGCTGTCGGCCCGCCGCAGCAGCCGGTCGACCAGCCAGCCGACCAGCAGGGTGATCACCACGGAACCACCGATGACGATCAGCGGGCGCAGCACGCTCTCCATTCCCTCGTCCTCCAAGCTGTAGGGCGGCCCGCAGGGCACAAATGGCACCATGGGCCTCATGAACATCATGCTTTTCCACTCGACGTACGGGCTCAGGCCCGCCGTGCACGCCGCGGCCGCGCGCCTCAGGGACGCCGGCCACGAGGTGCGCGTGCCCGATCTGTTCGAGGGGCACACCTTTGACACGGTGGAAGAGGGCATGGCCCACAAGGAAGAGGTCGGCAAGGAGGAGCTGCTGAGGCGCGCCGTGCTGGCCGCCGCGCCCTATTCCGACCAGGGGCTCGTCTACGCCGGCTTCTCCCTCGGGGCGGCGACCGCGCAGACCCTGGCGCTCGGCGACGCGAAGGCCCGCGGGCTGCTGCTGTTCCACGGCACCTCGGACATCGCCGAGAACGCCTCGGTGGACGAGCTCCCCGTGCAGCTGCACGTCGCGGACCCGGACCCCTTCGAGTCCCACGACTGGCTGAACAGCTGGTACCTCCAGATGCAGCGCACCGGAGCGGACGTCGAGGTCTACCGCTACCCCGGGGCCGGGCACCTGTTCACCGACCCCGATCTGCACGACTACGACCAGGCGGCCGCCGAGCAGACCTGGAAGGTCGCGCTCGGCTTCCTGGCGACCCTGTAGAAACGCGCGACACCCGGCGCGTCCGGACGGTCGGCCCGCCCGGACGCGCCGGGTGTCACGGAAGGCTGAGGCGTTACGCCTTGAGCGCCTTGTCGATCGCCTTCGTGAACTCGTCGGCCGTCATCGGGGCGTTCTCGCTGCCCTCGGCCGTGATCTTCTCGTCGTCCATCTTCAACGTCGGCGTGCCCTGCACACCGCTCTTGTCGAACGACGTGGACATCTTCATGGCCCAGGCGTCGTACGTGCCGTCCTCGACGTCCTTCTGGAAGTCCTTGTTCCCCTTCAGCGCGTCGACCGAGTCCGCGACCTCGATGAGATAGCTGTCCTTGGCGAACTTGTCGTCGCTCTCCTCGGGGTGGAACTTCGCGGAGTACAGCGCGGCCTTGTACTCCATGAACGCCTCGGGGCTCACGTCCAGCGCCGCGCCGAGCGCGCTCAGGGCGTTCTTGGAGCCCTCGCCGTTGTCGGTGTTGTCGATGAAGGTCGCGCCGACGTACTTGACCTTGTACTTGCCGGCCTCGACGTCCTTCGAGACGGTCTCGCCGACGCCCTGCTCGAACGTGGCGCAGACCGGGCAGCGCGAGTCCTCGTACAGCTCCAGGGTCTTCTTCGCGCTCGACTCGCCGATCACCACGGTGGTGCCGTCGTCGCCCGAGGTGTTCTTCGGCGCGGTGACGTTCTTCGCGTCCGAGGCCGCCTCCCAGGCGTCCGGCTTGTTCAGCTGCATCACGCCGTAGCTGATGCCGCCGACCACGGCGAGGGCCGCGACGACCGAGACCGCCACGACGAGCTGCTTGCGCGTCTTGTCCTTCTTCGCCTGTGCCTCGCGCTCGGCGCGCAGCCGCTCGCGGGCCGCCGCCTTGTTCGTCTGGGTGTTGCGCTTGCTCATGGTCATTCTCCGTGGGTACGTGTGTGGGGAGTGGGCGGTCCTGCCGTCGTCGCGTCGCCGTGCCCTCAGGCAGCGGCGTACGTCACGAGCGGCGGGCCCCTGCGGCCCACAGAGTGCACGAGGAAGCGGGCGGTGAGCGGCGGGTGCGGACGCCCGGCGGGCCGGGAGCGGCGGACCGCGGCCCGGACGCCCGCGCGCACCACGGCGACCGCGACCAGCAGCGGCCGGAACGCCAGCAGGGCCGCCGCGCGCAGCAGCCCGGCCAGGGCCGCCTCGCCGCGCCGCAGCCAGGCCGCGGCGAGCAGCCCGACCGCCACATGGGCGACGAGCAGGAGCCAGGGCACGGCCGGTCCCGGCTGCGCCAGCAGCGCCGCCGCACGGTCGCCCGCACCGGCCACCTCGGCCAGCGGGGTGCCCACCGCGCCGACGCCCGCGATCCGGGCCCCGCCCGCGCCGACCTCGCCGCCGCCGCACAGGACGTCGAAGCCCACCGCGCGCAGCGTGCCGGCGACCGGACCGCCGGCCGCCCCGTAACAGAGGTGCTGGCCCGTGGTGAAGAGCGTGTCGGCGGCCAGCTCCAACGGGACCAGCAGGCCCGCGATCGCCCCGAAGCCGCGCTCCCGGCCGGCCAGCGCGTACGCCACCGCGAAGACCGCGGCGGCGAGCAGCACGACCGCGGTCAGCGGCAGCGGGACCCGGGAGAGCAGCACATGGGACGCCGTGGACAGGGTGACGACGAGCGCGGTGAAGACCGCCGCGCGCGCGACCCTGAGCTGCGTCCCTGAAATGTCCATCGCCGGAAAGTGTGTCATGCGCCGAGGTAAGCGGACCTTAAAAGAGGCTGAGAGTCCCCGGTGCCCTCCGGGGACTCCGGAGCCCTACAGGCCCGGGATCCGGCCGTTGCGGAAGAGGTCCACGAAGATCTGGTGGTCCGCGCGGGCTCTCGCCCCGTAGCTGTGGGCGAAGTCGACCAGCATGGGCGCGAAGCTCTCCTCGTCGGCCGCGATGGCCGCGTCGATCGCCCGCTCGGTGGAGAACGGCACCAGCGAGTGCCCGCTCTCGTCGTCGGCGGCCGCGTGCATCGTGGCCGTCGCCCGGCCCAGATCCGCGACGACCGCCGCGATCTCGTCCACCTCGTCGATGTCGGACCAGTCCAGGTCGACCGCGTACGGCGAGACCTCGGCGACCAGCTGACCCGAGCCGTCCAGCTCGGTCCAGCCCAGCCACGGGTCCGCGTGCGCCTGGAGCGCGCGCTGCGAGATCACCGTGCGGTGCCCCTCGTGCTGGAAGTACTCCCGCACGGCGGCGTCCGAGATGTGCCGGGAGACCGCCGGGGTCTGCGCCTGCTTGAGGTAGATCACCACATCGTTCTCCAGGGCGTCGCTGTTGCCCTCCAGCAGGATGTTGTACGAGGGCAGCCCGGCGGACCCTATGCCGATGCCCCGGCGGCCCACCACGTCCTTGACCCGGTAGGAGTCGGGACGGGTCAGGCTCGACTCCGGCAGCGTCTCCAGATAGCCGTCGAACGCGGCCAGCACCTTGTAGCGCGTCGCGGCGTCCAGGTCGATCGACCCGCCGCCGTCCGCGAACCGGCGCTCGAAGTCCCGGATCACCGTCATCGAGTCCAGCAGCGAGAAGCGCGTGCGCGACCGGGCGGCGCGCAGCGCGCCCAGCAGCGGGCCGTCCGCGGTGTCCAGCGTGAACGGGGGCACCTCGTCGTTCTTCGCGCCCGCCGCCAGCGCGCGGATCCGCTCGCGGTAGGAGTCGGCGAAGATCGTCACCAGCTCGCTGATCTGCTCGTCGGCCAGCGCCTTCGCGTAGCCGATCAGCGCCACGGAGGCGGCGAAGCGCTTCAGGTCCCAGGTGAAGGGGCCCACATAGGCCTCGTCGAAGTCGTTGACGTTGAAGACGAGGCGGCCGTTGGCGTCCATGTAGGTGCCGAAGTTCTCCGCGTGGAGATCACCGTGGATCCACACCCGGCCGGTGCGCTCGTCCAGGAACGGGCCGCCGTGCCGCTCCCGCTCCAGGTCGCCGTAGAACAGGCAGGCCGTGCCCCGGTAGAAGGCGAAGGCCGAGCCCGCCATCTTGCGGAACTTGACCCGGAAAGCGGCCGGATCGGCGGCCAGCAGCTCCCCGAAGGCGGTGTCGAAAACGGCGAGAATCTGCTCCCCGCGCCGCGCTGCGCCGGTCTGCGTTTCCGACATTTCTTGCTGCCTCCTGCTGTAGCTGGCGTGTCCGGCCGGACCGCTGGTCCGCCCGGTCGGGTCCTGACTGAGTGCATGACAAAACGGACAGGTGTCCCGCCTTCTCCAACGCTCGGCGGAAGCCGGGAGTGCCCGTCGTTCGACTCCGTCACGTCGTAGACTTCCACGCTGTCCCCCCGTCCGTCATCGCCCGACTTCCCGGAGGCCCGACGCCGTGACCAAGCCGCCCTTCACGCACCTGCACGTTCACACCCAGTACTCGCTGCTGGACGGTGCGGCGCGGCTCAAGGACATGTTCGAGGCCTGCAACGAGATGGGCATGTCGCACATCGCGATGACCGACCACGGCAACCTCCACGGGGCCTACGACTTCTTCCACTCGGCGACGAAGGCGGGCGTCACGCCGATCATCGGCATCGAGGCGTATGTCGCCCCGGAGTCGCGCAAACACAAGCGCAAGGTGCAGTGGGGACAGCCGCACCAGAAGCGCGACGATGTGTCCGGATCCGGTGGTTACACCCACAAGACGATCTGGGCCTCCAACAAGACCGGGCTGCACAACCTCTTCCGGCTCTCCTCCGACGCGTACGCCGAGGGCTGGCTCCAGAAGTGGCCCCGGATGGACAAGGAGACCATCTCCCAGTGGTCCGACGGCCTCATCGCCTCCACCGGCTGCCCCTCCGGCGAGGTGCAGACCCGGCTGCGGCTCGGCCAGTTCGACGAGGCCGTCCAGGCGGCCTCCGACTACAAGGACATCTTCGGGGCGGACAAGTACTTCCTGGAGCTGATGGACCACGGCATCGAGATCGAGCGCCGGGTCCGTGACGGGCTGCTGGAGATCGGCAAGAAGCTCGACATCCCGCCGCTCGTGACGAACGACTCCCACTACACGTACGCCAACGAGGCCACCGCCCACGACGCCCTGCTCTGCATCCAGACCGGCAAGAACCTCTCGGACCCCGATCGCTTCCGCTTCGACGGCACGGGCTACTACCTCAAGACGACGGACGAGATGTACGCCGTCGACTCCTCCGACGCCTGGCAGCAGGGCTGCGCCAACACCCTCCTGGTCGCCCAGCAGATCGACACCGCCGGCATGTTCGAGGCGAAGAACCTCATGCCGAAGTTCGAGATCCCGGACGGCTTCACGGAGATCACCTGGTTCCAGGAGGAGGTCCGGGTCGGCATGGGCCGCCGCTTCCCGAACGGCGTCCCCGACGACCGTCAGAAGCAGGTCGAGTACGAGATGGACATCATCATCCAGATGGGGTTCCCGGGGTACTTCCTGGTCGTCGCCGACTTCATCATGTGGGCCAAGAACAACGGCATCGCGGTGGGCCCCGGCCGTGGCTCCGCCGCCGGTTCGATCGTCTCGTACGCGATGGGCATCACCGACCTCGACCCGATCGAGCACGGGCTGATCTTCGAGCGGTTCCTCAACCCCGAGCGCGTCTCCATGCCCGACGTCGACATCGACTTCGACGAGCGCCGGCGCGTCGAGGTGATCCGGTACGTGACCGAGAAGTACGGCGCCGACAAGGTCGCCATGATCGGCACCTACGGCAAGATCAAGGCCAAGAACGCCATCAAGGACTCCGCCCGCGTGCTGGGCTACCCGTACGCGATGGGCGACCGGCTCACCAAGGCCATGCCCGCCGACGTCCTCGGCAAGGGCATCGACCTCAACGGCATCACCGACCCCAAGCACCCGCGCTACAGCGAGGCGGGCGAGATCCGGGGGATGTACGAGAGCGAACCGGACGTCAAGAAGGTCATCGACACCGCCAAGGGCGTCGAGGGCCTGGTCCGGCAGATGGGCGTGCACGCCGCCGGCGTCATCATGTCCAGCGAGCCGATCGTCGACCACGCGCCGCTCTGGACGCGGCACACCGACGGCGTCACCATCACGCAGTGGGACTACCCGCAGTGCGAGTCGCTCGGCCTGCTGAAGATGGACTTCCTCGGCCTGCGCAACCTGACGATCATGGACGACGCCATCAAGATGGTGAAGTCCAACAAGGGCGTCGACCTGGAGATGCTCTCCCTCCCGCTGGACGACCCCAAGACGTATGAACTGCTCTGCCGCGGCGACACGCTCGGAGTCTTCCAGTTCGACGGCGGACCGATGCGTTCCCTGCTGCGCCAGATGCAGCCCGACAACTTCGA
The DNA here is from genome assembly GCF_044766265.1 of Streptomyces sp. NPDC102283. Taxonomy (NCBI): domain Bacteria; kingdom Bacillati; phylum Actinomycetota; class Actinomycetes; order Kitasatosporales; family Streptomycetaceae; genus Streptomyces; species Streptomyces sp. NPDC102283. The sequence goes on from NZ_JBIWLQ010000003.1 coordinate 371,822, forward strand.
GGACATCTCCGCCGTCTCGGCCCTCTACCGGCCGGGCCCGATGGGCATGAACTCGCACACGAACTACGCGGAGCGCAAGAACGGCCGCCAGGAGATCACTCCGATCCACCCGGAGCTGGAAGAGCCCCTCAAGGAGGTCCTCGGCCTCACCTACGGCCTGATCGTCTACCAGGAGCAGGTCCAGAAGGCCGCCCAGATCGTCGCCGGGTACTCGCTGGGCGAGGCCGACATCCTGCGCCGCGTGATGGGCAAGAAGAAGCCCGAGGAGCTGGCGAAGAACTTCGTCCTCTTCGAGGCCGGCGCCAAGAAGAACGGCTTCTCCGACGCCGCGATCAAGGCGCTGTGGGACGTGCTGGTCCCGTTCGCCGGGTACGCCTTCAACAAGGCGCACTCCTCCGCGTACGGGCTGGTCACCTACTGGACCGGATACCTCAAGGCGAACTACCCCGCCGAGTACATGGCCGCCCTGCTGACCTCGGTCAAGGACGACAAGGACAAGTCCGCGGTCTACCTCAACGAGTGCCGCCGCATGGGCATCAAGGTGCTCCCGCCCAACGTCAACGAGTCGCTGTCCAACTTCGCCGCCCAGGGCGACGACGTGATCCTCTTCGGCCTGACCGCCATCCGCAACGTCGGCCAGAACGTCGTCGACTCGATCATCCGGTCCCGCAAGGCGAAGGGGAAGTACAGCACCTTCCCCGACTTCCTGGACAAGGTCGAGGCGGTCGTCTGCAACAAGCGCACCGTGGAATCGCTCATCAAGGCCGGCGCGTTCGACGAGATGGGCCACACCCGCAAGGGCCTCGTCGCCCACCACGAACCGATGATCGACAACGTGGTGCAGGTCAAGCGCAAGGAGGCCGAGGGGCAGTTCGACCTCTTCGGAGGCGGCGAGGAGGAGAGCGGCGAGCCGGGATTCGGGCTCGACGTGGAGTTCTCCGACATCGAGTGGGAGAAGGCCTACCTGCTCGCCCAGGAGCGGGAGATGCTCGGCCTGTACGTCTCCGACCACCCGCTGTTCGGCCTGGAGCACGTGCTGTCCGACAAGGCCGACTCCTCGATCTCCCAGCTCATGAGCGGGGACTACGGCGACGGCGCCATCGTCACCGTCGGCGGCATCATCTCCGGCCTCCAGCGCAAGATGACCAAACAGGGCAACGCCTGGGCCATCGCCACCGTGGAGGACCTGGCGGGCTCCATCGAGTGCATGTTCTTCCCCGCCACCTACCAGCTGGTCTCCACCCAGCTCGTCGAGGACACCGTCGTCTTCGTCAAGGGACGGCTCGACAAGCGCGAGGACGTGCCCCGGCTGGTCGCCATGGAGATGCAGGTCCCCGACATCTCCAACGCCGGGACCAACGCGCCCGTCGTCCTCACCATCCCCACCGTGAAGATCACCCCGCCCATGGTCACCCGGCTCGGCGAGGTGCTCAGCCACCACCGGGGCGACACCGAGGTGCGCATCAAGCTCCAGGGCCCCCGCAAGACCACGGTGCTCCGGCTCGACCGGCACCGCGTCAAGGCCGACTCGGCCCTCTTCGGCGACCTGAAGGTGCTGCTCGGCCCGGCCTGCCTGGCCGGCTGAGCGCGCGTCGACAGCGAGAGGGGCGCCCCGCATCGGCGGGACGCCCCTCTCGCTGTCCTCAACGGCAGTCTCCGCACCGCGAGCGGCCGACGGGTCAGTTGTGGCCGAAACGTCGCTGATGCTTGCGCGCCACGTCGGACGGGCTGCCCTGCGCCTGCGGCTGGTTCTGCGACTCGTACGCCGTCGACTTGGCCTCCTCCGCGCCACGCTCCGACGCGGACGCGCGGTCGTGCTGGCTGCCCTGCTTGCGGTTCTTGTTCTTGGCCATGGTGAATGCCTCCTGTGGGGAATCCTGGGGGGCCAGGACCGTTGTCAGATTCACATAGCGCCGCAAACGCCGCATGTTGGATCATTACCGTCCGTAGTGGTTTCCGCGGCGAGGCCCCGTTCCGCGGTCCCCGCCCGGCCTCTCCCGTCCTCTGGCCTCCTTCCGTCTTCCTTTTCCCGCCCTTTCTCCCGTGCCTTCTCCCGTCCTCGCTCCCTCCCTTCCTCCTGTCCTTTGCTCTTCCTTTCCCGATCCGCCACGCCGATGATCCAGTTCCGGCCGTTAACCCCTGTGCGGTCGGGCAGACTCGAAGGAAACCCTGGGTAAGCGGACCCGGTTATCGAGGAGCGGGCCGCTGAACCGTTCCCGAATTCGGAAGAGGGTGGAACGCGTGGACCGTTGCGTCGTCCTGGTGGACGCCGGCTACTTGCTGGGCGCAGCCGCGAGTCTGCTGGCCGGAGAGCCCGCCCGTTCCCGCATCACCGTCGACCACGCGGCCCTCATCCAGGGGCTGCGCGAACGCGCCGAGGCCGACACCCAACAGCCCCTGCTGCGCATCTACTGGTTCGACGGCGCCCCCGACCGGGTGCCCCAGCCCGAGCACCGCCGCCTCCGCGTGATGCCCCGTGTGACCGTCCGGCTCGGCGCCCTGACCCGCAGTGACGGGCGCTGGGCGCAGAAGGGCGTCGACGCCGCCATGCACGCCGAGTTGACCGAGCTGGCCAGGAACCGGGCCTGCTCGGACGTGGTCCTGGTGACCGGTGACGGCGATCTGCTGCCCGGCCTGATGTCCGCCAAGGAACACGGGGTCGCCGTCCACCTCTGGGCCGTGCAGGCCGCCGACGGCGACTACAACCAGTCCGAGGACCTGGTCGCCGAGGCCGACGAACGGCGGGTCCTCGACCGGGCCTGGATCACCAAGGCCGTACGCGCCAAGGACCTCGGCGGCACCTGCGCCCCGCCGCCCGTCCCGCGCCCCGAGATCGCCGCGATCCTCTCCGCACCGCTGCCGGAGGCCGCCCTCGCCGCCTCCGCCGAACGCGCCTCCGAGGCCCAGGCCGCGGCGGCCCGGGACGGCGCCGCCGCCGCCGCCGAGGACGCCGCCGCCCCCTCGTCCGACACCCAGCCCGCCCCCGGCCACAAGGGCGTCCCCACCCCCAAGGACCTGGCCGCGCTGCGCGCCCACGCCACCCACCCGGACCGCCAGCACCCGCCCCAGCCCGCGAACGCCACCCTGCGCTGGTCCTCCGACAGGGGCTGGGTGGAGCGTGGCGGGCCCCTCGGTGAGCCGGCGGAGACCGCGTCGCTGCCGACCCTCGCCCAGGTCACCAGCGCCGAACAGCGCTGGGCGGACCGGGAGGAGGACATCACCACCGTCGGCGGCGACCCCTTCGAGGTCGGCCAGGTCTTCGCCCGCCGCTGGATGGAGCGCCTGCCGGAAACCGTCCACCTGCAGAAACTCTCCACCATGTACCCGCGCATCCCGCACCGGATCGACGGCGAACTGCTGCGGTACGCGGCCCGTTTCGGCCTCCTCGCCCACAAGGACGACCAGATCGACGAGCACGACCGCTACGCGATCCGGGCCGGCTTCTGGCGGGAGATCGACGTGCGGGCCGCCGCCGAGCACGTACCGGCGGGGGAGTAGCCGGCCGCGCCGCCCGACGACGCGGGGTGGCCCCGGACGCGAACCGGGGCATGTGACCCCGTACCCTCGTACCTCGTGAGTACGGGCACAGCACAGGCGCAGAGGGACACCGGCACCGTGTGCGCGGTGCGTGATCTGGTCAAGACCTATCCCGCCGTCCGGGGCCGCCGGGGCGCCCCCGCGACGCCCGAGGTCCGCGCCACGGACAGCATCAGTCTGGACGTGGAACGCGGTGAGATCTTCGGACTGCTCGGCCCCAACGGCGCCGGCAAGTCCACACTGGTCCGTCAGCTCACCGGGCTGATGCGGCCCGACTCCGGCAGCGTCGAGGTGCTGGGTCACGACCTCGTACGCCACCCCGAGCGGGCCTCCCGGCTGATCGGCTACCTCGGGCAGGAATCCACCGCCCTCGACGAACTGACCGTCTCGCTCGCCGCCGAGACCACCGGACGGCTGCGCGGTCTCACCGTCCGGGACGCGCGCGCCGAGCGCGACGCGGTCCTGGAGGAGCTGGGCCTCACCGCGATCGCCGGGCGGCCGCTGAAGAAGCTCTCCGGCGGTCAGCGACGGCTTGCCTGCTTCGCCGCCACCCTGGTCGGCGACCGGCCCGTCCTCGTCCTCGACGAACCGACCACCGGGATGGACCCGGTCGCCCGCCGCGCCGTCTGGGCAGCCGTCGACCGCCGCCGGGCGGAGCGCGGGGCCACGGTCCTGCTGGTCACCCACAACGTGATCGAGGCCGAGACCGTCCTCGACCGGGTCGCCGTCCTCGAACGCGGCCGGGTCATCGCCTGCGACACCCCCGCCGGGCTCAAGGAACAGGTCGCCGGGGAGGTGCGCGTCGAGCTGGTGTGGCGCGAACGGGCCCCGCTGGACGTCCCCGAGGTGGCAGCCCTGCGGCCCTCCGCCCAGGAGTCCGGGCGGCGCTGGGTGCTGCGTCTGGGGCCGGACGAGGCACGGGCCGCGGTCGCCGCGGTGACCGGCGGAGCGGCCTTCGCCGCGCTCGACGATTTCACCCTGGCCACGCCCAGCCTGGAGGATGTCTATCTCGCGCTCGGGGGAGACGCGGCCAATGCGACCAAGGGGCTGGTGAAGGCGTGAGGGACTGGAGAGGCGTGGGGAGCGTGAACGCGGTGAACGCGGGGGGCGTGCGCGGCAGGTCGGACGAGTCGAACGGGTTGGACGTGTCTCAGGGGAGCGGCCGCAGGTGACGAGCATCATTCCGGCCAGGACCACACCGCCGCGCGCCCGGCCCGCTTCCGGCCCCGCTGCCACGGGCCCCGCCCGTACCGTCGCGGCTCCCCTCGCGCCGCGCGCCCGGCTGCTGCCCTCGCTGGCCGCCGTCTACCGCGCCCAGCTCTCCCGGGCACGGGTGGCCCGGATCCCGCTGCTCTTCGTGGCGACCTTCCAGTCCGTCGGGATCATGGTCCTGATGCGGGGCGTCGTGGACGGCGGCGCGGAGGCCCGCGCGGTGGTCGCGGGGTCCAGCGTCCTGGTCGTCGCGTTCGTGGCGCTCAACCTGCTCGCCCAGTACTTCGGGCAGCTGCGGGCGGGCGGCGGACTCGACCACTACGCCACCCTGCCCGTGCCGCCGGCGGCGGTGGTGCTGGGGGCAGCCGCCGCGTACGCCTCGTTCACCGTGCCCGGCACGGTCTTCACCGCGATCACCGGGAGCGTGCTGTTCCAGCTGCCGATGACCCATCTGTGGGTCCTGGTGGCCGTCGTCCCGCTCTCCGGCGCGGCCCTGGCCGGTCTCGGCGCGGCACTGGGGCTGCTCGCCCCGCGCCCGGAGCTGGCGACCCTGCTGGGCCAGCTGGGGATGTCCGCCGCCCTGCTGCTCGGGGTGCTGCCGGCCGACCGGCTGCCCGAGCCGGTGGGGTGGGCGCGCGACCTGCTGCCCTCGACGTACGGGGTCGAGGCACTGGCCCGGTCCTTCGACGCCCGCCCGGACTGGGGACTCATCGCCTTCTTCCTCGCGATCTGCGCGGCGGTGGGGGTTCTCTCGCTGGCCGCGGCGACGTGGGCGTACCGGCGGGCCGCCGTACGCTGACGGGGCCGGGGGCCGCCGGGTGCGGCATCCGGTGAGGCGCCTCACAGGGGGGCCTGGCACGATGGCACGGTGACCGCACCTCTGACGCCGCCCCACCAGCCCGGCCCCCACGACCCGTGGCAGGCCCCGCCCTCGGGCTCCCACCCCGCCGCGCCTTCGGCGGGCGATCCGGACGACCCGGACACGGCCACGGAACTCCGCCAGGCCGCCGCCGTCCTCGTCCTGGTCGCGCTCGCGGGTATCGTGCTCGGGCTGTTGTGGCTGTGGCTCGCTCCGCGCGTTCCGCTGGTCTCCGACGACACGGCCGTCTTCCTCGAGAACAGCGAGGGCGAGGAGGCGATCGGTGCGGACGGGACGTTCGTCCTGCTGGCCATCGGCTTCGGCGCGCTCTCGGCCGCCGCCGTCTTCTGGCGGCTGCGTCGCGGGGGCGTTCTCGTGGTCGTGGGGCTGGCGCTGGGCGCGCTGCTCGCCTCGCTGGTGGCGTGGCGGGTCGGCATCTGGCTGGGGCCGTCCTCCGACGTGGTGGCGCGGGCCCGGGAGGCCGGTCAGGGCGTGACGTTCGACGCGCCGCTGGAGCTGCACTCGGTGTGGGTGGCGGTGCTGGCGTGGCCGTTCGCGGCGATGGGGATCCATCTGCTGCTCACCGCGGCGTTCGGGCCGCGGGACGTGGAGCCGGACTGGTCGGGGTACGCGGAGTATGACGGGCCTGTGCAGGGGCCCCTGGCGGGGCCGTCTTCCGGGTCTCCGGCGGGCGGGCCGCCTTCTGCGGGTGGGGGCGGCGGGGCGGCCTAGGGTCGCCTGCGGCGGGCCTGTTGCCCTTCTCGAAACCGGGGTGCTGCCCCGGGCCCTGCTCCTCAAGCGCCGGAGGGGCTGGACATGTGGGGCGCTGCCCCGGGCCCTGCTCCTCAAGCGCCGGAGGGATGGAGATTCAGCCCCGCGCGATCTCCGCGAACACCGCACCCGTCAGCTCCGCCAGATCCGTCGCCGCCAGCTCGACCTCCAGGCCGCGGCGGCCCGCCGACACGCAGATCGTGGCGTGGGAGCGCGCCGACGCGTCCAGCACCGTGCGCAGGCGCTTGCGCTGGCCCAGGGGAGAGATGCCGCCGCGTACGTAGCCCGTGGTGCGTTCCGCCGCGGCCGGGTCCGCCATCGCGGCCCGTTTGCCGCCCACCGCGGAGGCCAGGGCCTTGAGGTCCAGGGAGCCGGCCACCGGGACCACCGCGACCGTCAGAGCGCCGTCCACGTCCGCCACCAGGGTCTTGAAGACGCGGTCCGGGGAGACGCCGAGGGCCTCGGCGGCCTCCTCCCCGTAGGACGGGGAGGAGGGATCGTGGTCGTAGGCGTGGACCGTGAAGGCGGTGCCCGCCGCGGTCAGGGCGACCGTGGCGGGGGTGCCGCCCGACTGCTTCTTCGGCTTCTTCGCCACCGTGAGGGGTCCTCGGTCAGTTGGGGTGGGTGGGGGCCCGGGTCAGGTCGGTCGCGGGCAACGAGGGCAGGTGCCGGATGACCGCGGTCTCCTTGCGCAGCAGCGCCAGTTCCTCGCGCAGCCGGGTCGCGGTGTCCGGGGCCTGGAGCAGGCGCTGCTTGGTGGGGACGTCCAGGACCGTGGCCGCCGCGACCAGGTAGGAGATCACGGACGGGTCGTCGGGGAGGTCGGCACCGGTCGCCAGCGACCGTTCGCTCGCCCCGGCCAGCCGCTTCTGGTAGGCGCGGAAGGCCCGCAGGACACCCTCGCCGAGCGCCCCCGCCTCGTCCTCCTCCTCGCCGGGCGGCTCCTCGGCCAACTCCTCGACCTCGGCGGTCAGATACGGCCCGCTCGCTTCTACGGACAGCAGCCTGACCCGGGTGGTGCCGGTGGCCAGGACCTCGAAGCTGCCGTCGGCGCGCTCGCGGATCGTCGCCGCGTCGGCGACGCAGCCGACGCGGTGAAAGGTCTGGATCGGATCGGGGCCGAAGCCCTCCGCCGGGGCGCGCTCGGGGGGAGGGGCGGCCGCGACGGTGTCCGGCATGCCGGTGGCCGTCGGAGCGATCTCGCGGCCGTCGCGGATCGCGACCACGACGAAGCGGCGAGGTTCGTCCTCGTCGCTCTTCAGCAGCTCCCGCATCATGGCGCGATATCGCTCTTCGAAGACGTTGAGCGGCAGCACCAGGCCGGGGAACAGCACCGCGTTGAGCGGGAAAAGGGGAAGGCGGGCGGTGGTCACAACGCTCAAGCGTAATGGCCTCGGGGGCGGCCGTGGTCGGCCCGGTTGCGCAATGGGGTCAGGGAGGCCGCCTGGAGCCGTGCGTCGTCCCGCGCGTCCAGGAACCGGCCCAGCGCGTCCTCGGACACCGACGACCACGGGAACGACGTCGCGTGCAGGCCGATCAGGTTGAACTGGTGCAGCGCCTCCGCCCAGCGGCCCCGGGCGAGCAGGACGTACGCGAGGAGGTTGCGGACCTCGGCCGGCCACGGATCGCCGGGCCGGTAGGAGGCGGAGAGCCTGATCGCCAGGTCGGCCGCCGTGTCGATCCGCTCCTCCAGTACGGAGGTGGTGCGGCCCGCCGCCTGGGCGTCCAGGAGCAGCGCGAAGGCCGCCCGGACGGGGAGGGCCTGCACCAGGGAGTCGGGCAGCGCGTCCTCGGCGGCCCGCTCGGCGAAGTCGAAGCACTCGCGGTGCGAGCCGTACCAGGCGGCGGAGAGGTAGCGCAGGGCCGCCACATGGCAGCCGTAGTGGTGCGCGGAGCGCCGTACGGCCTGCTCCCACAGCGCTTCGAAGGCGGTGTGCGTGGCATGGGTGCCGCGGGCGTGGTCCAGGGCGAGCCGCCACGGCACGGGGTCGCGCGGGTCCGCGTCGGCGGCGGCGGTGATCAGCGGGCCGACCTCGCGGAGCCGTTCCGCGCGGGCGGGCGACTCCCAGGCCCGGCGGACCGACAGCTCCGCCTTGACCAGCAGCGCGTCCGGATCCCGCGGCGCGGCGGCCAGCCAGTCGACGAGCCAGCCGTCCCGGCCGCGGGCGAAGGCGACGAGCCGCCCGAGATAGCGGTCCCGGTTCTCCCAGTCGGCGGCGTCCCGGGTGGTGGCGAGCAGTTTGGCGGCCGGTTCGTGGTCGCCCAGGGCAGCGGCGACCAGCGCGGGAGAGAGCCGCTCGTCGGGGGCGTCGAGCAGCACCGCGTCATCCGCGGACAGTCCGGCGGACAGCGGAGGGCTGTGCCGGATCATGCGCGCGGTACTGAGCAGAGCGCGAAGGAATGCCATGGTGCAGACCATTGAAAAGCGCTGGTGAGGGCCGCGCCAGAGGTGTGCTGTGAAGCTTCTGTGCCGAGTGAATGGGTTGTATCGGGCCGGGTCAAGAAAGGGCAAAGGAAATGTCCTTCGCTGGCTTGATCGCACCCTCCCGTGAGGCTCGTCCGTCCCTCCGGTCACGGTGGTGCGGGCGGCCGGCTCCGTGGCCCCGGCCGCCCACGGCCGTATGAGGGCCCTCCGAGGTCAGCCCCTGCGCAGCATCCTCGACGCCCCTGCCGCCACGGTGGTGGCCAGAACCCACCCCACCAGCACCAGACCGGCCGCGGTCCACTGCCAGGCGTCCTCCATCCGCCAGTAGCCGTCCTGACCGAGGTTGATCACCGGGATCAGCAGATCCAGCGCGTACAGGGCGGGGTTCCACTGCGGATGCTCCTCGCCCTTGATCGAGGGCGGAACGTGCTGGGCGAAGGCCGCCGTGCCCGCCGCCCACAGCACCGCCATCCACACCGCGGCCCGCCCCGGCCGGTAGCCGTACGCCACCGTCCAGTCCTGGAGGTAGCCCCACGCCTTCGCGGCGGGCGGCAGCGTCTCGCGGCGCCGGCGCTGCTTGGCCAGCAGCACCTCGCGCGCGTCCGCGTCCTCACCGCAGCTGCGCATCACCGTGGCCAGCCGCTCGTACGGCTCGGGGACGTACTCCGGGGTCGCGGCCTGCACCCACTCCAGCCGCCGGGAGAGCGGGAAGTGGCCGTAGGGGACGAGGTTCTCGTAGACGAAGCCGCCCATCGCCAGGCCCCCGGGGCCCGGCCAGCTCGTCGACAGGTCGATCAGGGTCACCACCTTCGCGCCGTTCAGGACGACGCGGCCCTCCTCCGGGCGCTCCGCGTTGAACCGCAGCTCCGGCGTCACGATCCGGCGCAGCGACAACTCCTCCTGCCTGGTCATGGTGAACCGGGCCTTGTGCAGGTCCACCGCGTCGCCGAACCGCCCGTCGTCGAGGCGCACCCCGCCCCGGCACTCGAAGATCTGCGAGCGGGTGCCGCGCGCCGGGGTCGGGGCGTAGACCACGCCGTACGGGGGAGTGGTGCCCTGGTTCCCCGTGTCGACGCTCACCCACGCCTCGGTCATGTAGAGCGTGCGCTCCACCGTCAGCTGCGGGGCGTTCAACGCACGGCGGTCCTCCGCGGCGCGCAGCCGGCTGCCGCGCAGGCTCAGCGAACCGCCCACCTTCGCCCCGCGCAGGCTCAACTCGCCGAGCGTCTCGATCATCTCGGCCTGGAGGTCCTGGGCGACCGCCATGCCGTCCCCGACGATGGCCCGCCCGTGCCGGTCCGGGCCGACGCTGAGCTGGTTGATCAGCAGATCCGTGCCGATCTGGGCGTCGGTCAGCCGGATCCCCCGGTCGATCCGGCAGCGCGGCAGGTGCAGATCGCCCTCCGTGTGCAGCCGCGCGGCCTCCAGCCGGGGCAGCGCGCACCCCACCAGCCGCAGGGTCGTGAAGTGGCACTCGGGGAGCACCACCTCCTGCTCGAAGCGGCAGCCGGTCAGCTCCACGTACGGAGCCACCCGGCCGCCCGCCAGATCCAGCTTTCCGGTGATCCGCACCCCGCGGAGCTTCAGCGCCGCCACCCGGCCGGGCCGGGCCGGCGGGCCGCTCAGCAGCAGCCGCGCCACCGTGCGCGCGCCGACGCTCCGCTCGGGCCCCCACACCAGCGGGGCGAACGGATCGTTGTGGGTCGGGTCGTAGCTGCGTAAGTCGTAGGTGGTCCCGTTGCGGAAGGACTGCCACATGCCCAGCTCCGCTGCGCTGAGGCCGTCCGGGATGTCGCCTTCGTGCGGCTCGGTCACGGCCGCTCCCTCCGTGCACACATGCTGTAGTGCTGTTCTTCCCTCTGTGTGACGCCGTGAAAGCTAGCGGTCAGCAGTGACAGCCGGACATGGCCGAGACGCGTATCGGCCAGTGGTACGGACGACCGGTATCAGCCAGTGATACGGGCGACCGGACGCTCGGACCGGTCTGAGAGAATTGCCGTGTGATCTCTCGAATCGATCTGCGCGGTGACGTCCTCCCCGAGGGCGCCGCCCTGCGCGACCTGCTGCCCCGTGCCGAGTTCGACGTGGAAGCCGCCCTGGAGACGGTGCGGCCCATCTGCGAGGACGTACGCCATCGTGGCTCCGCGGCAGTGATCGACTGGGGGGAGAAACTGGACGGTGTCCGGATCGAGTCGGTCCGGGTGCCCGCCGACGCCGTCTCCCGCGCCCTGGCGGAGCTGGACCCGGCCGTCCGGGCAGCGCTCCAGGAGTCGATCCGCCGCGCCCGCCTCGTCCACCGCGAGCAGCGCCGCACCACGCACACCACCCAGGTCGTCCCCGGCGGCACTGTCACGGAGAAGTGGGTGCCCGTCGAGCGCGTCGGGCTCTACGTCCCCGGCGGCCGCTCGGTCTACCCCTCCTCCGTCGTGATGAACGTCGTCCCCGCCCAGGAGGCGGGCGTCCGGGGCATCGCCGTCGCCTCCCCGCCGCAGAAGGACTTCGGCGGGCTGCCGCACCCCACGATCCTCGCCGCCTGCGCCCTGCTCGGCGTCGACGAGGTGTACGCCGCCGGCGGCTCCCAGGCCGTCGCGATGTTCGCGTACGGCACCGAGGACTGCCTCCCGGTCAACCTGGTCACCGGCCCCGGCAACGTCTACGTGACCGCCGCCAAGCGCCTCCTCAAGGGCCGCATCGGCATCGACGCCGAGGCCGGGCCCACCGAGATCGCGATCCTCGCCGACGCCACCGCCGACCCGGTGCACGTGGCCGCCGACCTGATCAGCCAGGCCGAGCACGACCCGATGGCCGCCGCCGTCCTGGTCACCGACTCCGAGGAGCTGGCCGCCGCGACCGAGGCCGAGCTGGTCCCCCAGGTCGCCGCCACCAAGCACATCGCGGACCGCATCGAGCCCGCCCTCGCCGGCCGCCAGTCGGCGATCGTCCTGGTCTCCTCGATCGAGGACGGCCTCAAGGTCGTCGACGCGTACGGCGCCGAGCACCTGGAGATCCAGACCGCCGACGCCGCCGCCGTCGCCGACCGGGTCCGCAACGCCGGAGCGATCTTCGTCGGCCCCTTCTCCCCCGTATCGCTCGGCGACTACTGCGCCGGCTCCAACCACGTCCTGCCCACCGGCGGCTGCGCCTGCCACTCCTCGGGCCTGTCCGTGCAGTCCTTCCTGCGCGGCATCCACATCGTCGACTACAGCCGCGACGCGCTCGCCGAGGTCACCCACCACGTCGTGACCCTCGCCGAGGCGGAGGACCTCCCCGCCCACGGCGCCGCACTGAAGGCAAGGTTCGGCTGGAAGGTTCCGCAGCAGTGAGAGACGACAGCACCACCCGCGCGACCGTGAACCCCTGGGACGAGCTCCCCATCCGCGACGAACTGCGCGGCCAGTCCCCGTACGGAGCACCCCAGCTCGACGTCCCCGTACGCCTCAACACCAACGAGAATCCGTACCCGCTCCCCGAAGCCCTGGTCGACCGGATCGCCGAGCGGGTCCGCGAGGCCGCCCGCGGCCTCAACCGCTACCCCGACCGGGACGCCGTCGAGCTCCGCACCGAGCTGGCCCGCTACCTGACCCGCACCGCCGGGCACCAGGTCGGCACGGCCAACGTATGGGCCGCCAACGGCTCCAACGAGGTCCTCCAGCAGCTGCTCCAGACCTTCGGCGGCCCCGGCCGCACCGCGATCGGCTTCGAACCCTCGTACTCCATGCACGCCCTGATCTCCCGGGGCACCGGCACCGGCTGGATCTCCGGCCCGCGCCGCGACGACTTCACCATCGACGTGGACGCCGCCCGCGCCGCCATCGCCGCGCACCGGCCCGAGGTCGTCTTCATCACCTCGCCGAACAACCCCACCGGCACCGCCGTCGACGCGCAGACCGTCCTCGCCCTGTACGACGCCGCCCAGGCCGCCGGACCCTCGATGGTCGTCGTCGACGAGGCCTACGGCGAGTTCAGCCACCACCCCTCGCTGCTCCCGCTGATCGAGGGCCGCCGAAACCTGGTCCTCTCGCGGACCATGTCCAAGGCGTTCGGCGCGGCCGGGCTCCGCCTCGGCTACCTCGCCGCCGACCCGGCCGTGGTCGACGCGGTCCAGCTGGTGCGGCTGCCGTACCACCTCTCCTCCGTCACCCAGGCCACCGCGCTCGCCGCCCTGGAGCACACCGATACGCTGCTCGGATACGTCGCGCAGCTCAAGAGCGAGCGCGACCGGCTGGTGGCCGAGCTGCGCGCCACCGGCTACGAGGTCACCGACTCGGACGCCAACTTCGTCCAGTTCGGTCGCTTCGACGACAGCCACGCCGTCTGGCAGCAGATCCTCGACCGGGGCGTCCTGGTCCGGGACAACGGCGTACCGGGATGGCTGCGGGTCTCCGCGGGAACCCCGGCAGAGAACGACGCGTTCCTCGATGCGGTACGCGAACTGAAGAAGGAGCACGACGCATGAGCCCCCGCGTAGGCCGCGTGGAACGCACCACGAAGGAAACGTCCGTGCTCGTCGAGATCAACCTCGACGGCACCGGCAAGGTCGATGTCGCCACCGGGGTCGGCTTCTACGACCACATGCTCGACCAGCTCGGCCGCCACGGCCTCTTCGACCTCACGGTCAAGACCGAGGGCGACCTGCACATCGACAGCCACCACACCATCGAGGACACCGCGCTCGCGCTCGGCGCCGCTTTCAAGCAGGCCCTCGGCGACAAGGTCGGCATCTACCGCTTCGGCAACTGCACCGTCCCGCTGGACGAGTCGCTCGCCCAGGTCACCGTCGACCTCTCCGGCCGCCCCTACCTCGTGCACACCGAGCCCGAGAAGATGGCGCCGATGATCGGCGAGTACGACACGACGATGACCCGGCACATCCTGGAGTCCTTCGTCGCCCAGGCGCAGATCGCCCTGCACGTCCACGTGCCGTACGGGCGCAACGCCCACCACATCGTCGAGTGCCAGTTCAAGGCGCTCGCCCGCGCCCTGCGGTACGCCTGCGAGCACGACCCGCGCGCCGCCGGCATCCTGCCTTCCACGAAGGGCGCCCTGTGACCGGCCTCAACACCATCCTGATCGTCGTCGGCCTCTTCCTGGCCGGTGGCGTCTACTCCTTCGCGAAGCAGGGGATGCCCAAGGGCGTCATCGTGCTGCTGTCGATCGGCTCCGTGATGTGCCTGGTGGCGGGCATCCTGCGGATCCAGGGACTGTGGGACTGAGAGGCACGCTGTGACTGACCGATCGACTGCCAGCAAGACCGCCAAGAAGAAGGTCGTCGTCTTCGACTACGGCTTCGGCAACGTCCGTTCCGCCGAGCGGGCACTCGCCCATGTCGGCGCGGACGTCGAGATCACCCGGGACTACGACCGCGCGATGAACGCCGACGGGCTCCTGGTCCCCGGCGTCGGCGCGTTCTCCGCCTGCATGGACGGGCTGAAGCGGGCCCGCGGCGACTGGATCGTCGGCCGTCGGCTCTCCGGCGGCCGTCCCGTCATGGGCATCTGCGTCGGGATGCAGATCCTGTTCGAGCGCGGCATCGAGCACGGCGTGGAGACCGAGGGCCTGGACGAATGGCCCGGCACCGTCGGCCCCCTGAAGGCCGACGTCGTCCCGCACATGGGATGGAACACCGTCGAGGCCCCCGAGGACTCCCGGCTCTTCGCGGGCCTGGACGCCGAAGCCCGGTACTACTTCGTGCACTCCTACGCGGCGCACGACTGGTCCCTCGAAGTGACCAACGCCAAGATCCGTGCCCCCAAGGTCGCCTGGGCCACGCACGGCGAACGGTTCGTGGCCGCCGTGGAGAACGGCGCGCTGTGGGCCACCCAGTTCCACCCCGAGAAGTCCGGCGATGCCGGCGCCCAGCTGCTGACCAACTGGATCGAGACGCTGTAATGCCGAAGCTTGAACTGCTCCCCGCCGTCGACGTCCGCGACGGCCAGGCCGTCCGCCTCGTGCACGGCGAGTCCGGCTCCGAGACCTCCTACGGCTCCCCGCTGGAGGCCGCCCTCGCCTGGCAGCGCGCCGGCGCCGAGTGGCTGCACCTCGTCGACCTGGACGCCGCCTTCGGCACCGGCGACAACCGCGCCCTGATCGCCGAGGTCGCCGGGGCCATGGACATCAAGGTCGAGCTGTCCGGCGGCATCCGCGACGACGCCTCGCTCGCCGCCGCCCTCGCCACCGGCTGCCGCCGGGTCAACCTCGGCACGGCCGCCCTGGAGACCCCGGAGTGGGTCGCCAAGGTCATCGCCGAGCACGGCGACAAGATCGCCGTCGGCCTCGACGTCCGCGGCACCACCCTGCGCGGCCGCGGCTGGACCCGCGACGGCGGCGACCTCTACGAGACCCTCGCCCGCCTCGACGCCGAGGGCTGCGCCCGCTACGTCGTCACCGACATCGCCAAGGACGGCACCCTTCAGGGCCCCAACCTGGGCCTGCTGCGGGACGTCTGCGCGGCCACCGACCGCCCGGTCGTCGCCTCCGGCGGCGTCTCCTCCCTCGACGACCTCCGCGCGATCTCCCTCCTCGTCCCCGAGGGCGTCGAGGGCGCGATCGTCGGCAAGGCGCTGTACGCGAAGGCGTTCACGCTGGAAGAAGCCCTCAAGGCGGTCGCCGCATGACCGATTCTCCTGAGCCCGCCGCCGCTTCCTCCGTACGCCGGATCTCCACCGGCGCGCCCTGGGAGGAGAAGTTCGGCTACTCGCGCGCCGTCGAGCTCCCGGGCGGGCTCGTCCTGGTCGCCGGCTGCACCTCCGTGATCAACGGCCAGATCTCCGCGGGCTCCCCGTACGAGCAGGCCATCACCTCCTTCGACGTCGCCTTCGCGGCCCTGGAGCAGGTGGGTCTCACCCGCGAGGACGTCGTCCGCACCCGGATGTACCTCACGCACGCCCGGGACGTGGAGGACATCGGCCGCGCCCACAAGGAGCTGTTCGACGCCGTGCGCCCCGTCGCCTCCATGATCATCGTGTCCGGCTTCGTGGACCCGGGCCTGGTCGTCGAGGTCGAGGTCGAGGCCTACCGGGGAGGCGCGAAGTGAACCTCGCCGTACGGGTCATCCCCTGCCTGGACGTCGACAACGGCCGGGTCGTCAAGGGCGTCAACTTCCAGAATCTGCGCGACGCGGGCGACCCCGTCGAGATGGCCAAACTGTACGACGCCGAGGGCGCCGACGAGCTGACCTTCCTCGACATCACCGCCTCCAGCGGCGACCGCGAGACGACGTACGACGTGGTCCGCCGCACCGCCGAGCAGGTCTTCATCCCGCTCACCGTCGGCGGCGGCGTCCGCACCCCGGACGACGTCGACAAGCTGCTGCGCGCCGGGGCCGACAAGGTCGGCGTCAACACCGCCGCCATCGCCCGCCCCGACCTCATCCGTGAGATCGCCGAACGCTTCGGGCGCCAGGTCCTGGTGCTCTCCGTGGACGCCCGCCGCACCCCGGAGGGCACGTTCGAGGTCACCACGCACGGCGGCCGCAAGGGCACCGGCATCGACGCCGTCGAGTGGGCCCACCGGGCCGCCGAGCTGGGCGCGGGCGAGATCCTGCTCAACTCGATGGACGCCGACGGTACGAAGGACGGCTACGACACGAAGATGATCGAGGCGGTGCGGAAGCACGTCACCGTCCCCGTCATCGCCTCCGGCGGCGCGGGCCGGCTCGCCGACTTCGCCCCGGCGATCGAGGCGGGGGCCGACGCGGTGCTCGCCGCGTCCGTCTTCCACTTCGGCGACCTGCGGATCTCCGAGGTCAAGGGCGCCCTGCGGGAAGCGGGCCACCCGGTCCGCTGAGTCCCTGCGGAGTCCGAGGCGGTGTCACCGGTCCTGCCGGGACCGGTGATACCGCCGATGCGCGTCCAGGGGGCGCACCGCGAGAGTGGCGAACGCCGACGGACGACGTCGGCGGCCACGCGGCGCACCCCGAGCCCCCGGACGACGGGCTTCGTGGGCCTCGCGTGGTGTGGTTCCGCCACCACCGAGAGGATCCCCCTCGTGCAGCAGCACCTCCTCCCCTCGCACCAGCACCCCCCGCACCCGAGCCGCTCCCGTACGTCCACGGCCCGCCCCCGTACGCTCGCGGGTCTGCTGACCGCCGCCGCGGCCACCGCCGGTCTCCTGATGACCGCTCTGGCGCCGGGCGCCCAGGCCGCCGACAACCCCTACGAGCGCGGACCGGCCCCCACCAACGCCTCCATCGAGGCGAGCCGCGGCTCCTACGCCACCTCGCAGACCTCCGTCTCCTCGCTCGCCGTGAGCGGGTTCGGCGGCGGCACCATCCACTACCCGACGTCCACCGCCGACGGCACCTTCGGCGCGGTCGTCATCTCGCCCGGCTTCACCGCCTACGAGTCCTCCATCGCCTGGCTCGGCCCGCGCCTGGCGTCCCAGGGCTTCGTGGTCTTCACCATCGACACCAACACCACGCTCGACCAGCCCGACAGCCGGGGCCGTCAACTCCTCTCCGCTCTGGACTACCTGACCCAGCGCAGCTCGGTGCGGACCCGGGTCGACGCCTCCCGGCTCGGGGTGATGGGGCACTCGATGGGCGGCGGCGGCAGCCTGGAGGCCGCCAAGAGCCGCACCTCGCTGAAGGCGGCGATCCCGCTGACCGGCTGGAACACCGACAAGTCCTGGCCCGAACTGCGCACGCCCACCCTCGTGGTGGGTGCGGACGGTGACACGGTCGCCCCCGTCGCCACGCACTCCGAGCCGTTCTACGAGTCGCTGCCCGGCTCCCTGGACAAGGCGTACCTGGAGCTGCGCGGCGCCTCGCACTTCACGCCGAACAGCTCCAACACGACGATCGCGAAGTACAGCATTTCCTGGCTGAAGCGATTCATCGACAACGACACCCGCTACGAGCAGTTCCTGTGCCCGCTCCCGCAGCCGAGCCTGACCATCGCGGAATACCGGGGCAACTGCCCGCACACCGCGTAGTCCCGGCGTCCCCGGCCCTGCCGCACTGTGCTCCGGCACAGCGCGGCAGGGCTCCGGCTGGGAGCGCGCACCGCACCGGGCCGTTGCTGCCGGGGACCCGGACGCGGCGCTTCCACCTCCGTCGGCGCGACCGTACGGTGCCGGTGTGAACCCATCGACGACCGTGCGCAGTCCGCTCCGGCTGTACGGCCGGGACGATGAACTCGCGACAGTGAGAAGCCTGTTGGAGCTGTCGTGGCAGGGCGGCGGAGGTGTGCTCGTGCTGGCCGCGCCGCCCGGTCTCGGCCGTACGGCGCTGCTGCGCGCCGCCGCCGACGCGCACCGCGACCGGGGCCCCGTGCTGTACGCCTCGGGCGCCTCCGCCGGACGGCCGGTGCCAGGTGGCGGGCCGGTCGCCCCGCTCGGCCCGTCTCTCCCCGCCGGCCTGTCGCCCATCGCCCCGTACCCGGTCATCACCTCCGAGGCGCTGGCCCGCCGACTGCGGGAACCGGGAGCCGGACCGCCCCTGTTGGTCTGCGCCGACGACGCGCACACCTGGGACCCGGCGTCCAGGTCCGCCCTCGCGCTCGCGGCCCGCGACCTCGGCCCGGGCAGCCGGACCACCGTCCTCCTCTCGGCCGCCGACGGCACCGCCTTCGCCGGACTGCCCACGCTCCACCTCGCACCCCTGGACGAGGGTGCGGCCTCGGCGCTCCTGGACCGGCTGACCGGGGGTATCACCCCCGGCGCGGCTGCTCCCGAAATGGCTGTCGGTACGGGGGAGCTCGACCCGGTCGTGCGCGCCGAACTCCTCCGCGAGGCGGCCGGAAACCCACGCCTGCTCGCCGGGATCACGGGCCGCCTCACCCCGGACCAGCTCGCCGGCCGCACCCCGCTGCCCTATCCGCTGCCCGGCGGCGAAGCGGTGCTCGCCGCCCACGCCGAACGCCTCGCAGGCCTCCCGGACCGGACCCGGACCCTGCTCCTGCTCGCCGCCGCGGCCCAGGAGCACGAGCCGGAGGGCGCCGGGGCGGACGCCCTGCTTCTGCTGCGCGCGGGCACCCGCTGCGGACTGCCCCGGGACTTCCTGGACCGGGCCCTGTTCGGCACCACGGTCACCGACGGCCTCCTTCAACGGGCGGGCAGTCGCGCCCACTTCACCCACCGCCTCGTCGCCCGCGCCGTACTCCACCACGCCCCCTGGTCCCACCGCCGCGCCGCCCACGAGCTGCTCGCCACCCTGCTGACGGAGACCGGAGACCGGGCCTCCCCGGGCGCCTCCACCTCGCCCTCTCCGCTCTCTCCGCCCTCTCCGTCCTCTCCGTCCTCCCCGCGCCCCCCGGCCATCGCCCTCCCGCCCGGTCCGCCCGCCCCGCTCGCCGCCCTCGTCCAACGGGCCTGTGCCGCGCCCGGGCCGGACGCCGCGCTGGCCGCCCGGCTCGAAGCGGCCGCCGGCGCCCCCTTCCCGCACGCCGAACGCTCCGCCGCCCTGGCCCGCGCCGCCCTGCTCTCCACCGAACCGGCGCTGCGGGCGGCCCGCCTCGCCGCGGCGGCCGAGCAGGCGGGACTCGCGGGCGACCCGGCTCTGGCCCGGGCCCTGCTGGCCAGGACCGGACCCCGGGCGCCGGGCGCGGCGGGGCCGACCGCCGACTCCGCGCGCGGCCTCGCCTCCTACGTCCACGGCATGCTGGCCCTGCGCTCCGGGCCCGCGGCCGACGCCCACGAAGCGCTGCTCGCCGCCGCCGCGCTGCTCGGCCCGCACGACCCCCGCCGGACCCTCGACGCCCTCCTCTGCGCGGCCGAGGCCGCCTGGGCGGCGGGGGACGCGCTCGGCTACCTCGACGCCATGAACCGCCTCGCCCGCACCCCGCTGGAGGCGGGCCTGGAGCACTACCGGGCCGGCATGTGCGCCGTGCTCGCAGGCCGCACCGCCGAGGGTCACGCACTGCTCCGCCACTGCCTCGACCCAGCAGGGGACCCCGGCGCCCCGGCCGCGCTGCTCCGGGCCGGGGTCGCGGCCCTGGTCCTCGGGGATGTCACCGCCGCCTGCCGTGCGGGGGGCCGCGCGCTCGCCGCCGTACGGACCAGGGGACCCGACGCGCTGCTGCCCCAGGCCCTCGAACACCTCGCCTACGCCGAACTGCGGGCCGGGCGGCACGCAGGTGCGCGGGCGCACGCCCTGGAAGGGCTGCACGCCGCCCGTCGTACGGCGCAGCCCAACAGCTCCGCCCATCTGCACGCCGTGCTCGCCCTCGCCGCCTCCGTGGAGGGGCCCGCGGAGGCGTGCGCCGCGCACGCCGACGCCGCGCTGACCGGGGCGGGGCCGCACGGGCTCGCCCAGGCCGTCACCCTCGCCACCTGGGCGCGGGCCCGCGCGGACCTGGCCTCCGGGAGGCCCGGCGAGGCGGCTGCCCGGCTGGCCCCCCTTGTCGGGACCGGCCCGGGGCGGGGTCACTTCGCCGCCCGGATGCTCGCCGTCCCCTGCTGGGTCGAGGCCGCGGTCCTGGGCGGACGGCAGCCCGAGCAGTCCCGCGAACTCCAGGCGGCCGTGGACGAGTTCGCGGCCTGGGCGGCACGGACCGCCGACCCGGGCGCGCCCGCCCAACTGGCCCGCTGCCGCGCCCTGCTGGCCCCCGCCGACGAGGTCGACGCCCGCTACGCCGAGGCCCTGGCCCACCACGGCCGGGCGGGCGGCGACTTCGAACGGGCCCGCACCCAGCTGCTGTACGGGCAGTGGCTGCGCCGCCGTCGGCGCACCCGGGAGGCCCGGGGCCCGCTGCGCGACGCCCTGGTCGCCTTCCAGCGCTGCTCGGCCCGTGCCTGGGCGGACCGGGCGGCCGGGGAGCTGCGGGCGGCGGGGGAGCCGGTCGGGGCCTCGCGGAGCGCGGCGGGCGAGCCGCTGGCGGCGCTCACCCCGCAGCAGCAACGCATCGCCCGATGCGTCGCCGAGGGGGCCACCAACCGAGAGGTGGCGTTGCGGTTGTCGCTCAGCCCCCGCACGGTCGACCACCACCTCCGCAATGTCTTCGCCGCCCTCGGCATCCGCTCCCGCACCGAGCTGGCCCGGCTGCTGGGCCCCTGACCCCCCGCGCGGCCCGGAGGTTGCGAGACCGTGATGACGAGTTCCGCGCAGACCCCTAGGTACCGACTGGGCGGTATGTCATTCTGCGGGCGTCAGGATCGTGTCGCCGCGCTCGCGCCCCGCCCGGGCCGGGTGCCGGGCCCGCCGCTCGCGCGGCCGGTCGATTCCCGGTGGAGGCCGCCATGCCACAGCTCGTACGTTCGCGGATCGGGGCGCCGCACGGCCCCTCCCCGGCAACCCCGTTGCCGCACCGCTTCCGCTCCCTGGCCGATCGTGAGGCCGTCGAGGTGCTGCACCGGGCCGCCCGGGTCCTCGTCGCGTCGCTGCCGGCCCTCACCGACCGGCTGGTCGAGGCCCTGTACGCCCAGGAGCCCGGCTACCGGGCGGCCATCGACTCCGGCCGGGCCGAGGTCTGGCAGGAGGTCCACCACTCGCTGCGGCACAACGTCGGCTCCCTGATCCAGCCGCGGGAGTTCCGGGAGTCCGCCCACCGCACCTCCCGCTGGATCGGTGGGATCCGCGCCGAACAGGGCGTGCCGCTCGACGCCGTCCTGCACGCCTTCCGGATGGGCGGCGCGATGGTCTGGCAGGACCTCGTGGACGAGACCGCCCGTCGCGACCCCGACGACGTACGGCTGCTCGTCCACGTCGCCGCCGACGTGTGGAACTTCGTCGACGAGCACTGCGGGATCGTCGCGGACGCCTACCGGCAGGCCGAGCGGCGGCTGTCCTGGCGGCGCGAGAACCGGCAGCGGCTCATGGTCGCCGCGCTGCTGGACGGGACCGCCCGGATCGCCGACCTCGCCGAGGCGGCCGCGATGCTGGGCCTGCCGGAGCAGGGCCGCTACGCCGTGCTCGCGGTGGCCGCCGCCCCGCGCGGTCCGGGGGCCGTCGCCCGCCCGCCGCTGACGACGCCCGGCGCCCCCGGCGCTCCGGAGCTCTGGCACCCGGGCCCGGACGCGGAGTTCGCGATCCTGTCGCTGTCGGGCTCGCCCGGCGAGCTGAACGAGCTGGCCGCCGCACTGGACGTACCGGCCGGCGTCCGGGCCGGGATCGGCTCCGCCGTCGAGGGTCTGGCCGCTCTCGGCGACGCCCGGCGGCTTGCGGAGACCGCGCTGCGCGCCTGCCCCGCGTCCGGGGGCACCGTCCTGCTCGACGAGCACCTTCCGGACGCCCTGGTCGTCTCCTCCCCGGCGCTCGCCGGGGCGCTCGCCGACCGGGTCCTGGGCCCGCTGGACCGACTGGACCCCGCCGACCGCGACGTCATCGTGGAGACCCTCACCGCCTGGCTGGACGCGGACGGCTCCGCGCAGCGGGCCGGTGCGCGGCTCTACTGCCACCGCAACACCGTCCTCAACCGCCTCCGCCGCTTCGAACAGCTCACCGGCCGCTGCCTCACCCGCCCCCGGGACGCGGTCGAGGTCTCCCTCGCCCTGGCGGCGCGGCGGCTGCTCGGCACCTGAGAAACTCCACAACAGAAACTCCACAACAAATATTGCGCAATTATTCTTGCGCAACTTTTCCTGCGCGTCTACGGTCGTGTCATGCCCAGTGAAGAGCGACGCCGCGTCTCCGACCTCGACACCCTCAAGGCGATAGGCCACCCCCTGCGCCTGAAGCTCTACCGAGCCCTGCACATCAAGCGCACCGCCACCGCCTCCCAGCTCGCCGACCAGGTCGACGAGGCGGTCTCCCTCGTCAGCTACCACCTGCGCAAGCTCGCCGACCACGGACTGATCGAACCGGCCGAGGGCCAGGGCACCGACGGCCGGGAGCGCTGGTGGCAGCCGACCTCCCGAGGGCTGACCTTCAGCGACACGGACTTCGACGACGCGCCGGACAAGGCGGCCGTCTACGCCGCCGCCGGCCGGATGTCCTTCGACCAGCACGTCGAGCTCTACCGGGCCCACCAGGACGCACGGCACACCTGGGACGCGGAATGGCGCGGCGCCTCCTGGAGCGCGGAGAACCTCCTGCGCCTCACCGCGGAGGAACTGGCCGCCCTCGGCCGGGAGATGGGCGCGCTGATCGACCGCTACGAGGAAACGGGCCGCGCCCGCGAGGAAGCGGGCGACACGGAGGGCCGCGAGAGCGTCGCCCTGCACACGTACGGATTCCCCTTCCGCCCCTGAGTTCCTTACTCCGCCCGGAAGGACGAACCCATGACGGTCACCGCCGTGGAAGCCCCCGAACGCCCCGCCCACCGCGACCCCAACGTGCTGCGCTGGCTCGGCGCGTACAGCGCGTCGATGGTCGGCGACAGCATCTACTTCATGGCCCTCGCCTGGGCCGCCGCCCGCACCGGCAGCGCCTCCGGCACCGGCCTGGTCCTCGCCGCCGGCTCGATACCCCGGGCGCTCCTCATGCTCGGCGGGGGAGTGCTCGCCGACCGGATCGGGCCCCGCCGCGTGGTCATCGGCAGCGACGCCGCCCGCGCGCTGCTCGTCCTCGGACTCGCCGCGACCCTGTTCCTCACCGCGCCCACCGTGGGCGTCCTGGTGGCCGTCGCCCTGCTCTTCGGCGCGGTCGACGCCCTGTTCCTGCCCGCCGTCGGAGCCCTGCCGCCCCGGATCAGCACCCCGGGCCAGCTCGGCCGGATCCAGGGGCTGCGCGGGCTGGCCGCACGTGGTGCGTCGATCGTCGGCGCGCCGCTGGGCGGGTTCGTCGTGGCCACGGGCGGCCCCGCGCTCGCCTTCGCCGCCGCCGGAGTGCTGTTCGCGCTGTCCCTGCCGCTGCTCCTGAGCCTGCGCATCAGGCCGCTGCCCGAGCCGGCGGGCGGGACGGCCGAGGCGCAGGGGGCGTCGGCGGACAGCGGGAGGACACCGAACGCCTGGCAGGACCTCGTCGACGGGCTCCGGTACATCCGCCGCCACCCCCTGCTGGGCCCGCTCATGCTCGTCATCGCCCTCAGCGAGCTCGGCTTCGTCGGGCCGCTCAACCTCGGGATGATCCTGCTCTCCGACCAGCGCGGCTGGGGCGCGGCCGGCATGGGCTGGATCGTCGCCGGATTCGCCTCCGGCGCCGCCGGGTCGGCCCTCCTCCTCGCCGTGCGGGGCCGCGTGCCGCGCGCCGGGCTGGTGATGTGCCTGACCGCCCTCGTCGGCGCGACGGGCATCGCCGCCCTGGCCCAGGTCCCCTCGGTGGCCCTCGCCGCCGCGGCCGCCGCGTTCGTCGGCCTCGTCGGCGGACTGGCCGCCGCGCTGTGCGGAGCCCTCGTCCAGACCACCGCCGACCCGGCGTACCTGGGCCGGGTCACCTCCGTATCGACGTTCTTCACCTACGCGCTCATCCCGCTGAGCTACCCCGTCACGGGCGCTGCCATCGCCCTCTGGGGCACCGGGCCGGTCTACGCCGTCAGTGCGGCCGTGTGCGCGACCGGTGGCGCGGCGGGCCTCGCCTTCACCGCACTCCGCCGCGCCGAACTGCCCCGCTGACCGGGCACCCCGGCTGGACCCGGCCGACCCGGCACCCCCGAGCCCTGGGCCTACATGCCCAGCTCGGCCGCCTTGAGCCGCTCCACCGCCGTCTGATCACCCTCCACCTCGACGTCCGCCGCGTCCTGCCGGCCGAACGCGTACAGCAGCAGCTCGGCGGGCTCCCCGGTCACCGTCACCACCGGCGTCCCCTTGTGGGCCACCGCCGTCTGGCCGTCCGGGCGGCGCAGCACCAGCCCCACCGGGGACCTGCGGCCCAGCAGCCGGGCCGTCTTCTCCGTCCGGGACCACAGCACGTCGGCGAAGACCGGGTCCAGCTCGCGGCGCGACCAGTCGGGCTGGGCCCGGCGCACGTCCTCCGCGTGGACGAAGAACTCGACGGTGTTCGCCGCCTCGTCGATCTGCTTGAGGGACATCGGGGAGAACCGGGGCGGACCGGTGCGGATCAGCTGGATCAGTTCCTCGTACGGCTTCGCCGCGAACTCCGCCTGCACCCGCTCCAGCCGGGCCTTCAGCGCGCTCACCAGCAGCCCGCCCGCCGCGTCCGCGCGGCGTTCGCGGACCACCACATGGGCGGCCAGATCGCGGGTCTTCCAGCCGTCGCACAGCGTCAGGGCCTCGGGACCTGCCGCTTCCAACAGATCGGCGAGCAGAAGACGTTCACGCTTCGCATGGGTCGACATGCCCGCCAGCGTACGGCCGTCACCCGGGGTCCGCCCAGTGGACGTCCGCCCGGAACGCCTCCGCGACCACGGCACAATGGGCCCATGACGAGCACGCCCGGCGCCACGCCGCCCGCCAGCAGCCTCGACCCGGCCATCGCCGCCCGCCTCAAGCGCGGCGCCGACGGCCTGGTCCCGGCCATCGCGCAGCAGTACGACACCGGCGAGGTGCTGATGCTCGGCTGGATGGACGACGAGGCGCTCCACCGCACCCTCACCACGGGCCGCTGCACCTACTGGTCGCGCAGCCGCCAGGAGTACTGGGTCAAGGGCGACACCTCCGGTCACGTCCAGCACGTGAAGTCCGTCGCCCTGGACTGCGACGCCGACACCGTCCTCGTCAAGGTCGACCAGACGGGCGCCGCCTGCCACACGGGCGACCGCACCTGCTTCGACGCCGACGCCCTGCCCCTCCTCGACAGCTAAGGTCCGGCCATGGATCTCGACACCTTCCGCAAGCTGGCCGTCGACCGCCGCGTCGTCCCCGTCAGCCGCCGCCTCCTCGCGGACGGCGACACCCCGGTCGGCCTGTACCGCAAGCTCGCCGCCGAACGCACCGGCACCTTCCTCCTGGAGTCCGCCGAGAACGGCCGGACCTGGTCGCGCTACTCCTTCATCGGCGTCCGCAGCGACGCCACCCTCACCGCCCGCGACGGCGAGGCCCACTGGCTCGGCACCCCGCCCGTGGGCGTCCCCGTGACCGGCGACCCGCTGGACGCGCTGCGCGCCACCGTCGAGACCCTGCACACCCCGCGCGACCTGGTCGGCGACGAGGGCCTGCCGCCGTTCACCGGCGGCATGGTCGGCTACCTCGGCTACGACGTCGTACGCCGCCTGGAGAAGATCGGCGAGCACGGCGGCGACGACCTGAGGCTGCCCGAGCTGACCATGCTCCTCACCTCGGACCTCGCCGTCCTCGACCACCGGGACGGCACCGTCCTGCTGATCGCCAACGCGATCAACCACAACGACCTCGACACCGGCGTCGACGAGGCGTACGCGGACGCCGTCGCCCGCCTCGACGCGATGGAGCGGGACCTGCGCCTCCCGGTCCGCAGCGCCCCCGCCGTCCTGCCCCCGTCCGAGCTGCCGCCCTACACCGCGCTCTGGGGCGGCGAGGCCTACCGGGACGCCGTCGTGGACATCAAGGAGCGGATCCGGGCGGGCGAGGCCTTCCAGGTCGTCCCCTCCCAGCGCTTCGAGACCCCGTGCACGGCGAGCGCCCTGGACGTCTACCGGGTGCTGCGGGCCACCAACCCGTCCCCGTACATGTACCTCTTCCGCTTCGACGGGTTCGACGTCGTCGGCTCCAGCCCCGAGGCCCTGGTCAAGGTCGAGGACGGCCGGGCCATGGTCCACCCGATCGCCGGGACCCGGCACCGGGGCGCCACCCCGCAGGAGGACCAGGCGCTCGCCGACGAACTCCTCGCCGACCCCAAGGAGCGCGCCGAGCACCTGATGCTCGTCGACCTCGGCCGCAACGACCTGGGGCGGGTCTGCGAACCCGGCAGCGTCGAGGTCGTCGACTTCATGTCGATCGAGCGCTACTCCCACGTGATGCACATCGTCTCCACCGTCACCGGCCGTGTCACCGAGGACCGGACCGCCTTCGACGTGCTCACCGCCTGCTTCCCCGCGGGCACCCTCTCCGGTGCCCCCAAGCCCCGCGCCATGCAGATCATCGAGGAGCTGGAGCCGAGCCGCCGCGGACTGTACGGGGGCTGCGTCGGCTACCTCGACTTCGCCGGGGACTCCGACACCGCCATCGCCATCCGGACCGCCCTGCTCCGCGACGGCACCGCCTACGTCCAGGCCGGAGCCGGGGTCGTCGCCGACTCCGACCCGGTCGCCGAGGACACCGAGTGCCGCAACAAGGCGGCGGCCGTGCTCCGCGCCGTCCATACGGCCAACCGGCTCCACGACCGCTGAACCGCTGACGGCCGACCGGCTCCACGGGCGTCGGGGCGGTAGGGGATAGTGGAGGGCGTGAGTGCTGTCCCCGTACCCCAGCCCCGTGCCCGAACCGCCGACTCCGCGTCCGGCGCCGCGCCCGACTCCGCAGGGAGCCGTCGCAGTCTCGCGGCCGGTCTGCTCCTCGGCGCGGCCGGCGCGACCGTCGTCCTCCTCGCCTCCGGGCAGACCTGGGCCGAGGGCGACGCGGCCACCGGCGGTGGCGCCCTCCCGCTGAGCGTCGACGGCCAGGCCGTCACCGGAGTCCCGGCCGCCCTGGCCGTCGTCGGACTCGCCGCGCTCGTCGCCGTCTTCGCCGTACGCGGCGCCGGCCGCCGGATCGTCGCCGCCCTCCTCGCCCTCAGCGGTCTCGGAGCCACCCTCAGCGCCTGGGCCGGCGGGTCCGACAGCACGGCCCTCGACGAGGAGGCCGCCAGGACGACCGGCGACGCGGCGGCCACCATCCACGCGATCGGCCACACCGCCTGGCCCTACGTCACGGCCGCCGGCGGCCTGCTGATCCTGCTGGCCGGACTCCTCGCGCTGCGCTACGGCAGCCGCTGGCCCGCCATGTCCGGAAAGTACGAGCGCGACGGCACCCCCCGCCCCGGCAAGGCACCCCGCAGCGCCCCCGACCCGGACCGGCCCGAGGAGCTGTGGAAGGCCCTGGACCGCGGCGAGGACCCGACGCGCGAGGCGTGACCCCCACGCTCACCTCCCGCTGCCCCGTACGGGACAATGGACCCGAGCCGTCCCCGGGCGGCGGCCACACGTACAGCGCCACCCACGGCGCAACACCAACGAGGAGCAACTCATGGCGGGCACGAGCCACGGACACACCCCGGCCGCCTGGACCGGTGTCATCATCGCTTTCATCGGCTTCTGCGTCGCAGGCGTCTTCATGGTCGCGGCCAACCCGCTCGGCTTCTGGGCCGGTATCGCCGTCATCTTCGCCGGTGGTCTCGTGGGCCTCGCCATGAAGGTGGCCGGCCTCGGCATGCCGAAGGAGTCGGCCGAGCTGATCGAGGCCAGGGAGCGCGCCGGTCGGGCGCAGATCTCCCACTGACCCGGACGCCGGCCCGTCCCGGCGACCGACACGCCGACAGGCGCAGCCCTCACCCGGGGCTGCGCCTTTTCGCGTCGGCGGGGGACAATCAGCGGGTGGACGCCTCGCCTACCCCCTCAGCCGCCCAGCCGCCGGACCCGGAAACGGAGCCACAGCAGGGCGTCGGCCCCCTGAACATGCCGCTGACCGTCTGCCCGACCCCCGACATGGCCCGGCCCGTTCCGGCCCGTCCGGCGTCCGAGGACGCAACCCTCGCCGGGGTGGGCCCGGAGCTCACAGGTCCCCCGGGCGAGGAGCCCTCGCAGGTGCCCGGCCCCCCAGGCCACGGTTCCGTCCTCAAGCGCCGGACGGGATCGAAAGCGCGCCGCCTCGCCACCCCCATCGGCATCCTCGCCGCCGTCGCCGGCGCGTTCGCCTACGTCGGCACCGTCGACCCCAACGAGCCCGGCCACTACCCGGTCTGCCCGCTGCTCAAGCTGACCGGCGTCCTCTGCCCCGGTTGCGGCGGGCTGCGCAGCGCCCACGCCTTCGTCCACGGCGATCTCGGCGCGGCGCTCGAAGCCAACGCGATCGCCACCGCCGGCTACTTCCTCTTCGCCGCGGTCTGGATCCTCTGGCTGGTCCGGGCCTGGCGCGGACAGCCCCTGCGCATCGCTCTCGCGCCCGTCTGGTGGTGGGGTGTGGGCGCCGCCCTGCTGATCTTCACCGTGGTCCGGAATCTGCCGTTCGGCTCGGCGCTGGCCCCCTGAGCGCCCGGCCCGGCCCGGGCGAATGACCAGGAAGTGGGACGCGACGTGGCCGGATGCGAGCCCCGGGGCATCCTGCGGATACCATCGGTACGGCTGATCCTGTTCACCGTCAACCGTTCGGAAGGGGGCCGCTCGCGTGAGTGTGCTCGACGAGATCATCGACGGCGTTCGCGCCGACCTCGCGGAGCGACAGGCGCGCGTCAGCCTCGACGAGCTGAAGGAGCGCGCGGCCCGCGCTCCCCAGGCCAAGGACGGAGTCGCCGCCCTGCGCGGCGAGGGCGTGACCGTCATCTGCGAGGTCAAGCGCTCGTCCCCCTCCAAGGGGGCCCTTGCCGCCATCGCCGACCCGGCCGCGCTCGCCGCGGACTACGAGGCGGGCGGCGCTTCCGTCATCTCGGTCCTCACGGAGGAGCGCCGCTTCGGCGGTTCGCTCGCCGACCTGGAGGCCGTCCGCGCCAAGGTCGACACCCCGATCCTGCGCAAGGACTTCATCGTCACCTCGTACCAGCTGTGGGAGGCCCGCGCCTACGGCGCCGACCTGGCCCTGCTGATCGTCGCCGCCCTCGACCAGGAGGCCCTGGTCTCCCTCATCGAGCGCGCCGAGTCGATCGGGCTCACCCCGCTCGTCGAGGCGCACGACGAGGAGGAGGCGGAGCGCGCCGTGGACGCCGGAGCCAAGATCATCGGTGTCAACGCGCGCAACCTGAAGGACCTCAAGGTCGACCGCTCCACCTTCGAGCGCGTCGCCCCCGAGATCCCCGACCACATCGTCAAGGTCGCCGAGTCCGGCGTCCGCGGTCCGCACGACCTGATCGCGTACGCCAACGCGGGCGCCGACGCCGTCCTGGTCGGCGAGTCGCTGGTCACCGGCCGCGACCCGCGCGCCGCCGTCGCCGACCTCGTCGCCGCGGGCGCCCACCCGGCGCTCCGCCACGGCCGCGGCTGAGCAGGGACCGACGACCATGACCGACCGTCCCGTGCCCCGCACCCGGCCGGGCCTCCGCCCCGCCGGGGCCCCGGCCCGGGACCCGCACGCCCCGCTGGCGCGCGGCTGCCGCCCCCGCGGCTGCCGCGCCCCCGCCCGGCGCGTGCACGGCCGGCGCGTGCGGTACGTCATCGGCGACGAGCCCGGCCAGGTGAACGGGATGCGATGGCGCCCGGGGTCCGCGCAGTAGGCGAGCCCCGGCCGACGTACCGCAGCACCCCTTCTCGTACGTACGACCGCACCGCCGCGGCCCAGGCCGGTCCCGGTGGCGCTCGCCGCTCCGCGCATACGGTGCATCCATCCGTTGCCATGCCAAGGAGCACGTCGCATGACGTCCGAATTCTTCATTCCGGACCCCGAGGGTCTGATCCCCAGCGCCGAGGGCTACTTCGGCGCGTACGGCGGCAAGTTCATCCCGGAGGCGCTCGTCGCCGCCGTGGACGAGGTCGCCGTCGAGTACGACAAGGCCAAGGCCGACCCGGCCTTCGCCGCCGAGCTCAACGCGCTCATGGTCGACTACACGGGCAGGCCCAGCGCGCTGACCGAGGTCCGGCGCTTCGCCGAGCACGCCGGCGGCGCCCGGATCTTCCTCAAGCGCGAGGACCTGAACCACACCGGCTCACACAAGATCAACAACGTGCTGGGCCAGGCCCTCCTCACCAAGCGCATGGGCAAGACCCGTGTCATCGCCGAGACCGGAGCCGGCCAGCACGGCGTCGCCACCGCGACCGCCTGCGCCCTCTTCGGTCTCGAATGCACCATCTACATGGGGGAGATCGACACCCAGCGCCAGGCGCTGAACGTGGCCCGGATGCGGATGCTCGGCGCCGAGGTCGTCGCCGTGAAGTCCGGCTCGCGGACGCTGAAGGACGCCATCAACGAGGCGTTCCGCGACTGGGTCGCCAACGTGGACCGTACGCACTACCTCTTCGGCACGGTCGCGGGCCCGCACCCCTTCCCGGCGATGGTCCGCGACTTCCACCGCGTCATCGGCGTCGAGGCCCGCCGCCAGATCCTGGAGCGCGCCGGCCGCCTCCCGGACGCGGCGGTCGCCTGCGTCGGCGGCGGCTCCAACGCCATCGGCCTCTTCCACGCCTTCCTCCCCGACGCCGAGGTCCGCCTGGTGGGCTGCGAACCCGCCGGGCACGGGGTGGAGACCGGAGAGCACGCGGCGACCCTCACCGCGGGGGAGCCGGGCATCCTGCACGGCTCGCGCTCCTACGTCCTCCAGGACGACGAGGGCCAGATCACCGAGCCGTACTCCATCTCGGCGGGGCTGGACTACCCCGGCATCGGCCCGGAGCACGCGTACCTCAAGGACGTCGGGCGCGGCGAGTACCGCGCGGTCACCGACGACGCGGCCATGCAGGCCCTGCGCCTGCTGTCCCGCACCGAGGGGATCATCCCGGCCATCGAGAGCGCCCACGCCCTCGCCGGAGCCCTGGACCTCGGCAAGGAGCTGGGCAAGGACGGGCTGATCCTCATCAACCTGTCCGGCCGGGGCGACAAGGACATGGACACCGCCGCCCGCTACTTCGGGCTCTACGACACCGACGCCGCCGTCGAGGCGGACGCCGACAGCGACCGCGCCGAGATCGAGGGGGACGCCAAGTGAGCGGCAACATCGAGCTGTTGAACACCACCCTGGCCGCCACCAGGGCCGCGGACCGGGCGGCGCTCATCGCCTACCTCCCGGCGGGCTTCCCGACCGTCGACGGCGGCATCGAGGCGGTCAAGGCGGTCATCGCGGGCGGCGCGGACATCGTCGAGATCGGGCTCCCGCACAGCGACCCGGTCCTGGACGGGCCGGTCATCCAGACCGCCGACGACATCGCCCTGCGCGGCGGCGTCCGGATCGCCGACGTGATGCGCACGGTCCGCGAGGCGCACGAGGCCACCGGCGTCCCGATCCTGGTCATGACGTACTGGAATCCGATCGACCGCTACGGCGTCGAGCGCTTCACCGCCGAGCTGGCCGAGGCGGGCGGCGCCGGGTGCATCCTGCCCGACCTGCCGGTCCAGGAGTCCGCGCTGTGGCGCGAGCACGCCGACAAGCACGGCCTCGCGACCGTGTTCGTCGTCGCCCCCAGCAGCCAGGACGCCCGCCTCGCCACCATCACGGCGGCCGGGAGCGGCTTCGTCTACGCCGCGTCCCTGATGGGCGTCACCGGCACCCGCGCCTCCGTCGGAGCCCAGGCCCAGGACCTGGTGGGGCGCACCCGCGCCACCACCGACCTCCCGGTCTGCGTCGGCCTCGGCGTCTCCGACGCGGCGCAGGCCGCCGAGGTCGCCGGGTTCGCGGACGGCGTGATCGTCGGCTCGGCCTTCGTGAAGGCCATGCTGGACGCCCCCGACGAGGCCGCCGGTCTCGCCGCTGTCCGCTCCCTGGCGGGCGAACTGGCCGAGG
Organism: Streptomyces sp. NPDC102283; assembly: GCF_044766265.1. NCBI lineage: Bacteria > Bacillati > Actinomycetota > Actinomycetes > Kitasatosporales > Streptomycetaceae > Streptomyces > Streptomyces sp. NPDC102283. Next base: position 403,931 of record NZ_JBIWLQ010000003.1, read on the forward strand.
GCGTTCGAAAGCGCTGAGCCCTTTGGTCACCCGAATGGGTGGATTGTGGGCCGGGGAGGCGCGGAGGCGCCTCCCCGGTTCGTTTCCCGGGTGTGAGCGACAAGATCCCTGAGGGAAACAGAAGCGCGCGCGAGCGCCTGGCCCAGCAGCGCGAGCGGGAGAAGGGGCGCGAGAAGCGCCGCCGGACGCTGATCGTCGCCTCGGCGGTGGTCGGGGTGCTCGCCCTGGCCGCCGTGGTCGGCCTGATCGCGGCCAACGCGGGCAAGGACGACGACGGCGACACCGCCTCCGGCCCCGCCGTCGCCCCTTCGGGCGCGATCGGCGAGGACGCCCTGACCGTGCCGGTCGGCGCCGCCGACGCCCCGTCCACCCTCACGATCTGGGAGGACTTCCGCTGCCCCGTCTGCGCCCAGTTCGAGACCGCCTTCCGGGACACCATCACGGAGCTGGCGGACGACGGCCAGGTCAAGGTGGAGTACCACCTGGCCACGATCATCGACGGCAACCTCGGCGGCACCGGGTCGCTGCGCGCCGCCAACGCGGCCGCCTGCGCCCAGGACGCCGGCAAGTTCGCGCCGTACCACGACGTGCTCTTCGCCAACCAGCCTCCGGAGCCGGACGACGCCTTCGGCAAGAACAGCCGGCTGATCGAGCTGGCCGGCGAGGTCGAGGGGCTCGACACACCGGACTTCCGCAGCTGTGTGGAGGACGGCGAGCACGACAGCTGGGTGAAGAAGTCCGACACGGCGTTCCGCGAGGGCGGCTTCCAGGGCACGCCGACGGTGCTGCTCAACGGGGAGTCCGTCTTCCCGAGCAAGGGCGGCGAGCAGATCTCTTCGGAGAATCTGAAGAAGTGGGTCGCCGCGGCCAACAAGGGCGAGAAGCCGGGCACCGCCACCCCGTCCGCACCGGCCGCCGGGTCCTCCGCTCCGGCCGATCCGTCGTCGGCCCCCGCTTCCTGACCGTGTCCCGGACCCGCGCGTGAGGCGGTCCTCGTTACCCAGACGTTGCCGGGTGGCTTGCCGTACCCACCGCCCGGCAGGGTAGCGTCGACCTCGCCATGAATCTTGCCTTCATCCCCAGTCCGTCGACCGGCGTGATCGAGCTCGGCCCGATCCCGCTCCGCGGCTACGCGTTCTGCATCATCATCGGTGTCTTCGTCGCCGTCTGGTTCGGCAACAAGCGCTGGGTGGCCCGGGGCGGCAAAGCCGGCACCGTGGCCGACGTCGCCGTCTGGGCGGTGCCTTTCGGCCTCGTCGGCGGCCGGCTCTACCACGTGATCACCGACTACCAGCTGTACTTCAGCGACGGTGAGGACTGGGTCGACGCCTTCAAGATCTGGGAGGGCGGCCTCGGCATCTGGGGCGCCATCGCGTTCGGCGCCGTCGGCGCCTGGATCGCCTGCCGCCGCCGGGGCATCCCGCTGCCCGCCTGGGCCGACGCGCTGGCCCCGGGCATCGCCATCGCCCAGGCCATCGGCCGCTGGGGGAACTGGTTCAACCAGGAGCTGTACGGCAAGCCCACCGACCTCCCCTGGGCGCTGGAGATCAGCGAGGGCCCGAACCGGGTCGCCGGGACGTACCACCCGACCTTCCTGTACGAGTCGCTGTGGTGCATCGGCGTCGCACTCCTGGTCATCTGGGCCGACCGCCGCTTCCGGCTCGGCCACGGACGGGCGTTCGCGCTGTACGTCGCCGCCTACTGCGCGGGACGCGGCTGGATCGAGTACATGCGGGTCGACGAGGCCCACCACGTCCTCGGTCTCCGCCTGAACGTGTGGACCGCGATCATCGTCTTCGTCCTCGCCGTCGTCTACATCGTGATCTCCGCGAAGACCCGTCCGGGCCGCGAGGAGATCGTCGAGCCCGACCGGGACGCCGCCCCCGCGAAGGGCTCCGACGAGGACGGCTCCGACGAGGACGGTTCCGACGAGGACGGCTCCGCGAAGGCGGACGCCGACCAGCAGGACGCCGGGGCGAAGAAGGACCCGCTCACGAAGGACGGGCCCGGCCAGGGCGCCACCGCCGAGAGCGCCGGGGCAGCCGAGAAGAGCTGACCGGCCGCGCCCCTCGGGCGCACCCCCGCACACCTCCCGCTCGCCGGGCGGGCCCGCAGTCTCAGGCCCGCCCGGCGAGCGCGATCGTCAGGCGGGCGGACGCCACCACCGCCGCGTCCACGAACCGCCCGTCCGGCAGCGCCAGCGCCCCCGCCTCCACCTCCGAGGCCGCGACGATCTCCTCGGCCGCCTCGATCTCCTCGGCCGTCGGCCGGAACGCCCGCTCGATCACCGGCAGCTGGCGCGGGTGGATCGCCGCCCGGCCCAGCATCCCGAGCGCCCGCCCCCGCCCGCACGACGTCCACAGCCCGTCCAGGTCCCGGACGTCCGGGAACACCGACTGGGCGGGCGGCGGAAGAGCCGCCGCGCGGGCCGCCACCACGACACGGCTGCGCGGCCAGTCGAGCCCGGCGTCCTCCCGTACGCCCAGATCCGCCCGCAGGTCCGCCTCGCCCAGGGCGATGCCGCGCACGGCGTGATGGGCCGAGGCGATCGAGTACGCGTGCTCGATCGCGAGCGCCGACTCCAGCAGCGGATACAGCGCCACGCCCGGGGCCACGGCCGCCACATGGTGCACCGAGACCGCGTGGGTGACCTTCGGCAGCCGGAACGCGGCCAGGCCCGGCAGCTCCGCCAGGGCCCGGATGTCGCCCTCGCCGTGCACCCGGACGTGGACCGGCACCGCGTCCGGGGCCGCCGTGACCTGGTCGCCGAGGAGTTCGGCGGTGGCGGAGCGCGCGTACGCCCTACGGTCCGGGGCGACGGCGTCCTCCAGATCGACGATCACCACGTCCGCCCCGCTGCCCAGCGCCTTGGCGACCACCTCCGGCCGGTCCCCGGGCACGTACAGCCAGGTCAGCGGCGGCGGTCCGGCGAGTGGCGGCGGGCCCTCGGGCAGCGGCGGGGCCGGGACCGGGTGGCCGGTCACAGCGCCCCCTGGTCCCGCAGCGCCGCGATCCGGGTCTCCGGGATGCCGAGGCCGGCCAGGATCTCCTCGGTGTCAGCGCCGTGCGGGCGGCCCGCCCACCGGATTCCGCCCGGGGTCCCCGAGAGCCGGAAGAGGACGTTCTGCATCCGCAGCGGCCCCAGCTCCGGGTCGTCGACCTCGGTGACGGTGTCCAGCGCCCGGTACTGCGGGTCCTCCATCACCTCTCGTACGTCGTGGATCGGCGCGACCGCCGCCTCCGCCTTCTCGAAGCCGTCGAGCACCTCCGCGCGGCTGTGCCGGGAGATCCAGTGGCCCACGGCCGCGTCCAGCTCCTCGGTGTGCTCGGCCCGGGTGGTGCCCGCGCCGAACCACGGCTCGTCGATCAGCTCCGGGCGGCCGACGAGGCGCATCACCCGCTCGGCGACGGACTGGGCGGAGGTGGAGACCGCGACCCAGTGGCCGTCGGCGGTGCGATAGGTGTTGCGCGGTGCGTTGTTGCGGGAGCGGTTGCCGGTGCGCGGCTGGACATAGCCGAGCTGGTCGTACCAGAGCGGCTGCGGGCCCAGCACGGTGAGGATCGGCTCGATGATCGCGAGGTCCACCACCTGCCCCTCGCCGGTCTTCTCCCGCCCCGCGAGCGCGGCCATCACCGCGTACGCCGTGGCCAGGGCCGCGATGGAGTCCGCGAGCCCGAAGGGCGGCAGCGTCGGCGGGCCGTCCGGCTCCCCGGTGATCGCCGCGAAGCCGCTCATCGCCTCCGCGAGCGTGCCGAAGCCGGGGCGGTGGGCGTACGGCCCGAACTGGCCGAAGCCGGTGACCCGGGCCAGCACCAGACGCGGATTGACGGCGTGCAGCTCCTCGGGGCCCAGGCCCCAGCGCTCCAGGGTCCCCGGCCGGAAGTTCTCGACGATGACGTCGGTCTCGGCGGCCAGCTGGAGGAGGACGTCCCGGCCGCCCGGGGCGGACAGATCCAGAGCCAGGGTGCGTTTGTTGCGGCCGAGCATTTTCCACCACAGGCCGATTCCGTCCTTGGCGGGCCCGTGCCCGCGCGAGGGGTCCGGTCTACGGGGGTGTTCGACCTTGATCACATCGGCGCCGAAGTCCCCGAGCATGGTGGCCGCGAGCGGCCCGGCGAAGAGGGTGGCCAGGTCGATGACCTTCAGCCCGGTCAGGGGTCCTGCCGCGGTGGTGCTCATCGGGCCTCGATCTCGCTGCGGTAGGGCATGGACGTGGACGCGCCCGGTTTCTGGACGCAGAGCGCGGCGGCCGAGGAGGCGAACGCCACGGCCTCGGCCACCGGCCGCCCCTCGCCGAACGCCACGGCCAGCGTCCCGACGAAGGTGTCCCCGGCCCCGGTCGTGTCGACGGCGTTCACCGAAGGGGCCGCGAAGAGCACCGGCTCGCCGCCCCGCGCCGCGTACAGGCAGCCCTTCGCGCCGAGCGTGACGATGACCTCGGGCACCCGGCGCAGCAGGATCTGCGCCGCGGCGTGCGGCTCGGCCTGCCCGGACAGCTCGGCGGCCTCGTGCTCGTTGGGCACCAACAGGTCGATGTGGTCGAGGAGTTCATCGGGCAGGGGCTGGACGGGGGAGGGAGTGAGGATGGTCCGAACGCCCTGTGCCCGGGCCGCGCGGGCTCCCTCGACGACGGCGGACAGGGGGATTTCGAGCTGCATCAGGAGCAGGTCGGCGGCGACGATCGCCGCGATCTCCCCGGGCCCCAGCGCGGTGACGACGCCGTTCGCGCCGGGGACCACCACGATTCGGTTGCCCCCGGTGTCGTCCACCACGACGTGCGCGGTGCCGCTGGGGCCCTCGGCGGTGTGCAGGAGGTCGATGTCGACCCCGGCGTGTTCGAGTCCGTCGCGCAGCAGGGTGCCGTAGGCGTCGTCGCCGACCGCGCCGATCATCGTCACCTCCCCGCCCGCGCGGGCGGCGGCGACGGCCTGATTGGCGCCCTTGCCGCCGGGGACCGTCCGGAACTCCCGGCCGGTGACGGTCTCGCCGCGCCCGGGGGCGCGGGCCGTGTGGGCGACGAGGTCCATGTTGGTGCTGCCGAGCACCGCGATGCGGGTCATGGGCGCAGAGCCTCCTGGTGGGTCAGTGCGGCGAGGGTGTCGAACCCGGTCCGGTCGAAGCCGGGTACGGAGGTGGCGAGCCGGTTCTTCAGCGGGGCCGTCCAGCGCTCGGGCAGGGCGTCCGGCCCGCCCGCCAGGAGTCCGGCCAGCGATCCGGCGGTCGCGCCGTTGGAGTCGGTGTCCCAGCCGCCGGAGACCGCGAGGCCGATCGACCGGGTGAAGTCGCCGTCGGCGTGGGTGAGGGCGGCGGCCAGCAGCGCGGCGTTGGGCAGCACGTGCACCCAGTGGTGGGTGTCCGCGTAGACGGCGTGCAGCCGGTCCACGACGGCGTCGAACTCCCCCTCCGCCCGGGCTGTTTCGATGCCGAGGCGGATCGCGCGGGCGTACCGGGAGTGCGGCGGCACCACGCGCAGCCCGGCGGCCAGGCAGCCGTGCACATCGCTCTCGCCGCCGGCCGCGACGGCGAGCGCCGCCGCGGTGAACATCGCGCCGTAGACCCCGTTGCCGGTGTGGGTGAGGACCGCGTCGCGGTGGGCCTGGGCGGCGGCCCCGGCCGGGTCGCCGGGGTGGGTCCAGCCGTGCACGTCGGCCCGGATCTGCGCGCCGATCCACTCCCGGAACGGGTTGCGGCGGGAGGCGGTCTCCGGAGGCTCGACACCCGCGAGGAGGTTGCCGTACGCGATGCGCTCGGCGGTGAAGGTCCGCCCGGCCGGCAGTTCGTCGAGCCACAGCCGGGCCAGGTCGGCGGTGGTGAAGGAGCGGCCGTGGCGCTGGAGCAACAGCAGGGTGAGAAGCGGGTAGTCGAGGTCGTCGTCCTCCGGCATGCCGTCGATGTTCTCGGCCAGGGACGTGGGGGCCGAGCGACGGTTCCAGGGGTGGGCGGCCAGCAGTTCGGCCGGTACGCCGTGTGCGGTGAACCAGTTGGCCGGGGGCCAGTTCCCGGTGGCGCGGGCCAGGGCGCGGATGCCGGTCAGCGGCAGCTTCTCGACCGGTTTGCCGAGCAGGCAGCCCGCCGCCCGGCCCAGCCACGCCGCGTGCAGCCGGTCCCGGCCGACGACGGGCGCGCTGTCCACCGGACTCGGCCAGTGCGGGCAGGCGGCCACGATCTCGTCCAGTCCGGTCGGCTCTTCGGACGCCAACGGCACATCCAGCAGTGCGAGTTCCTCGAGAAGACGTTCGGCCAGCGCGCGCAGGCGCGGCGGTGCCGGCGGCTCGGAGGCCCCTGCCCGGTCCGGGGCGGGGGCACCCCCGGCCGCGTACCACCGCTCCTCGATCTCCCGGGCATCCCGGCCGTCCTGCGCGGCCTGCCGCAGCTCGTGACCGACCAGATCCTCGGGCTGCGCCCAGGTGAGGCGGACGTTCACCGCTCACCGGCCAGCGCGCCGAACGCCTGCTCATGGGCCCGGCGGCGCTCCAGGTCCCGGGCGAAGACCTCCCGGGCCACCTGTGCCAGCACCGCTGCCGGGGCGTCCAGGTCCAGTCGGCTCGCCTCCGCGACCGTGGCGGCCCAGTCGGCGGGGACCTCGCCGCCCAGCGCGCCCACGATCGCCCCGCTCATCGTCGCGATGGAGTCGCAGTCCCGCCCGTAGTTCACCGAACCGAGCACCGTGCGCCGGTAGTCACCGCACCCGACCAGCAACATCCCGAGCGCGATGGGCAGTTCCTCGATGGCGTGCAGCCGGGAGGGGCGGCGCGCGCCGAGGGAGGGGTTCCGGTAGTCGGGGCCGACCGTGTCGAAGGGCTCCACGGCCGCCCGCAGCGGGGCGAGCGCGGACTCGAAGTCCTCGTGGTGCACGGCCACTTCGGCGACCGCCTCGATCGCGGACCGGGTGCCGTCCCTGGCCGTGGAGAGGGCCGCGTCGACCACGGTGCCGGGGGTGGCGCCCGGGCGGCAGGCGGCGGCGACGGCGGCGGCGAAGACCCCGGCGGCCTCCCGTCCGTAGGAGGACTGGTGGGGCGCCGCGACCTCCAGCGCCTCGGCGTACGCGGCTTCCGGGTGGCCGGCGTTGACCAGGCCGACCGGAGCCATGTACATCGCCGCCCCGCAGTTGACGATGTTGCCCGCGCCGGCCTCGCGCGGGTCCACGTGCCCGTAGTGCAGCCGGGCCACGATCCACTTCTCCGCCAGGAAGATCCGCTGGAGGGGGAGGGCCTCCGACTCCAGCTCCGGGATCCAGCGGGGCGACAGCAGGTCCGGGACGAGGTGGTCCGCGACGGCGTACGCGTCGAGGTGGTCGCGCACCCGGTGGTAGACCCGGATCAGGGCATGGGTCATCAGGGTGTCGTCGGTGACGTGCCCGTCGCCCTTGTGGTACGGCGCGACGGGGCGCGCGGTGCGCCAGTCCTCGCCGTACCAGGGGCCGACGATCCCGGTCACCCGGCCGCCGTGGCGCTCGGCGATCTGCTCGGGGGCCCAGCCCTCGACCGGGCCGCCGAGCGCGTCGCCGACGGCGGCTCCGACGAGGGCCCGGCGGACGCGTTCATCGAGTCCGGGCGTGGTGGGGGAGGGGCGCGGTGTCGAGAGGGCGGCTTCCATGGCCGTTGTGGGCGTCATGCCGGAATTGTCCACCCGGAGTGGCCGGTTCCGTGGCTGCCAGCAGCCCGGCGAGTTCGATCAGGTCCGTGCCCGCGAGCCGGGGCAGCGCACAGCCCGCCAGCGTCCGGCACGCCTCACGCCAGCCCGCCGGTACGGCGGTGACCGAGCCGATGGTCCCGGTCAGCGCCCCGGCCAGGGCGGGCGCGGAGTCCGCGACCCGGGACAGGCAGGCGGCGGCCGGGATCGCCTGGGCGATCTCGCCCCGGGCCGCGGTGGTGAGGGCCAGGGCGACCGGCACGGTCTCCGCCGCCGCGATCCCGTAGCTGTAGACGTGGTCCACGATCTGGTGTTCCAACACCGGGACCAGGGCGAACGCCCCGGCCGGCTCGCCCGCGAACTCCCGGGCCAGGCGGACCGCGTGCGCGGCGTTGCGGGCGATCTCGGTGCCCTCGGGGAGCTGGGCGAGGGCCGCGTTCACCACGGTGTCGACGTCCGCCCCGGCCAGCGCCGCGGCGATGGCGGCGGCCACGGCCCGTGCCCCGTGCACCCCGTCGCCGTCCTGGGTGTAGCGGGCGTCGAACTCGGCGAGCGCGGCGGCCTCCTCCGGGTCACCAGGGTGGACCACGGCGAGCACGGCGGCCCGCACGCAGGCGGCGTCGTCGAAGTAGTGCGGGTTGTCGTGCCCGGTGGCGGGCGGCCGCAGCCCGGCGGCCAGGTTGCCGAGCCCGGCCCGCACCGAGATCCGGGCCCGCAGCGGGAGGACCGCGGCCTCGACCTCGGGGGCCCGGGCGCTGGCGGCGGCGACGGTGGCGGCCAGCGCGTTCCAGCCCCGGTCGACCGCGTCCCGCATCCGGCGGCCGGAGGAGAGGTCCACCGCCTCGTCGGCCGCCGCCGCCAGCACCGTACGGGCGGCGAACGCGGCCCATTCGGCGTCGTCGGACGGCCCGAGCCGCAGCGGCTCGGGCGGCTGGTTCAGGGCGATGGGCACCGGGAGCGTGGTGGTGGCGTTCTGCTCGGCGAAGGTGTCCAGCTCCCGGGTGAGCCGCCGGGTCCACTCGGGCATCCGGGCCGCCCGGTGCCGGGCGGCGGGCCAGCCGGCGGCGTCGCCGGCCGCGAGCCCGAGCAGCAGCCCCTCGATCCGGGCGCGGCGGGAGGGGGCGGGGGCGGCCGTCGGCCCGACCGCGTCGCGCGCCGTATCCGCCGGGCCTCCCGCGGACCCTCCGCGTGGTGTGGTCACGGCCGGTCCGCCGCCGGCCGCCCCGCCCGACGCCGTCATCGCCGCTCCTCCCGTACGGGCACGGAGGAGGCCGCCGCGGACGCCAGGTCCCGGACGGGCTCGAAGGAGGCCGACGCCATGCCCCGTACGGCCGCCGGTTCGCGACCGCCGCCCCGCTCCTGCGAGGGCGGCCCCGCAGGACCGGTTCCGTCCGGGTCCTCCGGGGTCAGCAGTTCCGCGATGTCCAGCACGTGGTAGCCGCGCATCGAGGGCAGGCAGCTGCCCCGGACCGGGCCGATCGCGCCCGCCCAGTCCGGCGGGACGGCGCTCTCCCCGTTCAGGGCCCCGGCCAGGGCGCCCGCCACCGCCGCCGTCGTGTCCGCGTCGCGGCCCATGTTGACGGCGGTGAGCACCGCCGTCCGGAAGTCCCCGCGCGCCGCCGTGAACGCCCCGAACGCCAGGCCCACCGCCTCCGGCGCGAGGTCCGTCCACGGGTAGCCGGCGATCACCACCGCCGAGCGCACCGCCCGCTCCATCGTGAGCCGGTCGGGGTGGGGCCGCTGGGCCGCCGCCACCGCCCGGCGCAGCGACCTGGCCGTCCAGGAGTCCATCGGGACCACCGAGAGCGCGGCCGCGATCACCGAGGCGAGGCCCGAACCGACCATGGCCGCCGCCACCCCGGCCGCCACCGCCTGACCCCCGTAGATCCCCTCGCCCTCGTGGCTGACCCGGCCGTCCACCGCGACCAGCCGGGCCGCCTCGGCCGGGCGGCCCGCCGCGAACACCCCGAAGGGGGCCGCCCGCATCGCGAGCCCGTCGCTCCAGGCGTGCCGGTGCTGGGCGGAGATCGGCGCGGCCAGACCCCGGCGCAGGTTCTCCAGCGTGCCGCGCTCGCTGAACCCGGCCCCCCGGAACGGGCCCTCGTCCAGATCGGCGATCCAGTGGTGCCAGGCCCGCTCCACATGGGAGACGTCGAGCGCCGAGCCGTGCCGGGCGAGCAGCAGCCCGGAGAAGATCGCGTACTCCGTGTCGTCGGTGCCCGCCGGATCATCGCTCACGAAACCCTCGATCCGCCCCCAGCGGCGGCGGATCTCGGAGGGCCGCAGGTTCTCCGCCGGAGCGCCGAGCGCGTCCCCGACCGCCAGCCCCAGCAGCGCACCCCTGGCCCGGTCATTGCCGACGGCCGTGTTCATCGCGTCGCCCTTCGCTCGTCCGGCGGTATCCATCCGGGTCCGTATCCGATCTCCGTTTCCGGGCCCTGTCCGCATCTGTGCCACGTGGCGGGCGGGGAGAGGCGAAAAACGGCGGGAAAGGGGCCATGCGGATGACGGCCCAGATAGCTGAGGCTGCCCTTTCTTCGCAGGTCAGAGGGGTGGTAAGCCAGGCCTGCCTTGCTGGCGGCGGTCACCCGGACGGCGTAGTTTGGACTTTGTCGAAAGTTGTATTCAGCGGGGAACGGCGGGGTGACGGCCCGCCGGAGCGAAGGGGAGAAGCACGCCGTGGCCATCATCGAGACCGAAGCCGTCCTGCACGAGGCGCACCGGGACAACCACACCCACCGGGATGTGACCGGCGGCTGGCTGCGCCCCGCCGTCTTCGGCGCGATGGACGGCCTGGTCTCCAACCTCGCCCTGATGACCGGGGTCGCGGGCGGCGCCGTCTCCCAGCAGACCATCGTCATCACCGGCCTGGCGGGGCTCGCGGCCGGGGCCTTCTCCATGGCGGCGGGCGAATACACCTCCGTCGCCTCGCAGCGCGAGCTGGTCGAGGCGGAGCTCGACGTCGAGCGCCGTGAACTCCGCAAGCACCCCAAGGACGAGATGGCCGAACTGGCCGCCCTCTACGAATCCCGGGGCGTGGACGCCCCGCTGGCCCGCGAGGTCGCCCGGCAGCTGTCGCGCGACCCGGAACAGGCCCTGGAGATCCACGCCCGCGAGGAGCTCGGCATCGACCCGGGCGACCTGCCCTCGCCGCTCGTGGCCGCCGTCTCGTCGTTCGGCGCGTTCGCGCTCGGCGCGCTGCTGCCCGTCCTGCCCTACCTCCTCGGCGCGAGCGCCCTGTGGCCCGCGGTGCTCCTCGCGCTGGTCGGCCTGTTCGCCTGCGGCGCGGTGGTGGCCCGGGTGACCGCCCGCAGCTGGTGGTTCAGCGGGCTGCGCCAGCTCGCCCTGGGTGGCGCGGCGGCGGCGATGACGTACGGACTCGGCACCCTGTTCGGCGTCGCCGCCGGATGACGCGGGCGCCGCGGAGCTGTGGACGGGCGGCGTAACCGGGCCGCCCGAACGGCGCAACGGCGCGGCAACCCGTGTGACGTACGTCTTGGCGCCGCCCACTGGGCGGGACGGGTCCTGCGGCCGTAAAATGAGACTCTATGCAGGGCTACACATAAGTAGCCGTTACTCGGTGGTTTCGTTTCCTTCGCCACCGGGCATGAGCCGTAGGCACCGCAGGCAACGACGCCTGCTCTCTGCGGGTCCCCGGGCGCCGATCGTTCCGACAGCGACCCACCCCCTGGACGGTCCGGTCACCTCTGGTCACCCAGTCACTTCCGGTCACCACGGTGTCCGCATGTTGGAACACGCCTTCCGCTTCTTGAGAAGCGCCCCATCATGTAACCTGCACGAAATTTCGCAGAGGGCCAACGTCGTCCCTCGGCACCGCAAATGCCACGACGACGACGGGAGAGCCGATGCGTATCGACGCCTGGTCGCCCATGGACGGTCGCCCCGCCCAGCAGGGGATGTACGACCCCCGTAACGAACACGACGCCTGTGGTGTCGGGTTCGTGGCCACTCTGACCGGTGTGGCCAGCCATGAGCTGGTCGAGCAGGCGCTGACCGTACTGCGCAACCTCGAACACCGCGGCGCCACCGGCTCCGAGCCCGACTCCGGCGACGGCGCCGGCATTCTCTGCCAGGTCCCGGACGCCTTCCTCCGCGCCGAGACCTCCTTCGAACTTCCCGAGGCCGGCTCGTATGCCGTGGGCATCGCCTTCCTCCCCGCGGACGACTCCACCGAGGCCGTCCGGACGATCGAGCACATCGCCGCGCAGGAGGGCCTGACGGTCCTCGGCTGGCGCGACGTCCCGGTCACCCCCGAACTCCTCGGCAACGGCGCCCGCGCCACCATGCCCACCTTCCGCCAGGTCTTCGTCGCCGACGGCGAGTCCACCGGCATCGTCCTGGACCGCAAGGCCTTCGTCCTGCGCAAGCGTGCCGAGCGTGAGGCCGGGGTGTACTTCCCCTCGCTCTCCGCTCGCACCATCGTCTACAAGGGCATGCTCACCACCGGGCAGCTGGAGCCGTTCTTCCCGGACCTCTCCGACCGCCGCTTCGCCTCCACGGTCGCGCTGGTCCACTCCCGCTTCTCCACCAACACCTTCCCCAGCTGGCCGCTGGCCCACCCGTACCGCTTCGTCGCGCACAACGGCGAGATCAACACGGTCAAGGGCAACCGCAACTGGATGAAGGCCCGCGAGTCCCAGCTCGCCTCCGAACTCTTCGGCCAGGCGCAGCTGAGCCGGATCTTCCCCGTCTGCACCCCGGACGCCTCCGACTCGGCCTCCTTCGACGAGGTACTGGAGCTGCTCCACCTCGGCGGGCGCTCGCTGCCGCACTCGGTGCTGATGATGGTCCCCGAGGCGTGGGAGAACCATGACTCGATGGACCCGGCCCGGCGCGCGTTCTACCAGTACCACGCCACGATGATGGAGCCCTGGGACGGCCCGGCCTGCGTCACGTTCACCGACGGCGTCCAGGTCGGCGCCGTCCTCGACCGCAACGGTCTGCGCCCCGGCCGCTACTGGGTCACCGACGACGGCCTCGTCGTGCTCTCCTCCGAGGTGGGCGTCCTGGACATCGACCCCGCGAAGGTCGTCCGCAAGGGCCGCCTCCAGCCCGGCAAGATGTTCCTCGTCGACACCGCCGAGCACCGCATCATCGAGGACGACGAGATCAAGGCGTCCCTCGCCGCCGAGCAGCCCTACCAGGAGTGGCTGGAGACCGGCGAGATCGAGCTGAGCGACCTGCCCGAGCGTGAGCACATCGTGCACACCCACGCCTCGGTCACCCGCCGCCAGCAGACCTTCGGCTACACCGAGGAAGAGCTCCGCGTCATCCTCGCGCCGATGGCCCGCACCGCCGGCGAGCCCCTCGGCTCCATGGGCACCGACTCGCCGATCGCCGCGCTCTCCGAGCGCCCCCGGCTGCTCTTCGACTACTTCACCCAGCTCTTCGCCCAGGTCACCAACCCGCCGCTGGACGCCATCCGCGAGGAGCTCGTCACCTCGCTGCGCTCCTCGCTGGGCCCCCAGGGCAACATCCTGGAGCCGACCGCCGCCGCGTGCCGCAGCGTCACGCTGCCCTTCCCGGTGATCGACAACGACGAGCTCGCCAAGCTGATACACATCAACGCCGACGGCGACATGCCGGGCATGAAGGCCGCCACCCTCTCCGGCCTCTACCGGGTCGGCGGCGGCGGTGACGCGCTGGCCGCGCGCATCGAGCAGATCTGCACCGAGGTCGACGCCGCCATAGAGGACGGCGCCCGCCTGATCGTCCTCTCCGACCGGCACTCCGACGCCGAGCACGCGCCGATCCCCTCGCTGCTGCTCACCTCCGCCGTCCACCACCACCTCATCCGCACCAAGCAGCGCACCCAGGTGGGCCTGCTGGTCGAGGCCGGGGACGTCCGCGAGGTCCACCACGTCGCGCTGCTCATCGGCTACGGCGCCGCCGCGGTCAACCCGTACCTCGCCATGGAGTCCGTCGAGGACCTCGTCCGCGCCGGCACCTTCATCGAGAACATCGAGGCCGAACAGGCCATCCGGAACCTGATCTACGCGCTCGGCAAGGGCGTCCTGAAGGTCATGTCCAAGATGGGCATCTCCACCGTCGCCTCCTACCGCGGCGCCCAGGTCTTCGAGGCCGTCGGCCTGGACGAGGCCTTCGTCGCGACGTACTTCAACGGCACCGCCACCAAGATCGGCGGCGCCGGCCTGGACGGCGTCGCCAAGGAGGTCGCCGCCCGGCACACCAAGGCCTACCCCGCCTCCGGCATCGCGGCCTCGCACCGCGCGCTGGAGATCGGCGGCGAATACCAGTGGCGGCGCGAGGGCGAACCGCACCTGTTCGACCCGGAGACGGTCTTCCGCCTCCAGCACGCCACCCGCAACCGGCGCTACGACATCTTCAAGCAGTACACGGAGCGGGTGAACGAGCAGTCCGAGCGCCTCATGACGCTCCGCGGCCTCTTCGGCTTCGACTCCGGCCGCGAGCCGATCTCCCTCGACGAGGTCGAGCCCGCCTCCGAGATCGTCAAGCGCTTCTCCACCGGCGCCATGTCCTACGGCTCCATCTCCCGCGAGGCGCACGAGACGCTCGCCATCGCGATGAACCAGCTCGGCGGCAAGTCCAACACCGGTGAGGGCGGTGAGGACCCGGACCGCCTGTACGACCCGGCGCGCCGCTCCTCCATCAAGCAGGTCGCCTCCGGCCGCTTCGGTGTGACCAGCGAATACCTGGTCAACGCGGACGACATCCAGATCAAGATGGCGCAGGGCGCCAAGCCCGGCGAGGGCGGCCAGCTGCCCGGCCACAAGGTCTACCCGTGGGTCGCCAAGACACGTCACTCGACGCCCGGCGTCGGCCTCATCTCGCCGCCGCCGCACCACGACATCTACTCCATCGAAGACCTCGCGCAGCTGATCCACGACCTGAAGAACGCCAACCCGCAGGCGCGGATCCACGTGAAGCTGGTCTCCGAGGTCGGCGTCGGCACGGTCGCCGCCGGTGTCTCCAAGGCCCACGCGGACGTCGTCCTCATCTCCGGCCACGACGGCGGAACGGGCGCCTCCCCGCTCACCTCGCTCAAGCACGCGGGCGGCCCCTGGGAGCTCGGCCTCGCCGAGACCCAGCAGACGCTGCTGCTCAACGGCCTGCGCGACCGCATCGTCGTGCAGACCGACGGCCAGCTCAAGACCGGCCGCGACGTCGTCATCGCCGCGCTCCTCGGCGCCGAGGAGTTCGGTTTCGCGACCGCGCCGCTCGTCGTCTCCGGCTGCGTCATGATGCGCGTCTGCCACCTGGACACCTGCCCGGTCGGCATCGCCACCCAGAACCCGGTCCTGCGCGACCGGTTCTCCGGCAAGGCCGAGTACATCGTCAACTTCTTCGAGTTCATCGCCGAAGAGGTCCGCGAGATCCTCGCCGAGCTGGGCTTCCGCACCATCGAGGAGGCTGTCGGCCACGCCGAACTCCTCGACACCGACCGGGCGATCACCCACTGGAAGGCGCAGGGCCTGGACCTGGCTCCGCTCTTCTTCGTCCCCGAGCTGCCCGAGGGCGCGGTCCGCCACCGCATCGTCGAGCAGGACCACGGTCTGACGAAGGCGCTCGACAACCAGCTGATCAAGCTGGCCGCCGACGCGCTCGGAGCGACCAGCCCCGAGACCGCCCAGCCGGTCCGCGCCCAGGTCGCGATCCGCAACATCAACCGGACCGTCGGCACCATGCTCGGCCACGAGGTGACCAAGAAGTTCGGTGGTCCCGGCCTGCCCGAGAACACCATCGACATCACCTTCACCGGCTCGGCCGGCCAGTCCTTCGGCGCGTTCGTGCCGCGCGGGGTCACCCTGCGCTTGGAGGGCGACGCCAACGACTACGTCGGAAAGGGCCTCTCCGGCGGCCGGGTGATCGTCCGCCCCGACCGGGGCGCCGACCACCTCGCCGAATACTCCACCATCGCCGGCAACACCATCGGCTACGGCGCGACCGGCGGCGAGGTCTTCCTGCGCGGTCGTACCGGCGAGCGCTTCTGCGTCCGCAACTCCGGTGCGCTCGTCGTCTCCGAGGGCGTCGGCGACCACGGCTGCGAGTACATGACCGGCGGCCAGGCCGTCGTCCTCGGCGAGACCGGCCGCAACTTCGCCGCCGGCATGTCGGGCGGCGTCGCGTACGTCATCGACCTGAACCGCGACAACGTCAACGTCGGCAACCTCGGCGCGGTCGAGGAGTTGGACGACACCGACCGGCAGTGGCTGCACGACGTCGTGCGCCGCCACCAGGAGGAGACCGGCTCCACCGTCGCCGAGAAGCTCCTCACGGAGTGGGACACCGCCGTGACCCGCTTCAGCAAGATCATCCCGTCCACGTACAAGGCAGTGCTCGCCGCCAAGGACGCCGCTGAGCTCGCCGGTCTCTCCGAGCAGGAGACCACCGAGAAGATGATGGAGGCGGCGACCCATGGCTGACCCCAAGGGCTTCCTGACCACCGGACGCGAGGTCGCCCAGACCCGCCCCGTGGCCGAGCGCGTCAAGGACTGGAACGAGGTCTACGTTCCGGGCTCGCTGCTCCCGATCATCAGCAAGCAGGCCGGCCGCTGCATGGACTGCGGCATTCCGTTCTGCCACAACGGCTGCCCGCTCGGAAACCTCATCCCCGAGTGGAACGACTACGCCTACCGCGAGGACTGGACCGCGGCGTCCGAGCGGCTGCACGCCACGAACAACTTCCCGGAGTTCACCGGGCGGCTGTGCCCGGCCCCCTGCGAGTCGGCGTGCGTGCTCGGCATCAACCAGCCCGCCGTCACCATCAAGAACGTCGAAGTCTCCATCATCGACAAGGCGTGGGACAGCGGCGACGTCACGCCGCAGCCGCCCGAGCGGCTCTCCGGCAAGACCGTCGCGGTCATCGGCTCGGGCCCGGCGGGACTCGCCGCCGCCCAGCAGCTGACCCGGGCCGGCCACACCGTCGCCGTCTACGAGCGCGCGGACCGCATCGGGGGCCTCCTCCGCTACGGCATCCCCGAGTTCAAGATGGAGAAGTCGCACATCAACCGCCGCATCGAGCAGATGCGCCTGGAAGGCACCAAGTTCCGTACGGAGGTGGAGATCGGCAAGGACATCGACGCCGCGAAGCTCCGCCGCCGCTACGACGCGGTCGTCGTCGCGGCCGGCGCCACCGTCTCCCGCGACCTGCCCGTCCCCGGCCGTGAGCTGGGCGGCATCCACTTCGCGATGGAGTACCTGCCGCTCGCCAACAAGGTGCAGGAGGGCGACCTGACCGTCGCCCCGATCCACGCAGGCGGCAAGCACGTCGTCGTCATCGGCGGCGGTGACACCGGAGCCGATTGCGTGGGCACCGCCCACCGCCAGGGCGCGGCATCCGTCACCCAGCTGGAGATCATGCCGAAGCCGGGCGAGGACCGGAACCCGGGCCAGCCGTGGCCGACCTTCCCGATGCTCTACAAGGTCACCTCCGCGCACGAGGAGGGCGGCGAGCGGGTCTACTCCGTCTCCACCACCCACTTCGAGGGCGACGAGGACGGAAACGTCGCGGCCCTCCACCTGGTGGAGGTCGAGTTCAAGGACGGTAAGCTTGAGCAGAAGCCCGGCACGGAGCGGCGCATTCCCGCGCAGCTCGTCACCCTCGCCATGGGCTTCACCGGAACCGACCAGTCCAACGGTCTGGTCCAGCAGTTCGGCCTGGAGCTCGACCAGCGCGGCAACGTCGCCCGCGACGAGCACTACGCGACCAACGTCGAGGGCGTCTATGTCGCCGGTGACGCGGGGCGCGGCCAGTCGCTGATCGTCTGGGCGATCGCCGAGGGCCGCTCCGCCGCCCGCGGAGTGGACCGCTTCCTGACCGGGACCAGCGCCTTGCACGCGCCGATCCGCCCGACGGACCGCTCCCTGCTGGTCTGAGCACCACCCGGGTTCCCCCTGGGCCACGCGGCCCGGGGGAGCCCCACAAGACGTCCCGTACAACGGCGTACGGAACTGAACGCGGCGCCTGCCTGTCCCCGACCGGACTCCAGCGGGCGCCGTGGCGCGTCCGGGGCCGGGTGCCTTCCACGGCGCCCGGCCTCAGCCGCCCGGCCACGGCGCCCGGCCTCAGCCGCCCGTCAGGGCCGAGGTCTTCAGCACCACCGCCACCGCGAACAGGCCCGTCAGCACCAGCCCGCCCGCGAGCTGCGCCGGCCAGGTCCGCAGCTTCGCCGGCGTGAACGCGAGCCCGTACGTCACCAGGGCCCCCGTCAGCAGCCCGCCCAGGTGCCCCTGCCACGAGGTGAACGCGGCCGAGATCAGCATCCAGAGCAGAAATCCGGCCATGAAGCGGTTGACGGCCGCCATGTCACGGCCGAGCCGCCGGTGGATGACCCAGTACGCGGCGGCCAGCCCGAAGACCGAGCCGGAGGCGCCGACCGTCGAGGTGTCCGGGGCCAGCAGGTACACCAGGACCGAACCGCCCACCGCCGACAGCAGGTACAGCGAGAGATAACGGGCCCGCCCGAGCTGGCCCTCCACCGCACGGCCGATGTTCCACAGCGCGAGCATGTTGAACACCAGGTGCATCACCCCGAACGAGGCGTCCGGCGGAAGGTGCAGGAAGGCCCCGGTCACCAGCCGGTACCACTCGCCGTCCGCGATGCCCGTCAGGTCGTACCCGGGGTAGGTGTCACCCCGGTAGTAGTACTGCTCGCCGTCCGGCCCCGTGAGCGCCGCCCCGAGCACCGCGAACCGGTCCACGATCTCGGGCCGCACCACCTCGCCGAGGTAGGCCAGGACGTTGAGCGCCATCAGAACGTACGTCACCACCGGCGCCGTCGCCCGGGACACCGCACCGCCGAAGACCGTACGGGCCTGCCGTACCGAGCGCTGCCCCTCCTTCACGCACTCCACGCAGTGGTGGCCGACAGCGGCCTCCCGCATGCAGTCCGGGCAGATGTAGCGGTCGCAACGGGTGCAGCGGACGTACGTCTCGTAGGACGGATGGCGGTAGCACGCGGTGGCGGCGGCCTCCATGGCCGACTCCTTCACTGGGGATGTGCAACGGGGCCGGTGGGGGCGGCGGCGATCAAGATAGCGAACCGGAGTGACCGGCGTTAAGTCCGGGGCCGGTCGTGGCCTACGCTCAAGGTCCGCGGAGCACAGAACGGGGGCCCGTCATGAACGGCGCGAACACGGCCGCGGGCACCGGCCCGGCCATCAGCCTCACCAAGGTGCGGGAGACGGCTCCGGCCCTGGTCAGCCACTACACGAGCGCCGGGATCTCGCTGGAGAAGCACGGACTGGGCGGTCACCGCGCGGCCGTCTACCTCGTCCTCGACCACTCCGGCTCGATGAAGCCGTACTACAACGACGGCAGCGTCCAGGCGCTGGCCGACCGGGTGCTGGGCCTGTCGGCCAACCTCGACGACGACGGCACGGTGCCCGTCGTCTTCTTCTCCACCGACGTCGACGCGGTCACCGACATCGCCCTCGACAACCACCACGGCCGGATCGACGAGATCCGGGCGGGCCTCGGGCACATGGGGAGGACCAGCTACCACCTGGCGATGGACGCGGTCATCGACCACTACCTCGACAGCGGCTCCACCGCGCCCGCCCTCGTCGTCTTCCAGACGGACGGCGGGCCGATCAACAAGCTCGCCGCCGAGCGCTACCTCTGCAAGGCCGCGAAGCTGCCCCTGTTCTGGCAGTTCGTCGGCTTCGGCAACACCCGCAGCAGCCAGTTCGACTTCCTCCGCAAGCTCGACGAGCTGGCCGTCCCCGCCGAGCGGATCGTCGACAACGCCGGGTACTTCCACGCGGGCCAGGACCCCCGGAAGGTCCCGGACCCCGAGCTGTACGACCGGCTCGTCGCCGAATTCCCGCTCTGGCTCGCCGCGGCCCGGGAGCGGGGGATCGTCCGATGACGGTACGGATCCTGCGCGCCGCCGACCGCCCGACCGTCCCCTGGAAGAACGGCGGCGGGACCGTCCGCGAGATCGCCGCCGGCCCCGAGGGCGCCGGGACCGACGCCTTCGACTGGCGGGTGAGTCTGGCGGACGTCACCGCCGACGGGCCGTTCTCGCGGTTCCCGGGTGTGGAGCGCGTCCTGACGGTGGTCGAGGGCGCGGGCATGGACCTCGTCGTCGGCGGTGAGCACCACATCGTCGACGAGCCGCTGTGGCCGTACGGCTTCCCCGGGGACCTGCCCACCGAGGGCTTCCTGCTGGGCGGGCCCGTCGTCAATCTCAACGTCATGTACCGCAGGGCCCGTACGCGGGCGGAGGCCGCCGTCGTCTGCGGCACGGTCCGCCTGCTGCCACCGGAGGGCGGCGCGGTGCTGGCCGTCTCCCTGGACGACGGCGCGGAGCTGGAGGGCGGTGGCGTCCGGCTGGACCGCTACGACGCGGTCCTGGCGGCCGGGGTGTCGCCCGGGGTCCTGCGGACGATGGGCCAGGCGGTGCTGATCACGTTCTCGGACGCGTGACCGATCGGTTCCCGGCGGCCGGCTCCCGGCGGCCGGGAAACTCGGCTGCCGATCTCCCCGCCTCGGGATACGGTCGCGCCCATGCCCGAAAACGCACCCGAACGCACCGTGATCCGCCGCTATGCCGCCGCCGACGAGAACGCGGCGGTGGACGTCTGGTCCCGTGCCGGCAGCCCGGCGCACCCCTTCATCCCCGGCGAGGGCGAGGGCGAGCGCGCCCGCAAGATGCGCGAGGTCTATCTCGTCCACGCCGAGAACTGGGTCGCCGAGACGGACGGCCGTGTGGTGGCCCTCCTGGGCCTCCTGGACGCCGAGATCGGCGGCCTCTTCGTGGCTCCGGAGGCACAGGGCACCGGGGTGGGCCGCCGCCTGGTCGAACACGCGGCGGCGCTGCACGGCGCGTTGACCCTTGAGGTGTACGAGAAGAACACGGGGGCCCGGAGCTTCTACGCCCGGATGGGTTTCGTGGAGGAGAGCCGCCGCGTCGACGAGGAGTACGACGAGGTCATGCTGAGGCTCACCCGGCCGGCTCCGGCGAACCACGCCTGACGCGGCGAGACGGTGACGCCGTTTGACGAGATGGTGCTCGGTCCGTCGGAATCCGCCCGCCTGTCGCGCGTAAACACCGACAGGAGATGTCGGGTATCCGGTGTTCCATGGCATCCATGGCATCCACGACGTCTTCATCCCCTTCGCACGCGCCTGTCTCCTGGGACGGCTTCGCCGCCGCCGAGCCCGAGTTCGCCGACACCGTGCGGCGCCGCTTCCGGCTCTACAAGCACCACGTCCTGGCCACCCTGCGCAAGGACGGCTCGCCCCGGGTCACCGGCCTGGAGGCCGACTTCCGCTTCGGTGAGCTGCTGCTCGGCATGATGCCGAACTCCCGCAAGGCCCTGGACCTGCGCCGCGATCCGCGCTTCGCGCTCCAGGCCAACCCCGGGCCCGACGCCGAGCTGAACGACGGGGACGTCCGCGTCAGCGGCCGTGCCGTGGAGATCACCGACCCGCGGGTGATCGCCCGCTTCATCGAGGAGGCGGCCCCGCCGGAGCCCTTCCACCTCTTCCGGGCGGAGCTGGCCGAGGTGGTCCGCATCGGGCTCGACGGCGAGGCGCTGGTCATCCGGTCCTGGCGGCCCGGGCAGCCGCTGCGCACCGTGCGCCGCACCGGCGACGACACCCCGCCGACGACCGACGCGTCCTGAACCGGGGGCGACGCGCCCCCGGCCTCAGCCCGCCAGCACCCGGGCCCGGCAGGCGGACGGCGTCCCCCAGGCGTCCCGCAGCGGCCGGGCCCGGCGCAGCCACCACGCGAGGTCCAGCTCCTCGGTGTAGCCGACCGCGCCGTGGGACTGGAGCGCGGTGCGGGCCGCCGCGTACCCCGCCTCACCCGCCGCCGCCTTCGCCGCCGCGACCGCCGCCCCCGCCCCGGCCGTTCCCCCGGCCAGCTCCACCGCCGCCCCGTACAGCAGCGGACGCGCGAACTCCAGGCCGAGCAGGGTGTCCGCGAGGCGGTGCTTGACCGCCTGGAAGGACCCGACGGGCACCCCGAACTGGGTGCGCCGCTTCACGTACGCCACGGTCGCCCGCAGCAGCTCCTCCCCGCAGCCCAGCGCCAGGGCCGCCGTGGCGAACGCCGCCAGGTCACCCGCCGCCCGCGCCGCCCCGCGCACCCCGGGGCCGGCCGCCGCCACCTCGCCGCCCGGCTCCGGCCTGAACAGCCGCCGTGCCGGATCCGCCGACGCAGACGGCTCCCCGGGCCCCGGCGCGAGCCGCAGTTCGTCGCCGTCCACCGTGAACACCGCGTCCGCCGCGTCCGCGTCCAGGGCGTACGGCCCGTGCCCGGCCAGCCGCAGCGAGAGGAGCGCCTCGCCGGAGGCGATCCTGGGCAGCCACTCCTTCGCCGCCGGTCCGCCCGCCCCGCCCAGCAGAACCCCGGCCGCCAAGGTCTCCGCCACCGGTCCGGGCACCGCGTGCCGCCCCAGCTCGACGCAGGCCACTGCCAGCTCCACGGGGAGCGGCCCGAGGCCCCCGTACGCCTGAGGGACCGCGAGCGCGAACACCCCCGCGTCCCCGAGCCGCCCCCACAGGGCCCGTCCCGGGGCGTGGTCCCCGGCCGCCCACGCCCGCAGGACCGACGGCGTGCCGGCCGCCGTCAGCATCGCGTCCAGCGACCGGGCGAACTCCCGCTGCTCGTCGTCGAGGAGGAAACGCATCAGCGCCGTCCCTTCGGCAGGCCGAGCAGCCGCTCGGCGATGATGTCCCGCTGGATCTCGTTCGTCCCGGCGTACACGGGGCCCGCGAGCGCGAAGACGTACCCCTGTGCCCACGCCGTGTCCGCCAGCTCCGCGTCCGGGCCCAGCAGATCGAGCGCCGTCTCGTGCAGCGCGATGTCGTAACCCGACCAGAACACCTTGTTCAGGCTGGACTCGGGCCCCAGCGACGCCCCCGCCGCGAACCGGGCCGCGGAGGCGGCCGTGAACAGCTGGTACGCCCGCGCCCCGATCACCGCGTCCGCCACCCGGTCCCGCAGCGCCGTGTCCGCCGGGTCGCCCGCCTCCCGCCACAGGTCCTTGAGCCGGTCGGCGGCGGCCAGGAAACGGCCGGGGGAGCGGAGGGTGAGGCCGCGCTCGTCGCCGGTGGCCGACATGGCGATGCGCCAGCCCTGCCCCGGCTCCCCGATGACGTCCGCGTCCGGTACGAAGACCTCGTCGAGGAAGATCTCGGCGAACGCGGGCTTCCCGTCCAGCCGCCCGATCGGGCGGACCGTGACCCCGGGGTCCCGCAGCCCGAACATCAGGTACGTCAGCCCCTGGTGCGGTTTCGCCGCCCCCGGGTCCGTACGGAAGATGCCGAAGGCCCGGTCCGCGAAAGCCGCCCGCGAGGACCAGGCCTTCTGCCCCGACACCAGCCAGCCGCCGTCCGTGCGCACCGCCCGCGACCGCAGTGCCGCCAGGTCCGACCCGGCCTCCGGCTCCGACCAGGCCTGCGCCCAGATGACCTCGCCGCTCGCCATCGGGGGCAGGACCCGGGCCCGCTGCTCCGCCGTGCCGTGGGCGAGGAGGGTCGGGGCGAGGAGGCTGATCCCGTTCTGCGAGACCCGGCCCGGCGCGCCCGCCGCCCAGTACTCCTCCTCGAACGCCAGCCAGCCGAAGAGGTCCGCGCCCCGGCCCCCGTACTCCTTCGGCCAGGAGACCGCCGACCAGCGGCCGGTGTGCAGCAGCGCCTCCCACTCCCGGTGCGCGGCGAATCCCTCCCCGGTCTCCAGGGAGGGCAGCGGCCGGGCCGGTACGTGGTCCCGGAGCCAGGCCCGCGCCTCGGCCCGCAGGGCTGTCGTGCGTGCCGTCTGCGCCATATCCATGAGGCGTCCGCCTTCCGTCCGGTCGGCGCCGTCGCCGAGCACGTTCCCTAACAAGTGTTTGGTAGGTT
The DNA here is from genome assembly GCF_044766265.1 of Streptomyces sp. NPDC102283. Classification (NCBI taxonomy): domain Bacteria; kingdom Bacillati; phylum Actinomycetota; class Actinomycetes; order Kitasatosporales; family Streptomycetaceae; genus Streptomyces; species Streptomyces sp. NPDC102283. The sequence continues at coordinate 427,423 of NZ_JBIWLQ010000003.1, forward strand.
AACGTACGACCCACAGACCGTCGAGAAGTCGGGGGACCGGGCCATGGACACACCGCCGTACCTGCCGGGACACGGACTGCTGGCCGGCCGCACCGCCGTCGTCACCGCCGCCGCCGGGGCCGGGATCGGCGGCGCGACCGCCCGCCGCTTCCTGGAGGAGGGCGCCCGCGTCGTGATCGGCGACGCCCATGCCCGCCGGCTGAAGGAGAGCGCGCACGCCCTCGCCGACGAGTTCGGCGCCGACCGCGTCACTCACCTGACCTGCGACGTCACCGACGAGGCCCAGGTCGGCGCCCTCTTCGCCCACGCCGAACGCGCCCACGGCGGCCTCGACATCGTCGTCAACAACGCGGGCCTCGGCGGCACCGCCGAACTCACCGAGATGACCGACGACCAGTGGACGAGGATCCTCGACGTCACCCTGAACGGCACCTTCCGCTGCACCCGCGCCGCCCTGCGCTCCCTCAAGGCCGCCGGCACCGGGGGAGTCCTCGTCAACAACGCCTCCGTCGTCGGCTGGCGCGCCCAGCGCGGCCAGGCCCACTACGCCGCCGCCAAGGCCGGCGTCATGGCCCTCACCCGCTGCGCCGCCGTCGAGGCCGCCGACTACGGCGTACGCGTCAACGCCGTCGCCCCCAGCCTCGCCATGCACCCGCACCTGGCCAAGGTCACCTCCGCCGAACTGCTCGCCGAACTCACCGCGAAGGAGGCCTTCGACCGGTACGCCGAACCCTGGGAGGTCGCCAACGTGATCGTCTTCCTGGCCAGCGGCTACTCCTCGTACATGACCGGCGAGGTCGTCCCCGTCAGCAGCCAGCATGCGTGAACACACGGGCCGCGGGCGGACAATGGCCGGGTGCCTACCAAGAAGAAGCCCCAGGTGACCCCCACGCCGGAGCGACGCCGTGAACTGCTCGCCACCGCCGCCGAGGTCTTCGCCGCCCACGGATACAACGCCACCACCGTCCGCCGGATCGCGGACGAGGCCGGGATGCTCGCGGGCAGCCTCTACTACCACTTCGATTCCAAGGAATCGATGATCGACGAGATCCTCTCCACCTTCCTCGACGAGCTCTGGCAGGGCTACGACACGGTCCTGGAGTCCGGCCTCGGCCCCCGCGAGACCATCGAGGCCCTGGTCACCGAGTCCTTCCGGGAGATCGACCGGCACCGCCCCGCCGTCGCGATCTACCAGAAGGAGTCCAAGCACCTCGCCAACCAGCCGCGCTTCACCTACCTCGTCGACTCGCAGACGAAGTTCGAGAAGGCCTGGCTCGGCACCCTGGAACGCGGCGTCGCCGAAGGCGCCTTCCGCGACGACCTCGACATCCGCCTCACCTACCGCTTCGTCCGCGACACCGTCTGGGTCGCGGCCTCCTGGTACCGGCCCGGCGGACACCACAGCCCCGAGGAGATCGCCCGTCAGTACCTCTCGATGGTGCTCGACGGAATCGCCCTGCGTACGTAACCGAAAGACCGGTCCATCCCGAGCGCACCGAGGAGCAGCAGCCATGGCCGAGGCCTACATCGTCGAAGCGGTACGCACCCCCGTCGGGCGGCGCGGGGGCGGCCTCGGGGCCGTCCATCCCGCCGACCTCGGCGCGCACGTGCTCAGAGAGCTGATCGCCCGCTCCGGCGTCGACCCGGCGGCCGTCGAGGACGTCGTCTTCGGCTGCCTCGACACCGTCGGACCGCAGGCCGGCGACATCGCCCGTACGTCATGGCTGGCCGCCGGACTGCCCGAGGAGGTCCCCGGCGTCACCATCGACCGGCAGTGCGGCTCCTCCCAGCAGGCCCTCCACTTCGCGGCCCAGGGCGTCCTCTCCGGCACCCAGGACCTCGTCGTCGCGGGCGGTACCCAGAACATGACCCAGATCCCGATCGCCTTCGCCTCCCGGCAGGCCGCCGAACCCCTCGGTCTCACCCAGGGGCCGTACGCGGGCAGCGAGGGCTGGCGCGCCCGCTACGGCGACGCCCCCGTCAACCAGTTCCACGGCGCCCAGCTGATCGCCGAGAAGTGGGGCATCAGCCGCCGGGACATGGAGGACTTCGCCCTCACCTCCCACCACCGGGCACTCCGCGCCATCGACGAGGGCCGCTTCGCCCGCGAGATCGTCGCGTACGGGGACGTCACCGCGGACGAGGGGCCGCGCCGCGACACCACCCTGGAGAAAATGGCCGGTCTGCGACCCGTCGTGGAGGGCGGCACCATCACCGCGGCCTGCTCCTCCCAGGTCTCCGACGGGGCCGCCGCCCTGCTCATCGCCTCGGAACGGGCCGTCGCCGAACACGGGCTCACCCCGCGGGCCCGCGTCCACCACCTGTCCGTACGGGGCGAGGACCCGATCCGGATGCTCTCGGCCCCGATCCCGGCCACCGCGCACGCCCTGAAGAAGACCGGCCTCACCCTCGACGCCATCGACCTCGTCGAGATCAACGAGGCGTTCGCCCCGGTCGTCCTCGCTTGGCTGAAAGAGACCGGTGCGGACCCCGAGCGGGTCAACGTCAACGGCGGAGCCATCGCGCTCGGCCATCCACTCGGCGCGACCGGGGCCCGGCTGATGACGACCCTGCTGCACGAACTGGAACGCACCGGCGGCCGCTACGGGCTCCAGACGATGTGCGAGGGCGGCGGACAGGCCAACGTCACCATCGTCGAGCGGCTCTGAGAACCGGTCCCCGGGGCCGCCCGCGCCCCGGCGGGCCCGCCCGTACACCCTCTGGTCAGCAAAGTTTTCCCTCCGGCGGCGCGGCGCGCTCCGCCGCCGGACGAGAGGACGTGCTAGGGTGTTTCCCGTTGCAGTTTTGGTACCCATGAACTTTATGTGCGCCTGACGGGAATGCTTCCTCAGGCGCTTTATTGTTTTCCGGCTTTCTCCGGGTGGGGCTCAATGCGGCGACTTGGAATCCGTAAAGTGCGGGTTCTCGGCACTGCACCTCTTTTAGGAGAATGACATGGCTACTGGAACCGTGAAGTGGTTCAACTCGGAAAAGGGCTTCGGCTTCATCGAGCAGGACGGCGGCGGCGCCGACGTCTTCGCCCACTACTCCAACATCGCCACCTCGGGCTTCCGTGAGCTCCAGGAGGGCCAGAAGGTCTCCTTCGACGTCACGCAGGGCCAGAAGGGCCCGCAGGCGGAGAACATCGTCCCGGCCTAATTGCCGGACGCGTACCTCGCTGACCGGGGCCCGCACCGTGAAGGTGCGGGCCCCGGTTTGTGCTGTCCGAGCGACGACCCGTCGCAACAACCCGTTCTGTGCGCACATCCTGGGGGCGCACCCGGACGGCCGGGCCGGCACATCGCAGTAAACCCATCCGGCAGTTGCCCAGGAATCCCCCAGGAGGGCAATTCCGTATGACCAGCTCCGAACGCCAGGACCGCACCCCCCGCTCGCGACCGGCCCGTGGCCGGGGCCGCGGCCAGGGCGCGGGTACCCAGGCTCCCGCGAACGGCCGGGGCGGCGCGCCCCGCTCCAAGGCCCAGGGCGGCTCCAAGCCCCCGGCCCGCCGTCGCGCCACTCCGCCGCAGGGCGAGTTCGCCCTGCCGGAGACCGTGACCCCCGCGCTGCCCGCCGTCGACGCCTTCGCCGACCTGGACATGCCCGGCGGGCTGCTGAAGACCCTCACCGCGCAGGGCGTCACCGAGCCCTTCCCGATCCAGGGCGCGACCCTGCCGAACTCGCTGGCCGGCCGCGACATCCTCGGCCGCGGACGCACCGGCTCCGGCAAGACGCTCGCCTTCGGCCTGGCGCTGCTGGCCCGCACCGCAGGGCGCCGCAGCGAGCCGCGCGCCCCGCTCGCCATGGTCCTCGTGCCCACGCGTGAGCTGGCCCAGCAGGTCACCGACGCGCTGACCCCGTACGCGACCGCCGTGAACCTGCGGCTCGCCACCGTCGTCGGCGGCATGTCGATCACCAAGCAGTCCGCCACCCTGCGGCGCGGCGCCGAAGTGCTCGTCGCCACCCCGGGCCGGCTCAAGGACCTCATCGAGCGCGGCGACTGCCGCCTGGACGAGGTCTCCATCACCGTCCTCGACGAGGCCGACCAGATGGCCGACATGGGCTTCATGCCGCAGGTCGTCGCCCTGCTCAAGCAGGTCGAGGCAGACGGGCAGCGGATGCTGTTCTCCGCGACCCTCGACAAGAACATCGACCGGCTCGTGAAGATGTTCCTCACCGACCCGGTCGTGCACTCCGTCGACCCGTCCGCCGGTGCGGTCACCACGATGGAGCACCACGTCCTCCACGTCCTGGACGAGACCGACAAGAAGGCCGTCGCCACGAAGATCGCCGCCCGCGAGGGCCGGGTGATCATGTTCGTCGACACCAAGCGCGCCGCCGACCGCTTCGCCAAGCGGCTGCTCGCCAGCGGTGTACGGGCGGCCGCCCTGCACGGCGGGCGCTCCCAGCCGCAGCGCAACCGGACGCTCGACCAGTTCAAGAACGGGCAGGTCACCGCGCTCGTCGCGACGAACGTCGCGGCCCGCGGCATCCATGTCGACGACCTCGACCTGGTCGTCAACGTGGACCCGCCGACCGACCACAAGGACTACCTCCACCGCGGCGGGCGCACGGCGCGCGCCGGGGAGTCCGGCAGCGTCGTCACGCTGGTGCTGCCCGAGGAGAAGCGCGAGATGACCCGGCTCATGCAGGACGCGGGCATCGCGCCGCGCACCACGCGGGTCACCTCCAGCGACGCGGAACTGGGCCGGATCACGGGGGCCCGCGAGCCCTCGGGCGTCGCGATCGTGATCGAGGTGCCGCAGGCGACGCCGCCGAAGCAGCGGACCCGGTCGGGCGGTGCGGCGGGCGGCTCCGGCGGGGGCGCGGTGCGCTCCGGCAGCCGGGGACGCGGACGGCGCGGGGCCGCCGGCGTCGGTGGCGGTGGCGGTGGCGGTGCTCAGGGTGCGCGTTCCGGTGGCGGTGCGGGGCGCTCCGGTGGCGCGGGCCGCTCCGGCGGCGAGGCGCGCGGCGCCGGTCGCTCCGGTGCGCCTGCTCGGGGCCGTCGGGCCGCGTAGGGCCTGTTTCAGGCCGTCCGGCGATTGAGGACCGGGGTCCGGGGCAGGGCCCCGAAAGCCCCCGACCGGGCTTCTTCCTCAAGCGCCGGACGGGCTGGGTGCGGCCGCCTGGTTGTCGGTGTCGGCCGAGGGCCCGGGCTCCGGCCGATGTGGCCGGGGCGGGTCGACCAGACGCGCGCGGGCCGTCTCCGCCTCCGCCACGATCCGGTCCACCAGCTCCGCCACGCTCGGCAGGTCCTCGATCAGGGCAGCGACCTGGCCCGATGCCATGATGCCGAGGTCAGTGCGGCCGTCGACCATGGCCGCCCTCAACAGCATCGGGGTGTTCGCCGCCAGCAGCACCTGACTCCAGCTCAGCTCCTTGCCGTGCCGCATCGCCAGGCCGTCGCGGACCATGCCCGGCCGGCTCAGGCCGGAGATCCGGCGGAAGCCGGACGCCCGGCGCACCGCCCGGTACAGGGAGCGCAGCCGGCCCGCACCCTCCAGCTCCGCCACCATCTCCGTACGGAGCATCCGGTGCGGGAGGCCGTCCACCGCTCTCGTCAGGGTGATGTCCTTGGCGGTCGCCGCCAGATAGCGGGCCTTCACCGCGTCCGGGACCGTCGAGTCCGACGTCAGCAGGAACCGGGTGCCCATCGCGACGCCCGCCGCCCCGTACGCCAGCGCCGCCACCAGACCCCGGCCGTCATGGAAGCCGCCCGCCGCGACCACCGGGATGTCCACCGCGTCCACGACCTGCGGCAGCAGCACCGTGGTGGCGACCTCCCCGGTGTGGCCGCCGCCCTCGCCGCCCTGCACGATCACCGCGTCCGCGCCCCAGGCCGCGACCTTCTCCGCGTGCCGCCGGGCCCCCACCGACGGGACGACGACCACGCCCGCGTCCTTCAACTCCGCGATCAGCTCCTTCGACGGGGCGAGTGCGAACGACGCCACCCGCACACCCTCCTCGACCATGATCCGGACCCGCTCCCGGGCGTCCCCCGCGTCCGCCCGCAGGTTCACCCCGAACGGCGCGTCCGTCCGGGACTGCACCTCCCGTACGGCCGAACGCAGTTGGTCCGGTGACATGGTCGCCGAGGCCAGGATGCCGAGCGCCCCGGCCCGTGCGGTCGCGGTGACCAGACGGGGGCCCGCCACCCAGCCCATCCCGGTCTGCACGATCGGGTGCCGCACGCCGACGAGGTCGGTCAGGGCGGTGCGCATCAGGACCGGACCTCCCGGTCCCGGGTGCGGGCCGGGTCGACGACCTCGCGGATCAGGGTGAGTTCGGCCGCGGTCGGGTCGCGGGTGTACGGGACGTCGGCGGGGACCGCGAGTGCGAAGCCCGTCGCTTCGCGGACCTGGTCCACCGTGACGCCGGGGTGGACCGAGGCGAGGCGCATCGAACGGTCGGGCGTCGCGAAGTCGAAGACCCCGAGATCGCTGACGACCCGGGGGATGCGGTGGAAGCGGGTGGCGGAGGGGCCCGCCGCCCGCGCGCTGTCGTGGCCGACTCCGCAGATCATGTCGACGCGCTCGACGAAGACCCGGGGGGAGTGCCGGGGGATCCAGTAACTCACGGGGTTGTTCAGGGTGTTGACCGGGGCTCCGCGTACGCCGAGCAGTTGCCGCGAGGGCTGCTCCCAGTCGCCGATGCAGGAGATGTTCTGGTTGCCGAAGCGGTCGATCTGGCTCGCGCCCATCATCACGTGCCGCCGCCCGCCGGTCACCAGCGCCAGATGCCTGCGGTAGGGCAGCCAGCCCTCCGCCTCGCCGTCCGGGCCGACGAGTGTCGCCTCGCCGTCCGTGAGCAGCAGGTCGGGGGCGAAGGTCAGCCGGGCCAGCCGCGCGCCGGCCGACGGCACCGCGCCCATCGGGCTGGCCAGGATCTCGCCGTCGCCCCGCCAGGCCTCGGCGCAGGCGATCACGCAGTGCTCGGCACGGGTGATGCTCCCGGTGTCGGCCTCGGTGTCGGTGTCGGGGGTGGGTGCGTTCATGTCTGCTCCTCGTGCCAGGTGCGGACCGCCTGCTGGTAGCCCTTCTCGTCGCCGTCCGGCGGCAGGAAGCGGGCGGCGAACTCCGCCCAGGCGGCCGGGTCCGCCGCCGCGGCGGCGTAGGCCTTCTGGAACGGCTCGTCGCGCGGGTGGTCGGGTACGCAGGACGTGAAGTGCGCCCCGCCCGGGGTCTCCACGACACCGGTGACCGAGTGCCGTTGGACGAGGAGGGTCTGCGGGGCGGTGGCGTTCCCGGTCAACTCCTCCGTCCGTACGATGCGTTCGCAGGAGACGTACGCCGCGTCCGCCGCTTCGCAGAACAGGTCGTCGAAGTAGGGATCGGGGCCCAGGTACTGGCCGTTGCCGAGGCGGTCCGCCCGGTTGAGGTGGACCAGCGCCGCGTCCATCCGCAGGGCCGGCGCCGCCACGAACTCCTCGCCGTCCTCGTACGGTGAGGTCACCGTGCGCAGCTCGGGGTTGACCCGCATCACATCCGATCCGAGGCCCGCGCGAACCGGCAGGAACGGCAGCCGGTTCGCCGCCGCGTGCAGCCCCCACATGAACATCGCCTCGTCGATCTCCGTCAGGGCGAACGCCCCGCGCTGCCGGGCCGCCCGGTAGTGCGGCTCCAGCGGGATGGAGTCGAGCGTCACGAATGCCGTGACCAGGCGGGCGATCCGGCCCGCCGCGGCCAGCAGCCCCACGTCCGGGCCGCCGTAGGAGATCACCGTGAGATCGGTGACGGGCGACCGGAGCAGCGCCCTGACCAGGGCCATCGGCTTGCGGCGGGACCCCCAGCCGCCGATCCCGATCGTCATGCCGCTGCTCAGCCGGTCGACGACCTCCTCGGGCGTCATCGTCTTGTCGCGCACATGAGGGGGAGTGGTCACGGTTCAGGCCTCCTTGCCGAAGGTGTCGCGGACCCGGGCGGCGGTCCCGGCGAGGTTCGCCTCGAAGGTGAACCCCTGCTCGAAGCGGTAGCTGCGCTGTACGTCGACGGGGTCGATGCCGTTCAGCGCGGCTTTCGCGAGCCGCAGCAGGTGGCCGTCCTTGGCGGCGATCTCGGCCGCCAACTCCAGTGCCGCGTCCATCAGTTCCCCGGCCCGGACCACCCGCCAGACCGATCCGTGGGCGAGCAGCTCGGCCGCGGTCACGGTGCGGGAGGTGTAGTACAGCGTGCGCATCAGGTGCTGCGGGACCAGCCGCGCCAGGTGGGTCGCGGCGCCGAGCGCACCCCGGTCCAGCTCCGGCAGGCCGAAGACCGCGTCCTCGCTCGCGACGATCGCGTCGGCGTTCCCGACGAGCCCGACCCCGCCGCCCAGGCAGAACCCCTGCACCGCCGCGACGACCGGGACCTCGCAGGCGTACACCGCGGCGAACGCCTCGGCGCAGCCCCGGTTGGCGCCCAGCAGGGCCTCGTGCCCCGTGTCGCGCTGCAACTCCTTGATGTCGACGCCCGCGTTGAAGCCGCGCCCGGCGGCGGCCAGGACGACGCAGCGGACCCCGGGATCGAGGCCCGCCGAGCGGACGGCGTCCGCCAGGTCGTACCAGCCCCGCACGGGGAGCGCGTTGACGGGGGGACGGTCCACGGTGACGACGCGCACGCCGTCCGAGGGGCTGGCGGTGGAGACACTCATCGGAGGATCAGCTACCTTTCCACCAAACATTTGTTAGGTGGACGGTAGCAGTCCCGTCCCCGTGCGCCAACCGGCCGTCCGCCGGCCGTCTCCTGGCCGCCCATCGGCCGTCAACGGGCCACTGGCCGTCAACCAGCCTTCGATCATGGGGAGATGAGATGACCGCACCCACCGCACGCCGTGCCGGACTCTGCGCGGACCGGGTCGTCGCCGTCACGGGCGCCGGGCGGGGGCTCGGCCGGGCCCACGCCCTGGCCTTCGCCGCCGAAGGGGCGCGGGTCGTCGTCAACGACCTCGGCGTCGGACCCGACGGGGGCGGTGGCTCCTCCGGCCCGGCCCGCGAGGTCGTCGACGAGATCGCGGCGGCGGGCGGCGAAGCCGTCGTCCACGGCGGCGACATCGCCACGGCCGAGGGCGCGGCCTCCTTGGTCGCCACCGCCGTGGAGACCTTCGGACACCTCGACACCCTGGTCAACAACGCGGGCTTCCTGCGCGACCGGATGCTCGTCAACCTGGACGAGGACGACTGGGACGCGGTGATGCGGGTCCACCTCAGGGGCCACTTCCTGCCCCTGAAGCACGCCGCCGCCCACTGGCGGGCCGAGGCGAAGGCGGGCCGCCCGCCGGTCGCCCGGGTCGTCAACACCAGCTCCGGCGCCGGACTCCTCGGCAGCGTCGGCCAGGGCAACTACGCGGCGGCCAAGGCCGGAATCGTCGCCCTGACCCTGGTCGCCGCGGCCGAGCTGGGCCGGTACGGGGTCCACGTCAACGCCCTCGCCCCGGCCGCCCGGACCCGGATGACCGAGCGGACCTTCGCCGAGGCGATGGCGGCCCCGGGGGCGGGGGAGTTCGACGCCATGGCCCCCGCGAACGTCTCGCCCCTCGTCGTCTGGCTCGGCTCCGCCGCGAGCGAGGGGGTGACGGGCCGCGTCTTCGAGGCCGAGGCGGGCCGCATCACCGTCATGGAGGGCTGGCGCCCGGGCCCCACCGACGACCGGGGCGCGCGCAGATCCCCGGCCGAGGCGGGCGAGACGGTGCGCCGGCTGCTGGCGGACGCGGAGGAGCCGGGGCGGGTCCACGGGGCGCCCTAGCGGGGGATCATCAGGTGATGGATCAGAACTTGTGGGTAGTGCTGCCGGACGGGAGCGCGATCAGTGGGAGTACGTGTCGGGGCAGGCACTCGGGCCGTTGCGCTTCGGGATGAGCTGGACGGACTGCGCCGCTGCCATGGCCGGGCTGGGCTTCGCCGACGTTCGGACGTGACCGAAGAGGGCCGGCGCGTCGCCGAGTTCCGCAAGCCGGAGCCGTACGCGTGGCAGGCGGCGGTGAAGCGCTCCTTCGACGTGGTCGATCGGGACTGTGTTCTGGCGTACGTACTCGTGGACGGGCGCATCGGCCCACAGGTCACCTGCGAGGGGATACGGCTGATCGGCCGTGAGCCGTCGGAACTCGCTCAGGAGATGGAGGCGCACGCCGCCGCACACGGGAGGGACATCGGATTCGGCTGCGGCGGAGATGTCCTCTGTGACGGCTTCGAGACGGAGCCGGGCACACAGCGTGCTGGCGACAACGTCGTGACCTGGGCATTCTTCTTCAGCGCAGGGGAAGACCACAGCAACGCCAGGGATGCCGATCCGGCGGCGATCCGGCAGCACCGGTAGGCCGATCGCCGACCGCGTCGCGTTGCCGTCCGGGCATCCGCCGAGCCGCGTCCATGCCCCGGGACCCGCGCCCCGCCGAGCGCGTACGGCTCACGTGCCCGGGACCCGTGCCCCGCCGAGCGCGTACGGCGCGGGAAACCCGCTTGCGCACCCGTGCGGGCGCCCTGTATCCAGCCACGGACACCGGAGGAGCACACGATGACGCGGCACGGCCCGATGAACGAGTTCTGCTGGATGGACCTCAAGACCCGCGACCCGTCCGGCACCGCCGCCTTCTTCTCCTCGGTGCTGGGCTGGGACTTCGCCGTGGACGAGGACGACTGGCGTCGGGCCGTCAAGATATCCGCCGGGCCCGACCGGATCGGCGGGGTGAGCGATCTCGCCCAGCCGGTCTACCCACCCGGCACTCCGCCGCACATCGCCCACTACCTCGCGGTCGACGCCGTGGACCACCGCACGGCTCTGGCGGTGGCGAACGGGGCACAGGTCGTCGTCCCGCCGTTCGACGCGGGGGACCAGGGCCGGATCGCCACGCTGATCGACCCGGTCGGCGCCGTCGTCTCCCTCTGGCGGCCACGGGGGTTCGCGGGGTGGCCGGTGTCCGCCACGGCGGAGGGCACGCCCCACCACGCGGTCCTGGCCTGCGAAGACCCCGAGCGGGCCCGGGAGTTCTACGCCAGGACGACGGGCACGCCCCTCGGCCGGGCCGTCTTCCGGGAAGCGGGTCCCGCCGCGACCGGCACCGCCACCGCCACCGCACCCCGGTGGGAGTTGGCCCTCGCCGTGGACGATCCGGACGCGGTGATCCGCCGGGCCCGCGCCCACGGGCCGGACCTCGTCACCCTCGCCGGAGAAGGCGCCCGCCGCGTCGTGCGGCTGCGCAGCCCGGAAGGGCTGACGTTCCTGGTCCAGGGCCGGGACCGGGTCCAGGGCCGGGACCTGACCCGGCAAGGGACCTGACCCGGCCCGGAACCAGGTACCGGCCCGGTGCCCGACCCCGGACCCGGGCACCGTCCCAGGCCCAAGCCCGGCCCGGACCGGTGACGCCCGCGCGCTTATCGGGTGGCGCGGTCCGGCCGCCGGCGGTGAGGATCGCCGTATGCGCACCTTCCTGGAGACCGACCGGCTCGTCCTGCACCCGGTCACGGAGGCCGACGCCCCCGAGCTGCTCGCCCTCGACAACGACCCCGCCGTCATGCGGTACATCAACGGCGGCCGGCCGACGAGCCCCGAGGACATCCGGGACCGGACCCTGCCGAGACTCCTCCACGACCACCCGTGCACCGGAACCCGCGGTTTCTGGGCCGCGCGGGAGAAGGACACCGGAGCCTTCCTCGGCTGGTTCGAGCTCCGGCCGCTGGACGACCACGACCCCGCCGTCGCCGAACTCGGCTACCGGCTGAACCGGGCCGCCTGGGGCCGGGGTTACGCCACCGAGGGCGCGCGGGCCCTGGTCACCAAGGGGTTCACCGACCTCGGGGTCCAGCGGGTCACCGCCAACACCATGGCGGTCAACACGGGATCCCGGCGCGTGATGGAGAAGGCGGGGCTGACCTTCCTGCGGGCCTACACCGAGGACTGGCCGGAGGTCATCGAGGGCTCCGAGCACGGCGAGGTCGAGTACGTACTCACCCGTGAGGCCTGGGAGCGCGGCGGGCCGGGAGCCCGGTAGCGACTACGACGGTCCGGCCAGCAGGGCCTCGATCTCCCCGTGCCCCGTGTGCTGGTCCGTGCCCGCCGACGGCACTCCGTCCCGGAGCAGCTCCACCGCCATCGTCTCCTCGCCGTCCCTGCGGTCGCGGAGCGTCACCGTCTCGATCCCGGAGCCGTACGACTCCTCCAGCCGTCGTCGCAACTCCCGTTCCGGATCGAGAGCGGCGATGCGTCGCGCCTCGGCCCGCGCGAGGGCGACCACCGACTCCTGACCCGCCGCGCCCGCACCGTGCGCGAGCAGCGCCCGTACCGTCCGCGAGGATCCGCGCTGCGCCGCCAGCACCAGCATCGCCTCGCCCTGCGGGCCCGGCAGCAGCGGGTCCGCGCCATGGGCGAGGAGCGCTTCCACCGTCGGGGCGTGCCCCAGCCCGACCGCCCACCGCAGCGCGGTGAAACCGAACTCCTCGCGCAGATCCGGCCGGGCCCCGGCGGACAGCAGCGCCACCACCACCTCGGTGTGCCCGCCGCACGCCGCCCCGCACAGCGGCAGGTCGCTCGCCCCGGGGCCGCTCGCCCGGTTCGGGTCCGCCCCGACGGCGAGCAGCAGGCGCACCGCCTCCAGCCGGTCCTGCACCGACGCCAGATAGAGAGCCGTCGTGCCCTCCTCGTCGCTCGACTCGGCCCGCGCGCCCGAGCGCAGCGCCCGTACGACCGCGTTCTCGTCCTCGTACAGCGCGTCGAACAGGCGTAGTTCGTCCCTGATCGGCTCGTTCGTCATGCTTCGATCCTACGGTGGCCGAAACGACGCTCAGGTGTCGCAGTCCAGGGCGGTCCGGCACAGCCCGCATCGCGCGGTGAACCGGCCCCGGACGGGGACCCGGATGCGCTGGTGGCAGGTGGGGCAGGGGAAGGAGACGCGCAGTCCCTGATCGCCGGTCTCGAAGGCGTACGGGACGTTCGGGTCAGGGCTCGCGGAGGGGTGGTCCCGGGCGTACCGCCGGTCCTTGGCGTAGCGGCGGCGGCCCGCCCAGCCCGCGGCGGTCAGCGGGGGCCTGCGCAGGTCGTGCAGCGCCCGCTCCCGCCCCTTGGTGTACGCGGTGTACGCCTGGGGGCTGGTGAACCACGGGGAGGGGTCCTCACCGAAGGCGAACGCCCGCTTGGCCAGGACGTATCCGAACTCCTCCGGGGTGAGGTAGCCGAGCTTCTGGCGGGACGTGGCGTCCTCCCGGAACGCGTCCAGCAGCAGCCAGCCCGCGCCGAGGTAGGCCGTCGTCGTGTCGGTCAGGATCTCGTTGGCGCGGGTGCCGGGGAACTCCAGGCCGAGCCGGTGCAGCAGTACATGGGTGACCTCGTGCGCGAGCGCCGCGCCGATGTCCCTGCGGTGGGTGCGGAAGCGGTCGTTGAGCTCGATGAAGTACTCGGGGCCCGCGGTCAGTTCCACGCTCGCCGCGTGCTCCATCGCCCGGAAGCCGACGATCATGCGGGCCTCGGGCAGATGGAGGTGCTGGACCAGGGAGCGCGCCACCCGCTGGGCTCCCAGGTGCAGATCGTCCTGGTCCGCGAAGGCGGCGTCGGCGGGCGGGAGGCTGGTGGCGTAGGCGTGGACGCCGTCCGCGGAGAGCCGGCGGTAGAGCGCGGTGATGGCGGAGCGGACCGTGGCCAGATGCGGAAAGCCATGGACGACGGGGGTGCCCGGAGGGCCGTTCGCCACGTCGGAACCCCCATCCGTGACGGTCGACGGACCTCCACTGTATGCCGGGCCGGGGAGGAGGTCCCGGACGCGCCCCGATGATCTTGGCTGAAAAGTGCGCCTTGTGGCAGCGGTCACTCGGCACCGATAATCGGATCGTTCTTGTCGAGTACATGACTAGTTCGGCTTCGGTGCCGGCGGTCGTCACCCGGCAGGGGCACGCGTGCCGGACCGCGCGAACCACAGCACTTCCGTACGCCCGTACTTCCGTACGTCAGCACCCCCGTACGTCAGCACCTCCGCAGGACCCCACGCGGCGCCGCTGTGCGGGAACCACCGCCCAGCGCTCCGTCCAGGGACTCCTGCACCGCAAGGCAAGCCGGCAACCTCCCACAGCAACCCCCCACACGAAATCCCCCCACGAAAGCAGGCCTCCGTGAAGCTTCAGAGCGCACTGAAAAGGTGTTCCGTCGCCATAGCCGCCGTCGCCCTCGCGACCGTCAGTCTCCAGCCCGCCTCCGCGGCCCCCCAGCCGATCGTCGGCGGTGAACGCGCCGAACAGGGCGAGTTCCCCTTCATGGTCCGGCTCTCCATGGGCTGCGGCGGTGCGCTCTACGCCCAGGACATCGTCCTCACCGCCGCCCACTGCGTGGACGGATCGGGCAACGACACCTCGATCACCGTCACCGGCGGCGTCGCCGACCTCCAGTCGCCCGACGCCGTCGAGGTCCAGTCCACCAAGGTCCTCCAGGCCCCCGGCTACAACGGCACCGGCAAGGACTGGGCGCTGATCAAGCTCGCCCAGCCGATCGACCAGCCCACCCTGAAGATCGCCACCGACAGCACCTACGACGAGGGCACCTTCACCGTCGCGGGCTGGGGCGCCGACCGTGAGGGTGGCAGCCAGCAGCGCCACCTGCTCAAGGCCGACGTCCCGTTCGTCTCCGACGCCGACTGCCAGGGCGCCTACAGCGACCTCGTCCCCGGTGAGGAGCTGTGCGCTGGCCTCCTCGACACCGGCGGCGTCGACAGCTGCCAGGGCGACTCCGGCGGTCCGATGTTCCGCAGGGACGACGCCGACGAGTGGATCCAGGTCGGCATCGTCAGCTGGGGCCAGGGCTGCGCCCGCCCGAACTACCCGGGCGTCTACACCGAGGTCTCGCACTTCGCGGGCGACATCGCCTCCGCGGCCGACTCGCTCTGACTCCGGTCCGAGCTCTGACTCCGGTCCGGGCCCGGACTCCGGTCCGGGCCCGGACTCCGGTCCGGGCCCGGACTCCGGTCCGGGCCGACCGCCGGATCACCGCACGTCCGGGCCGGTGATCACGGCTGAACCATCCCGGGGGCGTCCGTATCGGCGGGCGCCCCCGGACCCAGCTCCACCCGCGGCTCGCCCGCGTCCTCCAGCTCCAGCACCCACACCTCGTTGGCGCCCTCGCGGAGCACCGGACCCGGCACGTACAGGGTCCGCTGCGGGCCCATCGACCAGTACCGGCCGAGGCAGAAGCCGTTCACCCAGACGAACCCGCGCGTCCAGCCCGGCAGTTCGAGCCCCGCGTGATCAATGCCGACAGCGCCGACAGCGCCGACAGCGCCGACAGCGCCGACAGCGCCGACAGCGCCGACAGCGCCGACAGCGCCGACAGCGCCGACAGCGCCGACAGGGCCGGACGGTCCAGAGGTGGTCGAGGCGGCTGTGGCGGCTGAGACGCCCGTGGGCCCTTCCATGGTGAACGTCCCCCGGAACAGGCCGGTCCGCCCCGCGTCACCCGCCCCGGCGGCGGCCTCCACCGGTCCGAACGGGATCGCCGCCACCGCGCCCGCGGCCTCGAACGCGTCCAGCCGCAGGCCCCGGGCCCGTACCCCGTGCAGATACTGCCGCTCGTGCAGCACCCCGCCCGTCACACCCTTCGGCTCGCCGAGGCGCGGCCCGTAGTTGACCCGCCCCAGCGACTCCACCCACAGCTCGACCTCCGCCGGACCCGCCACCGGCTCCGGCAGCGTGCAGGACTCCTCGGTCAGCACCCCGGCCCGGACCCCGTCCACGGACACCACCGCCCGGTCCCGCAGCCCCGAGGCCCCCAGCGGATACGCCTGGCGCGGCCCCGGCACCGCCACCCGGTAGCGCACCAGGCCCCGGTCCACGCCCAACTCCTCGAAGGTCGGCGGCACCCCCGACTCCGTCTCCGGATCGCCCAGCGCCTCCAGTACGGCCCCGAGCCCGGCCCACTCCGCCAGCGCCACCCGCACCGGCCCGGCGAGCCCGACCGGCTCCGGCGGCAGCGCGGGCAACGGCCCCTCGGCGTAAGCCTCCAGGATCTTGCGGAACAGCCGGAACTTCTCCGTGGCCCGCCCGTACTCGTCGACCGGCGCGTCGTAGTCGTACGACGTCACCGTCGGCCGGAACGACTCGTCCTGATGCGGGCCGGACCGGTTCGCCCCCGCCCAGCCCCCGAAGTTCGTCCCCCCGTGCGCCATGTAGATGTTCACCGACGCCCCGCACTCCAGGATCTCCCGCAGCGCCCCGGCCGCCTGCTCCGGATCCCGGCGCACCGGCTCGGACCCCCAGTGGTCGAACCAGCCGCACCAGAACTCCATGCACATCAGCGGGCCCCTCGGCCGATGCCGCCGCAGCACCTCGAAACCCTCCCGCGCCCCCGAACCGAAGTTCGCCGTCGCGAGAAGGCCCGGCACCGAACCGCCGGTCAGCATGTGGTCCTCCGGGCCGTCCGACGTGAACAGGGGAACCGTCACCCCGCACCGCCGCAACAGCCCCGCCAGCCACTCCAGATACACCGCGTCGCTGCCGTAACTCCCGTACTCGTTCTCCGCCTGCACGAGGATCACCGGACCGCCCCGGGACACCTGCCGCTGCACCACCTGCGGCAGCAGCTCCCGGAACCACCGCTCCACCACGGCCCGGTACTCCGCGTCCCGGGTGCGCACCCGCCGCCCGAACCGCCCCGTCACCCACACGGGAAGGCCGCCGTTCTCCCACTCGGCGCAGATGTACGGGCCCGGCCGCACGATCGCCCACAGCCCGGCCCGCTCCGCGGCGTCCAGGAACCGGCCGAGCGCCCCCGCGTCCCGGACCTCACCCTCCCGGGGCTCGTGCAGATTCCACGGCACGTACGTCTCGACGCAGTTCAGCCCCATCGCGGCGAGCATCGCCAGCCGGTGCTCCCACTGCGCCTCGTGCACCCGGAAGTAGTGCAGGGCGCCCGACAGCAGCCGCACGGGCTTCCCGTCGAGCCGGAAGCAGTCGTCCCCCACGGTGAAGTCGGTCATGGTGCCGTTACGCTCCTGTGCTCGGCCGCGTCCGGCGGCCCTCGGGTCGATTGGTCCGACCACCTTCACCTCTGGCGCCGCACCCGGTCCATGGACAAAGATCGCTGTTGATTGGACACAACGGGCCAGCGGGGATCGGACACAACGGGCCGGCCGGGTCGGCGCCCGGACCAGCAGGGGAGAGGAAGGACCGCGATGTACCACACCTGGATGCGCTTCTTCACCCCGAGCCCGCTCCACCACCGCCTGGGACTCGTCTGCCTCGGCGTCGGCCTCCAGCACGGAGCGCTCCCCACCGTCGGCCCCCGCACCCTCGACCACCACGTCGCCGTGATCGTCAACTCCGGCACCGGCTGGTTCAAGGGCCCCGACGGCCGCCGCACCCCCGTCACCGGCCCCAGCCTCATCTGGCTGACCCCCGGCACGCCCCACCACTACGGCGCCGACCCCAAAACCGGCTGGGACGAGAGCTTCGTCGACTTCACCGGCCCCGCCACCACCACGTACACCGAACTCGGCTACATCGAGCCCGACCGCCCCCTCGTCCCCCTCTCCGACACCGCCGCCCCCCGCGCGGCCGTCGGACGCATCGTGCGCGCCGCCCGGCGCGGCAACCCCCTCCTGGAGGTGGAGACCGGGGCCGCCGTCCACGAACTCCTGGTCACCCTGCGCCGCGCCCGCGCCGACATCGGCCCCGACGG
Organism: Streptomyces sp. NPDC102283; assembly: GCF_044766265.1. Lineage (NCBI taxonomy): Bacteria > Bacillati > Actinomycetota > Actinomycetes > Kitasatosporales > Streptomycetaceae > Streptomyces > Streptomyces sp. NPDC102283. Next base: position 445,044 of record NZ_JBIWLQ010000003.1, read on the forward strand.
CGACCCGGTGCTCCAGGCGCTGGCCCGCGACGCGTACCAGCCGCTGACCGTCGCCGAGCACGCCGCCCGGCACGGCATGACCCCCGCCGAACTGCGCACCGCCGTACGGCGCGGCGCCGGCTGCAGCCCCAAGGACTACCTGCTGGGCATCCGTCTGGGCCGGGCCAAGGAACTCCTCGCCGCCACCGACCTCCCGGTCGCCGCCGTGGCCCGCCGGGTCGGCTACGACGACCCCGCCTACTTCTCCCGGCTCTTCGCCCGCCGGGTCGGCACCGCCCCCGTCCGCTTCCGCGATCAGCAGGGCCGCAGCGTGCCCGGCGGCTGGAGCGACCAAGTGCCCGACCCCGACGCCCCACCGACGATCACCACCTGAGCGCGGCGGTCCACGACCCACCGGCGATTGGGGGGCGGCGTCGCGGGGCTCTAAGCTCGCTGACCATGAGTACGAGCGAGATCGACGCGTCCGTCCAGGCCGAGCTGAACCGGCTGCGCGAGAGCATCGACAACATCGACGCCGCCGTCGTCCACATGCTGGCCGAGCGCTTCAAGGCCACCCAGCAGGTCGGCCGCCTCAAGGCGGACCACAAGCTGCCGCCCGCCGACCCCGCCCGCGAGACCCGCCAGATCGCCCGGCTCCGACAGCTCGCGCAGAGCGCCAACCTGGACCCGGCGTTCGCCGAGAAGCTGCTGAACTTCATCATCGCCGAGGTCATCCGTCATCACGAGCGCATCGCCGACGAAGCGGAGAACGCCGGGGGAGACCGGCCCACGGACCGGCCCCGGACCACCTCCGGCACCTGACCGCGCCGACGAGCCCCGCGCCGAGCACCGCGCCCAGGACCGGCCCGAGCAGATACACCCACAGCCTGTCGACGTCCCCGGCGAGCACCGCCGGGCCGAACTGACGTGCCGGATTGGCCGATCCACCGCTCAACGGACCGAGCACCGCGATGACCACGGCCGTCGTCACCCCCACCGCGTACGGGAGCCCCCGGCCCCCCACCGGCCGCGCCAGGAACACCGCGAGCATCACCGTCACCCCGACCAGCACCACCGCCTCGGCGCCCAGCACAGCCGCGTCGCCCCACGCCGGATCCGGCCGCACCGACGCGCTGCGCACCGGGTCCCCTGTCGCGGCCGGACCCCACAGGGCCCCGGCCGACCACGCCCCGGCCAGTGATCCCGTCAGCTGCGCCACGGCGTACGGGGTGACATCACGGCCGGGAAGCGCGCCCAGCCGCCACAGGGCCAGGGTCACGGCCGGATTCAGATGGCCTCCCGAACACCGTCCGGGAGGCGACACCATGAACACGGTGAGCAGCCCACCGGTCACCAGGCCGAGGACGGCCGCGGCGAGGGAGGGGCCGACCGCCACCGCCATCGGCGATGCCGCCCCCACGAGCCAGCGCACGGCCGTCACGACGAGGAACAACAGCATCGCCGTCAGCCCGAACTCGCACCCCGCGCGCACCGCGACGGGGGAGACGGCGCCGACCGGCGGCGCCGCGGGCTTCGGCACCGGGACGGCGAAACCGGCCGGAGGTCTCGGACGGACCGGTTCGTGCGCAGGCCTGAGCGTCATGAGGACGTCCTCGATACTCGATGTGCCGCGCCGAGGAGATGGTAAGCGGCAGCAGACCCCACCGTCCCGCGCAGGGCCCGCACCGCTCCCGTAGACCTCTTCGATCCGGCGCAGGGCTCGCACGGCTCCCGCGCACGGCTCCCGCGCAGGCCCACGCCGGCCCGCACAACGCGCTCCCGCGCACGCCCCCACTAAGCTCCCGCGCCGGATCCCGCCCGCACCGCCCCGTCCGCCCAGGGAGAACCCCACTGCGCCCGCCGCCCCCCGTACGGCAGCATGGGGCCATGTCCGTACTGACGCGCGACGAAGCGCAGACCCGAGCCCAGATCCTCGACGTGGAGCGGTACACGATCGCCCTCGACCTCACCACCGGCGAGAGGACCTTCGACTCCCGCACCGCCATCCGGTTCACCGCCCGCGCGGCCGGAGACACCTTCGTCGAGGTCAAGCCCGCCACCCTGCGCTCGATCAGCCTCGACGGACAACCCCTGGACCCCGCCCTCCTCGACGGCAACCGCTACCCCCTCACCGCACTCGCCGCCGGCCCCCACGAACTGCGCATCGACGCCGCGATGCACTACTCCCGCACCGGCGAGGGCATGCACCGCTTCACCGACCCCACCGACGGCGAGACCTACGTCTACACCCAGCTGTTCATGGAGGACGTCCAGCGCGTCTTCGCCGCCTTCGACCAGCCGGACCTCAAGTCCGTCTTCGCCATCGACGTCGCCGCGCCCGAAGGCTGGACCGTCCTCGGCAACGGCGTCGCCGAACACACGGGGGACGGGCGCTGGACCATCGCCGCCACGCCCCTCGTCTCCACCTACCTCGTCGCGGTCGCCGCAGGACCCTGGCACTCGGTCACCACCGAACACGCCGGACTGCCCTTCGGCATCCACTGCCGCCGCTCCCTCGCCCCGTACCTGGACGCCGACGCCGACGAGATCCTCGACATCACCCGAGCCTGCTACGACCGCTACCACGAGAAGTTCGACGAGCCCTACCCGTTCGACTCCTACGACCAGGCCTTCGTCCCCGAGTTCAACGCGGGCGCCATGGAGAACCCCGGCCTCGTCACCTTCCGCGACGAGTTCGTCTACCGCTCCGCCGTCACCGACACCGAGCGCCAGACCCGTGCCATGGTCATCGCCCACGAGATGGCCCACATGTGGTTCGGCGACCTCGTCACCCTGACCTGGTGGGACGACATCTGGCTGAACGAGTCCTTCGCCGAGTACATGGGCTACCAGACGCTCACCGAGGCGACCCTTCCCCGAACTCCCCACACCACCCGAGCAGGGGAGACCCTGTTCCCCGACACCTGGGTCGACTTCGGTGTCGCCCGCAAGGGCTGGGGCTACGACGCCGACCAGCGTCCCTCCACCCACCCCGTCGCCCCGGACCCCGACGCCGTCCCCGACACCGCGTCGGCCCTCCTCAACTTCGACGGCATCAGCTACGCGAAGGGCGCCTCCGCACTGCGCCAACTCGTCGCCTGGCTCGGTGAGAAGGACTTCCTGGCCGGCATCAACACCCACTTCGCCCGCCACAAGTTCGCCAACGCCACCCTCGCCGACTTCATCGACAACCTGGCCTCCGCCACCGACCGCGACGTCCACGCCTGGGCCGAGCAGTGGCTGCGCACCACCGGCATCGACACCCTCACCGCCGAGACCGGCGCCCCCGAGCCCGCCGAGCCCGCGCCGAACGGCGCCGCGCAGTCCTGGTCCCTCGCCGTCACCCGGGACGGCTCCCGCCCCCACCGCATCACCGTCGGCGCCTACGACCACGCCCTGGGAACCCAGGCCGGCGGCCCCGGCCACCTCGCACTGCGCGACCGCTTCGAGCTCGACGTACCCGGCGACGGGACGCCCACGATCCGCCCCGGCAGCCGCCCCGCCCTCGTCGTCCTCAACGACGGCGACCTCACCTACGCCAAGGTCCGCCTGGACACCGCCTCCTGGGGCACCGTCCTGACCAGCCTCTCCGGCATCCCCGACGCCCTCACCCGGGCCGTCGTCTGGAACACCGCCCGCGACATGGTCCGCGACGCGGAACTGCCTCCCGCCCTCTACCTCGCGACCGCCCGCACGCACCTCCCGCACGAGACCGACCTCTCGCTCGTCCAGGGCGTCCTGTCCTTCGCCGCCGGCCAGGTCGTCGACCGCTATTCCGTCCCCGAGGACCGTCCGGCCGCCCTGGCCACCCTCACCGACCTCTGCCGCGACCTCATCCGCCGCACCGAGGACGGCTCCAACCCCGGCCTCCGCCTCATCGCCGTACGCCACTTCATCGACGCCGCCACCCAGCCCGACACCCTGCGGAGCTGGATCGACGAGGACACCGTCCACGGCGGACCCGAGCTCGACCCCGAGCTGCGCTGGCGCATCCTCACCCGCCTCGCCGTCCTCGGAGCCACCGACGAGGCCGCCATCGCCGCCGCCCTGGAGGCCGACCCCAGCGCCACCGGCCGCGAGGGCGCCGCCCGCTGCCGCGCCGCGCTGCCCACCCCCGAGGCCAAGGCCGCCGCCTGGGACGCCCTGTTCACCGACGACACCCTGTCCAATTACCTGTTCACCGCCACCGCCCAGGGCTTCTGGCAGCCCGGACAGGAAGAGCTCCTCGGCGGTTACGTGACCCGCTTCTACCCGGAAGCAGTCGCTCTCGCCGCCCGCCGGGGCCCCGCCATCGCCGAGGCCGCCGGACGCTACGCCTTCCCCGCGTACGCCGTCGACCCCGAGAGCCTCCGCATCGGCGTCCGCGCCCTGGAGGACCCGGACCTCATTCCCGCCCTGCGCCGCAAGCTCGTCGACCAGCTCGACGACCTCCGCCGCGCCCTCGCCGTACGGACCGCCCCCGCCACGACCGGCTGACCCGACGCGTACGGCCGCGGGGCGGGTACCGCTCCCCGCCCCGCGGCCGAAACGGGATCAGCGGGGGCGGTACGGGCGGGGACGGTGCGGGCGGGGGCGGTGCGGGCGGGGGCGGTACGGAGGATCAGCCGTCGTCGTTGCTGTTGTTCTCGTTGCCGGCCTTGTGCACGTCCGCGTCCACCTCCGCGTCCACTCCCCCGTCCGCGTCCACTTCCCCGTCCACGTCCACGTCCACCTCCGCTTCCGCGTCCTCGGCGGCGGCGTCCGGAGCCCCGACCGGGGTGTCCTCCCCGGAGCGGCCCGCCGCCCGCAGATCGGCCAGCAGCTCCGCCTGGCCCGCCAGCACCCCGGTCAGGATCGTCCGGGCCACCCGCAGCAGCTCCGCCACCCCCGGGTCGGCCAACGTGTAGTGGACGGCCGAGCCCTCCCGCCGGGCCGTCACGAGACCGGCCCGGCGCAACACGGCCAGCTGCTGCGAGAGATGGGCGGCCTCGACCTCCACCTCGTGCAGCATCTCCGAGACCGCGTGATCGCGTTCACTGAGCAGTTCGAGCACCCTGATCCGGACCGGATGCCCCAGCGTCTTGAAGAACTCCGCCTTCAATCGGTACAGCGGTGTGCTCACCGGCGCGGCCCCGTTCCGTGCGACGGGAACCCGTCGCACCACAGCTGACCAGAACTCTTCTCCATGGGCTCATCCTCGCGCCTTCGCGCCCCACGGATGAACCTGGGGACGGCACCCCGCCCCCGAGGTCACCCGACGGCCCCCGAAGTCACCCGGCGGTCCGCTCACAGGCCGCCGGCCCGCAACGGGAGGGTGATCCAGATGCTCTTGCCGCCCTCGTCGACATCGCCCCGCACCACCGCGCTGCCGCCCAGACCATGGGTCAGCTCCATCACGGTGGCGAGGCCCCGCCCGGGAGCCGTTCCGGCGGAGGCGAACAGCGCCGGCCGGTAAGGATGCCGGTCGTGCACGCCGAACGCGAACGTGCCCGGTCCGCCCGCGAACACCACCGTCACGTTCGGTGAGAGCACCGCCGCGTGCCGCACACTGTTGGCCACCAGCTCGCTGAGGATCAGCAGCGCCGCATTTCGGCACGGAGCCCGCGGCCCCACTCCCCACTCCGCCAGCACCTGCTCTGCGGTCTCCCGGGCGATGCGCACGGCCGCCCCCACCGCGGGCAGCGTCAGCACATGCCGGTACGGCAACGTGTCGGGCGGCGTGATCATCGGGCGGACCCCCCGGCCGGGAAACCACCGCCGCGGGCCGGAGAGCCACGCGGGGGCCGCGCGCCGACGGCGGAACGGCCCGTACAGCATGTAGTGAATTGCTGAAATCTGCAATTCACTCATTGAGCAAGGGTCGGAGAGATGGCCGCCCGCCTGCCCCAGTCCTCCGTCGGCCCAGCCCGCGGCCTGCCCAAGCCTCAGCCGCCCGATCGTCCCGAACCCCACCCCGGCCACCCCCACCCCGGCCACCCCCACCTCAGCCGCCCCCGGAGACGCACACCCGTCCCAGAACCGCACACCCCTACCACCCCGCCCCTCCCCGGCCAGGCCACACCGACCAGCAGTACCCCTTTCGAGTTCAGATCGTTGGGCTCTTCGGCCGCGCCACCCGAAACCCGGGAACAGCTGGCATGTCCACCCCCGCGCACCCGAAGGACCACCCACCCATGCCCACCCCGCCCCTCGCCGGAGGCACCGCAGGCCCCGCCGCCCTGCGCCCCCTCATCGACACCGTCCTCACCGCACTCCACGACGGCGCGACCCTCCGAGGCGGCCCTCTCCCCGCCGGCGGACCCGACACCGTCACCCCCCGCACCCGCACCGCCACCCACCCCCTCATCCCCGACCACGGCACCGGCCCCCACCAGGCTCTCCGCGGCCTCGTCACCACCCTCGCCGCAGGCGCCGCGGACCCCGCCCACCCCCACTGCGCCGCCCACCTCCACACCCCGCCCCTCGCCCTGGCCGCCGCCGCCGACCTCGCCGCCAGCGCCCTCAACCCCTCCATGGACTCCTGGGACCAGGCCCCCGCCGCCTCCGCCCTCGAAGCCGACCTCACCACCGCACTCGCCGCCGAGATCTACCCCCGCACCCCCTCACCCGACGCCGTCATCACCACCGGCGGCACCGAGGCCAACCAACTCGCCCTGCTCCTCGCCCGCGAACGCCACGGCCCCGTACAGACCATCTGCGGCGCCAACGCCCACCACAGCGTCGCCCGGGCCGCCTGGCTCCTCGGCCTCCCCCGACCCGTCGTCGTCCCCGCACCCACCGGCACCCTCGACCTCGCCGCCCTCGACGAAGCCCTCACCGAACTCCACCGCCCCCTCCTCGTCGTCGCCACCGCCGGCACCACCGACACCGGCGCCATCGACCCCCTCGACGCCATCGCCGACCTCTGCACCACCCACGGCGCCGAACTCCACATCGACGCCGCCTACGGAGGACCCCTCCTCTTCAGCCCCACCCACCGCACCCTCCTCCACGGCCTCGACCGCGCCCACAGCGTCACCCTCGACCTGCACAAACTCGGCTGGCAACCCGCCTGTGCCGGCCTCCTCGCCGTACCCGAACGCCACCACCTCACCCCCCTCCACCACCACGCCCCCTATCTCAACGCCGACGACGACACCGAAGCCGGACTCCCCGACCTCCTCGGCCGCTCCCTGCGCACCACCCGCCGCCCCGACGCCCTCAAGATCGCCGTCACCCTCCAGGCCCTCGGCCGCACCGGACTCGCCGACCTCATCGACCGCACCCTCGCCACCGCCCACCACCTCGCCGACCTCGTCACCAAAAGCCCGGCACTCGACCTCTACGACCGCCCCACCATCAGCACCGTCCTCCTCCGCCCCACCGGCGCCGACGACCACACCGTCGCCACCGTCCGCCGCACCCTCCTCCAACGCGGCCACGCCGTCCTCGGCCGCGCCCACGCCGAAGGCCGCCTCTGGCTCAAAGCGACCCTCCTCAACCCCCACACCACCCCCCAGGACCTCCAAGCACTCCTCGACCTCATCACCGACACCACCACCGACCACCCCACCCGCCCACCCGCCGCGACCCACGCCACCCCCCACCCCACGGAAAGCGACACCCCGCGATGACCGCCCGGCCCGCCCCCGCACCCGACCGGCCCCACGACCTCGTCGGCATCGGCATCGGCCCCTTCAACCTCTCCCTCGCCGCACTCGCCCACAACATCCCCGCGAGCACCGACGACCCCCGCCCCCTCGCCGCGACCTTCTACGAGCAACGCCCCGCCTTCCACTGGCACCCCGGCCTCCTCCTCGACGGCGCCAGCCTCCAGGTCCCCTTCCTCGCCGACCTCGTCACCCTCGCCGACCCCGCCAGCCCCTGGAGCTTCCTCAACTACCTCCGCACCCGCGACCGGCTCTTCCCCTTCTACTTCGCCGAGCGCTTCCACATCCAACGAGCCGAATACGACGCCTACTGCCGCTGGGTCAGCGAACAACTCCCCGGCCTCCACTTCGGCCACCAGGTCGACGCCGTCCGCTGGAACACCGGCCGCGCCCTCTTCGAAGTCGACTTCACCCAACTCGACCGCGACGGCGAAGCCGAAGCCCTCGGCCGCGCCTACGCCCGCCACATCGCCCTCGGCATCGGCACCGAACCCTTCGTCCCCGAACCCCTCAAACCCCTCGCCGAAGCGGAAACCGTCCCCGTACTCCACTCCGCCGACTACCTCCGCCACCGCGAACGTCTCCTCGCCGCCGAACACATCACCGTCATCGGCTCAGGACAGTCCGGCGCCGAGATCTTCCTCGACCTCCTGCGCGCCCGCCCCGAAGGCGCCGAGAGGATCCACTGGCTCGCCCGCACCCAGGCCTTCGCCCCCATGGAGTACTCCAAACTCGGCCTCGAACACTTCACCCCCGACTACAGCCGCTACTTCCACGCGCTGCCCGAATCAGCCCGCGACGAACTCGTCCCCCGCCAATGGCAGCTCCACAAAGGCATCGACGCCGACACCATCGCCGCCATCCACGACGAGCTCTACCGCCGCACCCTCCACGGCGGCTGGCCCGACGCCACCCTCACCCCCGGCGTCCACGTCCGCACCGCCGGACGCGTCGCCAACACCCGCGTCGAACTCCACCTCGAGCACACCCAGCAGGGCACCCGCTCCCGCCTCACCACCGACGCCGTCATCCTCGCCACCGGCTACCGCGAACGCCCCCTCGACGCCGTCCTCGGCAGCCTCGGCCCCTACCTCAGCCGCGACGCCTCCCACCGCCCCCGCATCGACGACCAGTACCGCCTCGTCCTCGACCCCGCCGTCACCGGACACGTCTACGTACAGAACGCCGAACGCCACACCCACGGAGTAGGCGCCCCCGACCTCGGACTCGCCGCCTGGCGCAGCGCCACCATCCTCAACAACCTCACCGGCGCCAACCCCTACCCCCTCCCCGACCGCACCGCCTTCACCACCTTCGGCCTCGCCCCCCACCCCCCGAGAATCCCCGCCCAGGGTCACGCCCTCGTCCCCCTGAGCCAATCCGTCTAGCCCCCGCACGCCGAACGGCCCGGGCCCCACCGAAGGAGACCCGGGCCGAACGAACAACCCACCGCGCACAGCGCCACGGGAACACCGGCGGTACCGGCGCGCTACGGGAACACAAGCGCCGCAAGGAACACCGGCGTCACGGGAACACCGGCGTCCCATCCCGCGTCAGCCGCCACCCCACCGAAGCGAACGCCGCCGGATCCACCGACCCCTTCTCCCGCACCCACCCGATGATCGTGTTCCGGATCTCGTCCGAATCCGCCCACACCTGCCGCGCACCCGGTACATGCGGGAAGTTCCCCCCACCGCTCGCGCGATAGTTGTTCACCGCGAACACGAACCGCGCAGCCGGATCGATCGCCTTCCCCCCGAAGGACAGCCCGACGATCCGCGAACCCACCGGCCGAGCGATGTCGATGTCGTACGTCACCCCCGACACCGCGTCGTAGTTGTAGTCCGGAACCCCGTCCGCGTTCGTCAGCTTCGCCGTGTCCACCGGACCACCCGCCGGCGTCCGCACGAAATACCGTGCCGAATACTCCAGGTACTCCTTCAACTGGGCACCCGTGAGCAGCCGCGCCTCCAGCGTGTTCTCGAACGGATACAACCCCGCCGCGTCCTTGATCGTCACCTCACCGGCCGGAATCCCCGCCGTACGCGAGAAGCACGAAGCCTGCGACAGCACCGGCAACGCCGCGTACTCCCCACCCGCCAGCGCCGCCCGCACCGTCTCCGCCTGCACCTGGTTGATCAGGTCGATGATCGGCTCGTCCTTCCACGGCGCGTCCGCCGTCGACATCGCCACCACCGACGTACCGATGACCTGGTTGACGTACTCCACCACCTCACGGTGCTCCGAGCGCAGCAGCGACGTCACCTTTCGGTCCTCCGGCACCGTGTTGGAGTTCAACACCCGCGAACCGGCCTTCTCCACCGCCCAACGTCCCCTCTCCCACACCAGATCGAAATCGAACAGCGTCAGCCGCTGACCCCACTTCGCCGGCTCCGAGAGCACGACCCGCTTCCCGGTCTCCTTGTTCGTCACGAAGTGCTCGGCGATCTCCACATGCGCGTGCCCCACCAGAATCGCGTCGATCCCCGGCACCTGCTCCGCCACCAGCGCCGCCGCGTTCTCCACGTACGGCAACTGATCCCCCCACGACGACGTCCCCGAAGAACCCGAATGCGCCGACACCAGCACCACGTCCGCACCCATCGACCGCAGCTTCGGCACCCACTTCGCCGCCTGCTCCTCCAGACCCGGGAACACCATCTTCCCGCCCACATTCGCCTTGTCCCAGATCGCGACCCCGGGATTCGTCAGCCCCAGCACCGCCACCCGCACATCACGCCCGTACGGCGTCCGCATCCGCTTGATGACATACGGGGCGAACGCCGGCCGCAACGTCCTCGCATCCAGCGCATTCGCCCCCAGCAACGGAAAGTCGCACTGCTCCTCGAATTTCCGCAGCACCGGAATGCCGTAATTGAACTCGTGATTCCCGAGCGCCGCCGCGTCGTAGCCGATCGCGTTCATCGCCCGCGCCATCGGATGCACCGGACCCCGCCGCGCCGTGATCGGGTCGACCTTCGCGTAGTAGTACGACAACTGCGTGCCCTGGATCGTGTCGCCCGCGTCGATCAACAGCGTGTTCCGACGGCCCTTCTCCCGGCGCACCTGCTCCACCAACGTCGAGATCTTCGCCAGACCGACATCGTTGTGCGCGGGGTCGTCGTACTCCTCGTCCGTGAAGTAGTCCCAGTTGAAGACGTTCCCGTGCAGATCGGTCGTGCCCATCACCGTGAACGAATACCGCTTCGCCGGACGCCCGTGACCGTGACCGTGCCCCTGCGCCTCCGCAGCACCCGCCGAGCCCACGACCGCCCCGCCCACCATCGCCACACCCGCACCGGCGGCAGCCGAACGGCCCAGAAACGTCCTACGGTTCAACGGCATCTCTTCACTCCTCGTTCAGTTGGGCAACGCGCGTAGATTCTGGCCCAGGGACCACCACGCACAACACCCCGCGCAGGTTTCGATCCGATGACCACGCGAGACACACCACGCCACGCCACCCCTCATGCCACAGTGAACACATGACCGAAACCCCCACACCCGCCCCCGCGCCCCACCACCCCTACGGCACCCCCGCCACCCCTCACGTCACCGTCCGAGGCGAAGCCCACCTCGAAGTCGACCCCGAGATCGCCCACCTCACCATCACCCTCACCGCCCGCGGCACCGACCGACGCACCACCCTCGACGGCCTCACCCACCGCAACGCCACCACCCTCGACCTCATCAAGACCTACGGCGACGCCATCGAGAAACTGGAGACCGGCACCCTCACCATCAACCCCGAACTCACCCGCCACGGCCGCGCCGAACGCGTCCGCGCCTACCACGGCCACATCCAACTCGCCGTCACCATCAACGACTTCACCACCCTCGGCGAACTCGTCACCCGCCTCGCCGACCACGACCTCACGCGCATCGACGGCCCCTGGTGGGCGCTGCGCCCCACCTCCCCCCACCACGCCGCCGCCCGCCGCCAAGCCGTCCACGAAGCCCTCCAGCGGGCCCGCGAGTACGCCGAAGCCCTCGACACCCGACTCGGCGCCCTCCTCGAACTCAGCGACACCGGCACCCACGGCAGCCCCCACATGGGCCCCATCGGCTTCTCCGCCCAGGCCAGGTCCTACGGAGGAGTCACCGAAGCCGCCACCGACGCCGCACCCGTCGACCTCGAACCCGTACGCCAGACCGTCGACGCCCACGTCGAAGCGTCCTTCACGCTCGTCCCGCCGAACCTCGGATAAACGCTCATCGGAGCGACCCGCTGCACAATTAAACAGTTGTCAACAACCCTTCATTCGGCGGTTGTTGAGGTGTCACTCGCAGCCAATTACCTACCCGTAGGTAAGGTTTAGTCTCGAACCATGCGCCGAGCGAAAATCGTTTGTACCCTGGGACCCGCGACCGACACATACGACCAGATCAAAGCCCTGGTCGAAGCGGGAATGGACATCGCCCGCTTCAACCTCAGCCACGGCAGCTACGCCGAACACGAAGAGCGCTACCACCGCGTCCGCAAAGCGGCCGGGGAAACCGGCCGCAACGTCGGCATCCTCGCCGACCTTCAAGGCCCGAAGATCCGCCTCGGACGCTTCCGCGAAGGCCCCGTACTCCTTGAACGCGGCGACACCTTCACCATCACCGTCGAACCCCTCGAGGGACAGGGCACCGGCGACATCTGCGGCACCACCTACGACGGACTCGCCGCCGACGTCACCGCCGGCGAACGCATCCTCGTCGACGACGGCCGCGTCACCCTCGAAGTCACCGGCGTCGAAGGGCCCCGCGTCCACACCACCGTCATCGAAGGCGGCATGGTCTCCGACAACAAGGGGCTCAACCTCCCCGGCGTCGCCGTCTCCGTCCCCGCCCTCTCCGAGAAGGACATCGACGACCTCCGCTGGGCCCTGCGTATCGGCGCCGACATCATCGCCCTGTCCTTCGTCCGCACCGGACACGACATCGACGACGTCCACCGGATCATGGACGAGGAGAACCGCCGCCTCCCCGTCATCGCCAAGGTCGAGAAGCCCCAGGCCGTCGACAACATCGACGACATCGTCGCCGCCTTCGACGGCATCATGGTCGCCCGCGGCGACCTCGGCGTCGAAATGCCCCTGGAGCAGGTCCCGATCGTCCAGAAGCGCGCCATCAAGCTCGCCCGGCGCAACGCCAAACCGGTCATCGTCGCCACCCAGATGCTCGACTCGATGATCGACAACTCCCGCCCCACCCGTGCCGAGGCCTCCGACGTCGCCAACGCCATCATCGACGGCACCGACGCGGTCATGCTCTCCGGCGAGACCAGTGTCGGCAAGTACGCCATCGAGACCGTCCGCACCATGTCCCGCATCGTCGAGGCCGCGGAGGAAGATCTCCTCGCCAAGGGCCTCCCGCCCCTCACCGAGCGCAACAAGCCCCGCACCCAGGGCGGCGCCGTCGCGAGGGCCGCCGCCGAGATGGGCGACTTCCTCGGCGCGAAGTTCCTCGTCGCCTTCACCCAGAGCGGCGACACCGTCAAGCGCCTCTCCCGCTACCGCTCACCCATCCCGCTCCTCGCCTTCACCCCCGACGAGGCCACCCGCGCCCAGCTCAACCTCACCTGGGGCGTCGAGACCTTCCTCGGCCCGCACGTCGACTCCACGGACGCGATGGTCGCCCAGGTCGACGAGGAGCTGCTGCGCATCGGCCGCTGCAAGAAGGGCGACGTCGTGGTCATCACCGCCGGCTCCCCGCCGGGCGTCGCGGGCTCCACGAACCTGGTCCGCGTCCACCACATCGGCGAGGACGACAGCCCGAAGTAGGGCGGCTCAGGATCAGCTCAGTATTTCGGCCCGACGTGCGCATCCATGAGGGCTACGGATGCCCGTCGGGCTACGGAGATGTTGTAGGGCTTGCCCGCGCGCGTGCAGTGCGTCCGGGTGATGCCGAGCGCGTCGAGGGTGGCGGTGTAGAGGCGGCGGATGTCGTCGGAGACGTTGGTGAACCAGTAGCGGGGATACTCGTAGCGCTTGCGTTCACCGCCGACCACGCGAGTCGTCCAGTTGGTGAGCCGACAGCCGTCCGAGTGGATGAGACCTCGGACGAGCTGCCAAGGATGGGCGTCGACGATCTTCTGCTGCCAGGGCTCCAGGACTGTCTCGCGCTCGTGCTTCCTGCCCGGACCGTGCTGCGGGAAGTAGCAGACGAGGTGCTTCGAGTACACCTTGATGTTGTGGCAGCCGGCCCGGCGGACCCGGCACGTGGTGTTCTGCGGGAAGACCTTGCGTAACGCGGCCTCCGCCTCGTCCTGGACGCCTGGCCAGGCATTGTCCAGCGTGATCATCAGGCTGGGTGCTCGATGTGCCGAGCATGGGCTGATGTGGCCGTCGCCCAGGTAGAGCCCGAGCAGGTAGGCGTAGGCGGACTCGTCGAGCACTGTGCCGTCGCACCGGTGGCACGATGGGTTGTGCGCCCCGGGGCACTCGCCGCGTCGAGAACGATCCATGTGGAGCCAGTACGAGACGGTGCCGCGCGGCACGCTCAGTCTGCGGGCCACTTCAGCGTTTCGGGTGCCGCTCCGAAGGAGGGTGAGAGCTTGTTGGCGCACTTCTGTGCTGTGTGCGTTCATTCGTCCACTCTTGGTGGAGAGGGGCGGCCTCGGGCAGCAAAAAGCGGATGTTCACGCGAAAGTGAACATCCGCTCTGTGAGGTAGTACCGGGTATGGGATTCGAACCCACATGTCCTTTCGGACAGAGGTGTTTGAGACCTCCGCGTCAACCAATTGCGCCAACCCGGCGTGGTAACCGATCAGCAGTGTACCTGGTGACAGGAGGCGGCAGCAGGTAGGTAGGCTGCTTCGCAGCAGCGCCTGCCCTGAATCAAGGAGCCCCGTGACCACCCCCGAGTCGCCCCAGCCCGTAGACGCCGTCGACGACGACAAGTCGCACGTCCCGCCGCTGACGACCCGCGTCGTCATCGCCGAGGACGAGGCCCTCATCCGCCTCGACCTCAAGGAGATGCTGGAGGAGGAGGGTTACTCCGTCGTCGGTGAGGCGGGCGACGGGCAGCAGGCCGTCGAGCTGGCCCGGGAGCACAAGCCCGACCTGGTCATCCTGGACGTGAAGATGCCGGTCCTCGACGGCATCTCCGCAGCCGAGAAGATCGCCGAGGAGTCCATCGCCCCGGTCCTCATGCTCACCGCGTTCTCGCAGCGCGACCTCGTCGAGCGGGCCCGGGACGCCGGGGCCATGGCGTACCTCGTGAAGCCGTTCAGCAAGAGCGACGTGGTGCCGGCCATCGAGATGGCCGTCTCCCGGTTCGCGGAGCTGAAGGCGCTGGAGAGCGAGATCGCGGACCTGTCCCAGCGGCTGGAGACCCGGAAGCTGGTGGACCGGGCCAAGAGCATCCTGCAGACGGATTACGGGCTCTCCGAGCCGGCCGCGTTCCGGTGGATCCAGAAGACGTCGATGGACCGCCGGATGTCGATGCAGCAGCTGGCGGAGGCGCTGATCGAGGACGCCGAGGAGAAGAAGAAGTCGGCAGAGTAGCCGCGTACGCGTGACGGAGCGAGAGGCCCGCACCCCGGAAGACCGGGGGGTGCGGGCCTCTCGCGTACGGCGGCAGGGGCTTCAGTCCTCGCCGAGGTAGGCCTTGCGGACCGACTCGTCGTGGAGCAGGTCCGAGCCGGGGCCGGAGAGGACGATCTTGCCGACCTCCATGACGTGACCCTGGTCCGCGAGGGACAGGGCGGCCTGGGCGTTCTGCTCGACGAGCAGGATCGTGGTGCCCGCCGCCTTGAGCTCGACGATGGTCTCCATGATCTTCTGCATCATGATCGGGGAGAGCCCCATGGAGGGCTCGTCGAGCATGAGCAGTTTGGGCTGGGACATGAGGGCGCGTCCCATGGCGAGCATCTGCTGCTCGCCGCCCGAGAGGGTTCCCGCGGCCTGCTTCCGGCGTTCCCCGAGGATGGGGAAGAGGTCGTAGGCGCGCTGGACGTCCTTCTCGATGCCTGCCTTGTCGGTCCGGAGGAACGCTCCGAGCTGGAGGTTCTCCGTGATGGTGAGGCGGGGGAAGATGTGGCGGCCCTCGGGGGAGTGGGCGAGTCCGAGTGCGACGATCTTGTGCGCGGGGACGCTGCCGAGGGGTTTCCCGTCGAAGGTGATGCGGCCGCCGGAGGGCTTGAGGAGCCCGGAGAGGGTGCGCAGTGTGGTGGTCTTGCCCGCGCCGTTGGTGCCGATGAGGGTGACGACCTGGCCGGCTTCGACGCTGAAGGAGATGCCCTTGACGGCTTCGATCTTGCCGTAGGCGACGCGGAGGTCTTCGACCTCTAGCAGGGCGGTCACGGGGTTTCCCCTTCCTTGCGGGTGGTGCTCTGCGCCTCGGCTGCTTCGACCTCGGCGGCCTCCTCGTCCCCGGGGGCGCCTTCGAAGGGCGTACCGAGATAGGCGGCGACGACGCGTTCGTCGGCCTGGACGACGCTCGGGGTGCCCTCGACGAGCTTTTCGCCCTGGACGAGGCAGGCGACGCGGTCGCAGAGGTTGAAGATGAAGCGCATGTCGTGCTCGATGACGAGTACGGCGATGCCCATGTCGCGGATGGCGAAGATGAGCTCTTCGGTGACGCGGGTTTCCTGGGGGTTCATGCCGGCGGTGGGCTCGTCCAGGAGGAGGAGGCCTGGGTCGCTGGCGAGGGCTCGGGCGATCTCCAGCTTGCGCTGGTCTCCGTAGGGGAGGTTGCGCGCGAGGTGGTCGGCCTTGTCCTGGAGGCCGATGAACTCCAGGAGTTCCATGGCGCGTGCGTGGGACGCGGCTTCTGCCTTCTTGAAGCCGGGGCCGCGGAGGAGGGCTGACCAGAGGCCTTCCTTGGTGCGGGTGTGGCGTCCGACGAGGACGTTCTCCAGGACGGTCATGTTGGCGAAGAGCCGGATGTTCTGGAAGGTGCGGGCGATGCCTGCCTGGGTGACGAGGTGGGGCTTGGGCGGCAGGACGGTGCCCTTGTACCTGACCTTGCCCTCGGTGGGGACGTAGAGGCCGGTGAGGCAGTTGAAGAAGGTGGTCTTGCCGGCGCCGTTGGGGCCGATGAGGCCGACGATCTCGCCTGCTGTGACGGTGAGGTCGACGTTGCGTACGGCGGTGAGTCCGCCGAAGCGCATGGTGACGCCGCTGGCGTCGAGCACCGTGGTGGCGGTCTCGGGTGTGGTGGTGGTCATGGTGTTCACGCCCCCGCCTTCGTGGTGCCGGAGGTGGTGCCGGCCAGGGTTTCTTCGGGTACGTCGAGCTGGCCGGTCTCGTGGTACTCCAGCTTGGCCCGCCGGTTGGCGATGAGGCCTTCCGGGCGGAAGCGCATGAGGAGGATGAGCGCGAGGCCGAAGCCGAGGAGCTGGTAGTCCGAGAGGAACTGGAGCTTCGCCGGGATCATGTAGAGGAGTGCTGCGCCGATGAGGGGTCCGCTGATGGTTCCCATGCCGCCGAGGATGACGGCGGCGAGGAGGAAGGCGGAGTTGGGCGGCACGGGTCCGGCGAAGACGTACATCTCCGGGACGACGGTGCTCTGGACGTGGGCCTGTACGGTGCCGGCGATGCCGGCGAGGGTGGCGCCGAGGGCGAAGGCGATGAGCTTGACGCGGAAGCCGTTGATGCCCATGGCGGTGGCGGCGGTCTCGTCCTCGCGGATGGCGACCCAGGCGCGGCCGATGCGGGAGCTGCCGGCCCGGCTGAAGACGAGGACCACGAGGATCATCGCGAGCAGCATGAGCAGGTAGTAGTTGGCGTAGGCGCCGAGTTCGAAGCCGAGGATGGTGTGGGACTCGCCGAAGTCGTACCCGAAGAAGTTGAGGTCGGGGATGTTCGGTACGCCGTTGGGGCCGTTGGTGACCCGGGGTCCGGAGACGCCGTCGAGGTTGCCGACGGCGATGCGGAAGATCTCGCCGAAGCCCAGGGTGACGATGGCGAGGTAGTCGCCGCGGAGGCGGAGGGTGGGTGCTCCGATGACGACGCCGAAGATGAGCGAGACGGCGGCGCCGGTGAGGACGGAGGCCCAGAAGGGGAACTGGACGCCGAACGCGGATGCGGTGGTGCCGGAGACGAGGGCGGCGGTGTAGGCGCCGACGCCGAGGAAGGCGACGTATCCGAGGTCGAGGAGTCCGGCCAGGCCGACGACGATGTTCAGGCCCAGAGCCACGGTCGCGAAGATGAGGATGTTGACCGCGATGAGGGTGTACTGGTCGGTGTTCTGGGTGAACGGGAAGACGGCCGCGGCGACGAAGGCGGCGGCGACGGCGATGGAGCGGTACTTCGTGGTGAGCGCGGAGAGGCGGGCCATGAGGCCGGCCTTGAAGAGTGCGGTCACGGCGAAGGCGGTGATGATCAGGTAGCCGACGAAGAGTTCGGGGTATGCGGTGTCGATGCCGTAGGTGACGACGAAGAGACCGATGCCGAAGGCGGCGACGATGATCAGGATCTCGGCCCAGGAGGGGAGCTCCTTGGGGCGCTTGATCTGGCGGGGGTTGGGGCCGAGCCGGATGAAGCGCCAGAGCGGGTAGGTGATGAGGCCGGTGATGAGGGTGAGCCCGATGAAGGCCGGCCAGCTGAACTGGGGCAGCGACTCCTTGGTGTGCCGGTCCAGGGGGAGTCCGAGGGCTCCGACCACGGTGATGAGACTGGCTGCCATGGCGACGAAGCCGCCGGGTTCGAGGTTCGCGAGTCCGCCGAGTTCGATGGCGATGGCGATGGCGGTGAACCAGGTGGTGGCGAAGGTGCCCAGTGCGAGCAGGAAAGTCGCGTTGTTGCTCTGGGCGGGGTTGAGCCAGCCCAGGCCCTTGATGCCGTACCCGGAGAGGGCGAGGAGCAGGGTGAGTGCTGCGCCGACGAGGGTGAGGACCTGGAGGCCGCCGGGGTAGCCGGTGACGGTGAGGTCGCCGGGGAATGCGGAGGTCCATGTCCAGGCGAGGAAGGTGGAGCCGAGGGTGAGTGCGGCTCCGAGGGTGGTGGCCGCGCGGGCCACCGGTGCGGGGATGGCGAGGACGGGCGTCGTCTCGTGGGTGTTGGTGGTCATCGGTATCACGCCCGATCCGTGACGCGCTCACCGAGCAGGCCTTGTGGCCTGACGAGGAGGACGACGATGAGAAGGACGAAGGCCCAGACGTTGGCCCAGGCGCCGCCGCCGAGCTGCTGCATGCCGGGGATCTCTTCGATGTAGGCGATCGAGAGGGCTTCGGCGAGGCCGAGGACGACGCCGCCGACCATGGCTCCGTAGATGTTGCCGATGCCGCCGAGGACGGCGGCGGTGAAGGCCTTGAGTCCGAGGATGAAGCCCATCTCGAAGTTGATCTGGCCCTTGTCGAGGCCGTAGGCGACCGAGGCGACGGCGGCGAAGGCGGCGCCGATGGCGAAGGCCATCACGATGATGCGGTCGGTGTTGATGCCCATGAGCTTGGCCGTGTCGGGGTCCTGGGCGGTGGCCTGCATGGCGCGGCCGCTGCGGCTCTTGGCGACGAAGAGGCCGAGGGCGAGCATGCAGAGCGGGGCGAGGACGAGGACGAAGGCGTCGGCGCGCTGGAGGTAGAGGTTGTCGAGCAGCTTGAACGATTCGCCTTGGAATTCGGGGAAGCTGCGGGGCTTCTTCGCGTCGGGGTAGAAGCCCCAGACGAGCTGCTGGAGCACGATCGAGAGGCCGATCGCGGTGATGAGGGGAGCGAGGCGGGGGGCGCCGCGCAGGGGCCGGTAGGCGAACCGCTCCGCGGCGGTGGCCACGGCGACGGAGGCGATGGCACCACCGATGATCATGAGCGGGATGGCGACCAGGAGGGTGGTCCCGCTGGGGAGCATGATGTAGGTGGTGAGGGCGCCGAAGCCCCCGATCATGAAGATCTCGCCGTGGGCGAAGTTGATGAGCTGGACGATGCCGTACACCATGGTGTACCCGATGGCTATGAGGCCATAGAGGGCGCCGAGGGCA
Organism: Streptomyces sp. NPDC102283; assembly: GCF_044766265.1. Classification (NCBI taxonomy): domain Bacteria; kingdom Bacillati; phylum Actinomycetota; class Actinomycetes; order Kitasatosporales; family Streptomycetaceae; genus Streptomyces; species Streptomyces sp. NPDC102283. The sequence continues at coordinate 464,556 of NZ_JBIWLQ010000003.1, forward strand.
AGGCCGTTGGCCAGCTGTTGCGGCAGTTCGTGCACCGCAGGGCCTCCGATGAGCTTGTCGGATATGACTCCGCGCGAGGGCGCTGTTTGCGCCCTCGCGCGGCTTGGGTCAGGTGGAGCGGGGCTGTGCTGGGGGATCAGTCTTCGAACGTGGCGCTCTTGACGTCCTTCCAAGCACCCTTCTGGACCTCGTAGACGGTGAGCTGCTTGTTGGTGGTGTCGCCGTTCTCGTCGAAGGAGACCTTGCCGGTCACACCGTCGAAGGAGACCTTGGACATGGCCTCGGTGACCTTGGCGCGGGCGTCCTCGGGGAGCTTGCCGTCGTTGTCGGCGACGACGGCCTTGACGGCCTGGATGATGGCCCATCCGGCGTCGTAGGAGTAGCCGCCGTAGGCCGCGTACGGGTCCTTGTAGCCGCCGGCCTTGTAGTCCTCGATGAACTTCTTGGCGGTCGGGAGGGCCTCGACGGGGTAGCCGATGGAGGTGGCGTAGTCGCCGTCGTTGGCTTCACCGGAGGCGCTGATGAAGGCGGGGTCGTAGATGCCGTCGCCGCCCATGGTGGGGATCTTGGCGCCGGTCTTCTTGATCTGGTCGGAGAGCAGGCCGCCTTCGGGGTACTGGCCGCCGTAGTAGACGGAGTCGGCGCCGGAGCTCTTGACCTTGTCGGCGGTGCTGGAGAAGTCGGTCTCCTTGACCGTGACGTGGTCGGTGCCGACGACCTTGCCGCCGAGGCGCTCGAATTCCGCGGAGAAGATCGCGGCGAGGCCGGCGCCGTAGGTCTGCTTGTCGTCGACGACGTAGACCTTCTTCTTCTTGGCGTCGTTGTAGAGGTACTGGGCGGCGAACTTGCCCTGGACGACGTCGGTGGCGCAGGTGCGGAAGTAGGTCTTGAAGGGGCGCTTGAGGTCGCCCTTCGCCCAGTTGTCGCCCTGGCTGAGGGCGGGGTTGGTGTTGGCGGGCGAGACCTGTGTGAGGTTGGCCTTGTCGAAGACGCCCTGCATGGACTGGGCGACGCCGGAGTTCAGCGGGCCGACGGCGCCGAGGACGTCGGTGTTCCCGACGAGCTTGGTGGCGTTGGCCTGTCCGGAGGCGGGGACGGCCTGGTCGTCGAGGGCTTCGATCTTGAACTCGATGCCGGGGACTTCGTTGTTCTTGTTCGCGGTCTTGGCCGCGAGGTCCACGGAGTTCTTGATGCCCTGGCCGAGCGCGGAGAGGGAGCCGGTCAGGGGGGCGTCTACGCCGATGACGACGGTGGTCTTGCCACCGCTGTCTCCGCTGTCCTTGCTGCCTTCGTCGCGCGACCCGCAGGCGGTGAGCGTCAGTGCTCCGGTGGTGAGCACTGCGGTGAGTATGAGCAAAGAACGGTGTCGCACGAGAGGGTCCTTTCCCTGGCGCGGCGCTCCTCTGGCATGAGGTGCCGTGATGTTCGCCGGGCCGTACTGGGTTGGTACAGGGCCGTGCAGCAGACGCGCCCGGCGGCGCGGTGACTGGCGGTGACTCTAAGCGCAGCCGGGGGCCACCGGGACTGGTCGGCGGCGGATGTGACTCTCTTGTTATGCCCTTGAGCAAGGCTTGAGGTTCCTGTGAGGACATGTGGTGGTTTCGCCTGGAGTGCGGAAGGACCACATGGTGAGAACGCGCAGCTCTGCTAAGGGGCTTGGGGCGATCTTGGTGCTGACGTCGTTGGGTGGTCGCGGTGGGCGCGGCGAAGCTCCCCGGGTGTTCGCGGCCGAGGTGTGCGGCTGGATTCCGTATTGCCTGCACGTTACGCAGTGTTACATCGACGCCGTGGTCGGCGGGGCCGCGGGGGCTGATGTGGCTGCTGAGTGGCTCATGGAACGCGCTGTGCCGTCAAGGAAGTTGACCGAGTGTGTTGGCCAACTGTCGTTTTTTGGTGGGGATATGGCACTGCCCGGCCGGAATGCACAGGGTGCTGTTTCTGGCCGGGCAGTGGGTTTCGCCGTGCGGGGCGAAGCGGTTGGCGGGTTGTGGGGGTCAGCCCGCTTCGGGGCGGGGGGCGTCGCGGAGGAGGCAGGTGAGGCGTGCGGTGCAGACCCGCTTGTCGTGTTCGTCGGTGATGACGATCTCGTACGTGGCGGTGGAGCGGCCCTGGTGCACGGGAGTGGCGACGCCGGTGACGAGGCCGCTGCGGGCGCCTCGGTGGTGGGTGCAGTTGAGGTCGACGCCGACGGCGAGTTTGGAGGCTCCGCCGTGGAGCATGGAGCCGATGGAGCCGAGGGTTTCGGCGAGGACGGCGGAGGCGCCGCCGTGCAGGAGGCCGTAGGGCTGGGTGTTGCCCTCGACGGGCATGGTGCCGACGACACGGTCGGCGGAGGCCTCGACGATGGTCACGCCCATGCGCTCGCCGAGGTGGCCGGCGGAGAAGAGGGCGGGCAGGTCGACGCCGAGGGCCGCGTATTCGTCGATGACTTCCTGCGGGAAGAGGGGTGCGGTGTGCTCGCCCATGGGTCCGGCTCCGTTTCGGTGCGCTCGTTCGTTGCTGTCTGCGTTGTTCTTATCAGACGGCTGAGCGAACGCTTAGGGAGTGGCGGGGTTCTCAGTCGCTCCGGGTGCTCTCGAAGCGGATGACGACCGATTTGCTGGCCGGGGTGTTGCTGGTGTCGGCCGTGGAGTCCAGGGGGACCAGGACGTTGGTCTCCGGGTAGTAGGCGGCGGCGCAGCCGCGGGCGGTGGGGTAGTGGACGACGCGGAAGCCGTCCGCGCGGCGCTCGACGCCGTCCTTCCACTCGCTGACGAGGTCGGTGTACGCGCCGTCGGCGAGGCCGAGGGCGGCGGCGTCCTCGGGGTTGACCATGACGATGCGGCGGCCGCCCTTGATGCCCCGGTAGCGGTCGTCGAGACCGTAGATGGTGGTGTTGTACTGGTCGTGGGAGCGCAGCGTCTGCAACAGCAGCCTGCCGTCCGGGAGTTCGGGGTACTCGACGGGGGCGGCGGTGAAGTTGGCGCGGCCGGTGGCGGTGGGGAAGCGGCGTTCGTCGCGGGGGGCGTGGGGGAGGGTGAAGCCGCCGGGGCGGGCGACGCGGGTGTTGAAGTCCTCGAAGCCGGGGACGACGCGGGAGATCCGGTCGCGAATGGTGGCGTAGTCCCGTTCGAAGGCCTCCCAGTCCGTCCGGGAGCCGGCGCCGAGGACGGCGCGGGCGAGGCGGGCGACGATGGCCGGCTCGGAGAGCAGGTGGGGGCCGGCGGGGGCGAGGTTGCCGCGTGAGGCGTGGACCATGCCCATGGAGTCCTCGACGGTGACGAACTGTTTGCCGCTCGCCTGGACGTCCTTGTCGGTGCGCCCGAGCGTGGGCAGGATCAGGGCGCGGGTCCCGGTCACGGCGTGGGAGCGGTTGAGCTTGGTCGAGACGTGGACGGTGAGGCGGGCGCGGCGCATCGCGGCCTCGGTGACCGCGGTGTCGGGTGTGGCCGCGACGAAGTTGCCGCCCATCGCGAAGAAGACCTTCGCCTCGCCGTCGCGCAGGGCCTGGATGGAGCGCACCACGTCCAGGCCGTGGTGGCGCGGTGAGGTGATGCCGAACTCCTTGTCCAGGGCGTCGAGGAAGGCCGGTGCGGGCCGTTCGAAGATGCCCATGGTGCGGTCGCCCTGGACGTTGGAGTGGCCGCGCACCGGGCAGACCCCGGCGCCGGGGCGGCCGATGTTTCCGCGCAGCAGCAGGAAGTTGACGACTTCGCGGATGGTGGGCACGGAGTGCTTGTGCTGGGTGAGGCCCATCGCCCAGCAGACGATGGTGCGCTGCGAGGCGAGGACGAGGGCCAGGGCCTGCTCGATCTCGGCGCGGGTGAGGCCGGTCGCGGTGAGGGTCTCGTCCCAGTCGGCGGCTGCGGCGGCCTTGGCGAACTTTTCGTAGCCGTGGGTGTGTTCGGTGACGAACGCGGTGTCGACGGCGCCGTCGGCGGCGAGGATCAGCTTGTTGAGGAGGCGGAAGAGTGCCTGGTCGCCGCCGATGCGGATCTGGAGGAAGAGGTCGTTGAGGGCTGTGCCCCGGATCATGCCCTGCGGGGTCTGGGGGTTCTTGAACCGCTCCATGCCGGCTTCGGGCAGCGGGTTCACCGAGATGATCTTCGCCCCGGCGGTCTTGGCCTTCTCCAGGGCGGACAGCATCCGGGGGTGGTTGGTGCCGGGGTTCTGTCCGGCGACGATGATCAGGTCGGCCTGGTGGAGGTCCTCCAGGGAGACGCTGCCCTTGCCGATGCCGATGGTCTCGGTGAGCGCCGAGCCGGACGACTCGTGGCACATGTTGGAGCAGTCCGGCAGGTTGTTGGTGCCGAACTCGCGGGCGAAGAGCTGGAGGAGGAACGCGGCCTCGTTGCTCGTGCGTCCCGAGGTGTAGAAGAGGGCCTCGTCGGGGGAGTCGAGGGCGGTCAGCTCCTCGGCGATGATCGCGAACGCCCGCTCCCAGCTCACCGCCTCGTACCGGTCGGCGCCCTCGGGGAGGTACACCGGCTGGGTGATCCTGCCCTGCTGGCCCAGCCAGTACCCGCTGCGTGCGGCGAGGTCGGCCAGCGGGTGGGCGGCGAAGAAGCCGGGGGTGACGCGGCGCAGCGTCGCCTCCTCGGCGACGGCCTTGGCGCCGTTCTCGCAGAATTCGGCGGTGTGCCGTTTGCCGCCCTCGGGCCAGGCGCAGCCGGGGCAGTCGAAGCCGTCCTTCTGGTTGACCTTGAGGAGGGTCCGTGCCGTGCGGCGCACGCCCATCTGCTGCTGGGCGATGCGCAGGGAGTGGGCGACGGCGGGCAGCCCGGCGGCGGCGTGCGGGGCCGCCTCGACCTGCGGGGCGTCCTGGACCGGGTCACCGGTCGGCGGCTTGGTGGCCATGATGCTGCTCCCCTTCGAGCGCTTCTTCCACGTGTCTACGTCCTCACCGTCGATCCTGTCACGGCCCTGTGGATGTCGTGCCGGTCCGGATTGTCAGTGGGCCGTGGCAGGATCGGGGGCGTGGCTGAGACGGCATCGAAGAAGACGGCAGACAACCGACCGCGCCTGCTCCTCATGGACGGGCACTCCCTGGCGTACCGGGCGTTCTTCGCCCTGCCCGCGGAGAATTTCACGACGGCGGTGGGGCAGCCGACGAATGCCGTGTACGGCTTCATGTCGATGCTGGCGAACACCCTGCGTGATGAGGCGCCCACGCATTTCGCGGTGGCGTTCGACGTGTCCCGCAAGACCTGGCGCGCGCAGGAGTTCCCGGAGTACAAGGCGAACCGCTCCAAGACCCCCGACGAGTTCAAGGGGCAGGTCGAGCTGATCGGCGAGCTGCTGGACGCGATGCACGCGGACCGGTTCGCGGTGGACGGTTTCGAGGCGGACGACGTCATCGCGACGCTGGCGACGCAGGCCGAGGCGGCCGGGTTCGAGGTGCTGATCGTCACCGGCGACCGGGACTCCTTCCAGTTGATCACGGAGAACGTGACCGTGCTGTACCCCACCAAGGGGGTTTCCGAGCTGACCCGGTTCACCCCGGAGAAGGTCGTCGAGAAGTACGGGCTCACTCCGCGGCAGTATCCGGACTTCGCCGCCCTGCGAGGCGACCCGTCGGACAACCTCCCGGGCATCCCCGGGGTCGGTGAGAAGACGGCCGCGAAGTGGATCAACCAGTTCGGCTCCTTCGCCGAACTGGTCGAGCGGGCCGATGAGGTCAAGGGCAAGGCCGGGCAGAATTTCCGCGACCACCTGGACGCGGTGAAGATGAACCGGGTGCTGACCGAGATGGTCCGTGACGTGGAGCTGCCGAAGGCCCCGGCCGAGCTGGAGCGCGCCCCGTACGACCGCACGGCGGTCACCGGTGTCCTGGACATACTGGAGATCCGCAACCCGAGCCTGCGCGAGCGCCTCCTCGCCGTCGACCCGGGCGCGGCGGAGGCCGAGCCGCCCGCGCCCGCCGCCGGGATCGAGCTGGACGGGGTCGTGCTCGGCTCCGGCGAGGTCGCCCCGTGGCTGGAGGCGCACGGCGCGCAGCCGCTCGGCGTCATGACGGTGGACACCTGGTCGCTGGGCGCCGGCACGGTCACCGAGATCGCGCTCGCCGCCGCCGACGGGGCCGCCGCCTGGCTGGACCCGACACAGCTGGAGGAGGCCGACGAGCAGGCGTTCGCCGCCTGGGTCTCGGACCCGGCGCGGCCGAAGGTCCTGCACAACGCGAAGAACGTGATGCGGGTCCTGCCCGAGCACGGCTGGCGGCTCGAAGGCGTCGCGATGGACACCGCGCTCGCCGCGTATCTGGTGAAGCCGGGCCGCCGTTCCTTCGCCCTGGACGCGCTGGCCGTGGAGTATCTGGGCCGGGAGCTGGCCCCGGCCGCCGCCTCCGACGGGCAGCTGGCCTTCGGCGCGGACGACCGGGCCGAGGCGGACGCCCTGATGGCGCAGGCCCGCGCCGTGCTCGACCTGGGAGAAGCGTTCACCACCCGTCTCAAGGAGGTGGGCGCGGCGGAGCTGCTGCACGACATGGAGCTGCCGACGTCGATCCTCCTGGCCCGTCTGGAGCGGCACGGGATCGCCGCGGACCGGGCCCACCTGGAGGGGATGGAGCAGCAGTTCGCGGGGACCGTGCAGCAGGCGGTGAAGGAGGCGCACGCGGCGGTGGGCCGTGAGTTCAACCTCGGATCGCCCAAGCAGCTCCAGGAGATCCTCTTCGGCGAGCTGGGCCTGCCCAGGACGAAGAAGACCAAGACGGGATACACGACGGACGCGGACGCGCTGGCCTGGCTGGCCGCGCAGACCGAGCACGAGCTGCCGGTCCTGATGCTGCGCCACCGTGAGCAGGCCAAGCTGCGGGTCACCGTCGAGGGCCTGGTCAAGACGATCGCCGCCGACGGCCGGATCCACACCACGTTCAACCAGACGGTGGCGGCGACCGGCCGGCTCTCCTCCACCGACCCCAACCTGCAGAACATCCCCGTCCGCACGGACGAGGGCCGGGCGATCCGCCGGGGCTTCGTCGTCGGCGAGGGCTTCGAGACGCTGATGACGGCGGACTACAGCCAGATCGAGCTGCGGGTGATGGCGCACCTCTCCGAGGACGCCGGTCTGATCGAGGCGTTCGCCTCCGGCGAGGACCTCCACACCACGGTCGCCTCGCAGGTCTTCGGCGTCGAGAAGGACGCGGTCGACGCGGAGATGCGCCGCAAGATCAAGGCCATGTCCTACGGCCTGGCCTACGGGCTCTCCGCGTTCGGCCTCTCCCAGCAGCTGAACATCGACCCCGCCGAGGCCCGGGTGCTGATGGACACCTACTTCGAGCGGTTCGGCGGCGTCCGGGACTATCTCCACCGGGTCGTCGAGGAGGCCAGGGCCACCGGGTACACGGAGACGATCCTCGGCCGGCGCCGCTATCTGCCCGACCTGAACAGCGACAACCGCCAGCGCCGCGAGGCCGCCGAGCGGATGGCGCTGAACGCCCCGATCCAGGGCACGGCCGCGGACATCGTGAAGGTGGCGATGCTGCGGGTGGACCGGGCGCTGACCGAGGCCGGGCTGACCTCGCGGATGCTGCTCCAGGTCCATGACGAAATCGTCCTGGAGATCGCGAAGGGCGAGCGGAAGCGGGTGGAGGAGATCCTGCGCCACGAGATGGCCCACGCGGTCGAGCTGCGCGCCCCGCTCGACGTCTCGGTCGGCGTCGGCAAGGACTGGGAGTCGGCCGCGCACTGAGCCACCTGCAGAGGCCAGGGCCCGGACCGCGTCACGGTTCCGGGCCCTGGCCTTCTGCCCGCCGCTACCTCCGGCCGGCCGGAGTTCCCGTACGGGACCCTTCCGGTACCGGCGGCCGCTCCGGGCCCCGCGTCCCCCGCCGCCCGCGCGGCAGGCGCATCCACACCCCGTACAGCAGCAGCCCGGCCGCCAGCCCGGCGCCCGCGCCGAAGCAGGCCGTGGGGATGATGTCGAGCGGGCTCTCCACCCGGCCGAAGTGGGCGTACCAGCGGGCGCACCGGTGGACGACGCCGAGCAGCACGCACAGGCCCAGCAGGCCGAGCGCGCCCCACCTCTCCCGCCGGCCGAGCACCGGCACCTCCTCGGGCGCGGGGCCCGCCGGGGTCAGTCGGAGCCCGGTGACGGCGAACCAGCCGATGACCAGGAGGGCCAGGGCCGAACTGCCGTACTGGACGAACTGGAACACCGGGAATCCGCCGACGCTGCGGCTGAGCACCGGCACCAGCTCCGTCCCCCACCGGCTGTGGTGGGTGAACGCGTCCCACACCACATGCGTGGCCGCGCCCAGCGCGCCGGAGACGGCGAACCACAGCCAGGCGGACGGCCCGAAGGAGGCGCGCGTCCACCGCTGCCCCCGCACGAAGGCGTGGACCCTGCCCCGTACGCGTACGGGCAACAGCGCCGCCAACGGCTCGCGCAGCAGCACCCACACCGCCACCAGCACGGCGGCGATGGCCACGTTCGCCGTGACCACCCCGAGGAAGGTGTGCGTGAACGACCCGAACTCCATCGCCCCGGGGATCACCGTGTCCGCGAAGTAGGTGATGTCGGGCGCGAACGAACCGGCGACGAGAGCGGAGGGGAACAGCGGCCACCGGGCCGTCCCGTTGCGGCGGATCGCCGGGAGCACGGCGGCGGCATGACTGAGCGTGAACGGCATGGCGGCAAGTATGCGCGACCGTTCGGGCACCCTTCCATGGCCGACGGGACAACATGCGCCCGCGAACGTGAAAAAACAGTAAGAAGCGGTCAAGGCTCGGTGCTCCGGCGACACAAGGTGCCGTAGGGTCGCTGGAGTCCTTGCGCTGGGGAGCGCGAGCAGCCTTCGAGGGGGAGGGACCGGAACGTATGGCAGCGCACATTCGCCGACGTCTGCGCAAGGGGGCCACGACCACCGCGGTGGCGGCGGCCGCCGTGGCGGCACTCGCGGCCTCGCAGGCGCCCGCAGCGACCCTGGCCGACGGCCCCGCCGGCGGCGGTGACCCGAAGGCGGCCGGTGAGGACACCGCGAGCGCCGAGGACGACGGCGCCGCGACCGGCAACTCGCCCTACTACACGGACCTTCCGCCCCTGGTCACGCCCAACAAGCCCGGAGCCGCCAGCAATCTGCCGGCGACCGGGAGCGCGGAAGCCGGCATTCCGGCGTCGATCCTGGCCGCGTACAAGCAGGCCGAGCGGACCGTCGCCACCACCGACCCCTCCTGCCGGCTGCCCTGGCAACTCCTCGCGGCGATCGGCAAGGTCGAGTCCGGCCAGGCCCGCGGTGGACGCGTCGACGCCAACGGCACCGCGAGCCCCCGGATCCTCGGCCCGGCCCTCAACGGCCAGGGTTTCGCCCTGATCAAGGACACCGACGGCGGGGCGTACGACGGCGACGCGGTCCACGACCGCGCGGTCGGCCCCATGCAGTTCATCCCGTCGACCTGGGCCTCCTGGGGCCAGGACGCCAACGGCGACGGCCGCAAGGACCCCAACAACATCTACGACGCGGCGCTCGCCGCCGGCCGCTACCTCTGCGCCAACGACCGAGATCTGGCCATCGCCGCCGACCTCGACAAGGCCGTGCTGAGCTACAACCGGTCGAACGAGTACCTGCGTACGGTCCGCTCCTGGTTCTCGTACTACCAGCGCGGTACGCACGAGATCCCCGACGGCACCGGAACGCTGCCCACCACTCCGAGCACCCCCTCCCCGAACCCGGGCCCGAGCACCAACCCCGGTCCGGGCGCCACCCCGAGCCCGAAGCCCTCCCCGGACAAGCCGGGCGGGAAGCCGAGCCCGGGCCCCTCGAAGCCCGGCGACGGCTCCACCGGCCCGACGCCGAAGCCGCCGAAGCCGCCCACCTCCAAGCCGACGCCGGCCGAGACCTTCGGCTCCCTGGAGAACGCGGGCACCGGTCCGCTCCGCGCCACCGCGGGCCAGGCGTTCGACGAGCGGGTCGCCGTCCTCGCCCGCAACGCGCTGGGCGCCCCGCTCGGCAAGGTGCCCGTCACCTTCACCGTCACCGGGAAGACCGGCACGCTCTTCGCCGGCGGCAAGAAGACCGTCACGGTGCGGACCGGGGCCGACGGCACCGCCACCGCGCCGGAGCTCAAGGCCGGCGAGCAGGCCGGGGAGTTCACGGTCACCGCCGTCGCGGGCACCGGCAGGCCGCGCACCCTGACCTACGCGGCGACCGTCACCGCCCGCCAGGCCGACGCGATCGCCCGGACCGACGAGAAGGCGCTCGTCGCCGCACCCGGCGAGAAGTTCGCGGACGCCGTCACCGTCAAGGCCACCTACAAGGACGCCGCGGCGGCCGGAGTGGCCGTCACCGCCACCATGGTCAAGGACCCCCTGGGGCTCTTCGACAACGACAAGGGCCCGTACTTCAAGGACGCGGCCGGCAAGCCGGTGCGCACCCTGACGACCCTGACGACGGACGCCCGGGGTGTGCTCCGGCTCCCGGAGATCTTCGCGGACGGCACCGAGGGCACCTTCAAACTGCGCCTCACCACCGAGGGCGGCGCCTCGGTCGTCGTCGAACTCACCATCCAGGCCCCGGAGGAGACCGCACCCGAGGAGACCGCACCCGAGGAGACCGCACCCGAGGGGACCGCCCCGGAGGGAACGGCACCCGAGGAGACCACTCCGAAGGAGACGGAAACCCCCGAAGCCTGACCCCGCCGTACCGCGGAGCCTGCGCACCGGCCACCGCACAGCCCCTCGGTCATCCGGCCGAGGGGCTGTCCGCTGTGTTCTCATCTCGCGCCCCGGTTGCTACGGTGCCCCAGCCCTGACGACCCATCAGGTCGCCGTCATCGGATCACCGCCCCGGGAGGCCGAGCATGCGTGCCCTCGTCGCCGCCGCCATCGGACTGGCCGCCGCCCTCGCGCTCGTGTTCACCGTCTCCGCCGTCGGCTCCCCGGCCGGGGAGACCTCGCCGAAACCCCTGCTGACCACCGTCCCGGGACCCAAGAGATAGCCGCCGCAGAGGGAGAGGTCACCACCATGCGCCGCCGAGCCGGTCTCGTACTCCTGGCCTTCGCCGTGTTCTTCGCCGCCCTGTCACCGCTGCTGCGCTGGTACGCCTTCCCGCGCCTGGCCAAGGTCCCGCCGAACCAGTACCAGGAAGTCGTCCTGGAGGCGTCGCCCGCGACCCTCCTCGACTACACCACCCTCAAGGCCAGGAAGGTCGACAAGGTCACCATCGTCCAGACGCTCAAGGGCAATGTGGAGGAGTCCGAGAAGATCGAACGCAGCGCCGGACGCGACGTCGTCGTCTGGGACGCGCTCTCCTACATCCAGGGCCCCGACGGCAAGATGGTCTCCGAGATCCCCGAGCGCTACATCTTCGACGCCCACTCCCAGGCCCCCGTCAACGCCACCGGCGAGATGGTCGACGGCGACCCGGTCCGGCGCGAGGGCATCGAGTTCAAGTGGCCCTTCCTCACCGAGAAGCGGGACTACGAGTACTTCGACGCCCAGAGCCGCACCACCGCCCCCATCCACTACGAGGGCACCCGGACCTTCCGCGGCCTGGAGGTCTACTACTTCGAGCAGACCATCCCGTGGACCGAGGTCCCGATGCCCAAGAAGATGCCCATCAAGGGCATCACCGCCGAACAGATCGCGCAGACCGGCATGACCCGCTGGTACACCACCAAGCGCATGTTCTGGGTCGACCCCGTCACCGGAGCCCCCGTCAACGGCGAGGAGATCCACACGGAGGAGCTGCGCGACGCCAAGAAGATGGGCATGTCCAAGGACACCGTCACCGCGTTCTCCGGCCATGTGAAGATGCGCGAGGACTACATCGCGGACACCGTCGACCTGGTGAAGTCCCAGCGCGCCCTGGTCCTCCTCCTCACCTCGTACCTGCCCTGGGGCTTCCTCGGCCTCGGCCTCGGACTGCTCGCGCTCGCCCTCTGGCTGGAGGCGCGGTCCCGAAGCTCCGAACGCGCTACGAGCGCTTGAGCCTGGCCGAGGTGAACCGCGTCGCCGGTGCGGTCGCGGGGTCCTCCGGCCACGGATGCTTCGGGTAGCGGCCGCGCAGCTCCGCCCGTACCGCCTTGTAGCCCTCCCGCCAGAACGACGCCAGGTCCGCCGTGACGGCCGCGGGCCGCCCGGCGGGGGAGAGCAGGTGCACCAGGACCGGAACCCCGGCCACCCGGGGCGTCTCGCCCATCCCGAACAACTCCTGGAGCTTCACCGCCAGGACGGGCTGCTCACCGCCGTACTCGACCCTGATCCGGGAGCCGCTCGGCACCTCGATCCGCTCCGGCGCCAGCTCGTCCAGCCGGGCGGCCTCCCCGGTCGCCCAGGGCAGCAGCCGCCGCAACGCCTGCCCCGCGTCGATCTGGCCCAGGTCGGAGCGCCGTCGCGCACGCGACAGCTCCGGCTCCAGCCACGCCCCGGTCTCCGCGAGCAGAGCCCCGTCCGACACGTCCGGCCACGGCGCGCCCAGCACCCGGTGCAGGAACGCCAGCCGCGACCGCGCCTGCTCACTGTCCCGGGTCCACCGCAGCAGCCCGAGCCCCTCCCGCCGCAGCCCCTCCACCAGGGCCCCGCGCACCAGCTCCGGATCGGGCTGCCTCAGCGGCCGTACCGCCAGCTCCACCGCCCCCAGCCGGTCCACCGACCGGGCCACCACCTCGCCGTCCACCCACCGGACCTCCTCGCCCCGCACCCGCAGATGCCCGGCGGCCAGGAGCGCGGTGGGCTCGTCGACCACCGCGGCCAGCCGCACCCGCGCCGACGCCGCGTGGGAGGGCCGGTCCGCGACCGCCACCGCCAGCCAGGGCGCGCTGCGCAGCCGCGAGGCGTCCCGCAGCTCCGCGCCCGTGCCCGACGCCATCAGGAAGGCCCCGTCGCCCCGGGCCCGCGCGACCCGCTCCGGGAACGCCAGCGCGGCGACGAGGCCGACGACGGCGTCGTCCGAGCGAGCCCCGCCGGAGCCGACGCCCTCCACCTGGCCCGACAGCCGCCGCACCTCCTGCTTCCAGCGCGCCGCGTATCCGTCCTGGCCCCGGCGCGCGGTCCGCAGCGCCGCCGCGAGATCGTCCCCGTACTCCCTCGGCGGTTCCTCGCTCAGCAGCGCCACCACCTCCGCGGCCCGCCGCGCCCCGGCCTCCCGGGCGCCGTCCAGCAGGGCCCGTGCCAGCCGCGGGTGCAGCCCGAGCCGGGACATCCGGGTGCCGCGCTCGGTGACCCGGCCCCCGTCGTCCACCGCGCCGATCGCCTCCAGCACCTCCCGGGCGGCGCCCATCGCCCCGGCGGGCGGCGGGTCCAGCAGCGCGAGCGAGGAGGCGTCCGGATCGCCCCAGCACGCCGCCTGGAGCGCGAAGGCGGCCAGGTCGGCGACCTTGATCTCCGGCGACGGGAAGCGCGCGAGCCGCCCGTCCTCGGCCTGGTCCCAGCACCGGTACACCGCCCCCGGAGCCTCCCGCCCCGCCCGCCCGGCGCGCTGCCGCCCGGCCGCCTGGGAGGCCCGTACGGTGCTCAGGGCGCTCAGCCCCCGGGCGTGGTCGGTACGGGGCTCCCGGGCGAGACCCGAGTCGACGACGACCCGCACGCCCGGCACCGTCAGCGACGACTCGGCCACCGAGGTCGCCAGGACCACCCGCCGCCCCCCGGAGGACCCGGCGAGCACCGCGTCCTGCACGGCGGCCGGAGCCCGCCCGTGCACCTGGAGCACCTCCGCGTCCACGCCCGCGAGCTGCCCGGCCACCCGCCCGATCTCCCCGACGCCGGGCAGGAAGCAGAGCACGTCCCCCTCCCGCTCACCGAGCGCCCGCCGCACGGTCGCCGCCACATGCGTCAGCAGGGCGGGATCCACCCTCATCCCGTGCGGCGGCTTCACCGGACGGGCGGGCGGCGCCCAGAGGACCTCCACCGGATGCGAGACGCCCTCCGCCTCGATCACCGGGGCGTCGCCGAGCAGCCGCGCCCAGCCCTCCGCGTCCGTCGTCGCGGACGCCGCCACCAGCCGCAGATCGGGCCGGATCGCCGCCCGTACGTCCAGGAGGAACGCGGCGACCGTGTCCGCGTCCAGGTGCCGCTCGTGGCACTCGTCGATGATCACCACGTCCACCCCGGCCAGCTCCTGGTCCCGCTGGAGCCGCTGGAGCAGCACCCCGGTGGTCACGACCTCCACCACCGTGTCCCGCCCCACCACGCGCTCGCCGCGCACCGTGAAGCCGACCCGCTCGCCCGGCCGCTCGCCCAGCAGCCAGGCCATCCGCCGGGCCGCCGCCCGCGCGGCGATCCGGCGCGGCTCGGCGACCACGACCCGGCGCACCGGGCTCTGACCGGTCAGTCCGGCCAGCACCAGCGGGACGAGCGTCGTCTTGCCGGTGCCGGGCGGGGCGCACAGGACGGCGACGCCCCGGTCGTTGAGCGCGCGCCGCAGGGCGGGCACGGCGGTGCGGACGGGCAGGCGGTCCAGGGCTTCGGTGCGGATCACGCCCCCAGTGTCGTACGGAAGCGTCCCCAGGCCTTCCGCGCACCCCGGCCCGTCAGCGGCTCAGCCCCGCTCGCAGACGAAGATCGCCGTGCCCGGGATCAGGTTGCCGCGCAGCGGGGACCAGCCGCCCCACTCCTGGTCGTTCCAGGCGGGCCATTCCGGTTCGACCAGGTCCACCAGCCGGAAGCCGCCCGCCACCACGTCCCGGACCCGGTCGCCCAGCGTGCGGTGGTGTTCCACATAGACGGCGTCGCCGTCCTCGCCCTGCTCCACGTAGGGGACGCGGTCGAAGTAGGAGGCGGCGACGGACAGCCCCTCGGGTCCGGGCTCGTCCGGGAACGCCCAGCGGATCGGGTGCGTCACGGAGAACACCCAGCGCCCGCCGGGCCGCAGCACCCGGTGGACCTCGCGGAAGACCCGCACCGGGTCGGCGACGAACGGCACCGCCCCGTACGCGGAGCAGGCCAGGTCGAAGGACCCGTCCCGGAACGGGAGCCGGCCCGCGTCGGCCTCGACCAGGGGTACGTCCCCGCCGATCCGCAGGGCGTGCTGGAGCTGGCGGTGGGAGAGGTCGAGCGCGACCGGGCGGGCGCCCTGCCCGGCCAGCCAGCGCGAGCACTGGGCGGCCCCGGCGCCGATCTCCAGGACGTCGAGGTCCTGGAGGGAGGCGGCGGGCCCCAGCAGGGAGGCGTCCGCCTCGTCCAGTCCTTCCGGACCCCAGACGAAGCGGTCGTCCCCCAGGAAGCCGCCGTGGTCGCTCTGGTACTCGTCGGCGTTCCGGTCCCACCAGCCGCGGCTGGCCCGGCTGCTCTCCACCTCGTCCGCCGCACGGCGCGTGGCTTCGGGTTCGGCGGGTTCTGCGGAGTGGGTCCCGTGGATCTCTTGGCTCATCGTGCCCGTCGTTGTAGTTTGCCTTCACCCGCCGCGCGCGGTACGTACCAGGGGGCGCACCCCGGGGGTACGGACGCGCGTCCGCGGCGCCGTGCCGTAGCGTTCTTGGGCCGATACGGCCTCGGAGAACACGAGTTGTGCCGGAATTGGGGCGATGTGTCCCGGGTGTGCGCCTTCGCGCATTGACCGTGTCCGGCTGCCCCCGTATGCTACAAGTTGCGCTGCGAGCCTGCGCGCCTCAGACCTAGCAGGCCGCGCTCGCGTCTGTTGCATGTCCCCTCGGTTGTCGAGGCGTCTCTCCGGAAACGGATTGCGCGCTTTCCAGGCTGTCCGGCTTCTGCAGAGGCGATACGGGCTTTCGGCGTAGCAGTACCTACGACTCTCTGTCCGTACCGGAGCCCTTTCCCACATGACGAGCAGCACCGAGACCACCGCCACCACTCCGCAGGTTGCGGTCAACGACATCGGCGACGCGGACGCGTTCCTCGCGGCGATCGACGAGACGATCAAGTACTTCAACGACGGCGACATCGTTGACGGTGTCATCGTCAAGGTTGACCGGGACGAAGTCCTCCTCGACATCGGTTACAAGACCGAAGGCGTCATCCCGAGCCGCGAGCTCTCGATCAAGCACGACGTTGACCCGAACGAGGTCGTCAAGGTCGGCGACGAGATCGAGGCCCTGGTTCTCCAGAAGGAGGACAAGGAAGGCCGCCTGATCCTCTCGAAGAAGCGCGCTCAGTACGAGCGTGCTTGGGGCACCATCGAGAAGATCAAGGAAGAGGACGGCATCGTCACCGGTACCGTCATCGAGGTCGTCAAGGGTGGTCTCATCCTCGACATCGGCCTCCGTGGCTTCCTGCCGGCGTCGCTCGTCGAGATGCGTCGCGTCCGCGACCTCCAGCCCTACGTGGGCAAGGAGCTCGAGGCCAAGATCATCGAGCTGGACAAGAACCGCAACAACGTGGTCCTGTCCCGCCGTGCCTGGCTCGAGCAGACCCAGTCCGAGGTTCGCCAGACGTTCCTCACGACCCTGCAGAAGGGTCAGGTCCGCTCCGGCGTCGTCTCCTCGATCGTCAACTTCGGTGCCTTCGTGGACCTGGGTGGCGTCGACGGTCTCGTGCACGTCTCCGAGCTGTCCTGGAAGCACATCGACCACCCCTCCGAGGTTGTCGAGGTCGGCCAGGAAGTCACCGTCGAGGTCCTCGACGTCGACATGGACCGCGAGCGCGTCTCCCTGTCGCTCAAGGCGACGCAGGAAGACCCGTGGCAGCAGTTCGCCCGGACGCACCAGATCGGTCAGGTCGTCCCGGGTAAGGTCACCAAGCTCGTTCCCTTCGGCGCGTTCGTCCGCGTCGACGAGGGCATCGAGGGTCTGGTCCACATCTCCGAGCTGGCCGAGCGCCACGTGGAGATCCCGGAGCAGGTCGTCCAGGTCAACGACGAGATCTTCGTCAAGGTCATCGACATCGACCTCGAGCGTCGTCGCATCAGCCTCTCGCTGAAGCAGGCCAACGAGTCCTTCGGTGGCGACCCGGCCTCGGTCGAGTTCGACCCGACGCTGTACGGCATGGCCGCGTCGTACGACGACCAGGGCAACTACATCTACCCCGAGGGCTTCGACCCCGAGACCAACGACTGGCTCGAGGGCTTCGAGGCGCAGCGCGAGGTCTGGGAGACCCAGTACGCCGAGGCGCAGACGCGCTTCGAGCAGCACCAGGCCCAGGTCATCAAGTCCCGCGAGGCCGACGAGGCTGCTGCGGCCGAGGGCGCTGCTGCCCCGGCCGGCGGCGCTGCTCCGGCCGCCTCCGGTGGCAGCGGTGGCGGTGGCGGCGGCTCCTACTCCTCGGAGTCGGCGGACAACTCCGGCGCCCTGGCGTCGGACGAGGCCCTTGCCGCGCTGCGCGAGAAGCTCGCGGGCGGCCAGAGCTGACGCTCTGACCCCGGCGGCTCATCGGCTGCGGTAGCTGTACAGCGGTAAGTGAGGCCCGTTCCCTTCGGGGGGCGGGCCTCACTCGCGTCCACGGGGCGGTCGGCTACGGGGTGACGGCGATGTTCGTGAGCCCCTTGCCGCCGGTGACGGTGTTGCTGGCGTGGACAGTGGTGCGGCAACCGGCGCTGTTGTTGGTGACGTTGATGGCGAGCTGCTTGTCGCCGGTGGCCCCGGAGAGGTTCGAGGAGTTCCCGCGGAAGACGGTGCCGCAGCCCCAGCCGTTCTGCTGGGTGTGGGTCTCGTAGCCGTTGTTGGTGGTGCGGGACCCCTTGTTGCCCTCGACCAGGACGTTGTTGCCCTTCACGTCGACCCAGGAGTCGTCATAGTTGGCCCCGGTCAGTCCGTGGCCGTCGAAGGTGTTGCCGATGATCCTCGCGCCGGTCGTGCCCTCCTTGATGTCGATGCTCTCGCCACCGACGTCCGGGCCGATGGTGTTGTTCAGGATCTGCGCGTTGTCGCTGCGGTCGGAGAGGTCGCCGGCCGAACCGACGTACACGCCCTCGCCCATGCCGCGACCGTTCTGCCCGGTGTCGTAGATCCGGGAGTTCTTCAGAACGCCGTCCTTGCTGGACTTGCGGAAGTGGACGCCTTCCATGTCGAGGTCGTGCACGGTCACCGAGTCGATCACGACGCCGTTCGCCGCGTCGGTCATGATGCCCTTCTGGCCGCCCTTGAGCGTGATGCCCTGGACGGTCCAGTACGAGGCGCCGTTCAGGTGCAGCCCGTAGCCGCCGCCCGCGGTCAGGACCGCTCTGCCGGAGCCGGTGAGGGTGATCCGCGCCCCGGAGGTGCCGGGCCGGGTGGCCTTGAAGTTCCCGGTGTACGTGCCGTCGGCGAGCCGGATCGTGTCACCGGGGGAGACGGTGGTGAGCGCCGACTTGAGCTGGGCCGCGGTGCTGACGTCGATGACCGCGGCGTTCGCGGTCCCGGCGCCGACCAGGGTGAGGCCGCCGGCGGCCAGGGCGGCGGCGAGCAGGACGGTGAGGGGGGAGCGGGTGCGCATGGGGGGTGCCTTCCCGTGGAGGAGTCCGGACGTCCGCGAGCGCGGCGCTGCTCGCGCGATGTTCTCGTACATGAACATGAGACGCGTGGCTGAACTCTTTGCTCAGTGACGGTAGGGATGTCGACGGGGTGCGTCAAGGTCTGGACCAGGATCGGCAGGCCGCGCCGGAGAGGCCGAACGGCTCGCGCGGCACGGGTGACTGACGCGCCGTGAACCGGCCTCGCCGGGGAAGGGGCGGGTGCGGGGAATGCGCGTGCCGCCCTTCGTGTTCTTCCCTAGGAACACGAGGAGGAGCGGTAACCGTGCCTGATCCGCAGAGTTTGTACGAATGGGAGCCGAAGGGCCTGGCCGTCGTCGACATGGCGCTGGCGCAGGAGTCGGCCGGCCTGGTCATGCTCTACCACTTCGACGGCTACATCGACGCGGGCGAGACCGGCGAGCAGATCGTCGACGGCCTGCTCGAAACGCTGCCGCACCAGGTCGTCGCGCGCTTCGACCACGACCGGCTCGTCGACTACCGCGCACGGCGCCCCCTGCTCACCTTCCGGCGCGACCGCTGGACGTCCTTCGAGGCCCCCACCCTGGAGGTGCGGGTGGTCCAGGACGCCACCGGAGCGCCCTTCCTGCTGCTGTCGGGCCCGGAGCCGGACGTGGAGTGGGAGCGGTTCGCCGTCGCCGTCGAGCAGATCGTCGAGCGCCTCGGCGTCCGGCTCGCGGTGAACTTCCACGGCATCCCGATGGGCGTTCCGCACACCCGCCCCGTCGGCATCACCCCGCACGGCAACCGCACCGACCTGATGCCCGGCCACCGCAGCCCCTTCGACGAGGCCCAGGTGCCGGGTTCGGCCGAAGCTCTCGTCGAGTACCGGCTGATGGAGTCCGGCCATGACGTCCTCGGGGTCGCCACCCACGTCCCGCACTACGTCGCCAGGTCCTCCTACCCGGACGCGGCGCTGACCGCGCTGGAGGCGATCACCGCGGCGACCGGCCTCGTGCTGCCCGCGCTCGCGCACTCCCTGCGCACCGAGGCGCACCGCACCCAGACCGAGATCGACCGGCAGATCGGCCAGGGCGACGAGGAGTTGGTCACCCTCGTCGAGGGCCTGGAGCACCAGTACGACGCCGTCGCCGGCTCCGAGACGCGCGGCAACCTCGTCGCCGAGCCGGTCGACCTGCCGTCCGCCGACGAGATCGGCCGCGAGTTCGAACGCTTCCTCGCCGAGCGGGAGGGCGAGGGCTGAGTGCCGCCGTCCGGCCCGTAGGCTGCGGCCCATGCTGAAAGTGGGCCTGACCGGCGGCATCGGCGCCGGCAAGAGCGAAGTGTCGCGGCTGCTCGTGAAGTACGGCGCCGTCCTGATCGACTCCGACCGGATCGCCCGTGAGGTCGTCGAGCCCGGTACGCCCGGACTCGCGGCCGTCGTGGAGGAGTTCGGGCCGGACGTCCTGACCCCCGAGGGCGCTCTGGACCGCCCGGCGCTCGGCACGCTCGTCTTCGCCGACGCCGGGCGGCTGGCCGCGCTCAACGCGATCGTCCACCCGCTGGTCGGCGCCCGCGCGGCCGAACGGGAACGGGCGGCCCCCGAGGACGCCGTCGTCGTCCACGACGTCCCCCTCCTCACGGAGAACGGTCTCGCCCCCTTGTACGACCTGGTCGTGGTCGTCGACGCCTCCGCCGAGACCCAGCTCCACCGGCTCGTCACGCTGCGCGGGATGACGGAGTCCGACGCCCGTGCCAGGATGGCCGCACAGGCCACCCGCGAGCAGCGCCGGGCCGTCGCCGACACAATCGTGGACAACGACGGGCCGCTGGAGGCGCTGGAACCGCAGGTCCGCGCGGTCTGGGACGAGTTGGTCCGCAGGGCCGCCGCCCGCTGAGCCCGCGCACGCCCCGGCCGGACGTACCGGAATACCGGCTCTGCGGCGGGCGTTGGAAACCCGCGAGGGAAGGGAAGGACGCGACCGTGCCCGAGAGGAATCCGCAGACCCACGTCATCGACTTCCGTGCGGCCGAGCACCTGCTCGACGCCCGGGACCCCCGGGGTGCCGTCAAGCTCCTCGACTCGGTGATCGCCGCCCATCCGGAGAACACCGCCGCCCGGCTGCTCCGGGCCCGCGCCTTCTTCGCCGCCGCCCAACTGCGCCCCGCCGAGCTGGAATTCGAGCTGGTGCTGGAGCGTGAGCCGGACAACGCGTTCGCCCACTTCGCGCTGGCCCGCACCTTCGAGCGGGCCGGTCGCCCCGAGCAGGCGACCCGGCACTTCCGCCTGGCCGCGGCGCTCGACCCGAAGCCGGAGTACCTCCGGGCCGCGAAGTTCGACGAGCGGGCCTGAGCGCCCTGATCGCCAGGACACTCTAGGCGGGTCCGGAGGAAGGGCCCGCCCGCCCTCCGTTGGGCCGGCCGCCGTCCGGGCCCGGCCCCGGCCTTCGCGGACGGCCGTCGCCCTGGTCCGACTCGTGCGGCGGGACGTCACGGCCAGGCTGGCAGTGCGGGCCCTGGCGCATCCGGTACGTGATCACGCAGAGGTCCAGGATCGCGAGCAGCAGCAGCGCGGCGCAGGCCGCCGCCCAGCCCGGCCGTCCGGTCAGCGAGAACGCCACCAAGCCGAAGAGGGCCCAGAGCATGCCCCACAGGCTCAGCCAGAGCCGCATCCGCAGCGGACTGCGGGCGGTCGCGGGTTCACTGCCGGTACGCATGGCGATCACCTCACTCCACCAGCATGGACCCGTCCGGCGGCGGACGGAACAGGGGGCCGCCGGACGGAGAGGACCATTACGCCGCGGAGTCCGGCCCTGACCCGGCGTGATGGTCGGGGAACCGCGTCCGGCGACGGTTCGTTCGCCCTTCATGGGTGAATCACTGGTACGCGAGGGGTACGAGGGGACCGGTCCCGGAGCCATCACGCCGGACGGGTGCGCTGTGGAGCTGTATCGCAGACTGTCCGTCGGCGAGGAGCCGGACGTGATCGCGGGCGTGGCCCCCGCCGGGGCGAGCATTCTCGAACTGGGCTGCGGGGCGGGCCGGGTGACGCACCCGCTGGTGCGGCGCGGGTTCAGCGTGACGGCGGTCGACGAGTCCCCGGAGATGCTGGAGGAGATCGTCGGGGCGCGCAGGGTGCGGAGTCCCATCGAAACGCTGGACCTGGGCGGCGAGCGGTTCGACGTGGTGCTGCTCGGCTCCTTCCTGGTCCACGCGGGCGAGCACCGGGTGCGCGACGGGATGCTGCGCGTCTGCCGCGACCACGTGCGGGACGACGGGATCGTCCTCGTCCAGCGCGAGGGGGCGGCACACCGCTCTGAGCTGCCGTGGGAGCGGACCGATCCGTCCGGCGGTCTGATCCGGATCGTCTCCGCGGATCCGGTGGGCGACGGCGTGCGCTCGGTGCGCGCGGAGTATCACTTCGACGACGCGCGGTGGACGCAGACCTTCCTGTCGCGGGAGCTGTCCGACGAGGACATCGCCCGGCATCTGGCGACGGCCGGACTGGCGCTCGACCGCACCCTCACCGACGACGGCACCTGGCTGCTGGCCCGGCCCGCGTTCTGAGGGGCCGCGGCCGGCTCCTGTCGCGGCCCACCCCGTCACTCAGTGCACGAAGCTGTAGCTGCGCCACGGGCCGCTGCCCGGCGCCGTCACATCGCTGAACCTGGTCGGCACGTAGGTCGTCCGGCCACCCGTGCAGTCCCGTGTGCGGTACAGGATGACGTCGACCAGCGTCCCGTTCTCCACCTCGCGGGCTCCCGCCGGAGCGATCCGATGGCAGCCGCGTACCGACGGGCTGTTCACCTGGAGCACCGCCTCGCGCTCCGTCGTGTACGTCACCGGGCCCACCGCGGTGCGGCCGAGCCCGGAGCAGCCCGAGACGGCGAGGGCGAGGAGGGAGGCTCCGGCGGCGATCCCGAGGCGGCGTCGGCGGCGGGGAACGGTGGCGGTCACGGACATCGGCGGGTCCTCGTCTGCTCGTCCGGTGCTCGTCCGGCGATTCGGTACGTCGGGAAGACGTGCTGGCGCTGGCCACCCTGCCCGGCCGGGGGCGGCCCGGCATCCGGTGCGCGGCCGACCGGGCGAGGGCCTCTCGTCCGGATCACGTCGGGCTCGCGGGGTCCGGAGGTTCCCTATTCCGCCAAATAGGGCATAAATTCTTCAAGGGTGCTATGTCGTAAGGGGTGTTCCGCGGCCACGCGGGTGTCCTCTCCCTTTCTTCCCAGGGGGCCGTCATGGTTCAGGAACTGGTGATCGCCTTGGCGGCGGTGCTCTGCGCCGGAGCGCTGTACATGGCCTCGGCGGCGCGGGTGATCCGGCAGTACGAGCGCGGTGTGGTGCTGCGGCTCGGCAGGCTGCGCGACGACGTGCGCCTGCCGGGCTTCACGATGGTCGTGCCGGGGATCGACCGGCTGCGCAAGGTCAACATGCAGATCGTCACCATGCCTGTGCCCGCCCAGGACGGCATCACCCGGGACAACGTCACCGTCCGCGTGGACGCCGTCATCTACTTCAAGGTGGTGGACCCGACGAACGCCGTCATCGCGGTGGAGGACTACCGGTTCGCCGTCTCGCAGATGGCCCGGACCTCGCTCCGGTCCATCATCGGCAAGAGCGACCTGGACGATCTGCTGTCCAACCGCGAGAAGCTGAACCAGGGGCTGGAGGTCATGATCGACAGCCCGGCGATCAGCTGGGGCGTGCAGATCGACCGGGTCGAGATCAAGGACGTCTCGCTGCCGGAGACCATGAAGCGGTCCATGGCCCGCCAGGCCGAGGCCGACCGGGAGCGGCGCGCCCGGGTGATCAACGCCGACGCGGAGCTCCAGGCCTCGAAGAAGCCGGCTCAGGCGGCCGGCGAGATGTCCGCCCGGCCCGCGGCGCTCCAGCTGCGGCTGCTCCAGACCGTGGTCGCCGTCGCGGCGGAGAAGAACTCCACGTTGGTGCTGCCCTTCCCGGTGGAGCTGCTCCGGTTCCTGGAGCGCGCGCAGCAGCCGGCGGCGGAGCCGGGGCACGACGAACGTGCCGTGCCACCCGCCCCGGCCGACCTGCCCGCCCCGGCCGCGTCTGCCGACCCGCCCGCCCCGACGGCGCGTGCCGCCGCCCCCGCCCCGGTCGTACCGTCGTCGTCGGAACAGCCGTTCGCCCATCACTGAGCGTGGCGGCCCCCACGCGGAACAGGACGCGTCCCGATCGATTTCGCCGTTGCTGACCTGGGGTGACGAGGCGGGCGTCCGCGGTGTCAGACCTCCCGCCTAGACTCGCGGAGTCAGCACATTTCGTGCCGACGGAGACCGTGGATCAGGTGGAAGGGGGCGGCGGACATGACGGCACGGACCCGGGAGGGCGAGCCTCGGGACACCGAGGACACCTCCCGTACCGCCGACGCCGGACGCCTGCTGCGCTGCGCGGCGGTCTTCCTGCCCGGCCAGGTGCCCAGGGACGGCCGCGTCGCCTTCTGGGACCCGGCTGCGGACGCCGACCCGTGGCACGACGACGGCGCGCAGGGGCGGAGCGGGACGCCCTTCGGGTATGCGGAGACCTCCGCCCGCCCCGACTCCGTCCCGTGCACCACTGCCCGGCTCACAGTCGTCCGGCCGGACCCGGCGGCGGGCCCCGGGAGCGTCCGCGCCGTGGCGACGCCCGCGGCTCTGCTGTCCGTGGCCGACGCGCTGCCCCTGCTCGTCCGGGCACGGCGTCAGGGCTCCGCCCACCCCGCCACCCGCTGCTGGGGCGCGGCCGCTCTGCACGCCCTTCAGCTCGTCGCGCGCGGCAGGCTCCTCCCCGGACTCACGGCGGACGGCCACGACGCCTGGCGGGCGGGCCCGAGGGACGCCGAGGACGTCGCGCATCTGCGGGCGGTCGCCGCCGCCCTGCCGCCCGAGGGGCACGCGGCGCCCGTCCCCGGTTCCGCGCCGCCCCGGCTCCCCGACCCCGAGGTCCTGATCGGGGCGTTCCTGGACGCCGTCGCCGACACCCTGCCGCGCACACCCGCCGCGGCGTTCGCGATGGGCGCGCCGTTCGCCGCCCGCGAGGCCCAGCACCTGCCCCTTGCCGCGGCCTGGGCCGTGGAGGTCGCCTCGGGCCTGGACGCGGGCGTGCGGGTCTCGCTGCGCCTGGACCTCTCCGCGTACGAGCTGTTCGACACCGCCGACTCCTACGCGGTCACGGCCGCCCGCGAGGAGGCGGAGACCGACGGGGGACCCGCGCGCCCGGAGCACCCGGACGACCCGGCGGTCCGGCACGCCGCCGCTGCCGTCGTCCAGGTCCACAGCCTCGCCGACCCGACCTACGTGGTGGACGCGGCCGCCCTGTGGACCGGCGCGGCGGGCGAGCCGTTCGGTCCGCGGGCCCGCGTCGACGCGGTGCTGGCGCTGCGTCGCGCCGCCCGCGTCTGGGCCCCGCTGGAACGGCTGCTGGGGCAGCCCGTCCCCGATGTGCTCGCGATCACCGAGGACGAGCTGTACGAGCTGCTGAGCGACGCGGGAGCCCGGCTGGCCGCCGCCGGGGTCGAGGTGCACTGGCCGCGCGAGCTGGCCCGTTCCCTCACCGCGACCGCCGTCGTGCGGCCCGCGCCCGGATCGGCCACCGACGGCACGTCCTTCTTCGACGCCGAACACCTCTTCGCCTTCGACTGGCAGCTGTCCCTGGGGGAGGAGCGGCTGACCGAGGCCGAGATGGACACCCTGGCCGAGGCCCACCGCCCGGTGGTGCGGCTGCGCGACCAGTGGGTGGTCGTCGACCCCGCGCTCGTACGCAAGGCGCGCAAGCGGGAGCTGGGACTCCTGGATCCGGTGGACGCGCTCGCCGTCGCCCTCACCGGCAGCGCGGAGGTGGACGGCGAGCGGGTGGACGCCGTCCCCGCCGGGGCGCTGGCCGCCCTCCGTACGCGGATCCTCAGCCAGGACACCACGATCGCGCCCCCGCCCGGCCTCGACGCGACCCTGCGCGACTACCAACTGCGCGGCCTGGCCTGGTTGGACCGGATGACCTCGCTCGGGCTCGGCGGCTGCCTCGCCGACGACATGGGCCTCGGCAAGACGATCACCCTGATCGCCCTCCATCTGCACCGGGCGCACCCCTCGCCCACCCTGGTGGTCTGCCCCGCCTCCCTCCTCGGCAACTGGCACCGCGAGATCAACCGCTTCGCCCCCGGCGTCCCCGTGCGCCGCTTCCACGGCACGGACCGCACCCTGAGCGACCCGGACGGCGGCTTCGTCCTCACCACCTACGGCACGATGCGCTCCAGCGCTCCCCGGCTCGCCGAGCAGAGCTGGGGCCTGGTCGTCGCCGACGAGGCGCAGCACGTCAAGAACCCGCACTCCTCCACGGCCAGGGCGCTGCGCACCATCCCCGCCCCGGCCAGGGTCGCCCTCACCGGCACCCCCGTCGAGAACAACCTCTCCGAGCTCTGGGCACTCCTCGACTGGACCACACCCGGACTGCTCGGCCCGCTCAAGGCGTTCCGGGCCCGGCACGCCCGGATCGTGGAGAACACCGGCACCGCCGCGGGCCTGGGCAACGAGGAGGCGGTGGAGCGGCTGTCCCGGCTGGTGCGGCCCTTCCTCCTGCGGCGCAAGAAGTCCGACCCCGGCATCGCCCCGGAGCTGCCGCCCAAGACGGAGACCGACCACCCCGTCTCCCTCACCCGCGAGCAGGCCACGCTCTACGAGGCGGCCGTCCGCGAGACGATGGCGCAGATCGAGGCGGCGGAGGGCATCGCCCGCCGGGGTCTCGTCATGAAACTGCTGACCTCGCTCAAGCAGATCTGCAACCACCCCGCCCAGTATCTGAAGGAGGAGCCCACCCGGCTCACGGGCCGCTCCGGCAAGCTCGCCCTCCTCGACGAACTGCTCGACACGATCCTGTCCGAGGACGGCTCGGTCCTGATCTTCACGCAGTACGTGGCGATGGCGAAACTCCTCTCCGCGCACCTCGCGTCCCGCGCGATTCCCTCCCAACTCCTCCACGGCGGCACGCCGGTGGCCGAGCGGGAGCGGATGGTGGACCGCTTCCAGTCCGCCGAGGTCCCCGTCTTCCTGCTCTCCCTCAAGGCCGCCGGCACCGGGCTGAACCTGACCCGCGCCGCGCATGTCGTCCACTTCGACCGCTGGTGGAACCCCGCCGTGGAGGAGCAGGCCACCGACCGGGCGTACCGCATCGGCCAGACCCAGCCCGTGCAGGTCCACCGGATCATCGCGGAGGGCACGGTGGAGGACCGGATCGCCGAGCTGCTGGAGTCCAAGCGGGTCCTGGCCGACGCGGTGCTCGGCAGCGGCGAGAGCGCCCTGACCGAGCTCAGCGACCGTGACCTCGCCGATCTCGTATCGCTGCGGAGGCCCGCATGAGCCCGCGCCCGACCACCGGCCCGGCCGCCCGGAGATCGGCCCCGCGTGCCCGGCCCGGCCCGGACGACCTGCGGCGCACCTTCGAGGCCGTGCCCGCCCGCACCTCCGCCGAGGGGGAGCCCTTCGCCGGCAGCTGGTGGGGCCGGGCCTGGGTGGACGCGCTGGCGTCGCTGTCGATGGACGAGGCCCGCCTCGCCCGCGGCCGTGCGTATGCCGACGACGGCAAGGTCGCCGCGATCACCGTCACCCCCGGGCGGGTCGTCGCCTACGTGCACGGCAGCCGGGCCCGCCCCTACCGGGCCGAGCTGCGGCTGCGCGCCTTCACCGACCTCGGCTGGGACACCCTGCTCGACGCGGTCGCAGCCCACCCCGGCCATCTGTCCGCGCTGCTGGCCAAGGAGATGCCGCACTCCCTGGCCCCCACCGCCGAGGAGGCCGGCGTCCGGCTGCTGCCCGCCGCCGACGACCTCGACCCCAGCTGCACCTGCCCCGACCACGGGCGGCCCTGCAAACACGTCGCCGCCCTCTGCTTCCAGACGGCCCTGCTGCTCGACAGCGACCCGTTCGTCCTGCTGCTGATGCGGGGCCGGGGCGAGCGCGAGCTGCTGGACGAGCTGGGCCGGCGCAACGCCGAGCACTCCGCCCGCGAGCGCCCCGCCGCCCCCGCCGTCCCGTCGGTCGAGGCCGGGGAGGCCTTCGCCGCCCGCTTCCTGCCCCCGCTCCCGGCGCCCCTGCCCGTACCGCCGCATCCCGGCCAGCCACCGTCGTATCCGGATCTGCCCGGCGCCCGCGATCCGTTGGGGCTGGACCACCTCGCCACCGACGCCGCCGCACGCGCCCACGCCCTGCTGACCACGGGCCGCGATCCGCTGGCCGGGCTCACCCCGTGGCAGGACGCGGTCCGCCTCGCCGCCGCGCGGCCGACCGCCGGGCTCACCGCCACCACCCGCGCGCTCTATCGGGAGCTGGCCTACGCCACCGGTCGCACCACCACCGACCTCGCCCGGGCCGTCGCCGCCTGGCGGCAGGGCGATGCCGAGGGCCTCGCGGTCCTGGAGACGCCCTGGGACCCGCCGGCCGGCCCCTTCGACCGGGCCAGGCCCGCGCTCGCCGCCGCCGACTTCCCGCGCTTCACACCCTGGCGCAACCACCTCACCCACCCGGACGGTTCGCTCCAGCTCCGCTTCGGCCACGACCACCGGTGGTACGGCTACGAATCCGATCCCGGCGCCGACGACTGGTGGCCGCGCGCCGCCCCGGACCCCGACCCGGTGGCCGCCCTGGAGGCCCTGCTGGCCGGCGATTTCGTCCCCGACGTCTCCGGGACCGATGACCCGTCGTACGTACGGTAAAACCCTTGGCCGGCGGGGAGTCGCCCTTGTTGGCGTCCACGACGTGGCGAAACTCCATCAGATCATCGCAGTGGAGAAGGGCGTCAAGTCCAAGGCACACCAGGACCTGACGGCGGCCCATCACGGCCTCCAGAAGACCGGGCTGCTGGCCGGGATCTCCCGGACCTACCAGCCCAAGGACGAGGAGGGCGAACAGCTTCCGCCCGAGTCGACGCTCGTCCAGGTCAAGGCCGAGGACGTGCTGCGGGACACCGCGGTCACCCTGACCCGGCTCTTCGATGTGACCGCCACGAAGGACTGGGCGAACTGCACGGCCAGGGCCGATGTGCTGGTCGACGGCCGGGTGCTGGTGAGCGAGGTGCCGGTGTCGTATCTGCTCTTCCTGGAGAAGCAGCTGACCGACCTCAACACCTTCGTCCGCGAGCTGCCCGTGCTGGACGCCGCCGAGGCCGTCCGGGAGGAGGCCGCCCTGATGCGGGCCTGGGGCGTGGGCTCCGGCGAGCTGGAGCGGATGCCGTACGCGCGGCGCGCCCGGCTCGCCGAGCGGCTGCGTGCCGGTCGTCTCGGCCGGTGGGCCGAACTGATCGGCCGCTTCCGGCAGATGGCCGACGGGGAGCGGGCCCGCAAGGTGGAGAGCACCGCCGGGGAGTTGGTCGGTGTGACACTCGGCGACGACCTCTCCCGCCTGATCCCCTCCGAGCTGGCCAACCTCGGCCTGCCCGAGCTGCGTGCCGTCTTCGCCGCGCGGTACGCCGCCGGGGAGCTGATGCTCTACGACAGCCGGGGCGAGCAGCCGACGGGGAGGGGCGCCATCATCGCCTGCGTGGACACCTCCCACTCGATGTACGCGGCGGGGCCCGGCGGGGTCACGCGGGAGGTGTGGTCCAAGGCGTGCGCCCTGGCGCTGCTGGACCAGGCCCGCCATGCCGGGCGCGACTTCGTCGGCATCCTGTTCTCCGCCGAGGACAGGATCCGGGTCTTCCGCTTCCCGGCCGGCCGGTCCGCCGGCATCGAGCAGGTGCTCGACTTCGCGGAGACCTTCCTCGGCGGCGGCACCAGCTACCAGGCGCCCCTGACCGTGGCCCGCGAACTGCTGGAGGAGGAGTTCGACGACGCCGCCACCACGCGCGGAGACATCGTGATGATCACCGACGACGAATGCGGTGTCACCGAGGAATGGATGCGCGGCTGGAGGGATGCCAGACAGACGCTGGGCTTCCGCGTCTTCGGCCTCGCGGTCGGCGCCCCGGGCGCCGCCGAGGCCGGTTCGGTCCTGGACGCCCTGTGCGACAACCTTCGCTCCATCGAGGACCTCACCGACGTCCACGCCGCCGCGGATCTCTTCCGCCTCATCTGACTCCCGGCCGGATCCGCCTCATCCGGCCCCGGGCCGGATCCGTCTCATCCGACCCCGGCCGGATCGTGCGCGCGCATCACTGGCGGTATCCGTTCAGGAAGCGGCCGATGCGGCTGATCGCCGCGTCGAGGTCGTCGGCGTAGGGGAGGGTGAGGATGCGGAAGTGGTCCGGGCGCGGCCAGCTGAAGCCGGTTCCCTGCACCACCTGGATCTTCTCCCGCAGCAGCAGGTCCAGCACGAACTTCTCGTCGTCGACGATGCGGTGCACCTTCGGATCGATGCGCGGGAAGGCGTACAGCGCGCCCTTCGGCTTCACGCAGGAGACGCCGGGGATCTCGTTCAGCCGCTCCCAGGCCCGGTCGCGCTGTTCGTGCAGCCTGCCGCCCGGCGCGACCAGCTCCCGGATGGACTGCCGTCCGCCGAGCGCGGCCTGAATGGCGTACTGGGCCGGGGCGTTGGGGCACAGGCGCATGGAGGCCAGCATGGTGAGGCCCTCCAGATAGTTGCGGGCGTGCTGCCGCGGACCGGACACCACCATCCAGCCGGACCGGAAGCCGGCCACCCGGTACGTCTTCGACAGACCGCTGAAGGTGAGGCAGACCAGGTCGGGGGCGAGGACCGCCGCGCTGTGGTGCTCGGCCCCGTCGTACAGGATCTGGTCGTAGATCTCGTCGGCGAACACCATCAGCCCGTGCCGCCGGGCCAGATCGAGGATGCCTTCGAGGATCTCGCGCGGATAGACCGCGCCGGTGGGGTTGTTCGGGTTGATGATCACGACGGCCCTGGTCCGGTCAGTGATCTTCGCGGCCATGTCGGCGAGATCCGGATTCCAGTCGGACTCCTCGTCGCAGACGTAGTGCACCGCCTTGCCGCCCGCCAGCGTGGTCACCGCCGTCCACAACGGGAAGTCCGGGGCCGGGATCAGCACCTCGTCGCCGTCCTCCAGCAGTGCCTGCACCGCCATGGAGATCAGCTCGGACACCCCGT
This sequence comes from Streptomyces sp. NPDC102283, assembly GCF_044766265.1. Lineage (NCBI taxonomy): Bacteria > Bacillati > Actinomycetota > Actinomycetes > Kitasatosporales > Streptomycetaceae > Streptomyces > Streptomyces sp. NPDC102283. Next base: position 494,860 of record NZ_JBIWLQ010000003.1, read on the forward strand.
TGCCGAGGAACACGTCGTCCACGCCGACCTCGGTCAGCCCCATGGCCTGGTAACGCTGGACCACCGCCCGCCGCGCCGAGAGGATGCCGCGCGAGTCGGTGTAGCCGTGCGCCCGCGGCAGCATCCGGATCATGTCCTGGACGATCTCCTCGGGAGCCTCGAAGCCGAAGAGCGCCGGATTGCCCGTGTTGAGCCGGAGCACGCTGTGGCCCGCCTCCTCCAGGGCGTTGGCGTGCTCGATGACCGGGCCCCGGATCTCGTAGCAGACCTCGTTGAGCTTGCTGGACTGCCGGAACTCCATGCGCTGCCTCCCGAGCCGAATTGCGATACTTGGTTTTACCAAGCTTCAGCTTGGAAAGTCCAACAACATGTCTAGACTGCGTCGCATGCCACGTCAGCAGCAGCCAGCAGCACGCCCCGTCCGTCGCCGGAGCTACGACCAGTTCGACGCCACCGCCCGCGCCCTCGACTCCGTCGGCGACCGGTGGACGCTGCTGATCGTCCGTGAACTGCTGGGCGGGCCGCGCCGGTACACCGACCTGCACGCCGACCTGCCCGGCGTCAGCACGGACGTGCTGGCCTCCCGGCTCAAGGACATGGAGCAGACCGGGCTGGCCCTGCGCCGCAAGCTGCCGCCCCCGTCGGCCGCGACGGTCTACGAACTCACCACGCGCGGCCACGGCCTGCTGCCCGTCCTCGCAGCCCTCGCCGAGTGGGGGGCGCCCGCGCTCGCCGAGCGCCGTCCCACGGACGCGGTGCGGGCCCACTGGTTCGCCCTGCCCCTGCTCGGCGCCCTCACCGGGCTCACGCGGGAGGGCGTCCTCGAAGTCCGGCTGGAGGAGGGCGAGTTCCACCTCCGCGTCGGTGGGGCGGCGGGCCTCCCGCTCCCGGCCGCCGAAGCGGTCGCCGCGGTGTACGGATACGGGCCCGCCGACCGCCCCGACGCCCGGATCGTCCTCGACGCCGAGGTGTGCCTGGAGCTCGCGCGGGGCGGGGCGACCCTCGCGGAGGCGGTGAAGGACGGTCGGGTCGAGGTGCTCGGCGAAGGCCCGCTCGCCGCCGAACTGCGGGGCGCCTGAGCCTCGCTCACGGGCGGTCGGACCCCCCTCGCCCGGGCGTCCCACCGCCGATCCGGCGATGATGGAGCCGTGAGACTCGAAGCGATCACCTGGGAACGGCTGGCCGACGAGCTGGCCCGCTACAGCGACGGGCTGTCCGCCGCCGACGGCGGGCCCTGGCTCGCGCTCGGCGTCGACGGCGCGCCGGCCGCCCACACCGACGAGAGCGCCGAACGCCTCGCGCGGGAACTGCGGCTGCTCGGCCGTGCGGTGCTCGTCATCTCCACCGAGGGCTTCCTGCGCCCGGCGAGCCTGCGCTTCGAGTACGGGAAGCGGGACCCGGACGCGTACGCCGACAGCTGGTACGACACCGGGGCGCTGTGGCGCGAGGTGTTCGGGCCGCTGGAGGCGGGCGGCTCCGGCCGCGTGCTGCCCGATCTGTGGGACCCCGTGACCGACCGGGCCACCCGGACCCCGTACCACTCCCTGCCCGAGGGCGGGGTGGTCGTCGTGCACGGCCCGTTCCTGCTGGGGCACTGGTTCCCGTTCGCGCTCGGCGTCCATCTGCGGTTGTCCCCGGGTGCGCTGCGGCGACGTACGGCGGAGCCGGAGCGCTGGACCCTGCCCGCCTTCGTCCGGTACGAGGACGAGGTGGCGCCCATGGAGCGCGCGGACGTGGTGGTCCGGGCGGACGACCCGTCGCACCCCGCCTGGTCGGGGCTGCCCGGAAGCGGGTGAACGGCGCCCGCCCCGGCACCGCCCGCCCCGGCACCGCCCGCCCCGGCACCGCCCGTCCCGGTACCGTCGGTCCCCGCGCCGCCCGCCCCCGCGCCGCCCGCCGCCCGTCACCCGACCGGCGGCGGCCGGCCGCCCACCGTGGCCACCGCCGCCGCACCCGCCCGGCAGCCCTCGGCCGCCGCGGCCGGGTCGTCGGCCCCGGCCAGCAGCGCCGCGAGGAACCCGCCGGTGAACGCGTCGCCCGCCCCCGTCGAGTCGACCGGCTCGCGCACCGGCGGGGCGGGGACGCGGCCGACGACCTCGCCCCCGGCGGCCACCACGGCTCCCCGCGCGCCCAGGGTGACGACGACGCGCGGGAACCGCCGGCTCAACTCGGCCGCCGCGGCCTCGGGTCCCGGCAGCCCGGTGAGCAGGATGGCCTCGTCCGCGTTCGGCAGCAGCAGCTCCGCCCCCTCCGCGAACTCCAGGAACCGCCGGGGCCCCAGCTCGCCGAGGAACCCGGCCGACGCCGGGTCCACGCTCACCGGAACGCCCCGCTCCACGGCGGTGCGCAGGGCGAGGAGGGCGGCGGCCCGGCTCACCGCGGCGAACAGGAGATAGCCGGAGAGGTGCAGCCGCCCGACACCGTCGAGCATCGTGGGCGCGAAGTCCTCGACGGCGAGCCGCAGCACCGCCCCGCCGTCGGTCAGGAACGTGCGTTCCGCCGCCGCGTCGACCAGGGCGATGACGGTCGCCGTCGGAAGCTCGTGGTCCACCGCCAGGAATGCCCGCACCCCCGCCCGCTCCAGCTCCGCCCGGTGCCAGCCGGCCGAATCCGCCCCCGCCCTGGCCAGCAGCCGTACGTCCGTGCATCCCGAACGCGCAGCCCAGCAGGCGACGTTGGCTCCGGCGCCGCCCGGCAGTGTACGGATCCGGGCCGCCGTGTCCGTACCGTGGGCGAGCGCCGATCCGTACCGCGCCACCACGTCCGTGACCACGTCCCCCACCACCAGCAGCCCACCGCCCGCCGCCGGACGGTTCACCGGGCGCCCACCGCCGCGACGGCGATCCGCGCCGCGAGGGCCACGTTTGCGTGGACGGCCGCCAGGTTCGCCTCCAGCGACGCGCCCCCGGTGCGCCGCATCAGCTGGTCCAGCAGGAACGGAGTCACGCCCTGCCCCGAGATGCCCCGCTCCCGGCACGCGTCCAGTGCCTCCGCCAGCACCCGGTCGTGCAGTGCCGGATCCAACTGATCGTTTTCCGCTACGGGGTTGGCGACGATCAGCGTGGCCGGCGGGCCTCCCAGCGCCTCTCTCGCCCGGATCACCTCCACCACTTCCTCGGGGCTGTGCACCGTCCAGTCGACGGGTTCGCCGGAACTGCTCAGGTAGAAGCCGGGGAAGTGCCCGGTGCCGTAGCCGACGACGGTGACGCCGAGGGTCTCCAACCGCTGGAGGGTCGCCGGGACGTCGAGGATCGACTTCACCCCCGCGCAGACCACGGTGATCCCGGTGCGGGCGAGCAGCCGCAGATCGGCCGACTCGTCCTGGTTCTCGGCCCACTCCCGGTGTACGCCGCCGAGCCCGCCCGTCGCGAAGACGCCGATCCCCGCCCGCGCCGCCAGGAACGCCGTCGCGGACACCGTCGTCGCCCCGCTCGCCCCGGCGGCGAGTGCCGGGGCGAGATCTCGGTGGCCCAGTTTGCGCACGGCCGGGTCCCCGGCGACCCGTTCCAACTGAGCTTCGTCCAGACCGACATGGGCCCGCCCGTCCAGGACGGCGACGGTGGCCGGGACAGCTCCCGCGGACCGGACGAGCCCCTCCAGTTCCCGCGCCACGGACAGATTGCGGGGGCGCGGCAGACCGTGCGCGATGATTGTCGACTCCAGTGCCACGACGGGCAGACCGGCGTTCAGAGCGGTCCGCACCTCCGCCGGGAGCACGAGGCCGTAGGCGTCCGTCCCAGGGTTCTCGCGGTTCTCGCGTGGAGCGGGGCCCTGGTCCGTTGGGTTCTGAGGCATGCCCCCATCCCTGTCGCGGCCGGGAGGGGCGCAAACCACGGACGGACGTCCCCTGGCGGGTCCTGGCCGCAGGGTGGCCGGAAGTGGTCGCTAAGGTGACCGGCCATGACGACAAACGACCAGGTCCCCGCCTCCTTCGCCGTGCACATCCCGGACGCCGAACTCGTACCGGAACCACTCGATCCGGCGCAGATCGTCTCGGGCGATCCCGTGGTGACGGGCAAGGTGCTGGGGGAGTCGGCCGATGGCAAGCAGCTCCGGGGGATCTGGCAGATCACGCCCGGCGTGGTTACCGACACCGAGGCGGACGAGCTGTTCGTGGTCGTCAGCGGCCGGGCGACCGTCGAGGTCGAGGGCGGGGCGACGCTGGAGATCGGCCCGGGGGACGCCTGCGTCCTGCGCGAGGGCGACCGGACGACCTGGACGGTTCACGAGACGCTCCGCAAGGCGTACCACATCAGCCTCTGAGGGCAGTGGCTGATCACTGCGGTCGCGCCGAGGGCGGTTGCGGTAGTTGTGGCGACTGTGGCCGGGATGCGGTCCGGCGGCGTGTCAGCCGCTGACCGCTCCCGGCCGCCGCAGGCTCCGGTGCAGGGCGAGCGCGGCGACCGGCAGCAGCAGCGCGGCGCCGATCGCGTTGAGGGGGCCGTATCCCCACTGGGCGACGATCACCCCGGCCGCCGCCCCTCCGACGGCCGCCGCCGCGTTCATGGTCAGGTCCGACAGCCCCTGCACCGCGGCGTGGGCAGACCGCGGCACCGCGTCGGTGAGCAGCGCCGAACCGGCGATCATCCCCGCCGACCAGCCGAGGCCCAGCAGGAACAGGCCCGCGGCGGTCTGCCCGTGCCGGGGCCCGGCGGTGCCCGCGAGCAGCGCGGCGCAGCTCAGCAGTCCGACGGCCAGCCCGATCACGGCGAGCCGCCCGAACCGGTCGGCCAGCCAGCCCATCACCGGTGAGAACGCGTACATGCCCGCGATGTGCCCGCTGATGACGAGCCCGATCAACTGGAGACCGGCACCGTGCCGACCCAGGTCGACCGGGGTCATGACCATGATCGACACCATGGCGGTGTGCGACACGGTGACCGTCAGCAGCGCGAGCCGCGCCATCGGCGACTCCCTGACGGCCTCGATCCCGGCGCGCAGGGAACGCTTCGGCGGCCCGCTCGGGCCCTCCGGGGCCAGGGCGCGGGCGGCGAGGAGCGGATCCGGGCGCAGCGCGGACGCCACGACCAGCCCGGCGACCAGGAACACGGCGGCCGAGCACAGATACGGCCCGGCGGCCTCGGGCACCGGCGTACCGCGGAACAGCCGACTCGCCGGGGCCGAGATGTTGGGGCCCACGACCGAGCCGATCGTGGTGGCCCAGACGACGACGGAGATCGCCCGCCCCCGCCGCTCCGGCCCCACCAGGTCGGCCGCCGCGAACCGGGCCTGGAGACCGGCCAGGGATCCCGCGCCGAAGGCGGCCATGCCGAGCAGCAGCAGCGGGAAGCTGGGCAGCATCGTGGCGAGGACCACCAGGCCGCCGCCCAGCGCACCGATCAGATAGGCGAGCGCCAGGCCGGACCTGCGGCCCCGGGCGGTCATCAGGGCGGCCAGCGGCAGTGACAGCAACGCCGTGCCGACGACGGACGCGGTCGGCGCCAGCCCGGACAGCGCCTCCGAACCGCTCACCTCGGCGGCCAGTATCGGGGCCAGGGCGATGCCGACGGCCACGCCGAGGCCGCCGAGTATCTGGCTGACGATGAGCACGGCCGACGTCCGGCGCTGGAGAGCGGGTAGGTCGGCGGCCGTGACCTGGGAGAGGGAGAGAGGTCGCGTCACCGGCGCAGTGTGTCACCGCTCGGCCGCCGCCGTGCACCCGGGCGGGTGAACGAATCCTGGCGCTGATCGACCGGAGAGGCTCAGGGCTTTCGGGGCGTGTCGCGAAAGTCCCGCCCGCCCTCCCGGCGGACGGCGCTGCTTTCGATGCGCACCCTAGAACAGCGGCTGCGGCAGGACCCCCTCCAGCGCCAGCAGCTGCCGCTTGGTCTCCAGACCGCCGCCGAACCCGCCCAGGCCGCCGTCGCTCTCCACCACCCGGTGACACGGCACCACCACCGGCAGCGGGTTGGCCCCCATGGCCGCGCCCACCGCCTGCGCCCCCTCCGGCCGGCCGACCCGCGCGGCCAGCTCCCCGTACCCGACGACCGTCCCGTAGGGCACCCCGGACGCCAGCTCGCGGAGCACCTCACGGTGGAACCCGGAGGTCAGCGACCAGTCCAGATCGAGGTCGAGAGCGTGCCGCTCGCCGGCGAAATACGCCGCGAGCGCGCGTATGGGCCTGGCGAGTCGCGCGGAACCGGGCGCCTCCACCGGCTCCGCGCCGAAACGGGTCCGCAACCGGTCGAGGACCGCGTCCCGCACGGCGGGGCGGGCGTGGAAGGACACACTCACCAGACCGGACCCGGTCGCGGCGAGCAGCAGCGGGCCGATGTCGCTGTCCACGACGGTCCACTCGACGACCGGCCCGGTATCGGCCCCGTAGCTGTTCATGTCGACCACCGTACGACCCGCCACTGACAGCGGCGGGCCCGTCGGGGGGAAACCGACGGGCCCGCCCCTGCCGCGTCAGCTCGTCGCGTCGCGCACCACGTCGGGGAAGTTGGTGATGATGCCGTCGACCCCGTGGTCACGGGCCTTCACCGCGTCCGCCGCCTTGTTGACCGTCCACGTGTTCACCCGCAGACGCTTGCCGTGCGGGCCCTTGAGCCGCTGGACGGCCGCCACGTAGTCGGCGCCGATCGTCGCGTACGAGGGGTTGATCTGATCGGTGAACGCCGCGTACGAGGGCAGGTCGGCCACCGCCGGTGTGCCCAGGAAGCCGGTCGTGATGTCGGGGCGCAGGCTGTGCACCTTCTTCACGCTGTCGGCGCCGAAGCTCTGGATAACCAGCCGGCTCCGTACGTGGGAGCGGTCCAGCCACCCCGACCGGCCCAGGACCCGGATGATGTCCCGCTCGATGCCCGGGTAGGTCGCCGGGCTCTTGATCTCCAGGAGCAGCTTCTGCCGGTTGCGCTCCATGCGGTGCAGGAACTGGGTGAGCGTCGGCACCCGGGCCCCGGTGAACTGTGCGCCGAACCAGCTGCCCGCGTCGAGTTTCGCCACCTCCGCCGCGGTGAAGTCCTTGACCGCCCACGGAGCCCGGTCGGGGAAGACCTGCTCGACGTCCGTCGTGCGCTTCAGGTCGGTGTCGTGGAGCACGACGAGCTCACCGTCGCGGGTGCGGTGGACGTCGTTCTCGACCCACTCGATGCCGAGCGCGTCGGCGGCGTCGGCGGCGGCGAGGGTGTTCTCCGGCGCGTAGCCCGACGCCCCCCGGTGGGCCACGACGACCGGGGCGTCCTGCCGCTCCGGGGCCTCGGGCCGGTCGGCGGGCAGCAGCAGGGCGCCGGCGCCGATCAGGGCGGCGGCCGTGGTGGAGGCGGTGGCGGTGCGGACGAACACGGGGACTCCTCACGTCGGGAGTGTGCGGACACGCAGAGAGTGACAGCGGCCCGCCAACGCCCGGCGGGGCGGCGGTGGCCGCGAAATGAACGGAACCTTCGATCCCGGGGCCGCCGCCGGAGCAGGGCACGTGGCTGTGCCGATAAAATGTGCTTTCTTTGTCTGCCTGCCGGGACTCGCCCCTTAAGGACCCTCCTCGACCCCGGGCTTTTCGAAGGGCGTACGCGCATGCAAGGAACAGTCGACGGATTCACCTACGGCCTGGTGACTCCGGTCGCGGCCTTCCTCATGGCCGCCCTGGGAGCCGCCCTCGGACTCCGTTGCACCACCCGGTCCCTTCACGCCTCACGCTCCTGGCGGGCCGGCTGGCTGGCGTTGGGTTCGCTGTCCATCGGCTCCGGGGTATGGACCATGCACTTCGTCGCGATGACGGGCTTCACCGTCCAGGAGGCTCCGATCTCCTACGACAAACCCCTCACCTTCGCGGGCCTGGCCGTGGCCGTGGTGATGGTCGGCATCGGCATCTTCATTGTCGGGTACCGGGGCGCGACCCGCATGGCGTTGATCACGGGGGGCACCATCACCGGCCTCGGCATCGCCTCGATGCACTATCTCGGCATGGCGGGCATGCGCATGGACGCGCGGTTCGCGTACGACACGCCTCTCGTCGTCCTCTCGGTGCTGATCGCCGGTATCGCCGCCACGGGCGCCCTGTGGGCCGCCGTCACCCTCCGGGGAGCCCTCTCCGGCCTCGGCGCGAGCATCCTGATGGCCGTCGCGGTGACCGGAATGCACTACACCGGCATGGCCGCGCTCGACGTGCACCTGCACCTGCCGCCCACCCTGCCGTCCGACCTGTCCGACGTCCTGCCCGGCGACCGGCCCGCCGAGATGATCGGCCCGATGCTGGCCGGCCCCGCCTGTTTCCTGCTGCTCGCCGCCGTGGTGCTCCTGTTCGACCCCAGGGCCGTGACGGGTGAACCCGGACCGCACCCGCGGGCCGGGCAGCGCCCGCGGAGCGCCGCCCGTGAGGGGGCGGGAGGGGCGCGGTACCGCTGATCCGGGGCCGATGTCAGTGGCGGGCCGTACGGTGGTTGCATGCGGCCCGTTTCCAAGATCGAACGTTCGGTGGCGCCCTTCGAGGTCGTCAGTCCCTACCAGCCCAGCGGCGACCAGCCGGCGGCCATCGCCGAGCTGGAGCGGCGTATCCGCGCGGATGAGAAGGACGTGGTCCTGCTCGGCGCGACCGGCACCGGCAAGTCCGCGACCACCGCGTGGATGATCGAGAAGCTGCAGCGCCCCACCCTGGTGATGGCGCCGAACAAGACCCTCGCCGCCCAGCTGGCCAACGAGTTCCGTGAGCTCCTCCCGAACAACGCGGTGGAGTATTTCGTCTCGTACTACGACTACTACCAGCCCGAGGCGTACGTCCCGCAGTCGGACACCTACATCGAGAAGGACTCCTCCATCAACGAGGAGGTCGAGCGACTGCGCCACTCGGCGACGAATTCCCTGCTCACCCGGCGCGACGTCGTCGTGGTCGCCTCCGTCTCCTGCATCTACGGCCTCGGCACGCCGCAGGAGTACGTGGACCGCATGGTCCGGCTCAAGGTCGGCGAGGAGATCGACCGCGACCAGCTGCTGCGCCGTTTCGTCGAGATGCAGTACAGCCGCAACGACCTGGCGTTCACCCGTGGCACCTTCCGCGTCCGGGGCGACACCATCGAGATCTTCCCGGTCTACGAGGAGCTCGCCGTCCGGATCGAGATGTTCGGCGACGAGATCGAGGCCCTGTCCACGCTCCATCCGCTGACCGGCGAGATCATCAGCGAGGACCCCATGGTCCACGTCTTCCCCGCCAGCCACTATGTCGCCGGGCCCGAGCGTCTGCAGAAGGCCGTCGGCGGCATCGAGCGGGAGCTGGAACAGCGCCTGGCCGAGCTGGAGAAGCAGGGCAAGATGCTGGAGGCCCAGCGACTGCGCATGCGCACCACGTACGACATCGAGATGCTCCACCAGATCGGCACCTGCTCCGGTGTCGAGAACTACTCGATGCACTTCGACGACCGCGCGCCCGGCACCGCCCCCAACACCCTCCTCGACTACTTCCCGGACGACTTCCTGCTCGTCCTGGACGAGTCCCACGTCACGGTCCCGCAGATCGGCGCGATGTACGAGGGCGACGCCTCCCGCAAGCGGACCCTCGTCGACCACGGCTTCCGGCTGCCGTCCGCGATGGACAACCGGCCGCTGAAGTGGGAGGAGTTCCTGAAGCGGATCGACCAGACGGTCTACCTCTCCGCCACCCCGGGGAAGTACGAGCTCTCGCGCGGCGACGGGTTCGTCGAACAGATCATCCGCCCCACCGGCCTCGTCGACCCCGAGGTCGTGGTCAAGCCCACCGAGGGCCAGATCGACGACCTGGTCCACGAGATCCGCAAGCGCGTCGAGCGCGACGAGCGGGTCCTGGTCACCACGCTCACCAAGAAGATGTCGGAGGACCTCACCGACTACTTCCTGGAACTCGGCATCCAGGTCCGCTATCTGCACAGCGACGTCGACACCCTGCGCCGCATCGAGCTGTTGCGCGAGCTGCGTTCCGGCGAGTACGACGTGCTCGTCGGCATCAACCTCCTGCGTGAGGGCCTCGACCTTCCCGAGGTGTCCCTCGTGGCCATCCTCGACGCCGACAAGCAGGGCTTCCTGCGCTCCGGCACCTCGCTCATCCAGACCATCGGCCGCGCCGCCCGTAACGTCTCCGGCGAGGTCCACATGTACGCCGACAAGATCACCCCGGCCATGGCGCAGGCGATCGACGAGACGAACCGCCGCCGCGAGAAGCAGGTCGCGTACAACACCGAGCGCGGCATCGACCCGCAGCCGCTGCGCAAGAAGATCAATGACATCGTCGCGACCATCGCCCGTGAGGAGGTCGACACCGAGCAACTGCTCGGCACCGGCTACCGGCAGGGCAAGGAGGCCAAGGCGCCGGTGCCCGCGCTCGGCTCCAAGGCGACCAAGGGCGGGGCGAAGGGCAAGGCGGCCTCGCCCGGCGCGGTGCTCAGCGACCGGCCCGCCACCGAGCTGGCCGGGATCATCGAGGAGATGACCGAGCGGATGCGGGCCGCCGCCGCGGATCTGCAGTTCGAGGTGGCCGCCCGGCTGCGCGACGAGGTCGGTGAGCTGAAGAAGGAGCTGCGCCAGATGAAGGAGGCGGGCCTCGCCTGATTCCGGTGGCCCGACCGGCCCGGGACCGCAGCTGACGCGCGCCGGTCCCGCGCCGGCTCCGGGGCCGATTCCGGAGGGGAATCCGGCGTGCATTCCGTGGCGTCGGGCATGCCGCGCCGGGTGTGTTGCAACACCGACACGAAACCGGACCGAGCCTGCTGCCGCCCGGGGTGGAATGCGTAGGGTGCGGGGAAACCGCACACGGATGGTTGCGGGGCATGCCGAGAGGGGACAGCGCGTGACGGTCAATATGACCAAGGGTCAGGCCATCAGCCTGCAGAAGAGCGACGGGGGGACCCTGACCGCGGTACGGATGGGGCTCGGCTGGCAGGCGGCTCCGCGCCGTGGCCTGTTCGGCTCGCGCACCCGCGAGGTCGACCTGGACGCCTCGGCGGTGCTCTTCGCCGACAAGCAGCCGGTCGACGTCGTGTTCTTCCGCCACCTCGTCAGCGATGACGGCTCGGTCAAGCACACCGGTGACAACCTGGTCGGCGGCGCGGGCTCCGGCGGCGACGACGAGGCGATCCTCGTCGACCTCCAGCGTGTGCCGGTCCACATCGACCAGATCGTCTTCACGGTGAACTCCTTCACCGGGCAGACGTTCCAGGAGGTCCGACACGCCTTCTGCCGCATCGTCGACGAGACCAACGGCCAGGAGCTCGCCCGGTACACCCTCGACGGCGGCGGCCAGTACACCGCCCAGATCATGGCGAAGGTGCACCGCGCGGGCAGCGGATGGCAGATGACGGCCCTCGGGAACCCGGCCAACGGCCGCACCTTCCAGGACCTGATGCCGTCGATCCTCCCGCACCTGTAGGACCCGCACCGGTCCGGCACGGCTCGGCACCGGACAGGGGCAGCTCCCGGGAGGCGCCCGCCGCCGGTAGCTGCCCCACACCCGGCACAGGCGCACGGGCGCGGCACACACGGAACGCGGCACGCGCACCGGACAGGGCGCGCGCGCAGGACACTTGGCCGCGCAGATCAGACCCATACACGGTCACGCACCGCAGAGCACGGCATCGCACGGCACCGCGCCCACCAGAGCACGGGCCATCGTCGAGGGGGACAGGGCAATGACGGCCGAACTGGTCCGGGGGCAGAACCACACCTTGCCCCAGACCCGTCTGGAGATCCGGGTATCGGCGGGCACGCCCGTCGTGGCCGGGGCCACCCTCGGGGACGAACGGGGCACGGTCCGCGGCGTCGAGTGGATCGCCCATCCCGGCTCGCCCCAGCTCCCCGGGCTGGAGGTCTCCCAGCAGGCGGCGGCCGACCACCGCCTCGCCGTCGACCTGGAGGCACTGCCCGCCGGCGCCCACCGGGTCACCGTGCTGCTCGCGCTCCCCGTCGGAGCCGGCGGCCCGGCACGGTTCGGCGCCGTCCCCGCGCCCTTCGTCGCCGTCACCGGGCTCGACGGTGCCGAGATCGCCACCTTCACGCTCACCGGACTGGACGCCGAGTCCGCGGTCAGCGCCCTGGAGCTCTACCGCCGCCAGGACGCCTGGAAGGTCCGCGCCGTGGGACAGGGGTACGCCGGCGGACTCGCCGAGATGCTCGCCGACCAGGGCGTGGCCGATGCCACCGGACTGGCCGGATCCATTCAGGAGGCCGTCACCCGGGGCCTGGTCCGCTCGGTGGCGCCGCCGCCCCGGACCCAGGGAGGCGACCGCGTACGGCACGCGACGGGCGCCGCGGGCCACCGCCCGCCCACGCCGCCGGCCCCGGAACCCCCCGAGCCGCTGGCCGACCCGGCCGGCACCCCTCAGCCGCACACCGCCCCGGGCCCGGCCGCCGATGGCCCTGTCAGCTACGCCCACCCGCGGCGCCAGCACGCCGCTCCCCCGTCGCCCCCGCCCACCGCGCCCGCGGCCCAGCCCGGACAGGCCGCGCAGCCGGTCGCCGGGGACGCCGGCGGCTGGTCGATGGACGAGCGCCTGTACAACCAGATCTGGGGCATGTTCGAGGATCTGGCCCGGGCCGTCGCCGCCTACCGCAGCGCCGTGGACTTCGCCGAGTCCCGTATGGACCAGGAGATCGACCGGGCGCTGTCCGACCCGCGCAACCGGATCGGCGGTGCGGGCGACCGCGCCCGCGAGGGGGCCCGCACCAAGCGCGACGAGCTGACCTCCCGGGCCCGGGAGGTCCTCGACCGCGATCTCGCCCAGCTGGCCGCCGAGTCGGCCGTCGTCGAGCCCGCGCTCCCGGCCGCGTACGCCGGCTGGGGCAACCCCGTCTGGCACGCCCACCGCGTCCCCATGGAGATACCGATGGCGCTGCGCGTCGGCGACCTCCACCTGCCCGAGCGCACCGACCTGCGCGTCCCGCTGCTCGTCCGGCTGCCGCTGGAGCGCGGGATCTGGGTGGACAGCGGACGGACGGCGTCGGAGGCGGCCGCGCTGCTGGACACCGGCCGGCTGCGTCGGCTGGCCATGGAGACCGCGGTCGCCCACGCGGCGCGGCTGCTCGCGGTGTATCCGCCCGGTGAGTTCGCGGTGCACGTCATCGACCCGGCGGGCGCCGCGGCCGCTCCGCTCGCGCCGCTGGTCGACGCGGGCGTCCTCGCCGGACCGCCCGCCGCCGGACCCGGGGGAGTGGCCTCGGTCCTCGCCCATCTCACCCGGCGGGTGGACCTGGTGCAGATGGCGGTGCGGGCCGGGGCGGCCGATTCGCTCCCGCCCGATCTGGACACCGCCGAGCAGCTCCTGGTGGTGAACGACTTCCCGCACGGCTTCGACGACCGGGCCGTCACCCAGCTCCGCTATCTCGCGGACGAGGGCCCCGCGGTCGGGGTGCACCTCCTGATGGTCGCGGACCGGGAGGAGGCCAGTGCGTACGGGCCGGTGCTCGACCCGCTGTGGCGTTCGCTGTTGCGGATCACCCAGGTAGCCGACAGCCACCTCGCCGATCCATGGGTCGGGCATGCCTGGACGTACGAGCCGTTGGCGGTCCCGCCGGGCAGCCGCGTCCTGGAACAGGTGCTCACGGCGGTGGCAGCAGCCCGTCGAGCCATCGGTCGTTGACTCGGCGCCCAACCCTGACCTGCGGTTTTGACGACTTCTTTACCCTTTTCTTTACCTTTACTTGGTGATGCCTGTACTGTTCGGGGAACGGAGGGGAGTACTCCTTACGCGACGTCCCGTCAATACGGACCGTTATCGGTCCCGGGGCGCCGGTCCAAGCACGTGTATCGCGTGCAAGGGTGGAAGAGACCTCCGGCAGCGACGACGCTGATAAGTAGCCGTAGCGAACTGCCGGAGGCGCAGTGGACGTTTCATGGACCGTATGGGTCCTGACCATCGTTGGTCTGTCAACCCTGATCGCCGTCGACTTCTTCATCGGGCGCAAGCCCCATGACGTGTCGACCAAGGAAGCCGGAATCTGGACGATCGTCTGGATCGCGCTGGCCGTGCTCTTCGGAGCCGGACTCGCGGTGCTCGGTGAGGGCAAGGCCTCCGGCGAGTTCTTCGCCGGATTCATCACCGAGAAGTCGCTGAGCGTCGACAACCTCTTCGTCTTCGTCCTGATCATGGCGAAGTTCGCGGTGCCCTCGCAGCTCCAGCAGCGCGTGCTGCTGATCGGTGTGCTGATCGCCCTGGTGCTCCGGGCGATCTTCATCGCCGCCGGCGCCGCCGTGATCGCGAACTTCTCGTGGGTGTTCTACATCTTCGGCGCGTTCCTGATCTACACCGCCTGGAAGCTCATCCAGGAGGCGCGGGCCGACGAGGACGACGACGACTGGGAGGAGAACCGCCTCCTGAAGTCGATCGAGCACCGCTTCGGTGTCGCCGACAAGTACCACGGCACGAAGCTCTTCATCCGGAACAACGGCAAGCGCGTGATGACCCCGCTGATGGTGGTCATGCTCGCCATCGGTATGACCGACGTGCTGTTCGCGGTGGACTCGATCCCGGCGATCTTCGGCCTGACCCAGGACCCGTACATCGTCTTCACGGCCAACGCGTTCGCGCTGATGGGTCTGCGCCAGCTGTACTTCCTCATCGGCGGTCTGCTGAAGAAGCTGGTCCACCTCAGCTACGGCCTGTCGGTGATCCTCGGCTTCATCGGCGTCAAGCTGGTGCTGCACGCACTGCACGAGAACGGCGTGCACGTGCCCGTCGTCTCCATCCCGTTCTCCCTCGCCGTCATCGGCGGTGTCCTGGTGGTCACCACGATCACCAGCCTCATCGCCAGCAAGAAGATGGCGGCGGCCGAGGCGGAGAAGGCCGAGAAGGACGGGAAGCCGGAGACCGCCGGTCCGTCCGACGAGAGCAAGAGCGTCAACAGCTGACCCGGTGCCGCCCCGAGCGGCACAGGGACACACCGGCAGCGGCCGGGGCGGTACGGCGAAAGCCGTCCGCCCCGGCCGCCGCTGTGTGTATGCGTACGAGGGATACGCGCCGGAGAGGCGTGCGCGGGCTACCAGCCGCGGGCGCGCCACTCCGGCAGCCGGGGCCGTTCGTCGCCGAGCGTCGTGTCGTGCCCGTGGCCCGGATAGACCCACGTCTCGTCGGGCAGCCGGTCGAACAGCTTCGTCTCGACGTCGTGCAGGAGGCGCGCGAACGCCTCGGCGTCCTTGTTCGTGTTCCCCACCCCGCCGGGGAAGAGACAGTCCCCGGTGAACAGGTGCGGGGCACCGTGCGGGTCGTCGTAGACCAGGGCGATGGAGCCCGGGGTGTGACCGACCAGATGGCGGGCGGTCAGCTCGACCCGGCCGACGCCGATCGTGTCGCCGTCCCCGACCAGGACGTCGGTCGGGACCGGGATGCCCTCGGCGTCGTAGCGGCCGGCGTACGTCCGGGCGCCGGTCGCCCCGACCACCTCGGCCAGCGCCTGCCAGTGGTCCCCGTGCCGATGCGTGGTGACGACGGAGGCGATCGAGTCGTCACCGATCAGCGCCAGCAGGGTCTCCGGCTCGGCGGCCGCGTCGATCAGCAGCTGCTCGCCGGTCGCCCGGCAACGCAGCAGATAGGCGTTGTTGTCCATGCCGCCGACGGCGACCTTGGAGATCATCAGATCCGTCAGTTCGTGCACGCTCGCCGGCCCGCCGACCTTCACCGCTCCGCTGTACGTCATGCGGCTCAGCCTATAGCGGGGGCAGTGCGGGCAGAGGGCCCCCGGCCACGGTCAGGGCGGAGCCGTCACGGCGGCCGCAGAGCCAGCCCAGCAGCTCGGCGGCGGGCCCCTGCACCGTCACCAGAGCGCTCGGCGGGCCGCCGCCGGTGCTCCAGGTGCGGCCGTCCAGGTCGGTCAGCGCGGTGGCGGGCACGTCCTGGTTGCCCGAGAAGCGATCCGCCAGGAAGGCGATCTCCCGCGAGACGAACTCCGCGGGCAGGTCCTCCAGCTCTCGGCCGATGTCGAGGTCGACGTGGTGCAGCTCCACCTCGACCCAGCGACGGAAGGGCACCCGGGCCGCGGAATCGGTCACGCCGTTGCGCAGGGTGACCGTGCGGGACCAGTCGACGGTTTCGGCGGCGACCGCGAGGAAGCCGTCCGCGCTCTCCCGCAGATCCTTCAGTTGCTCGGCCGCCGAGCGGGGCGCCCCGGCGGCGATGTCGGCGTCCCGGGTTTCGCTGCTCGCGTACATCGGAAGGTCTCGGAGAACATTTCCGATCGCGTCGGCGTTACGTGACAGGTGGGCCAGAACATGGCCCCGGCTCCATCCGGGCAACCGTGACGCACCGGCGACCGAGGCGTTGTCCAGTTTGCCGACTGCGTCGAGCAGTCGTTCGGTCGCTTCGCGTACAGCTCCCAGGTCGTGCGCATGATCCATCATGCGGCCGAGCCTAGCCCCGCCACTCATTCGGGTGAAGGAGGGTGAGGGCGGCCGTAAATCGAATGTGCGTGCTATACGCTCGGAATCGAAAGCTTCTTACACCGCTGTGGCGCCCCCCATACCCTGGGAGAGGGGCTCAGTTCCCCCGCTTCTCTCTAGAAAGGTGCGGACCGGCGTGGCCGACCGTCTCATCGTCCGTGGCGCGCGCGAGCACAACCTGAAGAACGTCTCGCTCGACTTGCCCCGCGACTCCCTCATCGTCTTCACCGGGCTCTCCGGGTCGGGCAAGTCGTCCCTCGCGTTCGACACGATCTTCGCCGAGGGGCAGCGCCGTTACGTGGAGTCGCTCTCCTCGTACGCCCGGCAGTTCCTCGGCCAGATGGACAAGCCGGATGTCGACTTCATCGAAGGTCTCTCCCCGGCCGTCTCCATCGACCAGAAGTCGACCTCGCGCAACCCGCGCTCGACGGTCGGCACCATCACCGAGGTCTACGACTACCTCCGGCTGCTCTTCGCCAGGATCGGCAAGCCGCACTGCCCCGAGTGCCACCGCCCCATCTCGCGCCAGTCGCCGCAGGCCATCGTCGACAAGGTCCTCGGCCTGCCGGAGGGCAGCCGCTTCCAGGTGCTCTCGCCGCTGGTGCGGGAGCGCAAGGGCGAGTTCGTCGACCTCTTCGCCGACCTCCAGACCAAGGGCTACAGCCGCGCCAGGGTCGACGGCGCCACCATCCAGCTCTCCGAGCCGCCCACGCTCAAGAAGCAGGAGAAGCACACCATCGAGGTGGTCGTCGACCGCCTCACCGTCAAGGACAGCGCCAAGCGACGGCTGACCGACTCGGTCGAGACCGCGCTCGGCCTCTCCGGCGGCATGGTCGTGCTCGACTTCGTCGACCTCCCCGAGGACGACCCCGAGCGTGAGCGGATGTACTCCGAGCACCTCTACTGCCCGTACGACGACCTCTCCTTCGAGGAGCTGGAGCCGCGCTCCTTCTCCTTCAACTCGCCCTTCGGCGCCTGCCCCGACTGCACCGGCATCGGCACGCGCATGGAGGTCGACCCGGAGCTGATCGTTCCCGACGAGGAGAAGTCCCTCGACGAGGGCGCGATCCACCCCTGGTCCCACGGCCACACCAAGGAGTACTTCGGCCGCCTCATCGGCGCGCTCTCCGAAGCGCTCGGCTTCCGTACGGACATCCCCTGGGCAGGGCTGCCGCAGCGGGCCAAGAAGGCCCTGCTCTTCGGCCACAAGATCCAGACCGAGGTCCGCTACCGCAACCGCTACGGGCGCGAGCGCGCCTACACCACACCCGCCTTCGAGGGTGCGGTGCAGTTCGTCAAGAGGCGCCACACCGAGGCCGAGAGCGACTCCAGCCGGGAGCGCTTCGAGGGTTACATGCGCGAGGTGCCCTGCCCCACCTGCGAGGGCACCCGGCTGAAGCCGATCGTGCTCGCGGTGACGGTGATGGAGAAGTCCATCGCCGAGGTCGCCGCGATGTCGATCAGCGAGTGCGCCGAGTTCCTCGGCCGCCTCAAGCTGAACGCCCGCGACAAGAAGATCGCCGAGCGGGTGCTCAAGGAGGTCAACGAGCGGCTGAAGTTCCTCGTCGACGTCGGTCTGGACTACCTGTCGCTGAACCGCGCGGCCGGCACTCTGTCCGGCGGCGAGGCCCAGCGCATCCGGCTGGCCACCCAGATCGGCTCCGGCCTGGTCGGCGTGCTGTACGTCCTGGACGAGCCGTCCATCGGACTGCACCAGCGCGACAACCACCGGCTCATCGAGACCCTGGTCCGGCTCCGCGACATGGGCAACACCCTCATCGTCGTCGAGCACGACGAGGACACCATCAAGGTCGCCGACTGGGTCGTCGACATCGGCCCCGGCGCGGGTGAGCACGGCGGCAAGGTCGTCCACTCCGGCTCGCTCAAGGAACTCCTGGCCAACAAGGAGTCCATCACCGGCCAGTACCTCTCCGGCAAGCGGTCCATCACGACCCCCGACATCCGCCGCCCGGTCGACCCGGCCCGCCGTCTCACCGTGCACGGCGCCCGGGAGAACAACCTCCACGACATCGACGTCTCCTTCCCGCTCGGCGTCCTCACCGCCGTCACGGGCGTCTCCGGGTCCGGGAAGTCGACGCTGGTCAACGACATCCTCTACACCCACCTGGCCCGCGAGCTGAACGGCGCCAAGTCGGTCCCCGGCCGCCACACCCGGGTCGACGGCGACGACCTCGTCGACAAGGTCGTACACGTCGACCAGTCGCCGATCGGCCGCACCCCCCGGTCCAACCCGGCGACGTACACCGGAGTCTTCGACCACGTCCGCCGGCTCTTCGCCGAGACGATGGAGGCGAAGGTGCGTGGCTATCTGCCGGGCCGCTTCTCCTTCAACGTCAAGGGCGGCCGCTGCGAGAACTGCTCAGGCGACGGCACGATCAAGATCGAGATGAACTTCCTGCCCGACGTGTACGTCCCGTGCGAGGTCTGCCACGGAGCGCGCTACAACCGGGAGACCCTGGAGGTCCACTACAAGGGCAAGTCCATCGCCGAGGTGCTGGACATGCCGATCGAGGAGGGCCTGGACTTCTTCGAGGCCGTTCCCACGATCGCCCGCCACCTCCGCACGCTCAACGAGGTCGGCCTCGGCTATGTGCGGCTCGGCCAGTCCGCGCCGACCCTCTCCGGCGGTGAGGCGCAGCGCGTCAAGCTGGCGAGCGAGCTCCAGAAGCGCTCAACCGGCCGCACGGTGTACGTCCTGGACGAGCCGACCACGGGTCTGCACTTCGAGGACATCAGCAAGCTGATCACCGTGCTCTCCGGCCTGGTGGACAAGGGCAACACGGTCATCGTCATCGAGCACAACCTCGATGTCATCAAGACCGCCGACTGGGTCGTCGACATGGGACCCGAGGGCGGCAACGGCGGCGGCCTGGTGGTCGCCGAGGGGACGCCGGAAGAGGTCGCCTCGGTCCCCGCCAGCCACACCGGGAAGTTCCTCCAGGGGGTCCTGGACGCGGACCGCATCAGCGAGGCCGCGGTGCCCTCCGGACGGGGGGCGGCCCGCAAGACGGCCGCCCGCAGGACCGCCCCGGCGAAGAAGACGGCCGCCGCTGCCAAGAAGGCCGCGGTGACCAAGGCGAACGCCACGGGAGCCAAGGCGGGTACGGCCAAGGAGGGTACGGCCAAGGCGGGTACGGCCAAGACCGTCACGAAGACGGCCGCCGCGAAGAAGGCCACCCGCGCCCGTAAGGCCTGAGCGAGGCACGAGCGGCCGCCCGGCCCGGCAGCCGCTCGCCCCTCGCCGACGACGGCGGCCCCCACCGCGCGAAGGGGGCCGCCGTCGCCTGTCGGGGCAGGCGCTCCGGCCCGGTCGCAGGGCTTTCGATCCCCGCCGGTATCGTCGGTTCTGTCACCGGCACGCAGGGCCGCCGTCGCCGCCCGTCCTGTCCGGCGACGCCGATCGACCGTGATCCACCTCGAACACCCCGCCCCACCGCGATCCACCGTGATCCGCCCCGAACAACAACCCGTGGAGTCCGCATGCCCGGCCTGCCCGCCGCCCGCCGTACCGTGCTGAAGGGCGCCGCGCTCGCCGGCGCCGCCGGGCTGGGAGCGGCCGCCTGCTCCACCGAGTCCAAGCTCGGCCACGCCAAGAACCCCACCCCCACCGCCCCCGTCGACCTCGGGGCCGCCTCCGAGGTGCCCGTCGGCGGGGCCAAGCTCTACCGCGAGCAGCGTGTGGTCGTCGTCTGCCCGGAGAAGGGCGAGTACAAGGCGTTCAGCGCCCAGTGCACCCACGGCGGCTGTGTTCTGGACAAGGTCGAGGGCACCGAGGGCCACTGCCCCTGCCACGGCAGCCGCTTCGACATGACCACCGGCAAGCCCGTGAAGGGCCCGGCCACCGTGCCGCTGCCCGCCGTCCCGGTCACCGCCGAGGGCGGAAAGCTCGTCGCGGGCCCCGACGCCTGAGCCCCGCGAAGAGACCTCACTCCCAGTCCCAGTCGACCCCGATCAGGCCGGGCCGTACGCTCTCCTCGACCAGGTGCACGGTCCGGTGCCGGCCGGTCAGCGTGAGGTCCGCGCGGGCCCCGCGCGCCGCCCCCGCCGACGCCTGGGCGAACCGGCGGCACCGCACCGGGAGCGCCGCCTCGTCGAAGCCGACCTGGAGCACGTACTGGCCGCCGCCGAAGGTGAAGCCGCGCACGTACTCTCCGCCGGCCCCGCCCGTACCGTCCTCGAAGCCGTAGCCGAAGAGGTACGTCTCACCGGACCGCAGCCGGGTGTCGAAGAGCAGCTCCGCCACCAGCACCCCCGCGTCCCGGTCCCAGCGGACCCGGCCCGTCCGGCAGTTCTCCAGGGCCCGCACCGTGATCCGCGACGGGTCGCAGCCGGGGTCGCCCCGGTGGACCGCGAGGTAGCGGTCGACGCCGTCCCGGTGCGCGCGCACCACGTGCCGCGACGTGCGGCCCGCCAGCTCGCGCCGCGCCCCGATCCGTACCCGCTCCTGGTGCCCCACCGTGTGCAGGCCGCCGTCCAGGGGTGACTCCATCGCCGCGAGGAGTCGCTCCACCGAGCCCGACGCCTCCATGAGCGACCGGTACGAACGGGCGGCCGGGCGGTCCCCGTCCGCCGGGGCGTCACCGTCGCGCAGCAGCCGCAGCAGCGAGTCGTCCGGCAGCGCGAGCACCTCCTCCAGCGCCCGAACGGCCCGCAACGACTCGGTCCGCCGGGGCCGGCGCACCCCCTGCTGCCAGTAGCTGAGGCTGGTCACCCCGAGCTTGACGCCCCGGTGCGCCAGATGGTGCTGCACCCGCTGGAGCGGCAGTCCGCGCACCGACAGAGCGGTGCGCAACGCCAGATGGAACGGTCCGGTCCGCAGTACCTGCGCCAGCTCGGTCTCGGTCTGCCGCATGGCGGGCCTCCGGTGAACGTTCACGTGGGGAGTGGCGACACCGGCCCCGGGGGATGCGGGGGAGCAGGTGACCGGGACAGAGCCGTTCACACGGACGTCGTGCCGTTCACACCGCGATGTCACCTCGCATTGAAGCGTGTTGACCTGCTCCGGACAACGCCGGATGCTCATCGTCAGCGTCCGGACGCGCTCCTCCGATCCCCACCCCCGCATTGGGAGGAACGCCATGCGCAACCGAAGAGTCAGGCCCGGAAGGTTCTCGTTCACCGCCCTCCTGGCCGCCGTCCTGCTCGCCGTCCCCGCGGGCACCGTCACCGCCGCCCAGTCCCCGGACGGGGCGGGCTCCACCGTCGCGGCCGCCCAGCGGCTCAACATCACCATGCAGGCGCAACAGCAGACCAACTGGTGCTGGGCGGCCGGCGGCAACACCATCGCCGCCTGGTTCGGCCGCAACTACTCCCAGAACCAGTTCTGCAACGCCGCCTTCAACCGCGGTCAGAACTCCCAGTGCCCCAACTCGCAGGCCACCCTCGGCAACGTCCAGACCGGTCTTTCCTGGGCCGGGGTCAGGCCCGGCAGTTACGTCACGGGCTGGCTGCGCTACCCGACCGTGCAGGCCGAGATATCCGCCCAGCGCCCCATCGAGACCCGTATCCAGTGGTCGTCCGGCGGCGGCCACATGCATGTCATCTACGGGTACGACGACGCCGACAGCTGGGTCTACTGGGGCGATCCGTGGCCCTCCAGCGACCGCTACAACTGGGCCTCGCACGCCTGGTACGTCAACAACAACGAGTTCTCCTGGACCCACTCGCTCTACCGGATCGGGGCGTGAGGTCATGAACTCCACCACCCGGCGCATCGCCGCGGCCACCGCCCTCACCGGCGCCGCCCTGTTCACCGCCGCCGCTCCCGCCCTCGCCGACGACGGCCGGGCGGCCCCGCCGAAACTGACCGCCGCCACCCTCGAAGCGGCCCACGCGGCCGCCACCGAGCCCGCGACCCTGGACACCCTGTCCCGGTTCTTCTCCCGGGAGGGCGCGGTGAGCAGGGCGGCGAGCGCACCCAGGATCGAGGGGAGGACCGTTCCCGTCCGCACGCTCTCCGCCGCCTTCGTCGCCGGAAGGCCCGGAGCCGCCCCGAGCACCGTGGACTACCTGGCCAGCACCGCCGTCTCCTCCGACGGACAGAAGGCCTCCCTGTGGACCGTCCCCGCGACGGGCGGGGGCGACCGGTGGCAGGTGGTGAACATCGCCACCGGCGACGACGAGGCCCGCTACACCGCGCAGGGGGCCCGTGCGCTCCCCGGCGGCACCGTGTTCCGCGAACCGCAGATCGACGCCTGGTACGTCCACGACGGCTCCCGGGTCCTGCCGCTGGACGAGGACGCGACAGCCGCCGTGGGAGCGAAGGGGAGCACGCTCGACGCCTACCGGACCCGGGTGAAGGAGGCGTACGGCGACAAGCTGCCCGGCTCCGGATACGCCCGATCCGGCAAGGCGGGCGGCTACGGCCCCGACGCGGCCACCGCCGCCGGGGGAGCCCCGGCTGCGGCACCCGCCCCCGGGGCGGGCGCGGACCGGGCCCCGGACACCGCCGGGAGCCCCGCCCTGGCCGGCACGGCTCCCGGGTCGCCGGACACCGCCCTGACCGCCGTGTCCACGACCGCCGGGGCCGGGGCGCTGCTCGCCCTGGCCCTCGGCGGGGCCGCCGCGCTGCGCCGCCGGAACCGTGCCGGGCGATCCCCGGTCACGGACGCCTGACCGGCGGCTCCACCGGCCCACAGGCCCGCGCTCCGGGGTGCGAACACCCCACGGCACCCCGGAGCGCGGGCACCGCCCCCGGTAACACGCGAGGACGACGCGCTGTCACTGCCCGCAAGTAGGGTGTGAGACATGGCAGACCCCTCCAGCTACCGCCCCAAGCCGGGACAGATCCCCGACTCCCCGGGGGTCTACAAGTTCCGCGACGAGCACCGCCGGGTGATCTACGTCGGGAAGGCCAAGAACCTGCGCCAACGCGTGGCCAACTACTTCCAGGATCTGGCGGGCCTCCATCCGCGTACGCGCACGATGGTCACCACCGCCGCCTCCGTCGAGTGGACGGTCGTCTCCACCGAGGTCGAGGCGCTCCAGCTGGAGTATTCCTGGATCAAGGAGTTCGACCCCCGGTTCAACGTCAAGTACCGGGACGACAAGAGCTATCCGTATCTCGCGGTCACGCTCAACGAGGAGTTCCCGCGCGTCCAGGTCATGCGCGGTGCCAAGAAGAAGGGCGTGCGCTACTTCGGTCCGTACGGCCACGCCTGGGCGATCCGCGAGACGGTCGACCTGATGCTCCGCGTCTTCCCCGTCCGCACCTGCTCCGCCGGCGTCTTCAAGAACGCCGCACGCACCGGCCGCCCCTGTCTGCTGGGCTACATCGGCAAGTGCTCGGCCCCCTGCGTCGGCCGGGTCACCCCCGAGGAACACCGGGAGCTGGCCGACGACTTCTGCGACTTCATGGCCGGCCGCACGGGCACGTACATCCGTCGCCTGGAGAAGGACATGATGCAGGCGGCGGAGGAGATGGAGTACGAGCGGGCCGCCCGCCTCCGCGACGACGCCGAGGCCCTCAAGCGGGCCATGGAGAAGAGCGCCGTCGTCCTCGCGGACGCCACCGACGCCGACCTGATCGCCGTCGCCGAGGACGAGCTGGAGGCCGCCCTCCAGATCTTCCACGTGCGCGGCGGCCGGGTGCGCGGCCAGCGCGGCTGGGTCACCGACAAGGTCGAGGCCGTCGACACCTCCGGCCTCGTCGAGCACGCCCTCCAGCAGCTGTACGGGGAGGAGCGCGGCGACGCCGTCCCCAAGGAGGTCCTGGTCCCCGCCCTGCCCGAGGACGCCGAAGCGGTCTCCCAGTGGCTCGCCGAGCGCAGGGGCTCGCAGGTCAGCCTGCGCATCCCGCAGCGCGGCGACAAGAAGGACCTCATGGTCACCGTCCAGCGCAACGCCCAGCAGGCGCTCGGGCTGCACAAGACCAAGCGCGCCTCCGACCTGACCACCCGCTCCCGCGCCCTGGAGGAGATCGCCGAGGCGCTGGGCCTGGACACCGCACCGCTGCGCATCGAGTGCTACGACATCTCCCACCTCCAGGGCGACGACGTGGTGGCCTCCATGGTCGTCTTCGAGGACGGCCTCGCCCGCAAGAGCGAGTACCGCCGCTTCCAGATCAAGGGCTTCGAGGGCCAGGACGACGTCCGCTCGATGCACGAGGTGATCGGCCGCCGCTTCAAGCGCTACCTCCAGGACAAGGAACGCACGGGGGAGTGGGAGGAGACACCGGAGGCAGCCCCCGGCGCCGGCGGCCCCGCACCCGGCACCCCCGGCCCGGCCCCTGTCCCCGCCGCCACCGGACCCGTCCCCGCCCCGGCCCTCACCGCCGCCTCCCCGGACGACGA
The DNA here is from genome assembly GCF_044766265.1 of Streptomyces sp. NPDC102283. Lineage (NCBI taxonomy): Bacteria > Bacillati > Actinomycetota > Actinomycetes > Kitasatosporales > Streptomycetaceae > Streptomyces > Streptomyces sp. NPDC102283. Next base: position 519,499 of record NZ_JBIWLQ010000003.1, read on the forward strand.
GCCCGAGTCCCCGGAGGACGACGGCCGCCCCAAGCGGTTCGCCTACCCGCCGCAGCTCGTCGTCGTCGACGGCGGGCAGCCCCAGGTCGCCGCCGCCAAGCGCGCCCTGGACGAGCTGGGCATCGACGACATCGCGGTCTGCGGCCTCGCCAAGCGACTGGAAGAGGTCTGGCTCCCCGACGACGACGACCCCGTCGTCCTGCCCCGCTCCAGCGAGGGCCTCTACCTCCTCCAGCGCGTCCGCGACGAGGCCCACCGTTTCGCCATCACCTACCAGCGCGCCAAACGCGCCAAGCGCATCCGCAGCAGCCCCCTCGACGACGTGGCCGGGCTCGGCGAGACCCGGAAGCAGGCCCTCATCAAGCATTTCGGCTCGGTGAAGAAGCTCCGGCAGGCGACAATCGACGAGATCTGCGAGGTTCCCGGGATAGGGCGAAGGACGGCGGAATCAGTGGCCGCCGCCCTCGCTTCGACCGCTCCCGCGGTACCTGCCGTGAACACGGCCACAGGAGAGATCATCGAAGAGGACGACGGGGGCAGCTCATGACCGAGAACAGCCACGGGACCGCACGGAACAGCGCGGCGCACGAGACCGCGGACCGGGACGTCACCGACCGGGATGTCACCGACCGGGACACCGCAGACCGAGACGGAGCAGCAGACGTGAGTACGAACACCCCGGCCGAGACGGGTGAGGCGGCCATCCCCGAGCTGGTGATCATCTCCGGGATGTCGGGCGCCGGCCGCAGCACCGCCGCCAAGTGTCTGGAGGACCTCGGCTGGTTCGTCGTCGACAACCTGCCGCCCGCGCTGATCCCCACCATGGTGGAGCTCGGCGCCCGCTCGCAGGGCAACGTGGCCCGGATCGCCGTCGTCGTCGACGTACGCGGCCGGCGTTTCTTCGACAACCTCCGCGAATCCCTCGCGGACCTGGAGGCCAAGCACGTCACCCGGCGGATCGTCTTCCTGGAGTCCTCCGACGACGCCCTCGTGCGCCGCTTCGAGTCCGTCCGGCGCCCGCACCCCCTCCAGGGCGACGGCCGCATCGTCGACGGCATCGCGGCCGAGCGCGACCTGCTGCGCGAGCTGCGCGGCGACGCCGACCTGGTCATCGACACCTCCAGCCTCAACGTGCACGAGCTGCGGGCCAAGATGGACGCCCAGTTCGCGGGGGAGTCGGAGCCGGAGCTGCGGGCCACGGTGATGTCCTTCGGCTACAAGTACGGCCTGCCCGTCGACGCCGACCTGGTCGTCGACTGCCGCTTCCTGCCCAACCCGCACTGGGTCCCGGAGCTGCGCCCCTTCACCGGCGTCAACGAGGAGGTGTCCGACTACGTCTTCGACCAGCCGGGCGCCAAGGAGTTCCTCAACCAGTACACCGAACTGCTCCAGCTCATCGCCGCCGGCTACCGCCGCGAGGGCAAGCGGTACGTGACCATCGCCGTGGGCTGCACCGGCGGCAAGCACCGCTCCGTCGCCATGTCGGAGAAGCTCTCGGCCCGCCTCGCCGCCGAAGGCGTCGAGACCGTCCTCGTCCACCGCGACATGGGGCGAGAGTGACCGGACGCAATCTGCGGATGCGGCGCCTGAGCCGCGCCACCTCGGCGCTCTCCGGCCGCAAGCGCGGTGCTCAACCCAAGGTCGTCGCGCTCGGCGGCGGCATGGGGCTGTCGGCGTCCCTGGCGGCGCTGCGCCGGATCACCGGCGATCTCACGGCCGTGGTCACCGTCGCCGACGACGGCGGCTCCAGCGGTCGGCTGCGCGAGGAGCTGGGCGTGCTGCCGCCCGGCGACCTGCGCAAGGCGCTCGCCGCGCTGTGCGGCGACGACGACTGGGGCCGCACCTGGTCCCGGGTCATCCAGCACCGCTTCGAGTCGAAGGGCGACCTGCACGAGCACGCGGTCGGCAATCTGCTGATCGTGGCCCTCTGGGAGCAGCTCGGCGACCACGTGCAGGCGCTCGACCTGGTCGGCAGGCTGCTCGGCGCGCACGGGCGGGTGCTGCCGATGTCGGCCGTCCCGTTGGAGCTCCAGGCGCTGGTCAAGGGCCACGACCCCGACCTGCCCGACGCGATCGTCACCGTGCGCGGCCAGGCCACGGTGGCGCTCACGCCCGGCGAGGTGCAGTCCGTGCACGTGGTCCCGCCCGACCCGCCGGCCGTCCCGGAAGCCGTGGAAGCGGTCCTCGACGCCGACTGGGTGGTGCTCGGTCCCGGCTCCTGGTTCTCCTCGGTGATCCCGCACCTGCTCGTGCCGGAACTGCTCGACGCGCTGGTCACCACGAAGGCCCGCAAGGTCCTCTCGTTGAACCTCGCACCCCAGCCCGGTGAAACAGAAGGCTTCTCACCGCAGCGTCATTTGGAGGTTTTGGGGCGACACGCCCCTAAACTCGCCTTGGACGTGGTGCTGGCCGATGAGGCCGCCGTGCCCGACCGTGAGTCACTCGCCGATGCCGCACGACGGCTGGGAGCCGCGGTCGAGCTGGCGCCGGTGGCATCGCCCGACGGCGTTCCGGTCCATGATCAGGAGCTGTTGGCCGCCGCGTACGACCGTATTTTTCGGATGCATGGAAGGATCGGCCCATGGCGATGACGCCAGCGGTGAAGAACGAAATCTCTCATCTTCCCGTCACCCGGACCTGCTGCAGGAAAGCAGAGGTCTCGGCGATTCTTCGGTTCGCGGGCGGCCTGCACCTGGTGAGCGGCCGGATTGTGATCGAGGCGGAGCTGGACACCGGCAACGCCGCCCGCCGTCTCAAGCGCGACATCCTGGAGATCTTCGGGCACACCTCGGAGCTGATCGTGATGGCCCCCGGCGGACTGCGCCGCGGTTCGCGCTTCGTCGTACGGGTGGTGGCGGGCGGCGACCAGCTGGCCCGCCAGACCGGTCTGGTGGACGGCCGCGGGCGTCCGATCCGCGGGCTGCCCCCGCAGGTGGTCTCGGGGGCCACCTGCGACGCCGAGGCGGCCTGGCGCGGAGCGTTCCTCGCCCACGGCTCGCTCACCGAGCCCGGCCGCTCCTCCTCGCTGGAGGTCACCTGCCCGGGACCGGAGGCGGCCCTCGCCCTGGTCGGGGCGGCGCGCCGGCTCTCCATCGCCGCCAAGGCCCGCGAGGTGCGCGGCGTGGACCGCGTCGTGGTCCGCGACGGCGACGCGATCGGCGCCCTGCTGACCCGGCTCGGCGCCCACGACGCGGTGCTCGCCTGGGAGGAGCGGCGGATGCGGCGCGAGGTCCGCGCCACGGCCAACCGGCTCGCCAACTTCGACGACGCGAACCTGCGCCGCTCGGCCCGCGCCGCGGTCGCCGCCGGGGCCCGGGTGGGGCGCGCGCTGGAGATCCTCGGCGAGGAGGTCCCCGAGCACCTCGCCGCCGCGGGACGGCTCCGCATGGAGCACAAGCAGGCCTCCCTGGAGGAGCTGGGCGCGCTCGCCGACCCGCCGCTGACGAAGGACGCGGTCGCCGGCCGGATCCGCCGGCTGCTGGCGATGGCCGACAAGCGGGCCCAGGACCTGGGCATCCCGGGGACCGAGTCGACGCTCAGCGAGGAGCTCGCCGACGGCCTGGTCGGCTGATTCGTCGGCGGACTGAGGACGTTGGTCCCGCCCCGCCGGGACGCGCGTCCCCCGGCGCCGGGGCCCAGGCGCCGGCGGGCGAAACGGAGGTTCGTACTCCTACTGGCGAGTACGGACCTCTCGTCGTGTCCGGTGGCGCTTACCGGCCCTCTCGATGTCACCCCCGGGCCCTCGGAGAGGTAGGGTCGGAAGCGGTCGGGGACATCCCTATACAACTCGCCGGCGTCGAAAACCGGCGTACCTAACGAGGAGATCGGTTCGTGACGATCCGCGTAGGCATCAACGGCTTCGGCCGCATCGGCCGCAACTACTTCCGCGCTCTGCTGGAGCAGGGTGCGGACATCGAGATCGTGGCTGTCAACGACCTGGGTGACACTGCGACCACGGCCCACCTGCTGAAGTACGACACCATTCTGGGTCGTCTCAAGGCAGAGGTCAGCCACACCGCCGACACCATCACCGTCGATGGTCACACCGTCAAGGTGCTCTCCGAGCGCAACCCGGCCGACATCCCCTGGGGTGAGCTGGGCGTCGACATCGTCATCGAGTCGACCGGCATCTTCACCAAGAAGGCCGACGCCGAGAAGCACATCGCGGGCGGCGCCAAGAAGGTCCTCATCTCGGCTCCGGCCAAGGACGAGGACATCACCATCGTGATGGGCGTCAACCAGGACCAGTACGACGCGGCCAACCACAACGTCATCTCCAACGCCTCCTGCACCACCAACTGTGTGGCGCCGATGGCCAAGGTTCTCGACGAGAACTTCGGCATCGTCAAGGGCCTGATGACGACGGTCCACGCGTACACCAACGACCAGCGGATCCTGGACTTCCCGCACTCGGACCTGCGTCGCGCCCGCGCCGCCGCCGAGAACATCATTCCGACCACCACCGGCGCCGCCAAGGCCACCGCCCTGGTGCTCCCGCAGCTCAAGGGCAAGCTCGACGGCATCGCGATGCGCGTCCCGGTCCCGACCGGCTCCGCCACCGACCTGGTCGTCACCCTCCAGCGCGAGGTCACCAAGGACGAGGTCAACGCCGCGTTCAAGAAGGCCTCCGACGACGGTGCCCTCAAGGGCTTCCTGACGTACACCGAGGACCCGATCGTCTCCTCGGACATCGTCGGCGACCCGTCGTCCTGCACCTTCGACTCCTCCCTGACCATGGTCCAGGAGGGCAGCACGGTGAAGATCCTCGGCTGGTACGACAACGAGTGGGGCTACTCCAACCGCCTCGTCGACCTCACGGTCTTCGTCGGCGAGCAGCTCTGATCCTCGGGGTCGGCGGCACCACGATGTGAGCAAGGGGCTCGACCGGCGCAACGACGCGCCGGTCGAGCCCCTTAGCATGCTCATCGGTCCTTCCAAGGAGTAAACGGAACAGATGAAGACGATCGACGAACTTCTCGCCGAAGGGGTCGCGGGCAAGCGGGTATTCGTCCGTGCCGACCTCAACGTGCCGCTGGACGGCACCACGATCACCGACGACGGCCGTATCCGCGCCGTCGTCCCGACGATCGCCAAGCTCGCCGAGGCCGGCGCGCGTGTCGTCGTCGCCTCGCACCTCGGCCGCCCCAAGGGCGCCCCGGACCCGGCCTTCTCGCTGGCGCCCGCCGCCGCACGCCTCGGTGAGCTCCTCGGAGCCGAGGTCGCCTTCGCCGCCGACACGGTCGGCGAGTCCGCCCGTGCCGCGGTCGCCGGCCTCGCCGACGGCCGGGTCGCGGTCATCGAGAACCTCCGCTTCAACGCCGGCGAGACGTCCAAGGACGACGCCGAGCGCGGCGCCTTCGCCGATCAGCTGGCCGGGCTCGCGGACATCTACGTGGGCGACGGCTTCGGCGCGGTGCACCGCAAGCACGCCTCGGTCTTCGACCTCCCGGCCCGGCTCCCGCACTACGCGGGCTACCTCATCGCCACCGAGGTCGGCGTCCTGAAGAAGCTCACCACCGATGTCAAGAGGCCCTACGCGGTCGTCCTCGGCGGCGCCAAGGTCTCCGACAAGCTCGGCGTGATCGACCACCTGCTGGAGCGGGCCGACCGCATCCTCATCGGCGGCGGCATGGCGTACACCTTCCTCAAGGCCCAGGGTCACGAGGTCGGCAGCTCGCTGCTCCAGGAGGACCAGATCCCGGCCGTCCAGGAGTACCTGCGGCGCGCCGAGGACAAGGGCGTGGAGTTCGTCCTCCCCGTCGACGTCGTGGTCGCCCCGTCCTTCCCGGACCTGAAGACCAAGGCCCCGGCCCACCCCACCACCGTCGCCGCCGACGCCATGCCGGCCGGCCAGATGGGGCTGGACAACGGACCGGAGACCAACAAGCTCTACGCATCGAAGCTCGCCGACGCGGCCACCGTCTTCTGGAACGGCCCGATGGGCGTCTTCGAACACCCCGACTTCGCCGACGGCACCCGCGCGGTCGCCCAGGCGCTCGTCGACTCGTCGGCCTTCAGCGTCGTCGGCGGTGGCGACTCCGCCGCGGCCGTTCGCATCCTGGGCTTCGACGAGAATGCTTTCGGACATATTTCGACCGGTGGCGGCGCGAGTCTCGAATACCTCGAGGGCAAGACGCTTCCCGGCCTCGCCGCACTGGAGGACTGACCTTTCATGACCACCCGCACCCCGCTGATGGCGGGCAACTGGAAGATGAACCTCAACCACCTCGAGGCCATCGCCCACGTCCAGAAGCTCTCCTTCGCCCTGGCCGACAAGGACTACGAGGACGTCGAGGTCGCGGTCCTGCCGCCCTTCACCGACCTGCGCTCCGTGCAGACCCTGGTCGACGGCGACAAGCTGAAGATCAAGTACGGCGCCCAGGACATCTCGGCGCACGACTCCGGCGCGTACACCGGTGAGATCTCCGGCCCCATGCTCGCCAAGCTGCGCTGCACGTACGTGGCCGTCGGCCACAGCGAGCGCCGCCAGTACCACGGCGAGAGTGACGAGATCTGCAACGCCAAGGTGAAGGCCGCCTACAAGCACGGCCTGACCCCGATCCTCTGCGTCGGCGAGGGCCTGGACATCCGCAAGGCCGGTGACCAGGTCTCCTACACGCTCGCGCAGCTCGACGGTGCCCTGAAGGACATCCCGGCCGAGCAGGCCGAGACGATCGTGATCGCCTACGAGCCGGTCTGGGCCATCGGGACCGGCGAGGTCGCCACCCCCGAGGACGCCCAGGAGGTCTGCGGCGCGATCCGTGGCCGGCTGGCCGAGCTGTACTCCCAGGAGCTGGCCGACGCCGTCCGTATCCAGTACGGCGGCTCGGTGAAGTCCGGCAATGTCGCGGCCATCATGGCGCAGCCCGACGTGGACGGCGCCCTCATCGGCGGCGCCGCGCTGGACGCCGACGAGTTCGTCAAGATCGTCCGCTTCCGCGACCAGTGAGTATGCGGTAGCGCGGATCCGTCGTACCCTTGCGGGGGCCGGAGGGGCTAGCGCCCTTCGGCCCCCGGTGTACGTACACGCAGTAGTCAAGAATTCCGGAAAGTAGGGACCAGCCGTGGTTTTGGCGTTCCAGATCGCTCTGATCGTCTTCAGCCTGCTGCTGATGCTGCTGGTGCTCATGCACAAGGGCAAGGGCGGCGGCCTCTCCGACATGTTCGGTGGCGGAATGCAGTCCTCCGTCGGCGGCTCCTCGGTCGCCGAGCGCAACCTCGACCGGATCACCGTCGTGGTCGGTCTGGCCTGGTTCGCGTGCGTCGTGGTGCTCGGTCTGCTCGTCAAGCTGGACAGCTGACCCGTCGTCCGCGCATACCGGTGACGGTGTAACTCCTTCCACTGGACGCGCGTTGGGCCTTACGTAGACTGGGGCATCGCTCGACTCACGCAGGGAGTTACGACCGTGGCAAGTGGCAACGCGATCCGGGGAAGCCGGGTCGGAGCGGGGCCGATGGGGGAGGCCGAGCGGGGCGAGTCCGCGCCGCGCGCCCGCATCTCCTTCTGGTGCTCGAACGGGCACGAGACGCAGCCGAGCTTCGCCCATGACGCACAGGTGCCGGACACCTGGGACTGCCCGCGCTGCGGCTTCCCGGCCGGCCAGGACAAGGACAGCCCGCCCGCCCCGCCCCGCACCGAGCCGTACAAGACGCATCTCGCGTACGTACGCGAGCGGCGGAGCGACGAGGACGGCGAGGCGATTCTCGCCGAGGCGCTGGCCAAACTCCGCGGCGAGATCTGACCTCACCGCTCCACGGACCACCCAGTCGTTCACCGGCCGGACACCCCACGGGTGTCCGGCCGTATCGCGTTCCCGCGCCACCGCCCCTCTCCACGCCGTCGGCCTCCTCGATCAATTAGGTTGGAGGGGCAGCGGGGATGCTGAGTGACGAGAAGAAGTGGGCTGATATCCGGGATGAACGCAGCAAGCCGAACCAAGCTCAACCAGACGCCCGAGTGGACGGCTCTCGCCAAGCACCGTGAGGAGCTCGGCGCACCCCAGCTGCGCGAGCTGTTCGCGCGGCAGCCGGAGCGCGGCACCGCCTACACCCTCCGGGTCGGCGACCTCCACCTCGACTACTCCAAGCACCTGGCGACCGACGAGACACTGCGCCTGCTGCGCGAGCTCGCCGCCGCCACCGGGGTCGCGGAGCTGCGGGACGCGATGTTCCGCGGCGAGAAGATCAACACCACCGAGGACCGGGCGGTCCTGCACACCGCGCTCCGTGCCCCGCGCGACGCGGTCATCGAGGTCGACGGGGAGAACGTCGTACCCGGCGTGCACGCCGTCCTGGACAAGATGGCCGGCTTCGCCGAGAAGGTCCGGTCGGGGCAGTGGACCGGCCACACCGGCAAGCCCGTCAAGAACATCGTCAACATCGGCATCGGCGGCTCCGACCTCGGCCCCGCCATGGCGTACGAGGTGCTGCGCTCGTTCACCGACCGCGCGCTCACCCTCCGCTTCGTCTCCAACGTCGACGGCGCCGACCTGCACGAGGCCGTCCGTGACCTCGACCCGGCCGAGACGCTGTTCGTCATCGCCTCGAAGACGTTCACGACGATCGAGACCATCACCAACGCCACCTCCGCCCGGGACTGGCTGCTGACCGAGCTGAAGGCCGGTCAGGACGCCGTCGCCCAGCACTTCGTGGCACTGTCGACCAACGCCGAGAAGGTCGAGGACTTCGGCATCGACACGGCCAACATGTTCGAGTTCTGGGACTGGGTCGGCGGCCGCTATTCCTTCGACTCGGCGATCGGCCTCTCGCTGATGGTCGCCATCGGACCGGACCGCTTCCGCGAGATGCTCGACGGCTTCCACCTCGTCGACGAGCACTTCCGCACCGCCCCCGCAGAGGAGAACGCACCGCTCCTCCTCGGCCTCCTCGGCGTCTGGTACGGCAACTTCTTCGACGCCCAGTCGCACGCGGTGCTGCCGTACAGCCACTACCTGTCCAAGTTCACCGCGTACCTCCAGCAGCTCGACATGGAGTCCAACGGCAAGTCCGTCGATCGCGACGGCGACCCCGTCGACTGGCAGACCGGACCGGTCGTCTGGGGCACGCCCGGCACCAACGGGCAGCACGCGTACTACCAGTTGATCCACCAGGGCACCAAGCTGATCCCGGCGGACTTCATCGGCTTCGCCGCCCCGGTCCACGATCTGCTGCCCGGTCTGATCGCCCAGCACGACCTGCTGATGGCCAACTTCTTCGCCCAGACCCAGGCCCTCGCCTTCGGCAGGACGCCCGAAGAGGTCCGGGCGGAAGGGGTGCCCGAGGCGCTGGTCCCGCACAAGACGTTCCGGGGCAACCACCCCACGACGACGATCCTCGCCGACAAGCTGACCCCCTCGGTCCTCGGCCAGCTCATCGCGCTGTACGAGCACAAGGTCTTCGTCCAGGGCGCGATCTGGAACATCGACTCCTTCGACCAGTGGGGCGTCGAGCTCGGCAAGGTCCTCGCCAAGCAGATCGAACCGCTGCTGACCGGTGACGGGGGCCCGGACGCCGGGGAGCTGGACAGCTCCACCGCCGCCCTGGTCGACGCCTACCGCACGCTGCGCGGGCGCTGAGCCGATGACCCGGGGGGAGGGGACGGCGGTAGTGCTGCGGCCGCCGCGCAACACGGTGAACGAGCGCGCCGTCGGCTGGTGGCGGGTCCAGTGGCTGCTGCTGGCGGTCGTGCCCGTCGTGCCGCTCGTGGTGCTGGGCGTGCTGATCGAGCCCGCTCGCTTCTGGCTGCTGCTGCCCGCCGCGGTCCTGGCCGGGGCGGGCACGGCGGCCGCCGTCCTCTTCCCCCTGTGGTGGTTCCGTACGCACCGCTGGGAGGTCACCGAGGACGCGGTGTACGTCCGCACCGGGTTCTTCTGGCAGGAGTGGCGGATCGCCCCGATGTCCCGCATCCAGACCGTCGACACGGTACGGGGCCCGCTGGAGCAGCTCTTCCGGCTCGCCACCGTCACGGTCACCACCGCCTCCGCCAAGGGCGCGGTACGGATCGCGGGCCTGGACCACGAGGTCGCCGCCGACCTCGCCCAGCAGCTCACCCGGATCACCCGCGACACCCCCGGCGACGCCACATGAGCACCGCCGCCCCGCCCGCCGACTGGCGCCGCCTCGACCCCCGTACGGTCCTGGTCACCGCCCTCGTCGTGGCGGGGGTCGTCGCGGGCGCGGCCGTCCCCGTCACGCTCGGGCTCACCCGATGGTTCAGCCCGCAAGCCGCCGTGCTCCAGGTGCTCGCCGGAGCCGTCGTGGTCATCGGGGCCGCGGCGGGCGCCGACCGCGTCCGCTGGCACCGCACGCGCTACCGGATCGGCGAGGAGCGCGTCGACCTCCACACCGGCCTCCTCCTCGTCAAGCGCCGCTCCCTGGCCCGCGGCCGCATCCGCACCGTCGACCTCACCGCCAACCCGATGCTGCGCCTCCTCGGCCTGGTCACCGTCAGGATCGGCACCGGCGAACAGGGCCACGACTCCACCCTCGAACTGGACCCGGTCACCCGGGCCGAAGGCGAACGGCTGCGCCGCCTCCTGCTGGAGCGCGCCGCCATCGCACCGCCCGGCGAGCACCGCGAGGGCGAACTGGCCGTCCTGGACCCCCGCTGGATCCGCTACGCACCGGTCTCCTTCGTCGCCCCCATGCTCGGCGGCGCCGCCGCCGGAGCCGTGATGCAGGTCAGCGACTGGGCCGGGGTACAGAGCGATGTCATCGAGTGGATCGGCGGCCTCTTCCGGGACACACCGCTGCTCTGGATGATCGTCGTCCTGGTGCTCGCCGCCCTGGTCGCGGGCGTCGTCGGGGCGCTCGGCCTCTGGATCGAGATGTGGTGGAACTACCGGCTGGAGCGCGAGCCGGGCGGCACACTGCGGGTGCGGCGCGGGCTGTTCACCTCCCGGTCCATCTCCGTGGAGGAGGCCCGGCTGCGCGGTGTCGACCTGGTCGAGCCACTCGGTGTACGGCTGCTCGGGGCGGCCCGGCTGGACGCCATCACCACCGGCCTGGCCAAGGACACCGAGGCCAAGAACGCCGACCACAACACGCTGCTCCCGGCCGCGCCCCGGCTCCGGGCCGACGCCGTCGCCGCCGACGTGCTGCGCGAGGCGGTCGCCCCGACCGGCGCCGCACTCGTCCGCCACCCGCGCGCCGCCCGGGGGCGCCGACTGCGCTGGTCGCTCGCCGCTGTCCTCGGCCCGGTCCTGGTCCTGAGCGTCCTCGGGGCGCTGCTCACCCCTGTCCTGCTGTGGATCGCGCTCGGCTGCGCGGTGGTGTCCGTCCCCGTGGCGGTCGTGCTCGCCCTGGACGCGTACCGGGGGCTCGGGCACGCGCTCTCCGGACGCCACCTGGTCACCCGCTCCGGCACGGTCCGCCGTTCCACCGCCGCCCTGGAGCGGGCCGGGGTGATCGGCTGGACGGTCAAGCAGTCGGTCTTCCAGCGGCGGGCCGGGCTGGTGAGCATCACGGCCACCACCGCCGCGGGCGGGGGCGCCTACACGGTGTACGACGCCGACGCGGCCGAGGGACTCGCCTTCGCCGCCGAGGCGGTGCCGGGTCTCCTGGAGCCCTTCCTGGAGCGCACCGGGCGCCCCGACACCCTGAAGACCTGAAGCCCGGGCCCCTCAGTCGCCGTGCGTCGTGTCGATGACGCAGAAGCGGTTGCCCTCGGGGTCTCCCAACACACGGAACTAGTAGTTCTGGGGTGTTGTCATGGGTGCATCGGTCCTGGTCAAGGGCGAGACGAGCGGGAACGTGCTGGTCCCCACAGGGGATATGACGACTACCCGCAACCCCTTGGCCGGGTCGGTGTTCCAGACCGAGACCCTTCGGGGTGTGCGGTGTGTCCGGCTCTCCGTCCTTACTGACGAGACCACCAGCCCCGAGCGGCAGCGCGACGCAGACGACGCGATAGCCGCAGAACTCAACATCAGCTTTGGCGAGGGTGACGCGCTCCGCGAAGCCGTGGACCTTGACGTGTCCGCGAGCAAGGTTGCTCCGTTCGACCGTCCCGCGCTCGGCTCATGGCTTGCCCGCCCGGACGACTACGACGCGCTTGTCTGGTGGCGCTTTGACCGTGCCATCCGGTCCATGAGCGACATGCACGACCTTGCGAAGTGGGCGAAGGCTCACCGGAAGATGCTCGTGTTCGCCGAGGGAATCGGCGGGGGCAAGCTCGTCTTTGACTTCCGGAACCCCATGGACCCGGTCTCTGAGCTGATGATGACCTTCTTTGCCTTTGCGGCACAGGTCGAATCGCAGAGCATCAGCGACCGGGTAACCGGTGCCATGGCAGCCATCCGCCGGATGCCGCTTCGGTGGCGTGGTGGTGGTCGTCCGCCGTACGGCTACATGCCCGCCCCCATGGCCGCAGAGTTCGGCGGTGTCGGGTGGACGCTCGTACCGGACCCCGACGCGGTAAAGGTCATTGAGCGGATCGTCCGTGAGCTGTTGGAAGGGACGACCGTTTCGGCAATCGCCGCAGGGCTCAACGCGGACACCGTCCCGAGCCCACGAGATCACTGGGCCGTGAAGATGAAGCGCGCAAAGGGCGGGAAGACCGGCGGGGCCAAGGGGTCGCACGTCGTCCGCGACGTGTTCAAGTGGACCCCCGCTGTCATCACGCGGATGCTGCGCAACGAAACGCTGCTCGGCTGGAAGATGCACCAGGGCAAGCCCGTGCGCGACGCCGAAGGCAACCCGGTCATGGCCACGGCCGAGCCGATCATGACCCGCGAGGAGTTCGACCGCATCGGCGCGGTTCTCGACTCCCGCAGCATCGACAACAAGGAACGCACGGACACGGACGCGCTTCTACTGCGGGTCATCCACTGCGACTCGTGCGAGGGGCGGATGTACCGCGACAAGATGTCCGCGACCACGAACCAGACCCCGATCTACAAATGCAACGCTCACGGCCGTGGCATCAAGTGCGAAGCAGCCGCGCATGTCCGCGCGGACTGGGTTGAGGAGTACGTGACCGCCGAGTTCCTGCGGGTGGTCGGTCCGGTCCAGACGACACACGTAGTCGAGATTCCCGGGTACGACCCCGAGCCCGAACTACTCGCCACACTCGCTGAGTTCAACGAACACCAGGCACAGCAGGGGCGGCAGAAGTCCCGGCACGCTGCCGCTGCATGGCAGGAACGGGCGGACGCGCTCGACAACCGCATAGCCACGCTGGAAGCAGCCGAAAAGGTCGAGCCGCAACGCATCGTCACACCGACCGGCCGCACCTTCGCCGACGAGTGGGCAGCCGCAGACACCGCGGGCCGGCGAGCCATGCTCATTGAAGCGGGGGTCCGGCTTGACGTGCGGCGCGGTGTCCGTGGCGGGTGGCGCAAGCTCGACGTACGGCGCGTGGACTTCACCATGCGCGGTGAGCTGAACCCCGCAGCGGAAGCCGCTACCGACACCGCCGGGGACCAGGAAGCAGAATCCCGCAACGATGCACCCCCGGCACCGGGCAGTGTCGCCCGGCTCGTCTCCGAGTCCGCCCCCAAGTCCGCCCCGGTTACCGAGCCCGTCCGCGAACTGGTGGCCGCGTAGCACCCCGATAGGCTCGGTCTGCCCCGCACCGAAATGGAGTGTGCGGGGTAGGGCTGGTGCCTTACAGGCTCGTCCTGGGATGGAGTACGACCAGCCCGCCCGCCCCGGTAGTCCTCGCGGACCGCCGGGGCTTTTCCATGCCCGCAGACGGGCGTACAGGGCTCGCCGAGCGACAGCGGGACCAGCGGGCGGAGCCATGGCGATATGACGGTTAGAGGGGTTCTTTTGATTACGTCTAAAAAATAGAGAGAAAACCAAACAGCACGTCCAACCGTCATCCCGCCATGGTCGGCCCCCGGGAATCTGCTGGACCCCACACCACAGTGAGGGACCGAACGAGCCCCAAGCACCCCGCACGGCGGGGGCCGGGAATCTGCTGGTCCCCACAACACAGTGAGAGCGGGATTACCGCGCACCCCACCAGCCCGGAAACGGCGGTCTGAGTGCCCGACTCTCACGAACAGCTCTGCCCGTGCAGCACGCACCCCGAGGGGTGGCCGCGGTGGTCGTGAGGCAGAGCGCGGGGAGATCACACCGCCCACTAGTAACCACCCCTTGACCGGGGGTGCCGAACGGGGTTGCAAGCTCGTGTGATCTCCCCACGGTGTCCGGACCGGCCGCGCCGGCGAGGACGACCACCAGCCCGCATGACCCAACTGGTAGAGGTGCGCGGTACCGGCCCCCTCGGGGAGATCCGGAACGAACCCGCAGAGTTCCCGGTTCGACTCCGGGTGTGGGCACTAGTTGACGGTGTGCGGCCCCTGGCGTGGCTCGCAGTACGTGCTGCCCTCGCTGTCAACCAGTCGAGACCGGCTGTATGCCTCCCACTGGAGGTTGAGCCCGCATACAAGGCAGTGGCCAGCAAAGCGACGGTAGCCCGGCGGAGACTCCGGGGCGTTGTCAGATGAGGTCATCCGCTCAACGTAGAACACGGCACTGACACCGAGGGGGCGACGTGCGCTGTATCGACTGCACCGAGCCGGCGACGCTCCGCGGACGGTGCGAGGAACACCACCAGGGCTACGGCAAGCGGGCTTCGGTCCGTGCTCGGCGTGCTCGCCGTGCGGTGCTGGTCCGGGTGTTCTCGGGGGCCGCTCGTCTCCGTGCCCTGGTCGGTGCCCGTGGTGGTGCTCGCTGTGCCCGGTGCGGTTCGCTCGTCCTCGCGGGCGTGGTGGACGTGGACCATGTGCAGCCGCTCGCACTCGGGGGCGAGGACACAGACACGAACGTTCAACCACTGTGTTGGGACTGCCACCAGGTGAAGACGGGCGAGGACTTCCCCGGTGGCGTGTCCCGCACTTCGTGAAGGTGCCTTACGACACCGGGGCCGCTTCCTCTGATCGCTGTGTGTCTCGCCTGATCCAGTACGCCACGACGACCAGTACGCCTAGGCCGAGAGCTGTTGCCCCTCGGACAAGCTCCAGTTTGACGCGCTCGGAGACGTCCCCCACACGAACTAGATGATCCTCGCCGAAGCGGACTTCAACGCTGTTGTCCGGCGCGGGCGCAGCGCTGCTAGTGCTCATGTCGTTTGGCATGGAGGCAGAACACCGCGTCCGGGGTGGTACGTCAAATTCCGCACCGTACGCACGCTGAGCGAGCACTGCGGGCCCTGGGCGGTCCGACTCACCGCGACGTGAGCCACGCGGCGAGCCCGCTTCCTGTGGCCGTGGCGAGGGCTGCTACCAGCCATCCGGGGACGCGTTGGGCGGTCACGGTGACATGCAGCGCGTTGCCGAAGCGCACTTCCAACGTCGAGCGGGTCATCTTCTTCTTTGTCATGCCTGAATCCCATCGGGTCGCGTCTAGCCATGCCACGAGCTACGGCGTGAACTCCGTGAAGTTCAGGGCCAAAACGTGAAGTTGCGTGATGTTGCCTGGGATCAATGCTGCCGTGGTAAGAGATCGAGCGCTGTAGCCATTATGGACTATTTGTCAATGGCTCAAAGTGACTAAAATTGCGACTTCTCGGTTCCGCCAATTCCCACTACCGCGAATTAGTAACGCTCTCGGGAGATGCCCCATGCCGCGCAGACCCCGCCCCCCTTGCTCTGTCCCCGGGTGTTCCGAGCTGACCCCCCGTGGTGGTCGCTGTCCGAAGCACACCAGGGAAGCGAACGCGGACCGTGCGTCGCGTGGTGGGGCTGTCTACACGACCCGTTGGCAGCGCATCCGGCGCGCGTATCTGTATGCGAACCCGTGGTGCGTGCTCTGCGGGCAGTTGGCGAACGTTGCAGACCATTTTCCGCAAAGTCGACGCGAGTTGATCGCCCGGAATGAGTCGAATCCTGACGCGGCAAAGCATCTGCGTCCGCTGTGCGTCGCGTGCCATAACCGCGAGACCGCACGTAATCAACCGGGCGGATTTGCTGCCGAAGCACGTTCACGCCGCGAATCGGCCGAGCGTCCGCCGTTCTGACCAGGGGGTGACCCCCTGTCCCTCCCGAGATTGAGCGGCAGGGAGGCAAAAAACTCGCGTGGCCCATAAGGGCATTTCTGTGCACCGCTAGGGTCATCAGGAATTCCACTAAGGAATGCGCCCGATGGTCGAACCCGTTTAGGGGTTCGACCATCGGGGGTTTTATTTTCTGGCACATTTCCGGCGAGGTTGTCACATGTGCGTGGCTCCCGCGCCTGACTAACTCCCCGTCGGGAGCGACTTCAGCCCTTGGTATGCTTCCCGCAAATCGGCAGCTTCTGGCAGCTGCTTACGCTCTACAGCCCTCACAACTTCGAGCGCACGCCAGTGATTCGACGGAACGATACGGCCGGACAGTATGGCTCGCTGTGCCGCGTTGCACGCTTCGTCCAGCCGGTCACCGCCAAGCAGCGCGAGGGCCAAATCGATGTTCGCGGAGGCTACTCGGCGCGGCCATTTCTCCACATCGTCAGCAGGAGCAAGCCGGGCAATTACCTGCCGTGCATAGCCCTCCGCTGCGGGGTCTCCAACCCACGCCAGCGTCGTTGCCGTATAGGCCAGCGCCTTACCGGGATCGTATTGATAGTGGTGCTCCGTGCCCTTGCGGGCAACCAGTGCACCAGACATGCGCTGAACCCGTTCAATGGCAGCGTACGTTTCGACTCTTTCTCCGAGTCGCGCTCTCGCTCGCCCCTCTTGGGCTGCTGCCTGAATGGTGGCCGAAGTTCCCGCGGGTGCCAGTTCCTGTGCAATCTGGGAAAGTTCCAGCGCACGAA
The DNA here is from genome assembly GCF_044766265.1 of Streptomyces sp. NPDC102283. Taxonomy (NCBI): domain Bacteria; kingdom Bacillati; phylum Actinomycetota; class Actinomycetes; order Kitasatosporales; family Streptomycetaceae; genus Streptomyces; species Streptomyces sp. NPDC102283. Next base: position 536,239 of record NZ_JBIWLQ010000003.1, read on the forward strand.
TGTAGTCGCCATCCGTGAGCACTCGCCAAGCATCAGTCTCGTAGCACCATGCTTCAATTTCTCGATGGTCCGCGTGCTGCGCAAGAGTGGCCGCCGTCTGCAAACGAGCGGTCGCAGCGTGTTCCTGGTTCAGGTCGATATGAAGAGTTGCCCCCAATAGCTGAAACCATCCCCCGACAACATAAAGTCGACGTTGTTCCGCAAGGGTCATGCGTGCATCCATCAGATGGGTTACGTATGCAGAATGCTTCCTTACTCTTTCGAGCAAGTCTTGCGGCGGGGATACCGGGTATTTCATCGCCAGTTCATCGAATGCAAATTCAAGACGACCTAGCGTTTCCTTTCCCACGTCGCTGGCCGATACGCGCCTGGCCAATTCAAGCGCGTCGAACTCATCGTCACTATTCGAGGGTGCGACAGCGAGCCAACCGGTACGAGTTTGTGGCGGAGCGTAGGCGTCAGGCACTAGCAGGGCGTCGAGTTCGCCCGCTGTGATCGACAGAGTCTTTGCGATCTTCGGGCGCTGCCAAGGTTGGGGGTCGTTCTGCCCACTTTCCCAGCGCTGGACTGTTGACCGGTCAGCGCCGACCGCTTCCGCGAATCCCTCTTGGCTGAATCCGCGCGCTTTCCGAAGATCCGCGAACCTCCGCCGCCTGCTGGTCATCGTGGCCGGTCTCCTCTCGGGAATGCGTCTGCCCTGGTCAGCGTAGCCAGTGCGGCCAGAGTGCGGCAGGACTGCGGCCTTTCTGCTGTGGTACCCGCCGCCCCGTCAAGCTTTTCTAGGCCAACGCCGCTTGAAACTAGCGGACTTGATGGGATGGTAGCCATGGCGAACCCGACCACGGAAGATACGGATGCACGACAGTGGGAGTACACAACATTCGCCCCCTCGGGTGAGACGTGCCCGGCCTGCATGAAGCCGATCGGGACCCTTGAGCGCTGCCGACGCGGGGAGATCAAGCGGGATTCCGCAACCCCTGTCACGATCTACCGGCACATCGACTGCGTAGACCCGCAGGGGACCAAACGGCGGGCAAAGCGGTGACAGCCTGGGAAGCACGGCAGTCGCGCCGTAGGCAGCCTCTCCCCGAGCCTGAGCTGGTCCGCCTCATAGTGGGCACCGCCGGCCAACCCGCTACCTCTCCAGCGTGCTTGACCGAGGGCCACCAAGACGACCAACGTACCCCCGAACCCGTTGACCTGGTCGGCGCGCTGCTCGTCATCTAGGCCCGTCCTGTAGAAGCTCCGTCCGGCAGAAGCGTGGAATTTTCCGCTCTGCCGGACGGATACCACAGCCCCGCCCGAGTGCTGCCCTTCAAAGCACATGCGCGGGGCTCTGCACTGTCCCGCCACACACGAAAGAGAACCGTACCGAAGTGCTTCAATGCACCGCCGTAACCGAAAATCCCGTGGGCGAAGCGCTCGTTGCTCTGGTCGGCATGACGGGCGGTCCCGACGACCCGGATGAACATCTTGCCGATAAGCACTACCTCTTATGCGAGTTGGGCGAGCACAGCGACGACACCGAGCACGCCGCCCACCTGTGGACCGCTGAAACAGAGCCACCCCGAAACTTGTGGTTCCTGTGGACCGAGAGCGGCCCCCACCGTATTCATCACCGGTTCGCCACTTTGACCATGTGCCCCGCCATCCTGCGGAACATGGAAGAGGGATTCAAGAAGTGGTGCGGACTCTTCGAGGGGCACCCGCACGTCCACAGCTTCCACGTCACGGACCCGCTGCGTGAAGCACTCGCCGAGCGGGCACGGAGTGAAGCGCAGCGCCTCATATCCGAGGAAGACGCCGCCGAGGGCGACGAGGGCGAGCCCTAGTCGCCTTGGTGCTGCTCCCTGCCCGCCAGCTCGGAAGCGATTACGAACGTGCCCTTGCCCCACTCGGTACGAACGAGCCCGCGTTCCCGCAGTACCCCCACGGCGCGGCGTGCGGTCATCCTGGCGACCCCAAAGCGCTGGACCAGATCGGCCTCGCTCGGGATTTTCTCACCCGGTTTGATCTTGCCCGCCTTGATTTCCGCTGCGAGGGCGTCAAGGACCGTCATGTACGGCGCGTGCGGTCCGCTCGGGCGTTCAGGCATGGGGAGAGCGTAGACAACGGGCCAAATCTGGGCGACTTAGACCAGTAGATGAGTTAGACAGGTAGACGTGTTAGACGTGCTGGCTTAGCGTGATTCAACGAACACGAAAGCGCCCCGGAAGACCGCTGGTATCGGTCCGCCGGGGCTTAGCCGAACAGCCCGAGGAGCTGAACGACATGCGTGATCTTATCGCCCGAGCACTGTTGTCCCTGCTGCGCCTGCTGCTGCCCACCGAGGGTCGGCACTCCGCCGAACCTCCCACTGCACCGCCGGTTCCCACCCTCGCCCCGGTGTCGCCCTGGTCCCACCCGTGGACCGCCCCGTCCGCCCAGGAAGTGCGCGCGATCTTCAATGACGCGCACACGCGCGGACTGCCAGCCCCGCAGCGAGAGCGGAGCTACGCCGCTGCATTCGCGCGGATCGGCGTGGACTACGACCATCCAACGATGCCGCTCCGCTCTCTCGTGCGCCGTGGGCGGGTGGCCGCGTGACCGCCGACGAGCTGTTCCCGGTCGCCCTCGCCGGACGCGTCGCACTCTGCATTGAGTGCAAGACCGTCACGCGAGCCCCGGTGCCGGTCCGCTGGATACAGAGCACCAGTGGCCCCGGAACGACCCTCTACGTGTGCCCTGACCACGCGGTGCAGCTCGGGGCGGGCCCGACCCCCGAGGACGAGATCAGCATCCGCTAGGCAGACCCGCAGAGAGTCCAGAGAGCCCCCGTTCGACCACATGTCGGGCGGGGCTTCTTATGTGCCTCCTGTGTGTACGGGATGTGGGGTTACTGTGATAGACGCCGGTGATCTTGCTGCATGACCAGGGGAGGGTCCGCCATGAGGCGGAAGAAGAACAGAGACTGGATCATCGTGGTGTGCGCGGTGATCGCGACGGTTGCGGTGCTGCCACTGTTCGATGACGACACGGACACCACGGCAGCATCGGACCCCAAGCCGTCCGTTACGACATCCGGCAAGCCGACAACCGAGCTGAGCGTGAAACCGCCCAGACCGTCCGGCATTCCGTCGCCCGACGCTGCGCAGACGGAAGCGCTGATACGCGCTCTGCGGGCCGTGGATCCCGGCCTGGCGACCAAGGAAGACCGGGCCATTGGTCGGGCCCGAAGCATCTGTATGGACGTACAGGGCGGCAAGGATGCGGTAACCGTCCAGAGCAACGCCAAGAGCCGGTACGAGGGGGGCACGGTGCCGAAGCTCTCGGACGACCAAGCCGCAAAGATCGTGTCCGCTGTGAAGTCATCGTTCTGCAACTGACCAGACAGCAAAACGCCCCGTTCGGCCAAGTGCCGCGCGGGGCTCTGTCGTTGGGGCTGAACTGCGGATACTCTTAGAACCGGTAGTCAGATGTGTTGGGGTCGGCGAGCACCACGAAGTCCGGGTCCGGGGGATACAGCTCCCAGGCGACCCGTTCGGCGCCGAGCCCGACCAGCCGCTCCACCTCGGCCTCCTGGGTGTCGGAGTAGAGGTCGAGGTGGACCCGGGGCACCTCCTGGACGGGAGTGACGGAGCGTCCCGGCGAGAGCCCCACACCGGGCCCCTCCACCGGGACAAGCACCACCCAGTCGTCCGTCGCGGGCTCGCGCTCCGTGTACCGGAGCGCCGCCTTCCAGAAAGCGGCGGCCCGCTCCACGTCGGACGCGCCCATCACCACGGTTCCGATACGCACCATGGGCCCGAGCCTTTCACGCCGCAGGCCCGGACCGCTCGGTAGGAGCGGTCCGGGCCTGCGAGGGTTTCGAGGGTCAGGCGGAGGCCTGCGGATACAGCGCGCGCGGCAGCCGCGAGGCCGCCGCGGAGTCCAGCAGCCACAGCGTGCGGCTCCGCCCGTACGCGCCGGCCGCCGGGGCCTGGATCTCCCCGGCCCCGGACAGTGCGATCGCCGCCGCCTCGGCCTTGTCCTCGCCCGCCGCCAGCAGCCACACCTCGCGCGCCGCGCGGATCGCCGGCAGCGTGAGCGAGACGCGGACCGGAGGCGGCTTGGGAGCCCCGTGCACACCGACGACGGTGCGCTCGGTCTCCCGTACCGCGGGCAGCTCCGGGAAAAGCGAGGCCACATGGGTGTCGGGGCCGACGCCCAGCATCAGCACGTCGAACGTGGGGACCGCGCCATGGTCCTCCGGGCCCGAGGCGGCGGCCAGTTCGGCGGCGTAGCCGGCCGCCGCCGCGTCCGCGTCGTCGCCGTACGGGCCGTCGGACGCCGGCATCGCGTGCACCCGGGCCGGGTCCAGCGGCACCGCGTCGAGCAGCGCCTCGCGGGCCTGGGTGACATTGCGCTCCGGGTCGCCCTCGGGCAGGAAGCGCTCGTCGCCCCACCACAGGTCCAGGCGCGCCCAGTCGACCGCCTCCCGGGCCGGCGCGGCGGCGAGCGCGGCCAGCAGGCCGTTGCCGTTGCGCCCGCCGGTCAGCACCACCGAGGCGTGACCCCGGGAGGCCTGGGCGTCCACGATCCTCGTGATCAGCCGGGCCGCCGCGGCCTGCGCCATCAGCTCCTTGTCGCGGTGCACGACCAGCTGGGGAGGCGTCACTTCGACGCCGCCTTCTTGGCCGGGGCCTTCTTCGCGGCGGGAGCCGTGGCCCCGGTGGTCCTGTCCGCCTTCTCCTCGGCGTTCCCGACCGGCGCGGCCTTGACCTCGCCGCCCGCGTGCAGCCGGTCGACGCCGAACTTCACCGCGGACGCGTAGGTGTTGTCCGGATCGAGCCGCCGCAGCTCCTCGGCCAGCAGTTCGGCGGTGTCGCGCCGCTTGAGCGCCACCCCGCGGTCCGGCTGGTTGTGCATGGAGAGCGTGGCCAGCGTGCCGTCGGCGCGGTCGAGGACGATGACGCCGTTCTTCGTCTCCATCCGGACCGCCGTGAGGCCGGGGCCCTCGGAGACCATGCGTTCCACCGGGACGTCGAGCCGGTCCGCGAGCCACATGGCGAGCAGCTCGCAGCTCGGGTTGTCGCTCTCGCCCTCGACGGTCGCGCCGATCACCTCGGCGGGCTGCTGGTCCAGCGACGCGGCCAGCATGGAGCGCCACGGAGTGATCCGTGTCCACGCCAGGTCGGTGTCGCCCGGGCTGTACGTCGCCGCCCGTACGGCCAGTGCCTCGATGGGGCGCTCGGCCGAGTAGGTATCGGTGATCCGGCGCTGGGCGAGGGCCCCGAGCGGGTCCTTCGCCGGGTCGGAGGGCGCGCCCTCGGGCCACCACACCACGACCGGCGCGTCCGGCAGCAGCAGCGGAAGGACCACCGACTGGGCGTGGTTGGCCAGTTCGCCGTGCAGCCGGAGGACGACGGTCTCGCCGGTGCCCGCGTCGGAGCCGACCCGCACCTCGGCGTCGAGCCGGGCGTCCCGGCGGGCCCGCGGTGAGCGGCTGACCCGCTTGATCACCGCGATGATCCGCGAGGGGTGCTCGCGGGAGGCGTCGCCGGCCGATTTGAGCGCGTCGTACGCGTTCTCCTCGTCGGTGACGATGACCAGCGTGAGCACCATGCCGATGGCGGGTGTGCCGATGGCCCGGCGGGCCGCCACCAGCGCCTGGTTGATCTTGCTGGACGTGGTTTCCGTGAGATCGATCTTCATGGCCGCCTCCAGCTCCGTCCGTCGCGTGCGAGCATCTCGTCCGCCTCGGCCGGGCCCCAGGTGCCGGCCGGGTACTTCGCGGGCTTGCCGTGCTTGTCCCAGAATTTCTCGATGGGGTCGAGGATGTTCCAGGACAGCTCGACCTCCTGGTGGCGCGGGAAGAGGTTGGCGTCGCCGAGCAGGACGTCCAGGAGGAGTCGCTCGTAGGCCTCCGGGCTGGACTCCGTGAACGACTCGCCGTACGCGAAGTCCATCGTGACGTCCCGGACCTCCATCGAGGTGCCGGGCACCTTGGAGCCGAAGCGCACGGTGACGCCCTCGTCCGGCTGGACCCGGATGACCAGGGCGTTGCCGCCCAGCTCCTCCGTGGCGCCGGACTCGAAGGGCAGGTAGGGCGCGCGTTTGAAGACGACCGCGATCTCCGTGACCCGGCGGCCGAGCCGCTTTCCGGTGCGGAGGTAGAAGGGCACGCCCGCCCAGCGGCGGTTGTTGATCGTCAGCTTGATCGCCGCGTAGGTGTCGGTCGTCGACTTGGGGTCGATGCCCTCCTCCTCGCAGTAGCCGAGGACCTCCTGGCCGCCCTGCCACGCGTGCTCGTACTGGGCGCGCACGGTGTGCTTGCCGAGGTCGTCGGGCAGCTCGACGGCGGTGAGGACCTTGAGCTTCTCGGCGACCAGGGCCTTCGGGTGGAAGGAGCCGGGCTCCTCCATCGCGGTCAGCGCCAGCAGTTGGAGCAGGTGGTTCTGGATGACGTCACGGGCGGCGCCGATGCCGTCGTAGTAGCCGGCCCGGCCGCCGATGCCGATGTCCTCGGCCATCGTGATCTGGACGTGGTCGACGTAGGACCGGTTCCAGATCGGCTCGAACATCGTGTTGGCGAACCGCAGCGCCAGGATGTTCTGGACCGTCTCCTTGCCCAGGTAGTGGTCGATCCGGAAGACCTCGTTGGGCGGGAAGACGTCGTGCACGAGCTGGTTGAGCTCCTGCGCGCTGGCCAGGTCGTGGCCGAACGGCTTCTCGATGACGGCACGCCGCCAGGAGCCCTCCTTCTGGTCGGCCAGGCCGTGCTTCTTCAGCTGCTGGACGACCTTGGGGAAGAACTTGGGCGGCACCGAGAGGTAGAAGGCGAAGTTGCCGCCCGTCCCCTGCGCCTTGTCGAGCTCCTGGATGGTCGCCTTCAGCGTCTCGAAGGCCTGGTCGTCGTCGAAGTTGCCCTGGACGAAGCGCATCCCCTGGATGAGCTGCTGCCAGACCTCCTCACGGAACGGCGTACGGGCGTGCTCCTTGACGGCGTCGTGGACGACCTGGGCGAAGTCCTCGTCCTCCCAGTCGCGGCGCGCGAAGCCGATGAGCGAGAAGCCCGGCGGCAGCAGGCCGCGATTGGCCAGGTCGTAGACGGCGGGCATCAGCTTTTTACGGGACAAATCACCCGTGACGCCAAAGATGACCAGGCCCGACGGCCCCGCGATACGCGGAAGCCGTCGGTCCTGTGCGTCACGGAGCGGGTTGGCTCCGGGAACAGCAGACAAAGTGGTCAGCCCTCCGAGGGGGCGAGGCGCGAGAGCTCCGCCTCGGTCGACTTGAGCAGGTCGTTCCAGGACGCCTCGAACTTCTCGACGCCCTCGTCCTCCAGCACCTGCACGACGTCGTCGTACGAGATGCCGAGCTTCTTGATCGCGTCGAGGTCGGCGCGCGCCCGGTCGTAGCCGCCGGCGACGGTGTTGCCGGTGATCTCGCCGTGGTCGGCCACCGCCTCCAGCGTCGCCTCCGGCATGGTGTTCACCGTGTTCGGCGCCACCAGCTCGTCGACGTAGAGCGTGTCCTTCAGGGCCGGGTCCTTGACGCCGGTCGAGGCCCACAGCGGACGCTGCTTGTTGGCCTGCGCCTTGTCCAGGGGGGCCCAGCGGTCGGAGGAGAAGACCTCCTCGTACGCCTCGTAGGCCAGGCGCGCGTTGGCCAGCGCGGACTTGCCCTTGGCCGCCTTCGCCTCGTCGGAGCCGATGGCGTCCAGCCGCTTGTCGATCTCGGTGTCCACCCGCGACACGAAGAACGAGGCCACCGAGTGGATCTTGGAGAGGTCCAGGCCCGCGGCCTTCGCCTTCTCCAGGCCCGCCAGGTAGGCGTCCATGACCGCGCGGTAGCGCTCCAGCGAGAAGATCAGCGTCACGTTGACGCTGATGCCCCGGCCGATCGTCTCGGTGATCGCCGGCAGGCCGGCCTCGGTCGCCGGGATCTTGATGAGCGTGTTCGGCCGGTCGACCAGCCACGCCAACTGCTTGGCCTCGGCGGCGGTGGCCGTGGTGTTGTGGGCCAGGCGCGGGTCGACCTCGATGGAGACCCGGCCGTCCTGGCCGTCCGTGGCGTCGAAGACCGGGCGCAGGATGTCGGCGGCGTCGCGGACGTCCGCCGTCGTGATCATGCGGATGGCTTCCTCGACGGTGACCTTTCGGGCGGCGAGGTCGGTGAGCTGCTGGTCGTAACCATCGCCCTGCGAGATCGCCTTCTGGAAGATCGACGGGTTGGTGGTGACGCCGACGACGTGGCTCTGGTCGATCAGCTCGGCCAGGTTGCCGGACGTGATCCGCTTGCGCGACAGGTCGTCGAGCCAGATCGCCACGCCCTCGTCGGAGAGGCGCTTGAGTGCGTCTGTCATGAGTTGCATCTCCTACTAGTCGTATCTACCGGCGTCAGCGCGTGGCGGCGGCGAGAGATTCCCGCGCGGCGGCGGCCACGTGCTCCGGCGTGAAGCCGAACTCGCGGAACAGCACCTTCGCGTCGGCCGAGGCCCCGAAGTGCTCCAGCGAGACGATCCGGCCCGCGTCGCCCACGTACCGGTACCAGGTCAGGCCGATGCCCGCCTCGACGGCGACGCGCGCCTTCACCGACGGCGGCAGCACGCTGTCCTTGTACGCCTGGTCCTGCTCCTCGAACCACTCGACCGAGGGCATCGAGACCACCCGGGTCGGCACCCCGGCCGCCTGGAGCTGCTCGCGCGCCTCGACGGCGACGTGGACCTCGGAACCGGTCGCGATCAGCAGCACCTGCGGCGCCGCGGTCTCCCCGGAGGACCCTTCGGCCTCGAACAGGACGTAGCCGCCCTTGGCCGCGTTCTCGTTCGCCTCGTACGTCGGCACGCCCTGGCGGGTCAGCGCCAGACCGTGCGGGGCGCCCTCGCCGAACACCTTGGTGTAGCGGCGCAGGATCTCGCGCCAGGCGATGGCGGTCTCGTTGGCGTCGGCCGGGCGCACGATGTTCAGGCCCGGGATGGCGCGCAGCGCGGCCAGGTGCTCGACCGGCTGGTGGGTGGGACCGTCCTCACCGAGGCCGATCGAGTCGTGCGTCCATACGTACGTCACCGGCAGGTGCATCAGGGCGGAGAGCCGCACCGCGTTGCGCATGTAGTCGGAGAACACCAGGAAGGTGCCGCCGTAGACGCGGGTGTTGCCGTGCAGCGCGATGCCGTTCATGGCAGCGGCCATGGCGTGCTCGCGGATGCCGAAGTGGATCGTCCGGCCGTACGGGTCGGCCTCCGGCAGCGGGTTGCCCGCCGGGAGGAACGACGACGTCTTGTCGATCGTGGTGTTGTTGGAGCCCGCGAGGTCGGCGGAGCCGCCCCACAGCTCGGGCACGATCTCGCCGAGCGCCTGGAGCACCTTGCCGGAGGCCGCGCGGGTGGCCAGGCCCTTGCCGGGCTCGAAGACGGGGAGCTTCTCCTCCCAGCCCTCGGGCAGCTCGCCCGCGGCGATCCGGTCGAAGGAGGCGGCGCGCTCCGGGTTGGCGGTGCGCCACGCGGCGAACGACTTGTCCCACTCGGCGCGGGCCTCGCGGCCGCGGTCCAGGGCCTCACGGGTGTGGCCGATGACCGCGTCGGAGACCTCGAAGGTCTGCTCCGGGTCGAAGCCGAGGACCCGCTTGGTCGCCGCGATCTCGTCGTCGCCGAGCGCCGAGCCGTGCGCGGCCTCGGTGTTCTGGGCGTTCGGGGCGGGCCAGGCGATGATCGAGCGGGCCGCGATGAACGAGGGGCGCTCGGTCTCGGCCTGGGCCGCCCGCAGCGCCGCGTACAGACCCGCCGGGTCCAGGTCGCCGCTGGGGAGCTGGTCGACACGCTGGACGTGCCAGCCGTACGCCTCGTACCGCTTGATGGTGTCCTCGGAGACCGCGGTCTCCGTGTCGCCCTCGATGGAGATGTGGTTGTCGTCCCAGAGCAGGACCAGGTTGCCCAGCTTCTGGTGCCCGGCCAGCGAGGACGCCTCGGCCGAGATGCCCTCCTGGAGGCAGCCGTCACCCGCGACGACCCACACCATGTGGTCGAACGGGGAGGTGCCGGGGGCCGCCTCGGGGTCGAAGAGGCCGCGCTCGTAGCGGGCGGCCATCGCCATGCCCACGGCGTTGGCGACACCCTGGCCCAGCGGCCCGGTCGTCGTCTCGACACCGGTGGTGTGGCCGTACTCCGGGTGGCCCGGGGTCGCGGAGCCCCAGGTGCGGAAGGCCTTGAGGTCGTCCAGCTCCAGGCCGTAGCCGGCCAGGTAGAGCTGGATGTAGAGCGTCAGGCTGGAGTGGCCGGCGGAGAGGACGAACCGGTCGCGGCCGGTCCACTCGGCGTCCGCGGGGTCGTGCCGCATCACCTTCTGGAAGAGGGTGTACGCGGCGGGAGCCAGGCTCATCGCCGTGCCCGGGTGGCCGTTTCCGACTTTCTGTACGGCGTCCGCGGCGAGAACGCGGGCGGTGTCCACGGCCCGCTGGTCCAAATCGGTCCACTGGAGGTCTGTGGTGGTCGGCTTGATGCTCACCCTGAGTCAGGGCTCCTCTCCACTGTCGTAAACCGGTGACGGTGACCGCACCGGGCGCTGTCGAGCCTACCCCCGTTGACAGGCACACTTTCCGAGTACTTTCCAGGGTGTGGGCGACCCGTGGAGTTCGCCTCCCGACGGAATGCACATCCGGGGAACAGTCACCCCCAACACGACCCCACCCCCGCGAAGGGCGGCGTATCCGCAGCGTCTAGAGTGAACGGGTTCGCGCAAGTCTTCACCGGGCCCTCTCGCCCGGAGCTTGCTGGGATTTCTCTGTCAGGGGTGTGCGTGACGGCCGTCGAGTCCCGACCCGCAGGGGTCGCCTTGACTCCCAGCCCGAGGGGCCATCGCCCGTTCGGGGCCCGCGTCAAGGCTTTCGTGGCTCTTACCAAGCCACGGATCATCGAGCTGTTGCTCATCACCACCGTTCCGGTGATGTTCCTCGCTGCCCAGGGTGTACCCGACCTGTGGCTCGTTCTCACTACCACCATCGGGGGATTCCTCTCCGCCGGTGGCGCCAACGCGCTGAACATGTACATCGACCGGGACATCGACGCGCTGATGGACCGCACGTCCCAGCGCCCGCTGGTCACCGGCATGGTCAGCCCCCGCGAATGCCTCGCCTTCGGCATCGCCCTCGCGGTGGTCTCCACGCTCTGGTTCGGACTGCTCGTCAACTGGCTCTCGGCCGCTCTCGCGCTCGGCGCGCTGCTCTTCTACGTCGTCGTCTACACGATGCTGCTGAAGCGCCGCACCTCCCAGAACATCGTCTGGGGCGGCATCGCGGGCTGCATGCCGGTCCTCATCGGCTGGTCGGCCGTGACGAACGAACTCTCCTGGGCCGCCGTCATCCTCTTCGCCGTCATCTTCTTCTGGACGCCGCCGCACTACTGGCCGCTGTCGATGAAGGTCAAGGACGACTACGCCCGGGTCGGCGTCCCGATGCTCCCGGTGGTCGCCTCCAACCGGGTGGTCGCCAGGCAGATCGTCCTCTACAGCTGGGTGATGGTCGCGGTCTCGCTGCTGCTCACCCCGCTGGGCTACACCGGCTGGTTCTACACCGCGGTGGCGCTGCTGTCCGGCGGCGCCTGGCTCTGGGAGGCCCACGGTCTGCAGAACCGGGCCAAGGCGGGGGTGACCGGGGCCAAGCTCAAGGAGATGCGGCTCTTCCACTGGTCCATCACCTACGTCTCGCTCCTCTTCCTCGCGGTCGCCGTGGACCCCTTCCTCCGCTAGGAATTCCCCGACGGGGGGGGGGGGGGGGGGGGGGGGGGGCCCCCCCCCCCCCCCCCCCCCCCCCACCACCCGGTCCGCATTACAGTCGGACCCATGGTTTCCGGTGACGCGCCGCA
>NZ_JBIWLQ010000004.1:0-497434 GCF_044766265.1 Streptomyces sp. NPDC102283
CGTTGACTTTTGGCACGCTGTTGAGTTCTCAAGGAACGGACGCTTCCTTCGGTCCCGTATCACCGGGGCCCTCCGGGCGCTTCCCTTCGTTTACTACTTTGTCTTACTGTCCTGCGTTTCCGACTCTATCAGACTCTTTCGTGTCCGATTCCCGGTCGAAGCGGGTCCCGCTTTTCGCTTTCAGATAATTCGCTTTCGCGTTTTCCCTTTCGGCGAGTCCGACTCTATCAGGCCTTTTCCGTCTCCTTGACCACGCCCTGCGGGCATGCCGAAGAAAGGTTCAAGGTTAGGATCTGGGCTTGGAGGTCGCCGCCGACCCCCGACTCAAAGTCGCGTTGGGGTCAGGCAGGAGTACGACAGTACAGGCCTCCGGGAGTCGAGGCAAATCGTTTCTGGTGCACCCCTAGGTCCGCCAAGCGGTAGGTCTCGGGCGGAACCGGGACTTCATATGACTTACTCTGCTGAGCAGTACGCCGTCCCCCATCAGTCGCGGCGGCGACACCTGAATCTCCACCCCCTGGGAGGCTCCCCATGACCAACGTGACGTCCCCTCTTGCCGGACGCGCCATCGGACTCGCCGCGGTTCCCGACCCGGTCTTCTCGGGCGCGATGGTCGGTCCCGGCACCGCCATCGACCCCGTACGTGAGCCCTCCGAGGCCGTGTCCCCGGTCGACGGCATCGTCGTCTCCCTGCACCCCCACGCGTTCGTCGTCGTCGACGCGGAGGGCCACGGGGTCCTGACACACCTCGGCATCGACACCGTCCAGCTCAACGGCGAGGGCTTCGAGCTCCTCGTGAACAAGGGGGACACGGTGAGCCGGGGCCAGAGCATCGTGCGCTGGGACCCGGTCGCCGTCGAGGCCGCGGGCAAATCACCCATCTGTCCGATCGTGGCCCTGGAGGCCACCGCCGAGTCGCTCTCCGATGTCCGTGAGGACGGGGACGTGAAGGTCGGCGACCCGCTGTTCGGCTGGCAGTGACGCCTCGGGCGCAGTGACAAGCCAGTTGCACAACCACCGCGGTGACTCGGTCGCCGCACAACCGGAGACGGGTGAAATGGAGACAACGCTGCGAGGCGTCGGCGTGAGCCACGGTGTGGCCATCGGCGAGGTTCGGCACATGGGTACGGCGGTGCTGGAGCCGCCCGCCAAAGCGATTCCCGCCGAGGAGGCCGGTCGCGAACAGGGGCGTGCCAGGCAGGCGGTGGAAGCGGTCGCCGCCGATCTGATCGCGCGCGGCAATCTGGCCGGCGGCGAGGCACAACACGTGCTCGAGGCGCAGGCCATGATGGCGCAGGACCCCGAGCTGATGTCCGACGTCGATCGGCGCATCGCCGTGGGCAGCACCGCCGAGCGTGCGGTGTACGACGCGTTCGCCGCGTACCGGGCGCTGCTCGCCAATGCCGGGGAGTACCTGGCGGGGCGGGTCGCGGACCTCGACGACGTACGGAACCGGATCGTGGCGCGGCTGCTCGGTGTGCCGATGCCCGGCGTGCCGGACAGCGACGAGCCGTATGTGCTGATCGCGCGCGACCTCGCGCCGGCCGACACCGCGCTCCTCGACCCGACGCTGGTGCTCGGCTTCGTCACCGAGGAGGGCGGGCCGACCAGCCACAGCGCGATCCTGGCGCGGGCGCTCGGCGTTCCCGCCGTGGTGGCGCTGCCCGGCGCCGGTGAGCTGGCCGAGGGCACGGTGGTCGCGGTGGACGGCAGCACGGGCGAGATCTTCGTCGACCCGAGCGAGGAGAAGCGCGCCGAGCTGGAGGGCGCCGCCGCCGCTCGTAGGGCGGCGCTGTCCGCCTCGACCGGTCCCGGCGCCACGTCGGACGGGCACAAGGTGCCGCTGCTCGCCAATGTCGGCGGTCCGGGCGATGTGCCCGCGGCGGTCGAGGCGGGGGCGGAGGGCGTCGGGCTGTTCAGGACCGAGTTCCTGTTCCTGGACGACAGCAAGCAGGCTCCTTCCGAGGAGAAGCAGATCGCGGCCTACCGCGCGGTGCTGGAGGCGTTCCCCGAGGGGCGTGTCGTCGTGCGCGTGCTGGATGCCGGAGCCGACAAGCCGCTGGACTTCCTGACGCCGGCCGACGAGCCGAACCCGGCGCTCGGCGTCCGTGGGCTGCGGAGCCTGCTGGACCACCCCGAGGTGCTGCGTACCCAGCTGACCGCGCTGGCGAAGGCCGCCGAGGGTCTGCCGGTGTACCTGGAGGTCATGGCCCCCATGGTGGCCGACCGTATCGACGCCAAGGCGTTCGCGGACGCGTGCCGCGAGGCCGGGCTGCGGGCGAAGTTCGGCGCGATGGTGGAGATTCCGTCCGCCGCTCTGCGGGCGCGGTCGATCCTCCAGGAGGTGGAGTTCCTGTCGCTGGGCACCAACGACCTGGCGCAGTACACCTTCGCGGCCGACCGTCAGGTGGGCGCGGTGTCGCGGCTCCAGGACCCGTGGCAGCCGGCGCTGCTGGATCTGGTGGCGCTGTCCGCCGACGCGGCTCGTGCCGAGGGCAAGAGCTGTGGTGTCTGCGGTGAGGCGGCGGCGGATCCGCTGCTGGCCTGTGTGCTGACGGGTCTGGGGGTCACCTCCCTGTCGATGGGCGCCGCGTCCATTCCCTATGTACGGGCCACGCTGGCCAAGTACACGCTGGCGCAGTGCGAGCGGGCGGCGAACGCCGCTCGTGCGGCGGACTCGGCCGACGAGGCGCGCAGCGCCGCGTCGGCTGTGCTGTCCGGCGAGTAGTCGGGATCCAGTGGGTCCAGGAGGGGCTTTCCGCCGGGTGGCGGGAAGCCCCTCCTGCTGTGTGGTTGTGGGGTGTCAGTGGTGGGGCTCCGCCGGATCCGCTCCGATGTCGAATCCCGCGCAGTACTCCACGCCGGATTCCGGGGAGACGGGTTCTCCGGTGTCGGCGTCGGTGCAGTAGGCGTTGAAGACCTCGCCCGCGGTGAGCGGGGCGAGGGCTCCGTAAGCCAGGCGCCAGCCGTGGACGCGGTCCGGGCTGTCGGGTGCGCTGGTGCGCAGGACGACTCCCCCGCGCGATTCCAGGGCGATGGCCACCGCGAGGACGGTGGCGAACTCCGCTCCCTCCGTGCTGTCGAGGCGGGCCGGTCCCGTGGTGTCGCGGTGGGTGTGGAGCACGGCCAGGAGCTGGTCGTCCTCCGTCGGGGTGCTGCACACCAGGTGGTGGGCGCCTGGTCCCGCCGTTTCCAGCAGGCGCGTGAGGAGGTGGGAGGCGCGGTCGAAGGCGGCGCGTCCGATGTCCTGGCCGCAGTCGGCGCAGGTGCCGAGGTCGGTGAGGAGAAGGGTGGCGTACTCCCAGGTGGCCCGGCGGACCGCGCGGGAGACGAGGACGGGGATGAGGTCGCTCAGGCGTTGGCCGGTGTAGGCGACCGTGGCTCCGGCGGCGGCGATCTCCGCGGTGAAGCGGCTGCGGCTGGCGCCGGTGTCGGCGTCGAGGCCCGATTCGGCGCAGAACTCCGCGTAGTCCTCCGGGTCGAAGAGGGCGACGGTGGTGTGCACGCCTTGGGCCGCGAACGCTTTGAGCAGGCCCTCGACCTGCTGGAGGTAGACGGTGTGGTCGTCGAAGGCGAAGGTGCGGTAGCGCCGCATGGCCGCGAAGTCCTGTGCGTCGGCGAGGAGGCCGATCGTGCTGGGCGCTTCGCGGCGCAACGCGCGTCGCATGGTGGTGCCGGTGCCGTGCTCCGTGTGGTGGGTGGTGCTGTTCTCGGTGTGGCCGGTCTGCGCCATGTGTCCCCCTGTGCGCGGTGAATCCTTGCTCACTCAGCGTAATCATGGGGACTGACAACCGGGCTGCCCAGTGGCCTAGCGGTGTCGGTTCGCGGCCAGGTCGGCGTAGAAGTGGAGGAGGTCGAGGTTGTCGACGGAGCCCGGGTTGACCGCCTTGGCCAGCTCGGTTCCCTGAAGCAGGCGCTTGACCGGAACCTCGATGCGCTTGCCGGTGAGGGTGTGCGGGATGGCGGGGACCTCGATGACCTCGTCGGGTACGTGGCGCGGGGAGAGGTTCTCGCGGATGGTTCGCTTGATCGCGGCGCGCAGGTCGTCGTCGAGGGTCGCGCCGTCGGCGAGGTGGACGAAGAGCGGCATCCAGTAGCCGCCGTCGGGTTCTTCGAGGCCGATGACGAGGGATTCGCGGATCTCGGGGAGCCGTTCGACGGCCTCGTAGATGTCGGCGGAGCCCATGCGGACGCCCTGGCGGTTCAGGGTGGAGTCGGAGCGGCCGTGGATGATCACCGAGCCGTGGTCGGTGAGGGTGATCCAGTCCCCGTGCCGCCAGACGCCGGGATACATGTCGAAGTAGCTGTCGTGGTAGCGGCTGCCGTCGGGGTCGTTCCAGAAGCGGATCGGCATGGACGGGAGCGGGTTGGTGACGACGAGTTCGCCGACCTCGCCGATGAGGGGTTTGCCGGACGGGTCCCAGGACTGGAGGTCGGTGCCGAGGCAGGGGGCCTGGAGTTCGCCGATGTGGACGGGGAGGGTGGGGACGGCTCCGGCGAAGCAGCTGCAGACGTCGGTGCCGCCGCTGACGGAGGCGATCCAGAGGTCTTCGGCCACCTCGTCGTGGAGCCAGCGGAAGCCGTCGGGCGGGAGCGGGGAGCCCGTGGTGGCGACGCACTGGACGCGGGAGAGGTCGAGGTCGCGGCCGGGGTGGATGTCGGCCTTGCGGCAGGCCATGACGTACGCGGCGGAGGTGCCGTAGAGCGTCGCGCCGGTCTGTTCGGCGACCCGCCACTGGGCTTGGACGTCCGGATAGCCGGGACTGCCGTCGTACAGGACGACGGTGGTGCCGGTGAGGAGGCCGGAGACGAGGAAGTTCCACATCATCCAGCCGGTGGAGGTGTACCAGAAGAAGCGGTCCTCGGGTCCGAGGTCGCAGTGCAGGCCGATCTGCTTGAAGTGTTCGAGCAGGATGCCGCCCTGGGACTGGACGATGGCCTTGGGCAGGCCGGTGGTGCCGGAGGAGTAGAGGACCCAGAGCGGGTGCTCGAAGGGGACCTGTTCGAAGACCGGCTCGGTGTCGGCGGAGGTGAGGGCGGCCCAGGCGAGCGCGCCTTCGGGGGCGTCGGTGCCGAGCAGCGGGATGTGGACGACGGCGCGCAGGGTGGGCAGTTCGCGGCGGAGTTCGGCGACGGTCTCGGTGCGGTCGTGTTCCTTGCCGCCGTAGCGGTAGCCGTCGACGGTGAACAGGACGACGGGTTCGATCTGCTGGAACCGGTCGAGGACGCTGCGGGCGCCGAAGTCGGGGGCGCAGGAGGTCCAGATGCCCCCGACGGCGGCGGTGGCGAGGAAGGCGACGACGGCCTGCGGAATGTTGGGGAGGTAGCCGCTGACGCGGTCGCCGGGGGTGACGCCCAGCGCGCGGAGTTCGGCGGCGAGCGCGCCGACCTGGCGGCGGAGGTCCGCCCAGCTGACGGGAGACTGGGTGTGGGTCTCGTCGACGTACAGCAGGGCGGGGGTGTCGGCGCGGGCCGGGTCCTCGGCGGTGCGCAGGGCGTGTTCGGCGTAGTTGAGGGTCGCGCCGGGGAACCAGGTGGCGCCGGGCATCGCGCGGTCGCCGATGACGCTCTCGTACGGGGTGGAGAAGCGGATGTCGAACCATTCGGCGACGGCGCGCCAGAAGGTGTCGAGCTCGTCGACGGACCAGCGGTGCAGGGCCGCGTATCCGCCCTCGGCCGGGGCGCCGTACCGGGTCGCGGCCCAGTTCTGGAAGCGGGTGACGGCCGCGGCCTCGATGCGGTCGGGGCCGGGCTGCCAGAGCGGGGCGTCGGGCGTGGCTGCGGTCATGAGGGCTGCTCCCTGGCTGTACGGGTACGCGGGGTGGGCGTGTCGGTGCCGCACGGGCCGGGATGTGCGCGTGAGCGGCTGACACGGACGATGCCATGTGATCGTCTTCGGCACCAGGGTGGCCCCTCCGTCAGGAGTTCCGCCCCTCCCCGGCCGGCATGGGTGAACGGCAGTTGAACGGGAGGTTCTGCGGGTCGGGCGGGTGGCAGGGTGTGCGCCATGGACGGTCGTGACCTGGTGCGTCGGGTGAGATGGGTCGGTTCGGTGCGAGGGCTGCGGACGGTGCGTTCGGCGTGGCGGCGGCGGTCCGCGGACGCTGCGGCGCTGCCGGCGCGTGGGGTGGAGCGGGCCCGGGTGCCCGGTGCGCTGACGGGTGCGGAGCCGGCTCCTGGCGGGGGTGTGGTGCGGTTCGCCCGTTCGGAGCTGCGTATCCGTGTGTCGGTGGGCGGTGCGGTGTTCTGGGCGTGGGACGGGGCTCGGCCGCTGCCGTCGTACGCGGTGGCGGGCGAGGCGCCCGCGCCGGATCCGCGGGCGGTGCTGGAGCCGGACAAGGACGGCGGCTGGCAGGTGGTGTCGGAGCGGCTGACGGTGGTGGTGTCGCGGACCGGGGCGGTGGAGCTGCGGACGCCGGGCGGGTTGCTGCTGCGGCGTGAGCTGCCGCCGCGCTGGTGGGAGCCGGTGGGCGGGGGGCCGGTGCGGTGGGTGCAGCGGTCCGAGGTGCCTTCCGACGCGCGGTTCTTCGGTCTGGGCGGGCGGGCGGCGGGACCCCGGTTGCGGGACGGGGTGTACGGGCTGTGGAACACCGATCCCGGCGGGCGTTTCGGTCCGGGGGACGACCCGCTGTATCTGACGATGCCGGTGCAGGTGGTGGTGTCGGACGCGGGGACGCATCTGATGTTCCACGACAACAGCTGGGCGGGGCGGGTGGTGCTGCGGGAGGGCGAGGAGGGCGCCGGTTCGGGGCATGACCGGCCGGGCGCCTGCGAGGTGCGGATGGAGGGCGGGCCGCTGCGCTGCTGGGTGGTGGCGGGGACGCCGGCCCGGGTGCTCCAGGGCTGGACGGCGCTGACGGGTGCGCCGGCGCTGCCGCCGTCCTGGGCGCTGGGGCCGCAGCACGCCCGGTGGGGCTTCGGCAGCGAGCGTGAGGTGCGGCGGGTCGTCGACGGTTACCGGGAGCGGGGGTTGCCGCTGTCGGTGCTGCATCTGGACATCGACCACTACGACGCGCACCGGGTGTTCACGGTGGACCGTGAGCGGTTCCCCGAGCTGCCCGCGCTGGCGAAGGAGCTGCGCGAGGACGGGGTGCGGCTGGTGTCGATCGTGGATCCGGCGGTGAAGGCGGAGCCGGGCGAGGCGGTGTTCGACGCGGGGGCGGCGGTCGGGGAGCGGGGGGCGTACGTCCGGGACGCGCGGGGGCGGGTGGTGGTCGGTGAGGTGTGGCCGGGAGCCTCGGTCTATCCGGACTTCACTGATCCGCTTGTGCGGGATTGGTGGGGATCTCTGTACGAGGAACGGCTCGCGCAGGGCTTCTCGGGGGTCTGGCACGACATGAACGAGCCGGTGTCGTTCGCGGCGTTCGGGGATCCGTCGCTGCCGCGTTCGGCCCGGCATGTGCTGGAGGGCTTCGGTGGTGATCATCGGGAGGCGCACAACGTGTACGCGCTGGCGATGGCGCGGGCGGGTTATGAGGGGCTGCTCCGGTTCCGTCCGGAGGAGCGGCCGTTCCTCTTCTCGCGGTCGGGCTGGGCGGGGATGCAGAGGTACGGGGGCACCTGGTCCGGCGATGTGTCGACGGCGTGGCCGGGGCTGCGGGCGTCGTTGTCGCTGGTGGTGGGGCTCGGTTTGTGCGGGGTGCCGTATTCGGGTCCGGATGTGGGCGGGTTCGACGGGTTCCCGTCGCCGGAGCTGTATCTGCGGTGGTTCCAGCTGGGGGCGTACCTGCCGTTGTTCCGGACCCGTGCGGCGATCGACGCGGGGCTGCGGGAGCCGTGGGAGTTCGGTCCCGAGGTGCTGGAGCACGCGCGGGCGGCGCTGGTGGAGCGGGAGCGGCTCCGCCCGTACTTCGTGACGCTGGCGCAGGTGGCGCGGATGACCGGGGCGCCCTATGTGCGGCCGATGTGGTGGGGCGCGACGGGCGACCGGGCTTTGCGGGAGTGCGAGGACGCGTTCCTGCTGGGCGACGCGCTGCTGGTGGCTCCGGTGCTGGAGGCCGGGGCGCGGCGGCGGGCGGTGCGGCTGCCCCGGGGGCGGTGGTACGACACGGCGACCGGGCGGGCGTACGAGGGGCCGGGCCAGGTCCTGGTCGACGCTCCGCTGTCGCGGGTGCCGGTGCTGGCGAGGGCGGGCACGGTGATTCCGGTGCGGGGTGCGGACGGCGGCGCGGAGCTGGAGGTGTGGGCGCCCGCGCCGGGGCGTACCGGCGGCGGGCTGGTGGTGCCGGACGCGGGCGACGGGTGGGCGGAGGCGGAGGTCGAGCGGTATGTGACGCGGTGGGAGGGCGACCGCGTGGTGGTGGAGCGGGACGGCGCGGAGGACGGGGTCGACTGTCCGGTACGGGTGCGGGGGGCGCGGGGGCGGGGTTAGGGGGCGGGCGTCGGCACGGGGGCGGTGTGGGCGTGTCCGGCACGTGCGTGTCGGTGCGCGGGGGCCCGGTGGCCTCAGCCGTGGCGGCCCCGGGGGCGGTGGCCTCAGCCACGGTCCCACGACGGTGGTCCCCCGGCTGTGGTGGCCTCAGCCGCGGCGGCCGGCGAACCAGGCGTCGGCCGCTTCCGTGTGCAGCGGGAAGGCCAGAGGGCGCGGGCCGTACAGGACGTCGTAGCCGGACGTCTCGTCGGTGGGTGCCGAGGGCGGGAGGCTCGCGAGGGAGCGTGCCGGGAGGAGGCCGAAGACCAGGAGGTGGCCGGCGGGGTCGCTGAGGGTGTCGGCGAGGCGGACGTCCTCCGCGGCGGCCTCGATGCCGGTCTCCTCGCGCAGTTCCCGGGCGACCGCCGCACGCCAGTCCTCGCCGTGGTCGATGAACCCGCCGGGCAGGGCCGTACCGCCCTTCTGCGGCTCGATGGTGCGGGTGATGACGACGAGTCCGGTGGAGCGCGGGCCGGTGACGGGGAGGAGGGCCACCGCGACGGGGAGCGGGTTGCGGTAGGCGGTGGTTCCGCAGTGCGCGCACCTGCGGGGCCAGGCGTCGGCGGACACTAGCGCGGTGTACGGGGCTCCGCAGGTGCCGCAGTGGGAGTCGCGTACGTACCGGGACGGCTGCGGGGCGTTCGGGGATGGGCTGTTGCCGGGTTCGGACACGGGCGGACTGTACCGAACCGGCCTCCCCGCTTTCCGGCTCTCCCCGCTTTCCGGCTGCCTCGCCGTTTTCCGGCCCCCCTGCTTCCGGCCCCCTGCTCTCCGGGGGGCGCGACGTCGCGTCCTTTCCCGGAGGCCGCGGAGCTGATAGACGATGTGCCCATGACAGGAATGCGTACCGCTCTGCGCTCTCTGGCCGCCACGGCCGCCGCCCTCCTCGCCGTCACCGCGCTCTCCCCCGCGGCACAGGCGCGCCCCGAACCGAAAGCTCCCGAGGAGTTCGTGGCACTGCGCTCGGTGGACCCGACGATCATCCAGGAGATGCGCTACACCACGGCGCACACCTTCCTCGGCGAGCGGGTGGACGGATACCGGCAGCCGGTCTGCATCCTGACCCGGCCCGCCGCCCGTGCCCTGCACCTGGCGCAGAAGCGGCTGTCGCGCCATGGGTACTCGCTGAAGGTGTACGACTGCTACCGGCCGCAGCGGGCCGTGGACCACTTCGTGCGGTGGGCGAAGGACCTCGACGACCAGTCCATGAAGGGGGAGTTCTATCCGCGGGTCGACAAGGGCCGGCTGTTCGAGGACGGCTACATCGCGGAGAAGTCCGGGCACAGCCGGGGCAGTACGGTGGATCTGACCCTGGTCCGGCTCCCCGCCCCGCCGACCAGGCCGTACCGTCCGGGCGAGCGCTTGGCCCCCTGCTTCGCGCCGAAGGGCGAACGGTTCCCCGACAACTCGGTGGACATGGGCACGGGTTATGACTGCTTCGACACCCTGTCGCACACGGACGATGCCCGGATCCAGGGGCTTCAGCGCGTCAACCGGCAGTTCCTGAAGCGGACCTTGACCGAGGTGGGGTTCGTGAACCTGCCGGAGGAGTGGTGGCACTTCACGTTCAAACCCGAGCCGTTCCCGGACACCTACTTCGACTTCCCGGTGCACCGCCGGCCGGTCGCCGGGCACTGACCGAAAACGGTCCGCCCCGCGAGGCGGGGAACGGGCGACCGGGACCACCCCCGTGGGCTCCGGCCGCCCGTTCTTCATCTCGGACGCGAAAGGGGCGTGTTCGGTTGCCGATCGGGCGGCTACGGTGCCCGTATGTCACAGCAGACGTTCGATACGTACGAGGAATTCTGGCCGTACTACGTCGCGATGCACTCCCGTGCCGCCACCCGCTGGGTCCATCTCACCGGCACCCTGACCGGGCTGGCGATCTCCGCGTACGGGCTCGCGCGGGGCCGGAAACGCTATCTGGTGGCCCTGCCGCTGATCGGGTACGGCACGGCGTGGCCCGCGCACTTCCTGATCGAGAGGAACAACCCGGCCACGTTCGGACATCCGGTGTGGTCGCTGCGCGGGGACGCGCGGATGATCCGGACGATGCTCGCGGGCCGGGACGCGGAGCTGGCGGAGACCGCGGCGAAGTGGCTGGCGGAGCACGGCGAGGGCGGGCACGGCGAGGGCGGGAGCGCCGACGGGGGTGAGTACGGGCAGGGCGGGGACGGGCGCGGCTGAGGTCCGGCCCGACCGGGGTGACGGGCCGGACCCCTCGCCGGACGAGGGCGCCCGTGGCACACTTCTGACGTTCCGTCAGATCCAGTGCCGGGAGGGGCTTTGTCGCGCACGCGCATACCCGTGGTGGCCGGGTGGTTCACCGAGGACGCCGCGGAGGAGGATTTCCGGCTGCTGGGCACCCGGTGCTCCGGCTGCCGGTCGGTGCACTTCCCCCGGGAGGACGGCCACTGCCGCAACCCGGGCTGCCCCGGCGGCGAGCTGGAGGAGGCTCCGCTGTCGAAGCGGGGCACGGTGTGGTCCTGCACCGACGGGCGCTACCGGCCCCCTCCCCCGTACGTCAGCGACCCCGATACGCCCTGGACCCCGTACACGCTGGTCGCCGTCGAGCTGGCCGCCGAGCGCATGGTGGTCCTGGGGCAGGCCGCCCCCGGGGTGGGCGTGGCCGATCTCCCCGTCGGCTCGGTGGTGGAGGTCGTACCGGGTGTCCTGACCGAGGACCGGGCGACGGGAGTCGTGCACACGACCTGGCACTGGCGTCCCGTCGCGGCGACGGGGGCCAAGTCATGACCGGCGGAAGGGCCGGCGACGTGGCCGTCCTCGGGGCCGGGATGCACCCGTGGGGCAAGTGGGGGCGCGGTTTCGTCACGTACGGGCGGATCGCCGCACAGGCCGCCCTGGCTGACGCGGGCATCGGCTGGCCCGAGGTCAGGTCGGTGGTCGGCGCGCAGACGGTGCGCGGGGGCTATCCGGGGTACGTGGCGGGCGCGACGTTCGCCCGGGCGCTCGGGTGGCAGGGGGCGCGGGTGGCGTCCGTGTACGCGGCCTGCGCTTCCGGGGCGCAGGCGATCGACACGGCGCGGGCGCAGATCCTGGCGGGTCTGGCGGACGTGGTGCTGGTGGTGGGGGCCGACGCGGCGCCCAAGGGGTTCTTCGCCCCGGCGGGCGGGGAGCGGCCGGACGACCCGGACTGGCTGCGCTTCCGGGTGCTCGGGGCGACGAATCCGGCGTACTTCGGGCTGTACGCCCGCCGCCGCATGGCGCTGTACGGGGACACCTCGGAGGACTTCGCGCTGGTCAAGGTGAAGAACGCGGCGGCGGGGACGCTGAACGAGTACGCCCGCTACCGGGTGCCCGTCACGGCCGAGGAGGTCGCCGCCTCCGCGCTGGTCGCCGATCCGCTGCGGCTGCTGGACATCTGCGCCACGTCCGACGGAGCCGCCGCCCTGGTGCTGTCCAGCACGGAGTTCGCGCGGCGTCGCGGGGTGCGTGATCCGGTGCGGATCCGGGCCGTCTCCACCGTGTCGCCGACCTATCCGAGGACCGTCCTGGACCTGCCGGACATCGGCACGGACTCGGCGGTGGCGGTGGACCCCTCCCCCGAGAGCTTCCGCGCCTCGATCGCGCGGACCGCGTACGAGGAGGCGGGGATCGGGCCGGAGGATCTCTCGCTGGCCGAGGTCTACGACCTGTCCACGGCCCTGGAGCTGGAGTGGTACGAGGACATCGGGCTGTGCGGTCCCGGCGAGGGAGCGAAGCTGCTCAGGACGGGGGCGACCGCGCTGGGCGGCCGGGTCCCGGTGAACGCGAGCGGTGGTCTGGCCTCGTTCGGCGAGGCGGTCCCCGCGCAGGCCATCGCACAGGTCTGCGAGCTCACCCGGCAGTTGCGCGGACAAGCCGGGGAGCGACAGATACCGGGCGCACGGGTCGGCATCACGGCGAACCAGGGGCTGTTCGGGCACGGCTCGGCGGTGGTGGCGGTCCGCTGAGCCCGGCCGCCCCCGCCAGGTTTTCCCTGCCCTTTACTTGACTGGGCGTCACCGCCGCAGAACACTCGGGGCCCGGTCCGCCGGACGACGTGCGGCCCGTACCCCTGTCGGCGGGGGTACGGGCCGTACGCGTACCCGGGACTGCTCGACTCAGGTGGCGACGGGTTCACGGGCCCGTGCCGCGCGCTCCAGGGCGTGCTCCACGACCGCGACCAGGACGTCACGCACGGAGGACCGGTCCCGCGCGTCGCAGACGAGCACGGGGACCTCGGGGTCGAGGTCGAGGGCGGCCTGCACGGTCTTTGCCGGAAACCTCTCGGCGCCCTCGAAGGTGTTGACCGCGACCGTGAACGGGATACTCCTGCGCTCGAAGTAGTCGACCGCGGCGAAGCAGTCCTCGAGACGCCGGGTGTCGGCGAGGACGACCGCGCCCAGGGAGCCCTGGGCCAGTTCGTCCCACAGGAACCAGAAGCGGTCCTGGCCCGGCGTGCCGAACAGGTAGAGGACCAGGTCCTCCCGCAGCGTGATCCGGCCGAAGTCCATCGCGACCGTGGTGGTGGTCTTGGACTCGACCCCCGCCAGATCGTCCACCGGGCGGCCCGCCTCGCTGAGGCGTTCCTCCGTGCGCAGCGGCCTGATCTCGCTGACCGAGCCGACCGCGGTCGTCTTGCCGACGCCGAAACCTCCCGCCACCAGGATCTTCAGAGTGACGGGCTCGACGTGCCGCTGCTTCTCGCGCCTAGAGCGCCCGAAGGCCATTGATAACCTCGCGAAGAATGTTCACGTCCGGCAGCTCGGCCGGTGGAACGGGACGGGTGACATGCACCAGCTCGTCCTCGACGAGATCGCCGACCAGGACCCGTACCACCCCTACGGGAAGGTCGAGTTCGGCGGCGAGCTCGGCGATCGACTGGGGCATGTCGCTGCAGAGTTCGACGATCGCCACATGTTCGGGGGCGAGCGTCTGGTCCCGGCCGGGATCGTCGGCGGCCGGTTCCGGGACGACGAGCGCGATCAGGTCGAGGCGGTGACGGGAGGCGCTGCTGGTGCGCCCGCGGGTCATCGCGTACGGGCGGACCACCGGTCCCGCCTCCGCGTCGTACCACCGCGAGACCTGGGGATCGAGGGACCCGTCCGTGGATCCGGGGCCGGTGCCCCGGGGGGAGTCGGCGCTCATGCCCGCCACCCTCACCCTCCGGCGGACAGACCGGTCGTCCGTGGGGCGTTGGCGAGATGGACCCCCACGCGCTTGACCATGAGTGTCATCTCGTACGCGACCTGGCCCACGTCGGAGTCGGCGTCCGCCAGGACGGCGAGACAGCTCCCGTCGCCGGCGGCCGTGACGAAGAGGAAGGCCTCGTCCAGTTCGACGACGGTCTGGCGCACCCGGCCCGCGTCGAAGTGGTGGCCCACTCCCTTGGCGAGGCTGTGGAACCCGGAGGCCACGGCTGCGAGGTGCTCGCTGTCCTCACGGGTCAGGTCCGCCGAGGCGCCGGTGGCGAGTCCGTCGCTGGAGAGCACCAGCGCCTTGCGGATGCTGGCGACGCGCTGGACGAGTTCGTCGAGCAGCCAGTTCAGTTCGCCCGAGCCGTGGCGTGCGGGGTTGTGTGCTGCGGCGTTCGGTGCGGTCATCGACCGTCCCCTCCCGGAGTGGTTCCTGGTGCTGTGCCACCGGGGCCGCCGGTGGGCTCGGTGTCCTCGGTGGCTTCGGCGTGCGCGGTGGTTTCGGTGTCCGCCGTGTTCTCGGTGGACTCGGCGGCGTTCTGCCGACGGCCGCGCTGCCAGCCCCGCTGGAGCGAGGCCATGCGGTCGCGTACCTCGTCCGCGTCGCGGTCGCCGTCGTCGAACGTGTCCACGGGCGCCCGCTGAGGAGTCCGGTCCGCGGAGTCCTCACGGAGCTGACGGGCGAGGCTGGCCTGCCGGACCCGCCGGGGCAGTCCGCCCACGGTGTCGGGCTCCGGTGGGGCGGGCGGCACCGGGGTCCCGTCGTGCCGTGTCCCGGGGGCCGGGGACGGCTCAGTGGCCCGTGGTGCTTCCGTGACGCGGGATGTCTCTGTGGCGCGGTGTGCGGCCGCTCGTACGGTCCAGGGCGTGTCGGAAGCCCCGGTCCTGTCTGCCGTCCCGGGTGGCCTGTCGGCGGTGTGCGGGACCGGACCGGTGGACTTCGCGGAGGTCTCGACCGGGCCGTCGCCCGGGGTGTCGACCCGGCGGCCCCGGTCGGAGACCAGCGTCGGGGTGCGGCGCGGCAGCGGGACGGGTCCGGCGGGGCGCATCGGGCGCACCTGCGCCGTGGGCTCGTCGCCGTGGTCGCGGGCCTGCTGGTGCTGGTCCCGGTCGGCCGCCCGGCGCATGCCGCCGGGCTCGTCGCGACGTGAGCCCCGGTCGTCCTCGCGGCGCAGGTCCCGGGCGCGGAAGATGCCGCCGCGCTCGCTCTCGGTGTCCTCCAGGTCGGACACGCCGTCCAGGACCGGGCCCAGGGCCGGGTCCAGGGCCGGGTCCAGTTCGGGATCCGGAGCGGGCGAACGGTCCAGCCGGTCGCCGGTGAAGTCCAGCGGGCCGACCGGGGCCTCCAGCTCGACCGGCCCGTCCAGGACGCCCGGTGCGGTGAGCCCGGTGGGCACCGGAGACAGGGCCGTAGACCTGCCGTTGACGCGGCGCTCCCCGCCCGTGACCGTGCTCTGCGCGCCCTGCGCCGCCTCCGGGCCGTGGCCGCTGCCGATCGCCCGCTCGGCCCGGCGATCGAGGCGGAATCCGGTGCCGTGGGTGTCGGGGGCGTCGGTGAGCAGCGCCGCGGGGATGAACACGACCGCGGTGGTGCCTCCGTACGGTGATTTCTGCAGGGAGACGCGGACGTTCTGCCGCTGGGCGAGTCGGCTGACGACGAACAGGCCCAGCCGGTCGGTGTCGGAGAGCTCGAAGTCGGGGGTCTCGGCGAGCCGCAGGTTGGCGTCGAGGAGGATCTCGGGGGCCATACCGAGGCCCCGGTCGTGGATTTCGAGCGTGAAGCCGTTGGAGACGCGTTCGCCGTGCACCTGGACCGCGGTGTGCGGGGGTGAGAAGACGGTGGCGTTCTCCAGGAGTTCGGCGATCAGATGGGTGAGGTCGGCCACGGCGGGGCCGCCCACCCCGATCCGGGCGAGGCGCCGGACCTCGATGCGTTCGTAGTCCTCGACCTCGGCGACCGCGGCCCGCACGACGTCCATCAGCTGGATGGGCTTGCGCCACTGACGGGAGGGCGCGGCGCCGGAGAGGATCACGAGACCCTCGGCGTGGCGCCGCATGCGGGTGGTGAGGTGGTCGAGGCGGAACAGGTCGGCCAGCTCGTCGCCGTTCTCGGTGCGGCGCTCCATCGCGTCCAGCAGCGTGAGCTGACGGTGCAGGAGGACCTGGTTGCGGCGGGCGAGGTTGACGAAGACCTCGGAGACGCCGCGGCGCATGTCCGCCTGCTTGACCGCGGCCTCGACGGCGGCCCGCTGGAGGGTGTTGAGCGCCTGTCCGACCTGGCCGATCTCGTCGGGCTCGTAACTGAGGTGCGGGGCCTCGGTCTCGACGTCCACCTGCTCGCCCGCGGCCAGCCTGCGCATGACGCTCGGCAGCCGGACGCCGGAGACCTCGTGGGCGTCCTTGCGCAGCCGGGAGAGGTCGCGGACGAGCTCACGGCCGACGCGTACGGAGACGAAGACGGAGACGATCAGGGCCAGGAAGCCGAGGATCCCGGCGATCCCGGCCTGGACGAGGACCCGGTACGCGGCCGGCTCGGAGCGGTCCTGGAAACGGTTGCCCATCTCCGTGGCGTCGCCCGCCAGCCGGTCGAGGACGAGGACGGCCGACTTCTCCCAGCGTTCGGCGTCGACGGCGCCGGGGCTCTTCGTCGGGCCGGCGGCGATCAGAGTGTCCTCGGCGGTGCGCAGTGGTTCGGTGTCGGGGCTGCCCCAGAACTGCTCGACGCGCCGGCGCTCGGCTGCCGGCAGGTTCTCCAGGCTGACCTCGTAGAGCAGCTCGCGCTGGGCGACGAGGCCGGATATCCGGCGCAGTTCGGAGGTGGTGAAGCGGCCCGCGATGAGGCCCGAGGCGATCAGCGCGTCCTCGCGGGAGAGCATCTCCCGGGCCCGGGAGATGCCGACCAGGCCCCGCATCTGCTTGTCCATCGACACGTTCTCCAGGGTGTGGAGTCCGTTGAGGAAGCGGTACGAGGGGTCGACGAGGCCGTTGTAGAAGTCCATCGCCTTCGCCCGGCTGATGGTGCGCCTCTCGACCGATTCGCGCAGGGCGTCCAGTCCGTCGAGGGCGCTGAGGATCGCGTCCAGGCGGCCGGCGTCGGAGTCGGTCAGCGCCTCCCGGACGCCCTGCTCCCGGGCGTTCTCCCTGACCTCGCCCACGATGCGGTCGGTGGCGGCGCGTTGGCCCATGAGTACGGGGAGCGCGTCGGAGGCCCGGGGATCGGCGAGGAAGACCAGCGTCTGCCGTCGCTCGTCCTGGACGGCGCGGACGGCGTCCTCCAGCGGGTGGCCGACCTTCTCCACGATGGATCCGGCGCTCAACAGCTCATCGGCCTGACGGCCGGTGATGTAGGTCGCGAAGACCCAGAGGCCTGTGAGGGAGACGAGCGGCACCAGCAGCAACGCCACGATCTTCCTGCGGATGGACTTCCCGCGAAAGCGCATGGCCTCCCCCAGATCGACCCCGCACCGCGGGGGTGGTCTTCTCCCGGTCGTCCCTCGGCCCTGCCCCGCCGCGCACCGTGCGTACACCGGCGCGCATCGGGCGGACGCGGGCGAGGTCCGTCCTGCGTCAATAAACGGCGCGAGCCTACTACCGACCCAGAGACAACTCGAAGACACGTCCGGATGATTTTCAGCCGCCCCTCCTCGGCTTGATCATGAGTTGTCCCGGTATTCCCGGAGATGAAATTCGCGAAAGCGACAGTGGACACCAGCTGGATCTGTCGGCGCCGACACGTATCAGTTGGCTGGAATTATTCGCTCCGTGCCCTTCTGTGCCCTGCGAGCGTTTTTCAGGGGAATCTTCGGGACGAGTGGTTCGTCCATATGTACGGGGTAGACGCACGGTGGGGTCGTGCGCGGCAGGACGGACGTGTTCCGCCCGCGTAGAACCGGCGCAAGCCGGGCAGCCACCCTGAAGTCGGACAGTGGTGGGGAGTTGAAGGTCCTTGAGCACGCAGGAACGCGGGAGCGCCGGAGCACCGGCGGCCGCGGATACGGAAGCCGCGGACGGGGCACGGGTCCCGCGGCAGTTGTGGGTGGAGGAGTCGGCGTCGAAGCGACGGATGCCCGACGCGGTGCGGACGGCCGCCGTGCGCGCCGTGCTGATCCTGTCGCTGACGATCATCCAGGCGATGATCGCCTTCCTGAGCACCTTGACCGGCTCCTGGCTGGCCTTCCCGATGGTGCTCAGCAGTGTGGCCAGCACGGTGGTAGCCACCTGGTCGGTGCTCGACGTCTGGGTGACCCGCCAGGTGTGGAACCAGCGCAACGGCGTGGTGTCCGGGCCGAGCAGCTCGGCCCGGCAGATACGCCGTGAGCGGCGCCGGTCCCGGCGGGCCGAGCGGGCGGCCGAGCGGGACGGCACGGGCGGTGGCATAGGCGACCGCCGGAAGACCGGAGACCTCTCCCGGGCCTGATCCCGGACCCGCCACCGTTGCCGGGCCGAGCCGCCCGGCAACGGTGGCGGTCTGCGGCTACGCGCCAGGCTGTGGCGCCGGGGTTTCGGCGGTGGTCTTCTCGTTCCTCTTGAACATACGGGTCGCCGTGATCTCGCCGTGGACCGTCTCTCCGTCCGGGTCCTGCTGCGGCAGGCCGGGGCGCAGATGCTCCTCCACGCTGATGTACTTGAGTCCGGCCCTCAGGTCCGCGTCGTTGCGCAGCCGGATCACGAGAGGAAACTCGGCGAGCGCGGTCGTGTCGAACAGGCCCGTCGTGTAGAGCAGTTGCACGCCCAACGCGTCCGACACCGCCCGCTGGAGCTCCAGCAGGTACGTGGCGTTGGCGCGGCCGATCGGATTGTCGAGGAACAGGGTGCCCGCGTGCCGGTGACGGTCGCGGCCCCGGTCGTTGCTGCGCAGCGCCGCCATCGTGCAGTACAGGGCGATGGCGGCGGTGAGCAGCTGCCCGCCGGAGAAGACGTCGCCCATCTGCCCGACGGGGACGCGCTCGGCGCGCAGCACGGCGTCCGGCTTGAGGATCTCCACCGCGATGCCCTTGGGCCGCAGCGCCGCCTCGACGCCCCTCAGCAGCAGGGACATTCCGTCGCGGCGCAGGTCGGAGTTCTTCTTGAGGGCGGCGTGGGTGGCCTCGTCGACGACCTCGCCGAGGCGTTCGGTGAGGGTGGCCTGGTCGGGTTCCTCGAAGCGGATCCGGAGGAATTCCTGGCCCGACCACTCCCCCAGCCCTTCGGGGAGCTGGGAGAGCCGCTGGGCGGAACGCAGGGTGGTGAGCGCGGAGTCGACCAGGCCGCGCAGCCGGTCGACGATCGAGTCGCGGTTGCGTTCCAGCTGGATCAGCTCGTCGGTGAGGACGCGCAGCCGGGGAGCGAAGGCGTCGGCCCACTTCCGGGCGTGCTCGGGCAGTGCGGAGGCGGGCAGCTCGCGGATCTGCTGGCGGGCGGGGGTGCGGACCTGTTCGTAACGGGTGGAGTTGGCGTGCCGGACGAGGACGTCGCTCGCTTCCCGGACGGCGCTCTCGGCCGCCGAGAGGTCGGCGTTGCAGCCGCGCAGGGAGCGGCGGGACTCGGCGGCGGACTGCCGGGCCTCCTCCAGGGTGCCGGGGTAGGGGTCGGGGTGCTCGGTCCCGTCCTCCGTGCCGTGGTCGCGCAGGAGGTCCCGCAGCAGGGCCGCCGTCTCGTCGAAGCCTCCGGCGGAGTCCTCGGCGGTGCGGTGGGCGTGCAGCAGCTCGCTGTGGGCGGCGCGGGCGGTGTCCAGGGCTCCGGTGGCGGCGGCCAGCTCGGCGGTGGCGGTACGCAGGAGGGACTGGGCCCCTTCGGCGTCGGCCGGGACGAGGCCGTCCGGCAGTTCGGTGTGGTGCTGCCGCTCGTCGTCGGGGGCGAGCCGCTCGGCCTCGCCGCGCAGCCGTCCCAGATGCTCGCTGGCGGTGGAGGCGCGGGTCTCCAACAGCTGGACGTGTGCTTCGGCACGGGCGGCGGCGGCCTGGCGCGAGGGGCCGTCGGCTCCGTCGGTGCCCTCCAGGAGCTGGGCGGCGCGGGTGCGGACCTTGATGGTGAGGCGGTCCAACTCCGCGAGGGCGGCGCTCTCGTCGCTCTCGGCGCGGGCTTGTTCGGCGCGCAGGTCGGCGCCGACGCCGACCTTCTCGTACAGCTGGGACGCGGCCCGGTAGGCCTCGCGCAGGGTGGGCAGGGCGGTGCGGGCCGCGGTCTCGTCGGGCTCGGGGAGGACTTCGGGGACACCGGCGATCTCGGCGCGCTCGGCCCGCAGGGCGCGGGCGGTGCGGCGGGCATCGTCCCCGGCGCGCTGGGCGGCCCTGCGGTCCTCGTCTGCGGCGCGGGCGAGGTCGAGGCAGACCGCGGCGCGGGCCTCGGACTCGGCGGCCTCGTCGACCAGTTCGCGCAGCCGGACCTGCCAGCCGGCCCGCTCCCGCAGCCGGTGGGCGAGCCCGGCCAGGGCGTCGGCGGCGCGGCGGGCCCGCTGGGCGGCTTCCTGGCGCTCGTCGCGGACGCGGGCGGTGTCGGCGGCGGCCTCGTCGGCCTCGGCGCGGGCGGTACGGGCCTCGGCGAGGACGGCTTCGGCGCTCTCGGCCGCCGTACGGGCGGCGGCGGCGGCCTCGGCCAGTTCGGTGAGCATGCCGGGCGGGCAGTCCGCGCGCCAGGAGCCGATGCGGGCGGCCAGCGCGCGGTCCCCGGAGAGTCGGGCGGCGAGCGTCCTGATGTCCTCGTCGCGGGCGGCGGCACGGCTGCGCAGCGCGTGGCGCTCCTCGTCGGCGGCGTGTTCGTCGTGCATCGCCGGGTTCGGCGGGACGAGGAAGACGCCGTCGTGCTGCGCGTCGGAGCCGGCGCCGGGGGCCGGTACGGGGGCGAGGAGGGCGGCGGCGGTGCCGACGGCCACGGTCGATCGGGGCAGCAGGGCCGCGCTGCCGAGGACCTCGCGCGCGCGGGTGTGGGCGTCGGGGTCGGTGATGACGACACCGTCGACGAGCTCCGGGCGGGCGGCCAGGACGGTGGCGTGGTCGGCCGGGTCGACGGCCTGCGCCAGGTAGCGCCAGCCGGGCAGGGCGGGGATGCCGTGCTCGCCGAGATACTCGACGGTGGCGAGGACGTCGGGTCCTGGCGGCAGCAGCCCGCCCTCGCCGAGCGCGCCGAGGATGCGGGCGTCGTCGGCGGCGGCGGTGCGCAGGTCGAAGAGGCGGCGTTCGGCGGCGGCCACGGACTGGTCGATGAGGTCGCGCAGCTCGTCGGCGCTGCGGTCGAACTCCTCGGCGGTCAGCGGCTGCCGGGCGGCGGCCTGGTCGGCGAGCGCCACCGCGCGGTCGGCGGACGGTCCCGCGGCGGGGCCCGCGCCGTCGCCGCTCGTCCGGCCGGAGCCTGCGGTGGCGGTCCGGTCGGGTCCCGGGACCTCTTCGGCGGCTTCCCGCCGTGGGTGCGGGACGCCGGTGGCGGAAGGGAGGCCCAGCAGCTCCGCGAGGCGCGGGTCGGCGGCGATGGAGGCGGCGGCGCGGAACTCGTCCTCGTGACTCTGCTCGGCCGCCCTGGCCCCGTCGGCGGCGCGGGCGGCGGCCAGATCGGCGCGGCTCTCGGCGACGGCCGCCTCGCGGGCGGTGTCGGCGGCGCCGCGCGCGGCTTCGCGGGCGGTGTCCCAGGCGGCGACGGCGGACTGTTCGGCATCGCTGGCGGCGAGGGCCGCGCGGGCGGGGTCGGCGTCGGGCGCGGTGTCGTCGAGCCAGCCGGCCCGGACGGCTTCGGCGGTCTCCTGGCCGACTTCGGCGAGGCGCTGGCGCAGGTGTCCGGCCTCACTGCGGGCGCGCTGGGCCTCGGTGGCGGCGACGGTGGCGTCGCGGTGGGCGCGCTCGCCGGTGGCCTGGAGGGTGTCGGAGCGCTCCTCCTCCTCGTTGGCGACGCGCTCGCCCTCCTCGGCGGCCTTGTGCAGGGCGCGGACGAGGTCGGTGGCGGCGGCGGAGCGGGCGGCGAGGGCAGGGGCGGCGTCGCGCTCGGCCTCGCGGATGGCGGCGGCGACCCTGGCGGAGCGGTCGGCGGCGACGCGGTGGCGCAGGACGGCCTCGGCGGCCTGCCAGGCGGCGTGCAGAGTGCGGGCCTCGACCAGCTCCTTGCGACCGGCGGCGGCGCTCTTCTCGGCGGCGGCCAGGGCCAGCGAGGCGTGCCGGTAGGCCAGTTCGGCGGCGATCAGGGACCGGCTGCCCCGGGTGGACTCGGCCTCGGTGACGGTGTGGGCGGCGGCGGTGACCCGTCCGGCCAGCTCGGCGGTGCGGCCGCGTTCCTCGGCGGCACGGGCGGTCAGGCGACGGGCCAAACTGCGGGTGCGGCGCTCGGCGCCGGCGTGGATGTCGCGGGCGCGGGCGCGGGTGTCGGTGGCCTCGACGATCCGGTTGAGCAGGTCCACGGAGCCCGCGGTGAAGTCGCGTTCGGCGGTCAGCTCGGCGCGGCGGCCCAGCTTGTTGCCGAAGCCGCTGACCAGGTCGGCGAGTCCGTCGGTGTCACGGGTGTCGGTGACGGCGCGGAGCAGGAGGTCGGTGAAGTCGGAGTCCTTCTTCACCGCGAAGAGTCCGGCTGCCTCGCCCTCGTCGGCGTTCATCTCGCGCTGGTAGCGGAAGAGTTCGGGGTCGAGGCCGAGATCGCCGAGGTGTTCGTTCCAGCGGTCGTGGATCTCTTCCCAGTGCACGTCGAGGTGCGCGTAGAACTTGCCCGCGTCCATCAGCGCGTCGCGGAAGCCCTTCATGGTGCGCCGCCTGCCGCGTGCGCCGGAGACACCTTCGGCGGGGCGGCCCACGGCGGAGGACTCGGCGACGGGCAGGCTGTCCAGGCTGAGCCCGGGGCCGGGCCGGAACGAATACCAGGCCTCGGCGAACTTGCGGGGGTCGCCCGAGACCTGACGGCCACGCCACTCGCTGACCTTGCCGACGACGACGCACTCACCGGTGAGGGTGTGCTGCCACTCCAGGGCGACGTGCCCGCAGTCGTCGGCCAGGAGGAACTTGCGCAGCACGCCGGAGCTGGCGCCGCCGAGGGTGTTGCGGTGGCCGGGGAGCATCACCGAGAAGATCAGCTTGAGCAGGACGGACTTGCCGCCGCCGTTCTCCAGGAAGAGGACACCCGCGGGGGCGGGGCGGCGGGGCGGGCCGACCGGCTCGTCCTCGAAGAACTCCGCCTGGGCGGGGGCGGGGCTGGGAACGGGTGCGCCGACGCCGCGCAGATCGAGGACGGTGTCGGCGTAGCGCGCACCGGCAGGCCCGATGGAGTAGAGGCGGACCCGGGACAACTCGTACATGGCGGCGGACTCTCGTCGTTCGGTGAGCGGGTGCGGAGCGGCAGGTGCGGGGCGGGGCGGACTGATCGGGAACGGCCGGTCAGGTCAGGTCAGGCACAGTCAGGAGTGGAAGGGCAGGCCCGCGTCGGCGGCCAGCTCCATGCTGTCGGGGTCGGGCGGCGGCAGCAGGGTGGCGGAGCCGTCGGTGACAGGGACGACGCCGAGCTCCAGCAGTTCGGCCATGGCGGCGCTGCCCGCCAGGTCGCGGACCTGGAGCTGGTAGCGGGCGGTGGTGCGGTAGGCGCCGCCCGCGTCGTCGCCGGTGCGCTGGAGGAAGCCGGAGTCGGTGAGGAAGGCGACGGCCTTGCCGATGATGCCGGTGGTGGATCCGGCGAGCCGGCGGGCGTCCTTGGTGGCGCCGGTGGAGCTGCGGCGGGTGTAGATCCGCCAGCTGGCTTCGAGTCCGGGGGCGTCGCTGGCCGGGTCGGTGTTGTCGCCCTGTTCCTCGGCGCGCTCCTCCAGTCGCCGGCAGGCCTGGCGTACGAAGGCGTCGACGCCGTTGACCGTGATGCGGCCGATGTAGGCGTCGTCGGCGAGGTCCTCGGGGCGGGGGAAGGCCAGGGCGGCGACGGCGAGGTGGGCGAGACCGTGCAGGAAGCGGTCGGCGGCGTCGGAGGAGGCGCGGCGGGCGTAGTCGCCCATGCGGACGGCGAAGACGGAGTCCTCGCCCGCGGTCACGGCCATTCCGGCGCGTGGGGAGACCTCCAGGACGATGAGGCCGAGGCCGGTGGCGACGGCGTCGGCGAGCCGGGCGAAGGCGCTCTCCTCGCGGTAGCGCCGCAGCAGGTCCGCGTACTCGGCGTCACGGGCGGGCAGCAGCTTGGGCTGGAGCCCGAAGGAGACCAGCCGGGCGGCGTCGGCGGCGTCGGCCGGGGTGACGGGAGCCTGGCCCGCGGGCTCGGCGGCGCCCGGGTGTGCGGGGTCGCCCGTGTGCGGGGTGGCGGTCCCGGCGTACGCGTCGGGCTCGGTCCACGCGTCGGGGCGCTCGGCGTCGTGGTCGCTCACGGCTGGGACTCCTCGGTACGGAAGACGTGCGGGTGCGGAAACGGGGCGGGCACGGTCACGGCGGCGGGCGCGGGGCGGTGCACGGCAGGGGCCGCGGGGCCGGTCATGAGGCCTCCTTGCGGTCGGCGGCCATGCCGACGGCGTCCAGCAGGGCGGTGCCCACGATCAGGTCGGCGCCGCCGAACTCCGGGTCCTCCAGCTGCGCCCCGTCGTCCACGGCGAACAACAGGCGCCGTTCGCCCTGGCGGTAGGCGGTGCCGACCGGAGGGCTGGCGGCGTGGACGGCGAGCAGGGCGACCAGGTACGGCAGGTCGGTGTCTCCGGTGTCGCGGGCCTCGGCGAGCAGGCCGGAGAGCCGGCGCGGGGCGTCGTGCTCCAGGTCGAGCAGGGTCATGGCGCGGGCGAGCTGCTCCTCGCTGAACCGGCTGTCGTCGGGGGTGGCGATGAGGTCGGGCTCGGGCATCTCCGCGCCCAGGTGCTCCCGCTCCAGAGGTGGGGTGAGCAGCAGGTCGACCAGGTCCCCGACCCGTACGGACGTGGGCGTGCGCAGCCCGGTGCCGTGGGCGAAGAAGGCGTCGGTGGCCCGGGTGGACTGCTCGACGGGGAGGGGGAGGAGCGGGGCGAGGAGCTGCCCGTACAGGTCGAGGCCCGCGTGGGCGGTGGGTGGGGCGAACGCCTGCCGGTCCTGCTCCGCGCGGAAGAGGGGGCCCGCCTCCAGCAGCCGGGACTGGAGCTGGGTGTGGCGGCGGATGCAGTCCTTGACGATGTCGACCAGCTCGGCGGCCCGGCGCTTGTGCTCGGGTTCCTCGGCCTCGTCGCGTGCCTTGCGGATGTTGGTGAGGATCGCGTTCTCGTGGCGGTAGCGGTCGGCCACGTGGTCGAGGGCCTCGGCGATCATGTCCGGGACGGTGTGGAGCCAGTCGACGGCGCGGACGTTGCGCCGGGTGGCCTCCAGGGTCCGGCGCAGGGTCTCGGCGTACTGCACGGTGCGGTAGCGGGCCTGTTCGGCGGCGAGCTGGGCGTCGGCGAGGCGGCCCCGGCTGATGAGGACCTCCAGCTTGACCTCGGCGGCGATCTGGGCGCTGGTGACATCGGTGTCCAGCGCGCCGACCAGGACGTTGACCGCTTCGTCGGTGGCGCGGAGGTAGACCGTGCCGCCGTAGCCCGGGACCTCTTCGATGAGCTTGAAGTCGTAGTCCCGGCGGACGTAGACCCCGTCGGGACCGAAGGTGCCGTAGACCGCGCGGAAGCCGCGGTCGACGCTGCCGACGTTGATCAGGTTCTCCAGGACCCAGCGGGCGACCCGTTCGTGCTCGGCGACGGGGCGGTCGGGGGCCTGGGCGCCGACCCGGGGCAGCAGTCTGGCCACTATCTGGTCGTGGTCGGCCCCGGTGTCGAAGTCCATGTTGAGCGTGACGTGGTCGATCGCGGCGAGGGCGACCTCCGCCATGGCGTACACCGTGTACTCGCCGGCCAGATTCGCCTTGCGGACGTCGAGGTCGTGCAGCGGCGCCGTGCACGCGAGCGCGCGCAGCCGCCGCGAGAGCCCCTCGTCGGCGGCGGGGCCCGGGGCAGGCCGCGGCCCCGCGCTGAGCTGCGGCGAGGCGGTGTCCGGGTAGGCAGGCGAAGTCACGTGGGACAGATTAGGTCCTCGCACCGACAACGGTCGAAACGGCGTTTATGCGACCGGTCCCGTGCGAGCGTCCACGTCTGCGTGGGTTCCGTAGCCACCGCCGCCCGGTGTGCGCACCACGAGCACGTCTCCGGCGTCCAGTTCGGCGGTGTCGCGGCCCTCCAGCGGTACCACTGCGCCTCCGGCCCGCTCGATGTGCTGCTCCCCGAGCGCCCCCGGCTCGCCACCGTCCGCTCCGTACGGCGGGACGCGGCGGTGTCCGGAGAGCAGCGCGACCGTGACCGGCTCCAGGAAGCGGATGCGGCGCTCGACGCCGTCGCCGCCGTGCCACCGCCCCGCTCCCCCGCTGCCGTCCCGGACGGCGAAGCCCTCCAGCAGGGCGGGCAACCGCCACTCCAGGATCTCGGGGTCGGTGAGCCGGGAGTTGGTCATATGGGTCTGTACGGCGTCGGCTCCGTCGAAGCCGTCCCCCGCACCCGATCCGCTGGCGATCGTCTCGTAGTACTGGACGTGGTCGTTGCCGAAGGTGAGGTTGTTCATGGTGCCGGAGCCCTCGGCCTGGCCGCCGATCGCTCCGTACAGGGCTCCGGTGACCGCCTGGGAGGTCTCCACGTTGCCCGCGACGGTCGCCGCCGGGTGGGCGGGGTCGAGCATGGACCCGGGCGGGATCGTCACCTCCAGGGGTTTGAGGCAGCCGCTGTTGAGCGGGATGTCCTCCCCTACGAGGGTGCGGAAGACGTAGAGGACGGCGGCCATGACGACGGACCGGGGCGCGTTGGCGTTGCCGGGCTGCTGGGGCGAGGTTCCGGTGAAGTCGAGGTGGGCGCGGCGGGCGTCCCGGTCCACGGTCAGCCGGACCTGGATCACGGCACCGCTGTCGGTCTCGTAGCGGCAGTGCCCGTCGTGCAGTCCGGCGACGATGCGGCGTACGCACTCCTCGGCGTTGTCCTGTACGTGGCCCATGTAGGCGTCCACGACGTCGGCTCCGAACTGGTCGGTCATGCGACGCAGTTCGGCGATGCCCTTCTCGTTGGCGGCGATCTGGGCGCGCAGGTCGGCGAGGTTGGCGTCCGGGTCGCGGGAGGGGTAGGGGGCGGAGGTGAGCAGGTCGCGGGTCTCGTCCTCGCGCAGCCGGCCGTCGCGGACGAGCGGCCAGTTGTCGAAGAGGACGCCCTCCTCGTGGATCGTCCGGCTGAAGGCGGGCATGGAGCCGGGGGTGATGCCGCCGATCTCGGCGTGGTGCCCGCGCGATGCCACCAGGAAGCGCAGGCGGTCCGGCTCTCCTGCTCCGCCCTCGTCGAACACAGGGGTCACCACGGTGACATCGGGCAGGTGCGTGCCGCCGTGGTACGGGTCGTTGACGGCGTACACGTCGCCGGGGCGCAGGGCGCCCTCGTTGCGCCGCAGGACCTCCTTGATCGACTCGCCCATCGAGCCGAGGTGCACCGGGATGTGCGGGGCGTTGGCGATCAGGTTGCCCTCGGCGTCGAAGAGGGCGCAGGAGAAGTCGAGGCGCTCCTTGATGTTGACCGAGTGGGCGGTGTTCTCCAGGCGAACGCCCATCTGCTCGGCGATCGACATGAAGAGGTTGTTGAAGACCTCCAGCATCACCGGGTCCACCCGGGTGCCGACGGCGGTGCGTTCGGGGCGGGGGCGGCCGCGGGTGAGGACGAGATGTCCGGTGGGGGCCGCTTCGGCCCGCCAGCCGGGGTCGACGACGGTGGTGGCGTCGTCCTCGGCGACGACGGCGGGCCCGGTCACGGTGTCGGCGGGGCGCAGGTCCGACCGGCGGTAGAGCGGGGCCCGCTGCCGGCGCCCTTCGGCGTACAGGTCCACGGTGTCGGCGGGGCGCGGCGGGGTGTCGGGGTGGCCGTCGCGCGGACCGGAGCCGGCTGCGGGCGCGGCATCACCGGTCACACCGGCATCACTGGCGTTACCGCTCGCACCGCCCGCACCGCTCCCACCAGTGGCACCGGTCGCACCGGTGGCCTCCACCGTGACCGTCTCCACGACGACGGGCTTGTCCATGGTGAAGCCGAACCGGGCCCGGTGGGCGGCGGCGAACGCCTCCGCCATGGCGGTCTCCGTGTCCAGGTCCACCGGCAGCGCCGCGTCCGTCCCGGCGTACCGCAGCAGGACGCGGGCCTGTGTGGTGATCGCGGAGTCCGGCGTTCCGTCGGCGCGCAGGGCTTCGCGGGTACGGTCGGCCAGCTCCGCGCAGAGCCTTTCCACGCGCTCGCGCGCGGCCTCGTCGAGCTCCTCCTCCACCGACTGCTCGCGCATCGCGGTGGCGTCGGCCAGGCCGATGCCGTACGCGGAGAGCACCCCGGCGAGCGGGGGGACCAGGACCGTGTCGATGCCCAGGGCGTCGGCGACCGCGCAGACGTGCTGGCCGCCCGCGCCGCCGAAGCCGGTCAGGGCGTAGCGGGTGATGTCGTGGCCGCGCTGCACGGAGATCTTCTTGACGGCGTTGGCCATGTTGAGCACGGCGATCTCCAGGAAGCCCGCAGCGGCTTCCGCCTCGTCCGGTCGCCGCCCGGTGGCACGCCCCACCTCGTCGGCGAGCGCCGAGAACCGCGTCCGTACCAGGTCGGCGTCGAGCGGGAGGTCTCCGTCCTCGCCGAAGACCGCCGGGAAGTGGCCGGGCTGGACCCGGCCGAGCATCACGTTGGCGTCGGTGACGGTGAGGGGGCCGCCCCGGCGGTAGCAGGCGGGCCCGGGGTCGGCGCCGGCCGAGTCGGGGCCGACGCGGTAGCGGCTGCCGTCGAAGTGCAGGACGGAACCGCCGCCGGCCGCGACGGTGTGGATGCTCATCATCGGGGCACGCATCCGGACCCCGGCGACCTCGGTGCCCAGATCCCGTTCGAACGTGCCGGCGTAGTGGGAGACGTCGGTGGAGGTGCCGCCCATGTCGAACCCGATGACGCGGTCGTATCCGGCCTGCCGCGACGTGCGGACCATACCGACGACGCCGCCGGCCGGGCCGGAGAGGACGGCGTCCTTGCCGCGGAACCGGGCGGCTTCGCGCAGGCCGCCGTTGGACTGGAGGAACATCAGCCGGATCCCGTCGAGACGGGCGGCGACCTCGTCGACGTACCGGCGCAGGACGGGTGAGAGGTAGGCGTCGACGACGGTGGTGTCGCCGCGGGGGACGAGCCTGATCAGCGGGCTGACCTCGTGGGAGCTGCTGACCTGGGTGAATCCCGCCTCGCGGGCCGCCTCGGCGACGGCCCGTTCGTGGGCGGGGTGGCGATAGCCGTGCATCAGGACGACGGCGGCGCTGCGCAGACCGTCGGCGTGGGCGGCGCGCAACTGTTCGCGTACGGGGGCGATTTCCAGGGGGCGTACGGTGCGGCCGTGGGCGTCGAGGCGTTCGGGGACCTCGATCACGCGCTCGTGGACGGACTCGGGCAGGACGATGTGCCGGTCGAAGAGGCGGGGCCGGTTCTGGTAGGCGATCCGCAGTGCGTCCCGGAAGCCCTCGGTGATCAGCAGGACCGTCGGCTCGCCCCGCCGTTCCAGCAGGGCGTTGGTGGCGACCGTGGTGCCCATCCGGACGGCGGCGACCCGGTCGGCGGGTACCGGTTCGCCGGGGTCCAGGCCGAGGAGCAGCCGGATTCCGGCGACGGCCGCGTCGTCGTAGCGGTCGGGGTCGTGGGAGAGGAGCTTGCGGGTGATCAGGCGGCCGTCGGGACGGCGGCCCACCACATCGGTGAAAGTGCCGCCCCGGTCGATCCAGAACTCCCAGCGTCCGGTCATGGCGCCATTCTGTGCCCGCGCCCACGGGCTCGCAGGGGCGGAGCGCCCGCAGGGATCTCGCGGGGCCGGAGCACCCGCGCGGGATTCCGTCCTGGAAGCAGGGGATTCAGTCCTGGAAGAGCGCCGCCAGCCGGGGCAGATGGCGGCGGTTCGCGGCGGCGTCCTCGGCGTCCCAGCTCTCGCCCGCCGGGTCCGCCGGGCGTATGCGGTCGCGCAGCGCCGCTTCCACGGCGGCGTCGAGGGAGGCCCTCTCGCCCCGGAGGCGCCGGTAGGCCTCGGAGATCGGGGCGTTCAGGGACTCGTATCCGATCCAGCCGCGCTCTCCCCGGCTCATCCGGATCACCACCGGCAGTGCGGCCAGCGTGTCCGGATCGGCCACCGCCCGGGTGAAGGTCTCCCGGCCGAGCAGGGCGAGCCCGTCGCGGAAGTCCATGAACCCGTCGTCGCCGCAGCCGCCCTCGATGAGGTAGGCCGCGTTCCACAGGGGCCAGCGGTAGGCGGACCGGGTCACGTCCGCCGCCGTGACGGCGAAGGCGGCGATCCGCACCGGCTCCAGGGTCGCGAGCACGTCGGTCAGGGCTCCGGGCAGGGGGTCGTCGGGCGGGTTCCGGTCGTCCGCCCGGTCCCCGGCCGCGTCGCGAGCCCGTTCGACGAGATGCCACCACTCGTTGCTTTCCATGGGGAGAAGCCTAGGAGGAGGGTCTGACAACGCCCCTCCTCCTGGGCTCCCGCGTCCTGCCGGCTCCCGCGGTCAGAGAGCCGGTGCGTCCGGCCCGATCCGGCTCCGTACCGCCGTCTGCACCTCGGCCTCCTCGGCCGGGTCGGCGGCGAGGCGGCGCAGGCGTTCGGCGACGCGGACGTCTCCGGTCTCGGCGTGCAGGGCGGCCACCTCGCGGGTGGTCTCCTCGCAGTCCCAGAGGCACTCCACCGCGAACCCGGTCGGGTAGGACGGGTCGGTGGCGGCCAGGGCGCGGGCGGCCCTGCCCCTCAGGTGCGAGGAGGACGTCTCGCGGTAGACATGGCGCAGCACGGGCGCGGCGCAGGCGATGCCGAGGCGGCCCGCTCCGTCGACCAGCGTCCACAGCCGGGGGGCGTCGGGCCCGTCGCCGCGTACGGCCTCCCGCAGCGCGCCGAGGACTTGGGGAGCGTCCTGGGCGGTGCCTCGGCAGGCGAGCACTCCGGCGGCCGAGGCCCCGAGTGCGTCGGGCCGGTGGGCCCAGCGCCGGGCCCGTTCCACGGCGTCGTCGCAGGTCATCCGCTCGAAGGCGGCGATGGCCGTGTCGGCGACGGTGCGGGCGGGGCTGACGGTGGCGGCCTCGATGAGGTCGAGGACGGCGGGATCGCCCGCCTCCGCGAGGTAGTGCAGGGCGGCACAGCGTGCGCCTTCGGGGCCGTTGCGGGCGGCCTCGACGATCAGGGGCAGATCGTCGGGTCCGGCGACGGCGGAGAGGCAGCGGGCCGCGGGGACGTGCAGTTCGCTGCCGCGCTCCAGTGCCTGCTGGGCCCAGTCGAAGACGGCCTGGACGCTCCAGCCGGGGCGGGGACCCCCGGGGCGCATCTGGCGTTGCCATCGGTCGAACGAGCCCTGTTCGCCAGCGGCCCTGACCCGGACGCCGACCGCTTCGCGCGGGTCGTCGGCCCACAGCCGCCAGGGCCGCGGCTCGAAGGAGTCGCGTACGGCGGCGGCGAGATCGGCCGAGCCCTGGTCGGTGGCCGGGAAGCGGGCGAGGACCGGCAGCGCGAGGGAGCGCAGGCCGGCGTCGTCGTCGCGCAGGGCGAGTTCGTCCAGGGCCCAGGCCCAGTTGGCGCCGGTCGCCGCGTAGCGGCGGAGCAGGGCCAGGGCGTCGTCGCGCCCGTAGGAGGCGAGGTGGCCGAGGACGGACAGCGCCAGACCGGTCCGGGAGTCGTCGGTATCGATGTGGTCGTCGGGATCGGCGAGGTGCCGCTCGATCTCCTCGATACCGCCGTCGAGGTCGAGGTAGAGGCGCGCGTAGTAGAGGGAGCGGTTCTCCACCTGCCAGTCGTGACGGGGGTC
Source organism: Streptomyces sp. NPDC102283 (assembly GCF_044766265.1). NCBI lineage: Bacteria > Bacillati > Actinomycetota > Actinomycetes > Kitasatosporales > Streptomycetaceae > Streptomyces > Streptomyces sp. NPDC102283. Next base: position 31,303 of record NZ_JBIWLQ010000004.1, read on the forward strand.
GCTCACGACGCAGTGGTTGAGAGCCGCGAGGGCCTCGGGGCGCGGTGCGGCGAGCGCGTGGAGCGTGCCGTCGCCGCGGCCCCTCTGCAACAGGCCGAGCAGGGTGCCGCTCGGCGCTATGAACGGATCGAACATGGGAGAAAGCCTCACATCAAGCTGTCGACGCAACCGGGACTGTGCAGTGCCCCGTACCTCTCGGCACGCGGGAGTGTCCGGGGGACACCGTTACGCCGCGCAGTGACATGATCGGCCGACCGCCGTCTTTCGCCTGGTGTAGAGCATCTTCCTCTGCCTCTCGTCGGTGGCCCTGAGCGGGCCCGCGACGTCATGATGACCCAGCCATTTCGCCACCGCGACCACATTTACGACGGACCGGTCAGCGGAGCCCACGGCGGACGCGCGATGGGGCGCGCCCGCCGGCGTCTCACCGGGCACCGAAGCGTTCCAGCAGGTCGGACTTGCCGAACATCCGGGCCGTGTCCAGCGCGGACGGTGTTCCGGCGGCCGGGTCGGCGCCGGCGGCGAGCAGCGCGTCGATGACGGCGTCCTCGCCCTTGAAGACGGCTCCGGCCAGCGGGGTCTGGCCCCGGTCGTTGGCCCGGTCCGGGTCGGCCTCGCGGGCGACGAGGGCGGCGACCGTCCCGGCGTGCCCGTGGTAGGCGGCGAGCATGAGCAGTGTGTCGCCCCGGTCGTTGGTGAGGTTGGCGGGGACTCCGGCCTCGACGTATGACGTGAGCGCCTCGGTGTCACCGGTGCGGGCCAGGTCGAAGACCTTGGTCGCCAGCTCGACCACCTCGGGATCAGGGGTTTCGCTCATCGGACGGACCGCCTTCCTTGACTGCGGCCGCGGCTCACCGCCGCGGTTGACCTGGTGGGGAGTACGGCACGGGACCGTACGAGTGAATCGACAGGGTACTGCTCCCTGGCCGACATGACCCGGCCCGGATACGGCAAGGGATCAATGCGGCTGATCCTGCCCGGCACGGACGAGGTGATGCCGCTCCCCGGGAACCGACTTCTGTGGGCCAGTCAAGTGAAAGAGCAGGTTATTCACTCGATTGCACCTTTTGTCGTATAGATACTTCCCGTGATCCTGGAAGGACTCATGGTGACTGTCCCCTTCAACCAGGAGAGAACCGCTCATGATCCTTTCCATCTCGGGCGTGGTACTGCTCGCCATCGTCGTCTTCCTGTTCTTCAAGAAGGACGGGCTCAAGGCCTCCCACGCCATCGTCTGTGCCCTGTTCGGCTTCTACCTGGCCGGCACCGCCATCGCACCGAGCATCACGGCGGGCGGGGCGAGCCTCGCCGGCCTGCTGGGCGGGATCAAGTTCTGACGCTCCGCAACCGCTCCCACCCCTTCAGGAGACCGACGTGGCCCGGCGACCACTCCCCCGCATTCTGAGCAGCGGCAGCGCTTCGATCACTCGCAGCAGAGAGATCGCGCGCACGGCCGCCGACGGTGCCACCGATGTCCTCCATCCGCTGATCACGGTGGTCCGCGGACTGCGGCTGCTGGCCGTTTCCGGCAGGCAGAGGTGGGTCGCCACGCCCAAGGAGCGGCGCGGTCCCAAGCTGTTCCTCGGCGCGGCCTGCGTGCTGGTGGTGGCACTCGTCCCCTACGGACCGATCATGGCCCTGGTCACGGTGATGGGCGCCGCCGCGTGGAAGGGGCGGGAGCGGACCCCGGTGAGGACCGGGCCCGACGACGCGGAGACCGCGCGCCTGCGGTCGCTGTACGAGGCGCTCGTGCCGTACTTCTCGACGCCCGACGACCCCGATCCGCTGTTCGCCCACGGCGGCGACTGGGGGAAGGCCTTCGACGGGTACGCCTTCGACGCCGACGGGCGGCTCACCCGCCTGCGGGTCTCCTATCCCGCGTACTTCACGGACGGCGAGGCGGCCGCCCGCTCCCGGATCGAGCAGTTGCTCCACACCAAGTCCGGCCGGGGCCGCGAGTACCACTTCGGCTGGGACGAGGAGGCCAACCGTCTCGTCATGACCGTGCTGGACGCGCTCCCCACGACGGTCGCCGCGCAGCGCTTCGTCACCGCCCCCGGCGAGACGGTGCTCGGCTTCACCGACCCGGACGCCGTCTCGCGCACCGTCCCCGTGCGCGACGGCGACATGACGGTGGACGCCTCGCCCGTGGTCTGGCGGACCGGCGGCCGCTCCACCGAACCGCACCTGCTGGCCGTCGGACAGCCCGGCGGCGGCACCACGACCCTGGTTCGTTCGATCGCTCTCCAGGCGCTCCGGGACGGCGACGTCATCGTCGTCGACGGCAGCGGCACCGGCGAGTACGGCGCCCTCGCGGGACGCGGCGGCGTCCTCGCCGTGGAGTCCGGCCTCGGCGGGGCGCTGGCGACGCTGGAGTGGGCGGCGCACGAGACGGAGCGCCGACTGATCGCCGGCAACCGGGCCCGGCAGAGCGGACACCCCGTGCCGGACGACATCCGGCGCCCGCTGTGGATCCTGCTGGACCGCCCCGGCGCGCTGGGCCATCTCGCGGCGGCCGACGGCAGGCCCGATCCGCTGGAGCTGCTCCGGATCCCGCTGCGGCACGGCCGGGCCGCCCAGGTCACCGTCGTGCTGGCCGAGCAGTTCGACGCGCTGGACACCCTCACCGAGACCGTCACGACCCACACCCGCGCCCGCGCGGTCCTCGGGCCGGCCTCCCGTGAGCAGATCGAGGCCGTCCTCGGTGCCGAACCGCACACCACGCCGCCGCCCGAGGTCCCCCCGGGGCGCGGCTACGTCCGCCTCGGAGTGGGCCCGGTCCTGCGCTTCCAGGTTCCCGCCACCCCGGACCCGTACGACGACGCCACGAGCGACGCGCACCGGCAGGCGGTGCTCGACCTGCTGCCCGGACGTCACACCTCGGTGGAGGCGGCGTCCGCGCCGGAGCCCGCCGACGAGGGGCCGTCGACGGAGCAGGTCCCCGTGGCGGCGGAGGCAGCGGCCCGTACGGTCGAGGCCGTTCCGGTGGAGGCGATGGTCGCCGAGGCCAGGCCGTCGGAGCCGCTGGCGAAGGCGCAGCCGGCGGGCGCCGAGAGCTGAACGGGGAGCCCGGCCGCGCCACCGCGGGCGGGAAGCGGACCGTCGACGGCCGGCTTCCCGCCCGCACGCGTCTGTGCGAGGCCCGGAAGCCGAAGCCCTCAGGCCACGAAGCTGCGCGGGGCGTCGGCCCCCACGCCCGCCCCGGAACGCACCAGGTCCACCGCCGCGGCCAGCCGTACGGCCGCCTCGTCGGCGACCGGCCCGCCGACCGTGAACGGCAGCCGTACGTACCCCTCGAAGGCCCCGTCGACCCCGAAGCGGGGACCCGAAGGCACTCGGACACCGACCCGTTCGCCGGCCACGGCCAGCCGCGATCCGGAGAGGCCGCCGGTGCGCACCCACAGCGTCAGTCCACCGCGCGGCACGGCGAACTCCCAGTCCGGCAGCTCCCGGCGCACCGCCGCGACCAGGGCGTCCCGATTCTCCCGTGCCTGGATCCGCCGGACCTCGACGGCCTGTTCCCAGCCGCCCGTGCCCATGAGCCAGTTGATGGCGAGCTGTTCCAGGACGGGGGTGCCCATGTCGGCGTAGGCGCGGGCGGCGACCAGGCTGCGGATGACGTCGGGGGCCGCGCGCACCCAGCCGATGCGCATGCCGGCCCAGAAGGCCTTGCTGGCCGAGCCGACGGTCAGGACCGTGCTGCCCGCCGGGTCGAAGGCGCAGACGCGGCGCGGCATGTCGATGTCGGCGTCCAGGCGGAGTTCGTTCATGGTCTCGTCGACGACCAGGACCGTTCCGGCGGACCGGGCCGCGTCCACCAGGTCCCGGCGCTGCTGCTCGTCGGCGAGCGCGCCGGTGGGGTTGTGGAAGTCGGCCACCACATAGGCGAGCCGGGGCGCGGCGTCCCGCAGCACCTGGCGCCAGCGGTTCATGTCCCAGCCGCCGAGCCCCTCCTCCATCGCGACCGGGACGAGGCGGGCGCCCGTCTCGCGCATCAGCTGGAGGATGTTGGCGTAACTGGGGGACTCGACCGCGATCCGTTCGCCGCGGCCCGCGAAGAGGTGACAGATCGCGTCGATGGCGCCCATCGCGCCGGTGGTCACCATGATCTGTTCGGGCATGGTCGGGATGCCGATCGCGGTGTAGCGGTCGGCGATCATCTGCCGCAGGGCGGGCAGTCCGGCAGGGTAGTCGCCGTGCGTGTGGGCGTACGGCGGCAGCTCCTCCAGCGCCCCCTGGACCGCGCGGGTCAGCCAGGGCTCGGGCGCCGGCAGGGCCGCGCACCCCAGGTCGATCATCGAGCCGAGCGACTCCGGCGGCAGCGGTTCGAGGCCGCGGGCGGGCAGCGGGTTGCCGGCCGGGACGGCGGTCCAGCTGCCAGCGCCGCGCCGGGACTCCAGGAAGCCCTCGGCGCGCAGCGCCTCGTAGGCGGCCGCGACGGTCGTACGGCTGACGGCGAGGGCGAGGGCCAGTTCGCGTTCGGCGGGGAGGCGGGCGGCGACCGGGACCCGGCCCTCCAGGACGAGCAGCCGGACCCCGTCGGCGAGCGCGCGGTAGGCGGGCGGCTTGCGGCCGCCCGGTCCGGTGGGCCGGGCCTGTTGCGACCGGAGCTGCCGGGCGAGCTGGGCCGCCCCCACCGTCGATGTCCACTGCGTCATCGAAATCAGTCCACCTTCCTCGAATTGGCCCTAGTTGGTGGCCGATCCCCTGCCACAGAGTGACATGAAGCAGTCCACTACCACCACAGCAGGGGGCACAACGTGGCCAGGACCACCGGCCGGAGCACCACTCACCTCACCCGGCGGCTGGTCCAGCTGTACGTCGGTCTCACGCTGTACGGGGCGAGCTCCGCGCTCCTGGTGCGGGCCGAGCTGGGCCTGGAGCCGTGGGGTGTGCTGCACCAGGGCCTCGCGGAGCTGACCGGGATATCGATCGGCGTGGTGTCGATCATCGTCGGCGCCGTGGTGCTGCTGCTGTGGATCCCGCTGCGCCAGCGGCCGGGGCTCGGCACGGTCTCGAACGTCTTCGTGGTCGGCCTGGCGATGGACGGGACGCTCGCCGTGGTCGGCGACCTGGACGGACTCGGTTTCCGCGTTCCCGCGATGGTCCTGGGCATCGTGCTCAACGGGGTGGCGACCGGTCTCTACATCGCGGCCCGGTTCGGGCCGGGGCCGCGCGACGGGCTGATGACCGGGCTGAACCGGCTCACCGGGCGTTCCATCCGGCTGGTCCGCACCGCGATCGAGGTGGCGGTCGTGGTGACCGGGTTCCTGCTGGGCGGCTCGCTGGGGGCGGGCACGGTGCTCTACGCGCTGGCCATCGGCCCGCTCGCCCAGCTCTTCCTGCGGATGTTCGCGCTCCCCGAGCCCGGCGGACCGGGTGTCACCGTCGCTTCGGGCGAACCGTCCACCACCGCGCCGCCCGCCGGTTCCGGCCCCGTCGCCGACCCGGCACCCGGGCAGGCCATACTGCCGCAGTGAATCCGAGCCACCCCTATCTGGACCACCCGACGCCGATCGCCTTCGCCCATCGCGGCGGGGCGGCGGACGGCGTGGAGAACACCGCGACCGCCTTCCGCCGGGCGTCGGAGGCGGGCTACCGCTATTTCGAGACCGATGTGCACACCACCGCCGACGGCCGTCTCGTCGCCTTCCACGACGCGACGCTGGACCGGGTCACCGATGCCCGGGGCCGGATCTCCGCGCTGCCCTGGAGCGAGGTGCGCCGGGCCCGGGTCGGGGGCGGCGAACCGCTCCCGCTCTTCGAGGAGCTGCTGGAGGAGTTCCCCCGGGCCCGCTGGAACGTGGACCTGAAGGCGGAGTCGGCGCTGGAGCCCCTGCTCGGCCTGATCCGTCGCACCGACGCCTGGGACCGGGTCTGCGTCGGCTCGTTCTCGGAGGCCCGGGTGGCCCGCGCCCACCGCCTGGCGGGCCCCCGCCTGGCCACCTCGTACGGGGTGCGCGGCGTCCTGGGGCTGCGGCTGCGGTCGTACGGCATCCCGGTGCCGCTGCGCGCGGGCGCGGTCTGCGCCCAGGTGCCGGAGCGGCAGGGCTGCATCCCGGTGGTGGACGCCCGCTTCGTCCGCACGGCGCACGCGCTCGGGCTCCAGGTGCACGTCTGGACGGTGAACGAACCGGAGCGGATGGCGGCGCTCCTGGACCTCGGTGTGGATGGCATCATGACCGATCACATCGAGACGCTGCGTACGGTGCTGAGCGAGCGGGGGGCATGGGCCTGACGCCCGGTCCGTCCACGTCCACAGGGGACGACCGAGGGGGCGCGGCTTGAGCACCGGGACCACAGGTAAGGCCGATCCGTCCGGGCGGCCGCCGGACGACGGGACGGCGGCCGCCCGCAGACGCGAGCAGCACGGCTGGTACTTCTACGACTTCGCGTGCTCCGTCTACTCCACCAGCGTGCTGACCGTCTTCCTCGGTCCGTACCTGACGTCGATCGCCAAGGCCGCGGCGGATCCCGACGGGTTCGTGCATCCGCTGGGCATACCCGTGCGCGCGGGATCGCTGTTCGCGTACTCCGTCTCGGCCTCCATCGTGGTGGCCGTCGTGCTGATGCCGATCGTGGGCGCGGCTGCGGACCGCACCGGGCGCAAGAAGCCGCTGCTGGCGGCGGCGGCCTACACGGGGGCCGCGGCGACGGCGGGGATGTTCTTCCTGGACGGCCACCGCTATCTGCTGGGCGCGTTCCTGCTGATCGTGGCGAACGCCTCCATCTCCGTGTCGACGGTCCTGTACAACGCCTACCTGCCGCAGATCGCCGAGCCGGAGGAGCGCGACGCGGTCTCCTCGCGCGGCTGGGCCTTCGGCTACACCTCGGGCGCCATCGTCCTGGTGCTCAACCTGATCCTGTACACCGGCCACGAGTCCTTCGGGCTCTCGGAGTCCGACGCGGTGCGGATCTGCCTCGCCTCGGCCGGTCTGTGGTGGGGCGCGTTCACCCTCGTGCCGCTGCGCCGGCTGCGCGACCGCCGGATCCCGCCGGGCGGCGAGGGAGCGGTCGGGTCCGGGTGGCAGCAGCTGAAGGCGACCCTGCGCGACATGCGGCGCCACCCGCTGACGCTCTCCTTCCTGCTCGCCTATCTCGTCTACAACGACGGGATCCAGACGGTGATCTCGCAGGCCTCGCTGTACGGCTCCGAGGAGCTGGGCCTGGATCAGACGACGCTGATCGTCGCCGTGCTGCTGGTGCAGATCCTGGCGGTCGCGGGGGCGCTGGGCATGGGACGGCTCGCCCGGACGTACGGCGCGAAACGCGTCATTCTGGGATCGCTGGTGATCTGGACCCTCATCCTGATCTCCGCCTATCTGCTGCCCGCCGACGCTCCGGCGTTCTTCTTCGTTCTGGCGGCGGCGATCGGCCTGGTACTGGGCGGCAGTCAGGCCCTGTCGCGGTCGCTGTTCTCGCATCTGGTGCCGCGCGGCAAGGAGGCGGAGTACTTCTCCGCGTACGAGTTGAGCGACCGCGGGCTGAGCTGGCTGGGGCCCCTGGTGTTCGGTCTGGCGTACCAGCTGACCGGCAGCTATCGCGACGCGATCATCTCGCTGATCGTGTTCTTCGCGCTCGGCGCGGTGCTGCTCGCGCGGGTCCCGGTGAGGCGTGCGGTGGAGGCCGCGGGCAACCCCGTGCCGGAACGGATTTAGACGTTGAAGTCAAAGGGCGGTAGTATACGTCTTTGGCCTGCCCGGGAGGACCGTTACTGCCAGTGGAAGCGGCTCGACCATTGAGTGACAACTTCCACCAGAGGTGACAAACCGGGCATGCGTGGGTACTCAACCCAGACAAAGCAGCGGCACGACGGGCGACGCATGACCGGCAACGGGAATCTTTACCGCCGACCGGACGTTGACCGGATGACGACGACAGCGACATTTTGTCCTGTGGGCGACAAGCCCGGGAGGCACGATTCATGAGTGAGCGAGCTCTCCGCGGCACGCGACTTGTGGTTACCAGCTACGAGACGGACCGCGGCATCGATCTGGCCCCGCGCCAGGCGGTGGAGTACGCATGCCAGAACGGACATCGATTTGAGATGCCGTTCTCGGTAGAAGCAGAGATTCCGCCGGAGTGGGAGTGCAAGGCGTGCGGCGCCCAGGCACTCCTGGTGGACGGGGACGGCCCCGAAGAGAAGAAGGGCAAGCCGGCGCGCACGCACTGGGACATGCTCATGGAGCGGCGCACCCGCGAGGAGCTGGAGGAGGTGCTGGCCGAGAGGCTGGCGGTTCTGCGCTCCGGAGCCATGAACATCGCCGTGCACCCGCGGGACAGCAGGAAGTCTGCCTGACCGCGTCCTACCGCACAGCACCAAGAGCCGCGGGCCGCGACACAGAACATGTGTCGCGGCCCGCGGCTCTTCGGCATGGTCCGAGCCCATGACCCCGACGGCACGGCTCCCTGACGCGCCAGGGAGCCGGTACGCCAGGGAGCCTCCTGTCAGGGTGTGAGAGGTGGGCGGGGTCCCTGGTGGGGGCCGTCGTCGGGTCCGGAGGGCGCCTGGGAGCCGTCCTCGCGGATGACCTCGCCCTGGACGACCTTGCCGTCCGGCCGGTGCATCCTGGCCTGCTGGAAGGCGTCCGAGAGGCCTCCCGGCGGCGCGGCCCGCATACGGCGCTCCAGCGAGCGCTCCGCGTACCGGCTGATCATGGTGCGCACCGGCGGGACGAGCAGGATCAGTCCGGCCGCGTCCGAGATCAGTCCGGGGATCAGGAGCAGCAGCCCGCCCAGCATCAGCAGCCCGTTGCCCCGGGAGCCCTTGCCGCCCGCGGGGGCGGTCGGCCCGGTGGCGGGAGCGCCGGGCTGACCCGGCATCTGCTGGAGGGTCTCGGTGAGGTTCTTGAAGGCGCGCCGGCCGGCGCTCTTGATGACCACGGCGCCGAGCGCGGCCCCGGCCACCAGGATCAGCAGGAGGATCAGGCCGCCCGCGGCCGAGGCGACCAGGGTGAGCAGCCAGATCTCCAGGACCAGCCAGGCGGCCAGGGCCGGCGGCAGGAATCTACGGGCGCGCGAGCGCCGGGGACGGGTCGGGGGCGGAGTGCCGGTCGTCATGTCCCCAGTGTGCCTGTACGAGCGTGCAAGCGGCGTAAGGGGGTGATCATGAAGCCGGGCGGGCGGCGGCCCCGTTCGCCGGCCCGGGGCCTCAGAGCGTCTTGCGGCCCAGGACCTTGTTCGCACGGGCGGTGATGCCCCAGCCGGTGACCCGCCACAGCGCCTCGACGAGGATGTCCCGGCTCATCTTGGAGTCGCCGATCTCCCGGTCGACGAAGGTGATGGGGACCTCGACCACGTGATAGCCCGCCTCGACCGCGCGGCGGGCGAGATCCACCTGGAAGCAGTAGCCCTGCGAGGCGACCTCGCCCAGACCGAGGCCGTCGAGCGTCCCGGTGCGGAAGGCGCGGTAGCCGCCGGTGACGTCCCGGACCGAGAGACCGAGGGCGAGCCGGGAGTAGAGGCTGCCGCCGCGCGAGATCACCTCGCGGCTCTTGGGCCAGTTGACCACGCGGCCGCCCGGCACCCAGCGGGATCCGAGGACCAGGTCGGCGCCCTTGAGCGCGGTGAGCAGCCGGGGCAGCTCCTCGGGCTGGTGGGAGCCGTCCGCGTCCATCTCGACGAGCACGCCGTAGCCGTGCTCGGAGCCCCAGGCGAAGCCCGCGAGGTAGGCGGCACCGAGCCCTTCCTTGCCCTTGCGGTGCAGGACGTGGACCTGGCCGTCGGCCGCGGCGATCTCGTCGGCCGCCTTGCCGGTGCCGTCGGGGCTGTTGTCATCGGCCACCAGGATGTCGGCGTCCGGGACGGCGGTGCGCACCCGGTCGACGATCGGCCCGATGTTCTCGACCTCGTTGTAGGTCGGAATGATCACCAGGACCTTGCCGAGCGGGCCGAACTGCCTCTGACCGCCGTCGTTCACTACTGCCCCTTAGAGTCCGTACACAGGGGGACACCATATCCAGCGCACCGCCGCCGGGCTCCGACGCGGTCGCGCGAGCGTGTGGCGCGGCGTGGACAGACCCCTGGAACTGCGGACAGAACACGGGTCCACGGCACGGCGAACCCCCTGGGAGAACGCGCGTGAGAAACGTCGGAACTTCGGATCGGGGCCCGGCGCCCTTCGGGCCGACCTGGGGCCCGCTGGCTGCGGGTCGACCGAAAGCCGTTGTCTACTGAACGTCCGGGCCCCACCCGGGTCCCACCCTCCGTCCGGCTGGAACCTTCCCTCGCCCCCGAGGCGCGGGCGCTGAACCTGGCTGTCAGCGGTGGTGGGCCGGTGCGGCACACCGCCTCATGACCCAGCGGCGTTCGACGACTGCGTGGAGGTTTAACCGGACGGATGTCCTGTGGTGGACCCGGCCGAACCTACCGGCCCGTGGGCGCTTTCTGTCAATAGGCGTCCGACCTGCGGCTTTTTCCAAGATTGCCTGGTCAGTGGCGAAGGGCCGCAGGTCGCGGACCCGTGATCGGGCCATCGATCGGCGGTACGAAATGTCCCGGCATCACTCGTTCGGTCGCACGTAGACAGTTTGTCCGAAGACCACGGTTCGCAGGCAGACCGGAAGGTCGGCCCCGGGGGTGAGATCCGGCAGGCCGGGCGTGCCGGACCGGGGATCGGTGGACCATCGGGCGACCCGGTCGTCGGGGGCCTGGACCAGGAGTTCGGCGGTGCGCCAGACGGCGTAGTCGGCCGGGGCGCCGGGCACCAGGAGGCCCGCGTCGTCGCGGCCGACGGCCCGCCAGCCGCCGCGGGTGTGCGCGGTGAACCCGGCGCGGACCGAGATGCGGTGCTCCGGGGTGCGGTGGTGGGCGGCGGCCCGCACGGTGCCCCAGGGGTCGAGCGGGGTGACCGGGCTGTCGGAGCCGAAGGCCAGCGGCACTCCGGCGCGCAGCAGCGCCGCGTACGGATTGAGGCCGGCGGCCCGCTCCGCGCCGAGGCGCTCGGCGTACATCCCCTCCGGGCCGCCCCAGGCGGCGTCGAAGGCGGGCTGGACGGAGGCGGTGAGGCCCAGTTCCGCGAAGGCGGCGATCGTCTCGGGGGTGAGCATCTCGGCGTGCTCGACGCGGTGACGGGCGGCCCGGATCCGGTCGAGGCCGAGCGTCCCCGCGGCGGTCCGGACCCCGTCCACCACGGCGGTGACCGCGGCGTCGCCGATGGCGTGGAAGCCCGCCTGGAGGCCCGCCTCGGTGCAGGCGGTGACATGGGCGGCGATCCGGGCGGCGTCCAGGTGGGCGGTGCCGGTGTGCGGGTCGTCCGCGTAGGGCCGGTGCAGGCAGGCGGTGTGCGAGCCGAGGGAGCCGTCGACGAACAGGTCGCCGGCCGCGCCGATCGCGCCCAGTTCGCGGATGCGCCGGGCGTCCTCCTCGTCGGCGATCTCCTCGGCCCAGAGGCCGAGGACGCGCGGTCCCGGCCGCTCGGCGGCGAGGGCGAGGAGGGAGGTGAAGTCCTCCTCGTCGGAGATCTCGGGTCCGCCGCACTCATGCACGCTGCCGATGCCGAGGGAGGCCGCGTGGTCGAGGGCGGCGCGCTGCGCGGCTCCCCGCTGGGCGGCCGGGAGCGCACCGTGCGCGGCGGCCCGTACCGCGTGGTGGGCGTCGCCGGTGAGCGGCGCGTCGGGGTGGTAGCCGGTCATCGCGGTGACGCCGGGGACGAGGTCGAGCAGGGCCGTCGTGACGACCGCGGAGTGCACGTCGATCCGCGGCAGGTACAGGGCCCGGCCGCCGGCCGCCGCGTCGAGTTCGGCGCGCGAGGGGTGGCGCCGCTCGGGCCAGCGTGCGGCGTCCCAGCCGTGTCCGAGCAGAACGTCCCCGGCGGGGCGCCCGTTCGCGAACGCACGGACGAGACCGAGGGCCTCGGACAGCGTGCGGGCACCGGAGAGGTCGAGCCCCGTCAGGGCCAGGCCGGTGGCGGTGGTGTGCACATGGGCGTCGGTGAACGCCGGGGTGACCAGGGCGCCTTCGAGGTCGACCACCTCGTCCACACCGCTCGCGAAGGCGTCGGCGGCCCCCTCGGAACCCACCCAGGCGACATGACCGCGTTCGACGACCATCGCGGTGGCGAACGGGTCGGCGGGGCTGTGGACGTCTCCGCCGCGCAACAGCACGGTGCGGTGTTCGGGGGCGCTCCGGGGGGCGGTGCTCTGGCTCATGGGACCAGTCTCGCGCCTTGCGCCCGCCACCTGGCCCCCGGCCCCCTCCGGAGCGGGCGTCCGCCGCTCAGATACGCGGGGGCCGGGCCTCGTACGGCGTGGACAGGACGATGGTGGTCCGGGTGGACACGCCGGCGAGCGTACGGATCCGGGTGAGCAGGTGTTCCAGCTCCAACGGGGTCGCCACGCGCACCTTCAGGATGTAGTTCTCGTCCCCGGCGACGCTGTGGCACGCCTCCAGTTCGGGCACCCCGGCGAGCCGTTCGGCGATGTCGTCGGGTGCGCTCGGGTCGAACGGCTTCACCGAGATGAACGCGGTGATGGGCAGCCCGACGGCCTCGGGGTCGACGACCGCGGCATAGCCGCGGATCACCCCGCGCTGCTCCAGTCGGCGGACGCGCTGATGAACCGCCGACGTGGACAGGCCCGTGGCCTTGCCCAGGTCGGTGTAGCTCATCCGCCCGTCCCTGACGAGCAACTCAACGATCTGACGGTCCAGCTCCTCCATGTGGATCAACCTATGGCCCCGGGCACCGCTCGGCACAGTCGCGCGGGTCACGGTTGGGCACCTGCGGGCCGCATGTGACGAATGCCACATGCTCGCGGGTCGGTAGCGGACCGCCTCGCGGTTATCGGCGATGCGCGATGGGAAGTGCTTGCTGTGGTCGAGGCCGTGGCGCCTTGTCGGCCCACCCGAGGGGGGAATTTCCATGCAGAGCCTGAAGCTCACCGAACGCGGCGAACCGGAGCCTGTCGATCCGGACGACGACGGTAGCGCCGACGCGTACGACATGTTCGAGATGGTCCGGGTGATCTGCCCGGACTGCGCCCAGCCCATCGCGCTGCTGGCCGACGAGGACGTCCTGCCGGAGCACGCCCGGTGCCCCACGCCCTGGAACCCCTTCGTCCTCACCGTCTGCGCCGGAACCGGCCGCGGCGTGAGCGATGCCCGGCCCGCGGACGAGACCCTGGAACTCCAGGAGCAGGAGGCGGGGCTGCTGTTGACGCTCCCCCAGGGGCTCGACTGGCGGATGCAGCCGTTCTCGCACGCCGGGGGGCCCGGCTCCCGTCCGCTGCGCGTGCCGAGGATGCGGCGCGAGGCCGCCTGACCCGTACCCCGTACGCCCTGCGCAGCACCACGACGGCCCGGCCGCCGTGGTGCCCGGGGCACCGCATCCCCGGATCGCCGGCGGCAGGGGGCGGGCACCCGCGAACGAGCGCTCGAATCGGCGTGGCAGTGACCCCGGCCCGCCCTGTCGCGTTGGCCCCGTATGACCACGCCGCATTCAGCAGTCGGTCGGGGTCGCCGCCGTCTCGCCGCGCCGCCCCCCGAAGAATCGGTTCCGCAGCCCGGGACGCTCACACGGCCGCCGCCCCGCTCCACGGGGACCTCGCCCATGGGCGCCCCCGTGGACCCCCCGATCTACAGCGCGCTGCTCAGCCAGTGGGAGAGCGACGGGCGCACCCTGCCGGGCCGCCGCGACCCGGAGTGGCACAAGGTCGCGGCGCCGCCTCCCTGGCCCGAGGCGCCGCCGCTCCTCAGCGCGTCTCGGGACCCGCGAGGTGGCGCGCGATGACCATGCGCTGGATCTGGTTGGTGCCCTCCACGATCTGGAGCACCTTCGCCTCGCGCATCAGCCGTTCGACCGGGAAGTCGAGCGTGTAGCCGTAGCCGCCGAGCACCTGGACGGCGTCGGTGGTCACCCGCATGGCCGCGTCCGTGCAGAACAGCTTCGCCATGGCCGCCTGCCGGGAGAAGGGCTCCCCCGCGTCCCGCAGGCGCGCCGCCTCCAGATACAGCGCACGGCCGGCCTCGATCTGGGTGGCCATGTCGGCGAGCATGAACCGCAGACCCTGGAAGTCCGCGACGGGGCGGCCGAACTGCCGCCGGTCCGTGGCGTACCGGACGGCCTCGTCCAGGGCCGCCTGGGCGACCCCGACGGCACAGGCCGCGATTCCGAGCCGCCCGGAGTCGAGCGCGGACAGGGCGATGGCGAAGCCCTGGCCCTCCTCGCCGATGCGCCGGTCGTCGCCGACCCGTACGCCGTCGAAGTGGAGCTGGACCGTGGGCGAGCCCTTCATCCCCATCTTCTTCTCGGGGAGAGCCGCGTTCAGCCCCTCGGCGTCGCCGGGGACGAGGAAGGCCGTGATGCCGCGGGGGCCCTCGACGCCGGTACGGGCGAGCACGGTGTAGAAGTCCGCGACGCCGCCGTGGGTGATCCACGCCTTGGTGCCGGTGATGACCCACTCGTCCCCCTCCCGCACGGCCTTGGTGCGCAGGGAGGCGGCGTCGGAGCCGGAGGCGGGTTCGGAGAGGCAGTAGGCGCCCAGCAGGCCGCCGGAGAGCATGTCCGCCAGGTGCGCGGCGCGCTGCTCGTCCGTGCCGAATCCGGCCAGGGCGTGGCAGGCGAGGGAGTGGACGCTGACGCCGAGACCGACCGTGAGCCGGGCGGCGGCCAGTTCTTCCAGTACCTGGAGGTAGACCTCGTAGGGCTGGTCACCGCCGCCGTGGGCGGAGTCGTACGGGAGTCCCAGGAGTCCGGCCTCGGACAGGAGGGTGAAGACCTCGCGGGGGAAGACACCCGCTTCCTCCTCCTCGGCCGCCCGGGGAGCGATCTCCTTCGACACGATGTCGCGGACGAGCGCGACGAGCTGCCGGGACTCCTCGGTGGGCAGACGGCGTTCCACCGGCTGCGGGGCACGGTCGGACATGACGGCGCTCTCCTCCCTGTCGGGCGTTGCGGCGGTCGCGCGCTCGGGGTGGGAGAGGCGCCGCCGGGTGATCTCCCGGAAGTGACCCGGGAAAGACAGACTGCCCCGCCGATCCTGCCCTCCCGGGTCACGGGGGGGCGCGATCATCGGCAGTGGCGGGTTGAGTATGCCCGATCGAATGCCTCCCGTCACGGGGGTCAACGCGCAGGCCGGACGGGTTGGCGGAGCCGTGGGCCACCGGCGAATTGGTCCGAACCATTGACCCAACTGGTCTAGTCCTTCTACGGTTCCACCGGGCGCCTATCGCGTTCATGTCAAATCGGGCACTTCCGCCCGCGGTTCCACCCGCACCCCCCACGCACCAGCCCTCCCCCACGAGGAGCCACGATGCTCAAGCTGCACCGTCCCCGCGCCCGGCTCCGGGCGCTCGCCGCGGCCGCCTGTACGGCGGCCCTCGGCGCCACCCTGCTCGGCGTCGCGGGAATGTCCCCGGCCGGCGCCGCCCCCGCCGCGCAGCCGGCCGCGACCCCCGCCGCGGCCGAGGCCGCCCCCACGGCGGCGGGAGACAAGGTGATCGGATACTTCACCAACTGGGGCACGTACGACCGCAATTACCACGTCAAGAACATCGAGACGTCGGGTTCCGCGGACAAGCTCACCCACATCAACTACGCCTTCGGCAACGTGACCGGCGGCAAGTGCACGATCGGCGACTCGTACGCCGACCACGAGAAGGCCTACACCGCGGACCAGTCGGTCGACGGGGTCGCCGACACCTGGGACCAGCCGCTGCGCGGCAACTTCAACCAGCTGCGCAAGCTGAAGAAGCTCCACCCCGACCTCAAGATCCTCTGGTCGTTCGGCGGCTGGACCTGGTCCGGCGGATTCGGCCAGGCGGCGCAGAACCCGGCCGCTTTCGCGAAGTCCTGCCGCGACCTGGTCGAGGACCCCCGCTGGGCCGATGTCTTCGACGGCATCGACATCGACTGGGAGTACCCCAACGCCTGCGGCCTCACCTGTGACACCAGCGGCCGCGACGCGTACGGCAACCTGCTGGGCGAGCTGCGCAAGTCCTTCGGGACCGACCTGGTCACCTCGGCGATCACGGCGGACGGCTCCGACGGCGGCAAGATCGACGCGGTCGACTACGCGGGGGCGGCGAAGCACCTCGACTGGTATCTGCCGATGACGTACGACTTCTTCGGCGCCTGGGAGGCGAAGGGGCCGACGGCACCGCACTCCCCGCTGACCTCCTACCCGGGCATCCCGACGGAGGGCTTCGACTCCGACGCCGCGATCTCCAAGCTGAAGGCCCTCGGCATCCCGCCGGAGAAGCTGCTGCTGGGCATCGGCTTCTACGGCCGCGGCTGGACCGGCGTCACCCAGTCCGAGCCGGGCGGCAGCGCGACCGGTGCGGCGCCGGGTACGTACGAGGCGGGCATCGAGGACTACCGGGTCCTCAAGGACAGCTGCCCCGCCACGGGCAAGGTGGCCGGTACGGCGTACGCGCACTGCGGCACCGACTGGTGGAGCTACGACACCCCGGAGACCATCGGCACCAAGATGAACTACAAGAACGAACAGGGCCTGGGGGGCACGTTCTTCTGGGAGCTGAGCGGTGACACCGGGAACGGCGAGCTGATCAAGGCGATCCGCTAGCGTTCACGGGATCGACGGACGAAGGGGCGGGGTGCCGGACGGCGCCCCGCCCCTTCGCGCGTCCCGCCCTTTCGCGCGCCCTGCCTTTTCGCGCGCCCTGCCCGCGCTCACGACCGGAGTCGGGCGGCCGTCACAGCAGGCCGAGCTGGGTGACGAGCATCGCGAACACGACCACGAAGGCCCAGCCGGCGATGTGCTCCAACAGCTTCGGGCCGTCCTCGGGGCCGCCGGGGCGCGCGCGGCGGGCGTGGTGGGCGTTTCCTGCGGCGGTGGTCGCGGTCATGGCGTCTCGCTCTTCGTACGGATGCGGCTGGGGTCCCCCGTGACCCGACCAGAGTGCCAGCACCCCGGGCCACGGGAAACGAGATCCCGGTCACGGCCCGAGGCGGACCGGGCGTCCGGGGGCGTCCCGCTCCCCCTGCGCGGTGGGGAGAACGGGCCGGGACGGACGACGCCCGAGGGAGCGCACAGTGGGCCACGCCACACCGGGCCCCGCCGCCCGGCGGCCCGACGGACCGCCGGGACCGGGACCCGCCTTCACTTGCGGGCGACGCCCGCGTACATCGCGACGTCCGGCGCCGGCGTCGCCGCCCGCCACGCGGAGCACGGCACCACCCCGGGCTCCAGCAGCTCCAGACCCTCGAAGTAGCGCGCCACGGCGTCCGGGGTCCGCTGCGTGAGCTTCGGCGTCCCGTGCTCGATCCAGAACGCCACCGCCTCGTCGACGTCCGGCATGTCGGGGTGGGTGACCGTGTGGGACAGGACGAGGTGACTGCCGGGGGCGAGCGCGTCCATCAGCCTGCGGACGAGTCCGTACGACTCCTCGTCGTCCTCGATGAAGATGACGACTCCCAGCAGCATCAGCGCCACCGGCTGCGAGAAGTCGAGAGTCCTCGCCGCGGCCGCCAGGATCCCGTCGATGTCCCGCAGGTCGGCGTCCAGGTAGTCGATGCGCCCCTCGGGCGTCCCCACCAGCAGGGCCTGGGCGTGCGCCAGCACGAGCGGGTCGTTGTCCACGTACACGACACGGGCGTCGGGAACAACGCGCTGGGCCACCTCGTGGGTGTTGTCGGCGCTGGGCAGCCCCGTTCCGATGTCCAGGAACTGGGTGATGCCCTCCTGCTCGGCCAGGTGCCGGACCGCCCGTCCCAGGAACAGGCGGTCCTCCTTCGCGTACGCACCGATCCCGGGGTGCAGCTCCCGGATCTCGTCTCCGGCCTGCCGGTCGACGGGGTAGTTGTCCTTGCCGCCGGTCCAGTAGTTCCATATCCGGGCCGTGTGCGGGCGGGATGTGTCGATGCGTGAGTTGGTGTCGGTCACTTGTTCAACATAGCGCGGCCCTTCGGCAACTCCTCTGCGGCCAGGGCACTTTGGCCGCTCGCCCGGCGGGTGCGGCCGCGGGGCCGCACACGCTCACAGCAGGCCGAGCGACCTGAGCACGCGGTGCCGGCCCGGTGTCGTCCGGGTCGGCCAGTAGACGTAGCACACCCCGCCCGTGCCGCTTCTGACCTTGCCGCCCGCGTCGTGGCGCTTGGTCCGCAGCCAGATGTTCTCGAACTCGCGCCGCCGGTACACCCGGCGTACCGCGTCGTTGTCGGGGGACGCGGGGTCGTTGGCGATGACGTCGCCCTCGGGGGTGAAGCCGATGACCGTCATCAAGTGGCCGGCCGTCCCGTATCCGGCGCCGGTCAACTCCTCCTTCAGGAAGGACTGGGAGGTGATGACGGGAATGCCGGCGCGGACCAGCCGCTCCACGTCGGTGAGCGAGCCGAGCCGGGTGACGACGGCGTTCAGGTCGCGGTACGTGGCGGCGTAGGCGGCGTTGAACGGCCAGTTGCCGCAGCCCGCGTACTGGTAGTCGTAGGTCTGGCGGGCGGCGTGGCAGACCTGGGGGTCGGGCAGGCCCGGCCTGACCCAGGCGAGGTCCTCGGCCGTGGGGCGGCGGCCCCAGTGCTCGATGATCATCTGCGAGGAGGTGGGGCTGCACCACGCCTCGCCGCCGTTGTCGTACTCGGGATACTGCCCGATGTGGATGTTCTGCGAGTAGCGGGGCACGGGCAGTTCCCGGGCGACCGTGGGGGTGCTCGCGGGCACGGTGAAGCGGTCGGGCACGTCGGAGGCCATCGCGCCGACCCGCCGGACGGTCGGGGTGAGGCGGCTGCCCGGGGTGCGGTACAGCGTGAGCCGCAGCCGGTAGGAGACCAGGCGGACGCCGCTCGCGGGATCGTCCACCGACCAGGTGTCCGTCCACACCGAGCTGTACGGGTCGCCCTGGCCGTCGACGGACGTACGGCGGATGTCGCCGTCGCCCGCCGCCCAGCGGCCCATCACGAACCAGGGCGTCGCGGTGCCGTCCGCGTAGACGCCGCTCAGCTCGACCTGGATCCAGGTGCCTTCCGGGGTGCGGGCGTTCCAGGAGGCGATCACCTCGGTGGCGGGGACGGCGGAGCGGTGCACGGGGGAGGTCCAGGTGGCGTAGTCCCAGGCGGCCGTCCTGCCGGTGTGCGGATCGGTGTAGTCGGTGCGGCCCGCCGGGACGGCGATCACCACGCCGGGCCGGGGCCCCGGAAGCACCCGCGTTCCGTCGCCCGTGCCGCGGCGCCAGTCGGTGTAGGTGTGCCAGAAACGGTTGTCCACGAGGGCTTCCGGGGCGGCGGAGGAGCCGGTGGGCGAGGTCGGGGCGGCGGACGCGGACGCGGTGGAGCCCACCGTGCCGGCGGCCGCCGCCGCGGCGAGCGCGGCGGTCAGAACGGTTCTGCGCGAAGTCGGACTGGTCATGGTCGTGACCCCCGGTCGGATGCGGAAGGTGGTCTGCGGGTGCCGTGCGGTGCGCCAACTATCCCGGTTCGCAGCCGGATCGGGCCAGTGTTCGGCAGTCGCCGCCGGACCGAATATGGGTCTGGACCACTGGCGTGACCTGCGGTGGACCCCTGGCGCCTTCGTGCCGGAACGTACCCTGGAGCCATGGACGACCTGGCCCGCCACGCCGATGACCTCTCCGCGCTGCCCCCCTCCTGCGGACCGGTGCGGCTCGTCGCGGTCGACGGGCACGCCGGTTCGGGCAAGAGCACCTTCGCCGCCCGCCTCGCGGCGGCGCTGGGAGGTGCGCAGGTCCTCCATCTGGACGACCTCGCCACGCACGAGGAGCTGTTCGGGTGGATGGGGCGGCTGCGGGAGCAGGTCCTCCTGCCCCTCTCGCGCGGCGAGAGCGCCCGGTATGCCCCGTACGACTGGACGGAGCGCCGCTTCGGCCCGGCGCGGACCCTGGAGCCGACCCCGGTGGTGCTGGTGGAGGGGGTCGGCGCGGGACGCCGTCAGGTGCGCCCGTGGCTGGCGGCGCTGTTGTGGATGGAGTTGGACCGGGAGGCGTCCTGGGAGCGTGGCCGGCGGCGGGACGGGACCGGGCTCACCGGGTTCTGGGACGGGTGGACGCAGGCCGAGGCGCGGCATTTCGCCGAAGATCCCTCACGGTCGTACGCGGACACTCTGGTACGCCAGTTGCCGCAGGGGTACGCGTGTCTGGCGGGGCCGCGTACGACAGCGGGAGCGAACCGAACCGTCACGCATGGTAGCCAGGACGCCCCACCATACTGAGCAGTCGGAAATCGGCCCGGAAGTGCCCCAACTCCGCTTGACCGGGGAGCCTTACTGGTCTTACGTTCTCATTGTGCGGCTTTTCGGAGCCCCCATGGACGCGAAGCCCCCGATTGTTCCCCCGTGATCGGGGGCTTCGCCCTGTGCTCCCACCGCCGCCCCGGCGACCACACAGAGCGATTCACTCACCCTGGGTCACCACCGCGGGGGTCGGCCATCGGGCGTCCGCCTCCCCGCGCGCGGGTACGATGCACCTCGGTGTGGTCAATTCCCTTCCTCCACGCCGTGATTCAGCACGCTCCGGTGGGCATGCTGTGCGGGCGGGACATCCTGGGGGCACGGTTTGTGGGGGACCTGATGGACATCGGCACACAGGGCGCTGGAGCCCCTGCCGACCTCGCCTGGCAGCGTGGCATGGACGCCTACACGATGGGCGCCTACCCGCAGGCCGAGGAGGAGTTCAGAGCCGCGGTGCGGTTCGATCCGGGCATGGCGGACGGCTGGCTCGGCCTCCACGCGCTGCGCATCGACACCACCACGGCCCTGTTACGCATGTACCGGCACCGTGACCGCTTCGGCGAGCAGCGTGCGCGCCATCGACGAACACTCAACTCCTGGTACTGGCTGGGCTGGTGGGTGCAACCGGTGCTGGAGAGCCGGCGCGATCTGCTGCTGGCGCACGCCTCGCACTGGCTGGACGGTCGCCATGTGCCGGAGCTGGACCGGGCGTTGGCGGGGCTGCCGCCGGTGGACGCGGATCCGCAGGTGCGGTTCCTGCACGCCTGTCGCTCCTATCTGGTCAAGGACTGGGAGCAGTTGGTGCGCTGCACCGAGCAGCTCGTCGACGATCCGATGCTGGGCATCGAGGCGGGTCTGTTCGGCGGGATGGCGCGGGTGCGACTGGAGATGTTCGGGCAGGCGGAGCCCCTGCTGTCGGCCGCTCTGATGCGCTGCCGCAGCGAACAGCCGCAGCGCAAGGAGTTGCGCTACTGGCTGGCGCGGGCCCACGAGGGGACCGGGCGCAGCGCGGCCGCCCTGCCGTTGTACCGGGCGGTGCACCGGGTCGACCCGGCCTTCATGGACACCTCCGCCCGGCTCGCCGCGCTCGTGGAGGGCGACGGGTACGACGAGTCGGCGGACCTGGCCGCCGTGACCCTGACCGGTTTCGGCTCGGGCGCCTCGGGGGCGGGGGCGCAGTCGGAGGGCGACGCGCTGCTCGGCGCCGATCCGGTGGACGGGCGGGAGTCCTGGCCGATGAGCGACCCGGGGCTGCTCGGCGACGAGCCGGTCCCCGGCCCGCCCGTCCCCGTCGAGGGCGCCCGCCGCACCAGGACCCGGAAGCCGCCCCCCTTCCCGGCCGGGCCCAGCGATCCCGCGCTGCTGGCCGACGCGCTGGCGCAGCTGGAGCGCATGGTCGGTCTCGAACCGGTCAAGCGGCAGGTCAAGGCGCTCTCGGCGCAGCTGAACATGGCCCGGCTGCGGGCCGAGCAGGGTCTCCCCGTCCAGCCGCCGAAGCGCCACTTCGTCTTCTCCGGCCCCTCCGGCACCGGGAAGACCACCGTGGCGCGCATCCTCGGCCGGGTCTTCTACGCCCTCGGGCTGCTCGGCGGCGATCATCTGGTCGAGGCCCAACGGTCCGATCTGGTGGGTGAGTTCCTGGGGCAGACAGCGGTGAAGGCCAACGAGCTGATCGACTCGGCCCTCGGCGGGGTGCTGTTCGTCGACGAGGCGTACAGCCTGGCCAACTCCGGTTACAGCAAGGGCGACGCGTACGGCGACGAGG
This sequence comes from Streptomyces sp. NPDC102283, assembly GCF_044766265.1. Classification (NCBI taxonomy): domain Bacteria; kingdom Bacillati; phylum Actinomycetota; class Actinomycetes; order Kitasatosporales; family Streptomycetaceae; genus Streptomyces; species Streptomyces sp. NPDC102283. The sequence continues at coordinate 53,200 of NZ_JBIWLQ010000004.1, forward strand.
CGCTCCAGGTCCTTCTCAAGCGGGCCGAGGACAACCGGGACCATCTCGTCGTCATCCTCGCGGGCTATCCGGAGGGCATGGACCGGCTGCTCGCCACGAACCCGGGGCTCTCCTCCCGCTTCACCAGCCGGGTCGACTTCCCCAGCTACCGGCCGCTCGAACTCACCGCGATCGGGGGCGTGCTGGCCGCCGAGAACGACGACGTGTGGGACGAGGAGGCGGTGGACGAGCTGCGCTCGATCAGCGGCCATGTGGTGGACCAGGGCTGGATCGACGAGCTGGGCAACGGCCGCTTCCTGCGGACGCTGTACGAGAAGAGCTGCGCCTACCGCGACCTGCGGCTCTCCGGCTGTCCGGGCGAGCTGACCCGCCAGGACCTGTCGACGCTGCGGCTGGCCGACCTGATGCAGGCGTACGGCGAGGTGCTGTCGGGGCGCGGTCCGGTGGGCCGGGGCAAGCAGGAGCCGGGCACGGTGTGACGCCGCGCCGGGGGCTTTGGCTCCCGGCGCGGCGCGACTGCCGTACCTCAGTGCACGAGGGCGGCCCCGGGCGCCGGAAGTTCCGGTGCCTTCGGCGCGTCCACCGTGCGGCGGGGCACCGAGACCGTCCGGTGGGCCGGGTCCCGCACCTCCCCCACCAGCGTCTCCAGGACGTCCTCCATGGCGACCAGGCCGAGGATCCGGCCCGAGGCGTCCGCGACCTGCGCCAGGTGCGTCGCGGCGCGGCGCATCACGGTCAGGGCGTCGTCCAGCGGGAGTTCGGCCCGTACGGTCGCCATCGGGCGCCAGAGCTGCCGCGGAACGGCGCGGTCGGCGTCCTCCAGCTCCAGGACGTCCTTGACGTGGAGGTAGCCCAGGAAGGCGCCGCCGCCGTCCGCGCAGACCGGGAAGCGGGAGAAGCCGGTGCGCACCGTCAGCGCCTCGATCCGGCGCGGGGTCACGGACGGGTCGACCGTGACCAGGGAAGCCCGCCCCAGCAGAACGTCGGCGACGGGCCTGCTGCCCAGTTCGAGGGCGTCCTCCAGACGTGTCGCCGCCTCGGGTCCCAGGAGGCCGGCCTGTCCGGAGTCCTCCACGAGCCGGTTGAGCTGCTCGCTGGTGAAGACGGCCTCCACCTCGTCCTTCGGCTCGACGCCGAACAGCCGCAGCACCAGCCCGGCGCAGGCGCCCAGCGCGGTGGTGACCGGACGGCAGAGGCGGGCGAAGGCGACCAGACCGGGGCTCAGCCACAGTGCGGTCCGCTCGGGCGCCGCCATCGCGAGGTTCTTCGGGACCATCTCGCCGATGACCAGGTGCAGGACGACCACCGACAGGAGCGCGAGGGCGAAGCCCAGGGGGTGGACGAGTCCGTCGGGGACGTGCGCCGCGTGGAAGAGCGGCTCCAGGAGACGGGCGAGCGTCGGCTCGGCGACGGCTCCGAGGGTGAGGGAGCAGACGGTGATGCCGAACTGGGCGGCGGCCATCATCTGCGGCAGGTTCTCCAGGCCGTGCAGGACCGTGCGGGCCCGGCCGGAGCCCTGTGCGGCGAGCGGTTCGATCTGGCTGCGGCGTACGGAGACGAGAGCGAACTCGGCGCCGACGAAGAAGCCGTTCGCCAGTACGAGGAGAGCGGCGAGGAGGAGTTGGAGCACGCTCATCGCGCGGCCTCCAGCAGTGCCGGTGCGGCCGTGTCCGGCTGCGGGTCGGGCATCCGGGTGAATCGGACCCGTTCGGCGCGGTTGTGGCCGACCTGGCGGACGGAGATCCGCCAGCCGGGGAGGTCGGTGCGGTCTCCGGGGGCGGGGATGCGGCCCAGCAGTCCGGCGACGAGCCCGGCAACGGTCTCGTAGGGCCCTTCGGGCACATCGAGTCCGCTGCGGCGCAGGGTGTGCACCCGGCAGCTGCCCTCGGCGTCCCACACCGGGCGGCCGTCCTCGCCGGGGGCGGCGGTCAGCTCGGGGCGGCCCGCGCCCTCGGCGTCGTGCTCGTCGCGGACCTCGCCGACGAGCTCCTCGATGATGTCCTCCAGGGTGACGACGCCGGCGGTGCCGCCGTACTCGTCGACGACCACGGCTATCGGCTGTTCGTGGCGCAGCCGCCGCAGCAGCGTCTCCACCGGCAGCGTCCCGGGCACCAGGAGCGGGGGGACGGCGATCCGTCCGGCCGGGGTGCGCGGGCGTTCGGGGGCGGGGACGGCGAGGGCGTCCTTGAGGTGGACCATGCCGATGACCTCGTCGATGCTGTCCCGGTAGACCGGGAAGCGGGAGAGGCCGGTGGCGCGGGTGAGGTTGAGGACGTCCGCGGCGGTCGCGGTGGAATGCAGGGCGCTGACCTTCACCCGGGGCGTCATGACGTGCTGGGCGGTGAGACCGGCCAGCGAGAGGGTGCGGACGAAGAGGTCGGCGGTGTCCTGTTCGAGTGCTCCGGCCTCGGCGGAGTGCCGGGCCAGGGAGACCAGCTCGCCCGGGGTGCGGGCGGAGGCCAGTTCGTCGGTGGGCTCGACGCCCAGGAGCCGCACCAGCCGGTTGGCCAGGGCGTTGAGGAGGGTGATCACCGGTCGCAGGAGCGCGGCGAAGCGGGCCTGCGGTCCGGCGACGAAGCGGGCCACCTGGAGCGGCCGGGAGACCGCCCAGTTCTTCGGCACGAGTTCGCCGACGACCATCTGCACGGCCGAGGCCAGGAGCATCCCGACGACGACGCCGACACCCGGGACGGCTCCCGCGGGGAGTCCGGCGGCGGTGAGGGGTCCGGCGAGCAGCCGGGCGAGGGCCGGTTCGGCGAGCATGCCCACCACCAGGGAGGTGATGGTGATGCCGAGCTGCGTGCCGGAGAGCTGGAAGGAGAGTTCGCGCAGGGCTTCGACGACGGTACGGGCCCGTCGGTCGCCTTCGGCGGCGGCACGCTCGGCGTCGGGCTTCTCCACGGTGACGAGCCCGAATTCGGCCGCCACGAAGAATCCGTTGGCGAGGATGAGGAGGAAGGCCGCTCCGAGGAGCAGCAGGGGGGTGGTCATGAGGCCGCCGCCTCCGGGGAAGGGGCGGCGCAGGTACTACCGGACGATCCGTCCATTGCTGGAGGGAGTCACTCCTTGGGTCGCAGGTGAGGCCCCGCGGGCCCGGGAGGGGGCTGTGGTACGGGCGGGGCGGGGCGCGCGGGGCGCCGCCGCCCACCAGAGTAGCCAGGAAGGCCCCGCGCAGGGCAGGGGCTCAGCCGGCGGCCGGGGTGTCGTCGCTCCCGGAGCCGCGCGACTCGGCGAGGGAGCGCAGGGCGCGGGCGTCGCGGATGGCCTGCTGCTTGGCCAGGCCGGGCTGGATGCCGAGGGCGGGCAGGCTCGTTCCGTCGCTGAGGTCGAGGTAGACCCAGGGGTCGCCGGAGCGCAGGTTGACGCGGAGGATCTCCTCCCACTCCAGCCTGCGGGTCAGAGTGAGGTTGACGACCGTGACCCCGGTGTCGTCGGCGGTGACCTTGGGCCTGCTGAGCAGGGCCAGGACTCCGAAGAAGAGCGCCGCGACGAAGACGAAGGTGATCCGCTCCCCCGGGTTGAGCCGCTCCAGCATCAGCGCGATGACGGTGATGACGAGGAACATCGCCAGGCCCGTGCTCAGCAGGACCACCCGGGTGAGGGTGGGCCGGAAGGTGACCGGCAGGGTGGGCTGTTCGGGCCTGGGCGCGGACATCGGGGTCTTCTCTCGGGGGGTGCGGGCGGGCCGTCAGAGGCGGCAGGCGTGGATGGCCGTGGTGAGGATGGCGCGGGCGCCGAGCTCGTACAGGTCGTCCATGATCCGCTGGGCTTCCTTGGCGGCGACCATGGAGCGGACGGCTACCCAGCCCTCGTGGTGCAGCGGGGAGATGGTCGGCGACTCCAGGCCCGGGGTGAGGGCGACGGCGCGCTCCAGGTGCTCGACGCGGCAGTCGTAGTCCATCATGACGTAGGACCGGGCGACCAGGACGCCCTGGAGGCGGCGGAGGAACTGCTGCACCTTGGGGTCGTCGGCGGGGGCGCCGTTGCGGCGGATGACGACGGCCTCGGAGGTCATGATGGGCTCGCCGATCACTTCGAGCCCGGCGTTGCGCAGGCTGGTGCCGGTCTCCACCACGTCGGCGATGATCTGGGCGACGCCCAGCTCGATGGCGGTCTCGACCGCGCCGTCGAGGTGGACGACGGAGGCCTTGACGCCCGCCCCGTCGAGGTGGTTGGCGACGATGCCCTCGTAGGAGGTGGCGATCGTCATGCCGTCGAAGTCCTGCGGGCCCGCCGCGGTGCCGGGCTTGGTGGCGTAGCGGAAGGTGGAGCGGGCGAAGCCGAGCTGGAGGATCTCCTCGGAGTCGGCCCCGGAGTCCAGCAGCAGGTCGCGGCCGGTGATGCCGATGTCGAGCTTGCCGGAGCTGACGTAGATCGCGATGTCGCGGGGGCGGAGGTAGAAGAACTCGACCTCGTTCGCCGGGTCGACCAGGACCAGTTCCTTCGACTCCTTGCGCTGCTGGTAGCCGGCCTCATGGAGCATCGCCATCGCAGGCCCGGAGAGTGAACCCTTGTTGGGAACGGCGATGCGCAGCATGAGGTCGGCTTCCTTCGTGCGGAGGGAGTGTGCGGGCGGTTTCGCGGTGGTGTCGCCCGGGCCGGGCCCGGGCTGCGGCGTCGGGGTCGGCTCAGAGATGGGCGTAGACGTCGTCGAGCGAGATCCCGCGGGCGACCATCATCACCTGGACGTGGTACAGCAGCTGGGAGATCTCCTCGGCGGCGGCTTCCTTGCCCTCGTACTCGGCCGCCATCCAGACCTCGGCGGCCTCCTCGACGACCTTCTTGCCGATGGCGTGCACGCCCTTGCCCACCAGTTCGGCGGTGCGGGAGGTCGCGGGGTCGCCCTCGGCGGCCTTGAGCTGGAGCTCGGTGAAGAGCTCTTCGAAGGTTTTGTCAGCCATGATGGTCCTCAGAATACGGGGTCGCCCCGGGGCACTCAGCGCCAGGGTTCGCTGACGGTGCGCAGCGTGGCCGCGGTGGCCACGGCGGCGGTGACCGCTTCGTGCCCCTTGTCCTCGTTGGACCCTTCGAGGCCGGCCCGCTCCAGCGCCTGCTCCTCGGTGTCGCAGGTCAGCACGCCGAAGCCGATGGGAACACCGGTGTCGACGGTGACCTGGGTGAGGCCGAGGGTGACGCCCTGGGAGACGTATTCGAAGTGGGGGGTGCCGCCCCGGATGACCACGCCGAGGGCGACGATCGCGTCGTAGCCGCGTCCGGCGAGCACCTTGGCGACGACGGGCAGCTCGAAGCTGCCCGGGACGCGCAGGAGGGTCGGCTCGTCGATGCCCAGCTCGCGCAGGGCGCGCAGGGCGCCGTCGACGAGTCCGTCCATGACCTTCTCGTGCCACTGGGCCGCGATCACGGCCACGCGCAGGTCGCCGCAGTTGCGTACGGACAGTTCGGGTGCACCCTTGCCGCTCATGTCTCTCCTGTTGCTGGTTACGTGGTGTTCGGTGGTCCGCGTTACTGGTTGGCGCAGGTCGACGCGGGGGCGCCGTCCAGCCAGGGCAGGTCGTGGCCCATGCGGTCGCGCTTGGTGCGCAGGTAGCGCAGGTTGTGCTCGCCGGCCTGGACGGGCATGGGTTCCCGGCCGGTGACGGCGAGGCCGTGGCGGACGACGGCGGCGGTCTTGTCGGGGTTGTTGGTCATCAGCCGCAGGCTGCGTACGCCGAGGTCCGCGAGGATCTGGGCGCCCGCCGCGTAGTCGCGGGCGTCGGCGGGCAGGCCGAGCTCCAGGTTGGCGTCGAGGGTGTCCACGCCGCGCTCCTGGAGTTCGTACGCGCGCAGCTTGGAGAGCAGGCCGATGCCGCGTCCCTCGTGGCCGCGCAGGTAGACGACGATGCCCCGGCCCCGCTCGGTGATGCGCCGCATGGAGGCGTGCAGCTGGGGGCCGCAGTCGCAGCGCTGGGACTGGAAGATGTCGCCGGTCAGGCACTCGGAGTGGATCCGGACGAGGACGTCCTCGCCGTCGCTGACGTCGCCGTGGACCAGGGCGACGTGTTCGACGCCGTCGACGCTGGAGCGGTAGCCGTACGCGGTGAAGTCGCCGAACGCGGTGGGCAGCCGGGTCTCGGCCTCGCGACGGACGGTCGGCTCGTTGCCGCGGCGGTAGGCGATCAGGTCCTCGATGGAGATGATCGTCAGTCCGTGCTTGCGGGCGAAGGGGATCAGCTCGGGCAGCCGGAGCATGACGCCGTCCTCGCCCGCGATCTCGACGATGGCCCCGGCGGGGCGGAGTCCGGCGAGCCGGGCGAGGTCGACGGCGGCCTCGGTGTGGCCGTTGCGGACGAGGACGCCGCCGGAGCGGGCGCGCAGCGGGAAGATGTGGCCGGGCCGGACGAAGTCGCCGGGGCCGGCGACGCCGCCCGCGAGCATCCGCAGGGTGGTGGCGCGGTCGGCGGCGGAGATGCCGGTGGTGACGCCGTGCGCGGCGGAGGCGTCCACGGAGACGGTGAACGCGGTCCGCATCGACTCGGTGTTGTGCTCGACCATCTGCGGGAGGTCGAGGCGTTCCAGCTCGTCGCTCTCCATGGGCGCGCAGATCAGACCGCGGCACTCGCTCATCATGAAGGCGACGATCGAAGGGGTGGCCTTCTCGGCGGCGATGACGAGGTCGCCCTCGTTCTCGCGGTCCTCGTCGTCCACGACGACGACGGGCCGGCCGGCGGCGATGTCGCGGACGGCCTGCTCGACCGGGTCCAGGGAGAAGTTCTCGGGGAGCGGTTCGTGGTCGGGGTGCAGCCAGGTGGGCTGGGCAGTCATGCCGTGGCTCCTTCCAGAGCGGGTGTCCGCGTACGCAGCCACCAGTCGCGCATCCCCCACAGGACGAGGGCGCCGTAGATGACGTAGACGAAGCCGGAGAAGGCGAATCCGTTGGCGAAGTTCAGCGGGACGCCGACCAGGTCGACGAGCAGCCAGGCGAACCAGAACTCGACCATGCCGCGGGCCTGGGCGTACATCGCGACGACGGTGCCGACGAAGATGTACGCGTCCGGCCAGGGGTCCCAGGACAGCGACGGGAAGGCGGTGAACAGGCCGCCGACGGCGAGCGTGCCGAGGGCTGCGGCGCCGATCAGCACACCGCGCTCGCGCCAGGTGGCGAAGCGGACGGCTATGGAGCCGTCCTGGGCCTGCTGCTTGCCGCGGTTCCAGGACCACCAGCCCCACAGGGCGACGACGATCACGACCAGCTGCTTGCCCGCGCTGCCGGAGAGGTGCGCGGAGGCGAAGGCGACGAGCAGGATCACGCCGGAGAGGAGCTGGGCGGGCCAGGTCCAGATCGAGCGCCGCCAGCCGAGGGCCAGGGCGATCAGGCCGACGAGGTTGCCGATCATGTCCGACCACTTGATGTGCTGGCCGAACACGGTGAAGGCCTCGGAGTTGAGCCAGTCCGCGAGGTTCATCGCGGGTCCTGTCCGGCCCGGTCGCCGAGCAGCCGCTCGACGTACTTGGCCAGCACGTCCACCTCCAGGTTGACCGGGTCGCCGGGCTGCTTGCGGCCGAGCGTGGTCAGGGCGAGGGTGGTGGGGATGAGGCTGATGGTGAAGTGGTCGGCCGCCGCGTCCACGACGGTGAGGCTGACGCCGTCGACGGTGATGGAGCCCTTCTCCACGACGTACCGGGTCAGCTCGGCCGGCAGGGAGACCTTGACGAGCTCCCAGTGCTCGGAGGGGGTGCGCTCGACGATGGTGCCGGTGCCGTCCACATGGCCCTGGACGATGTGTCCGCCGAGCCGGCCGCCGAGCGCCATCGGGCGCTCCAGGTTGACCCGGGAGCCGGTGGTGAGCGCACCGAGGCTGGAGCGCTTCAGCGTCTCCGCCATCACGTCGGCGGTGAACTCGCCGTCGCCCGTGTCCACGACGGTGAGGCAGACGCCGTTCACCGCGATGGAGTCGCCGTGCTTGGCGCCCTCGGTGACGACGGGGCCGCGCAGCCGGAAGCGGGAGGCGTCGGTCAGCTGCTCGACGGCGGTGACCTCACCCAGTTCTTCGACAATTCCGGTGAACACTCAGTTTCCCTTCCGAGCAGGGGCGGGGACGGCGGTGATGCGCAGATCGGGGCCGATCGGCACGGTCTCGGTCACATCGAGGCGCAACGCTTCGGAGATCGTGGAGATTCCGGCCTCGGCGAGCGCGGCGGGGCCCGCGCCGAGCAGGACCGGGGCGAGATAGCCGACGACCTTGTCGACCTTTCCCGCGGCGACGAACGCGCCGGCGAGGGTGGGGCCGCCTTCGAGGAGTACGGAGAGGACACCGCGCTCGTGCAGGGCCCCGAGGAGGGCGTCGAGGTCGAGGCCGGGTCCGGCGGCGGCACGGGGCAGGCGCAGGACGGCGGCCTCGGGAAGGTGGCCGGCCGGGGCGTCGTCGGCGACGGCGATGAGGGTGGGCGCGGTGTCGTCCAGGACCCGGGCGCCGGGCTTCACCGCGGCGGCGTCCGTGTCGAGGACGACCCGCAGCGGCTGGGTGACGCCGTCGATGCCGCGTACCGCCAGCTGGGGGTCGTCGGTGCGGGCGGTGCCGGAGCCGACGAGCACGGCGTCGGCCTCGGCGCGCAGCCGGTGGACGTCGGCGCGGGCCTCGGGCGAGGTGATCCAGCGGCTGGTGGCGTCGGCGGCGGCGATCCGGCCGTCGAGGGTGGCGGCGTACTTCCACAGGACGTACGGCCGCCCGAGGCGCACCGAGGTCAGCCAGGCGGCGTTGCCCGCCTCGGCCTCCTCCGCGAGGAGGCCCTGCTCGGCCCGGACCCCGGCGTGGCGCAGGGTGTCGCCGCCGCCCGCGGCCCCCGGGTTCGGGTCGGCGACCGCGTACACGACGCGGCTGATCCCGGCGGCCAGGAGGGCCTGGGAACAGGGGCCGGTGCGGCCGGTGTGGTCACAGGGTTCGAGGGTGACGTAGGCGGTGCCGCCGCGGGCCCGCCCACCGGCCGCGCGCAGGGCGTGGACCTCGGCGTGCGGCCCTCCGGCGCGCTGGTGGAAGCCTTCGCCGGTGACGGCTCCGGCGGCGTCGGTGATCACACATCCGACGACCGGATTGGGGCTGGTGGAGCCGAGACCGCGCGCCGCGAGCGTGATCGCTCGGCGCATGGCGGTGATGTCGGCTGCGGTGTCCACCGGGTCCTCCTGCCTCTTCGGGCACGGACTCCGGGGCCTGTCGATGACGACAGATAGAGCGGCTCACCAGCGGAAACGCCGAGAACCCGAGAACGGGAACGCCAGGAACGCACGGCGTCACGGGAGACTCCCGGCCATGCGTCCGCCGACGGCGGCGTACCGATGACAACCCGCCGCGCACTGCCTCCCATCCGGACTTTCACCGTCGGTCCAGGAATCTCACCTGGTCAACCGGCCGCTGGCTGCGGACGGGTCGCGGACTATAACCGCCGGTTCGGAATTACACCGACCCCGGAGTGCGCTGCTACTGGTACGGAACCAGTCTGCCACGGACGCCTCACGGCCATGCGGGTGAGCACTGTGGGCTGGGTCACAGAAAACCTGGCGCGATTCCGTCGGCGTGAAGTCGACAACGTAGTCATCGGGGGGCCAGGGGCAACCTATCGGGAAAGTTGACGGTTAAAGGTCCAGACCTATTGACGCACTGGTCTAGTCCTCTTAATCTCTGCGTCACCTCCGAGGTTCGGTCCGGCGGTGTGCGCACACCAGGACCCCGACACGACCCACCCCCCTTTGCCAGTTGTGTTCTGCCGACCTCCCCAGGAGGAACGTCCACATGCTGTCCCCCACCCGAGCGAGAGCCACGCTCCTCGCCGCCGGCGCCGCTGTCGCCGGCCTGCTGATGACCTCCCTCGCCGCCACCCCGTCGGCCGCCGCCACCGACCACGAGTCCTGTCGCCCCGACGGGCTGTACAAGACCCCCGGCGTCGACACCCCGTACTGCACCGTCTACGACGGTGAGGGACGCGAGAAGATGGGCGCCGACCACAAGCGCCGCGTCATCGGCTACTTCACCAACTGGCGCACCGGCAAGGACGGCAAGGACGCCTACCTGGTCCCCAACATCCCCTGGGACAAGGTCACGCACCTCAACTACGCCTTCGCGCACGTCGACAGCTCCAACAAGCTCTCGGTCGGCCCCGACAGCGCCGACAACGCCTCCACCGGCATGACCTGGCCCGGTGTCGCGGGCGCCGAGATGGACCCGACGCTCCCGTACAAGGGGCACTTCAACCTGCTGACCAAGTACAAGAAGCAGCACCCCGACGTGAAGACCCTGGTCTCCGTGGGCGGCTGGGCCGAGACCGGCGGCTACTTCGGCCCGGACGGCAAGCGCGTCAACTCCGGCGGCTTCTACTCGATGGCGACCAACGCCGACGGCTCGGTCAACCAGACCGGCATCAACACCTTCGCCGACTCGGCCGTCACCTTCATCAAGAAGTACGGCTTCAACGGCGTCGACATCGACTACGAGTACGCGACGTCCATGAAGGACGCGGGCAACCCCATGGACCACACGCTGGCCAACGGCCGCCGCGCGGGCCTGGTGAAGGGCTACGACGCCCTGATGAAGACCTTGCGCGAGAAGCTGGACCGCGCGGGCGCCGCCGACGGCAAGCACTACCTCCTGACCGTCGCCGCCCCGTCCTCCGGCTACCTGCTGCGGGGCATGGAGACGTACCAGATGCAGAAGTACCTGGACTACGTCAACATCATGTCCTACGACCTGCACGGCGCCTGGAACGAGTACGTCGGCCCGAACGCCCAGCTGTTCGACGACGGCAAGGACAACGAGCTGGCGCAGGCGGGTGTCTACACCACCTCGCAGTACGGCGGGGTCGGCTACCTCAACACCGACTGGGCCTACCACTACTTCCGCGGCTCGATGCCGGCCGGCCGGATCAACATCGGGCTGCCGTACTACACCCGCGGCTTCAAGAACGTGCAGGGCGGCACCGACGGCCTGTGGGGCAAGGCGGCCACGACCGACTGCCCGGCGGGCGCGGGTCTGACCAAGTGCGGTGACGGCGCCGTCGGCATCGACAACCTGTGGCACGACAAGGACGACAACGGCAAGGAATCGCCTGCCGGTTCCAACCCGATGTGGCACGCGAAGAACCTGGAGAAGGGCATCGTCGGCGACTACGTCACCGACTACGGCTTCCCCGCGAACACCCAGCTGACCGGCACGTACGTCCGCAAGTACGACTCCACGCTGGTCGCGCCGTGGCTGTGGAACGCCCAGAAGAAGGTGTTCCTCTCCACCGAGGACGAGCAGTCGGTGAAGGCCAAGGCCGACTACGTCGTGGACAAGGGCATCGGCGGCACGATGATCTGGGAGCTGGCGGGCGACTACCGGTGGAACGCGGCGAAGGGCCAGTACGAGACCGGCGACACGCTGACCACCGCGATGTACGACGCCTTCAAGTCGGCGGCTCCGTACGGCGCGAAGCGCTCCACGGTCACCCTGCCCACCGAGGCCGTCAACATCGACGTCTCCTTCAACCAGTTCGCGCTCGGTGACTCCAACTACCCGATCAGCCCGAAGCTGAAGATCACCAACCGGACCCAGGCCACGCTGCCCGGCGGCACGGAGTTCCAGTTCGACTACTCCACCTCCGCCCCGGCCAACGCCAAGGACCAGTCCGGCTTCGGTACGTCGATCCTCCGCAGCGACCACACGGCCGCCAACAACATCGGCGGGCTCAAGGGCCCCTACAACCGGGTCTCCCTGAAGCTCCCGGCCTGGCAGACGCTGGCCCCCGGCGCCTCGGTGGAGCTGGACTTCGTCTACTACCTGCCGACCTCCACCCCGTCGAACTGGACCGTGACCTTCGGCGGGAAGTCCTACTCGCTCGCCGGTGACCTGGCCCGGGGCACCACCGCGGTCGAGCCCGGCACCGGGACCAACCCCACGCCGACCCCGACGCCGGACCCGACCGGCCCGACGCCGACGCCGACCCCGACGCAGCCGGGCGGCAGCTGCTCGGCCCCGGCCTGGAACACGGCCACCGAGTACGGCGGCGGCTCCACCGTCAGCCACGGCGGCCACCAGTGGAAGGCCTCGTGGTGGACGAAGGGCGAGACGCCCGGCTCCGCCGGTCAGTGGGGCGCCTGGAAGGACCTCGGCGCCTGCTGATCCCTTCTCCGGTCGCCCGGCGGTGAACGGCTCCACCCCCCGCTCACCGCCGGGCGACCGGCACCGCCGTCCCCGGCCCCGGCGTCCACCGCCGGGGCCGGGGCGTTGCCGGGGCACGGGCGCTTCCCTGCGGGCCCGGCCCCGGGCCCGAGCCGGACCGCATCCCCCGGCCGCGTACGTGGAGCTCCGGCCAGGGGGATGCGTACGTGGAGCTCCGGCCGGCCGGTTCAGCCCTCCGGCGCGAACAGCGCGTCCTGCGCCGCGTCCCGGGCGGTGAGCAGCGCACCGCGCAGCACGGCCCCGTCGCCCAGCGAACCGGCACGGACCTCGGTCCGCAGGGGTGACATCGCGGCCAGCCGCTCCTCGACCCGGGCGGCGAGCGCGGCGCCGCCGGCGTGACCGACGGCCCCCGCGAGCAGGACGCAGCCGGGGTCGAGCACCGAGACGACGGCTGCGGCGCCCAGTGCGAGGCGGTCCGCCAGCTCCTTCAGGAAGGGCTCACCCGCCTCCCCCGCTTCCAGGGCGGCCCGCACCGCGTCCACGGCCGCCGCCTCCTCCCGGCCGTCGGTCACCGCGTCGGGGTCCAGGAGGCCGTGCGCGGCGGCGAGTTCGCACAGGGCGGCGGAGCCGGTCAGGGAGTGGAAGCCGCCCTCGCAGTTGACCGCCGAGGGCAGTCCGCTGACTCCGGGGACGGGGAGGAACCCGATCTCCCCCGCGCCGCCGGACGCCCCCTGACGCAGCGTGCCGTCCAGCATGACGGCGGCCCCGATCCCCTGGCCCAGCCAGAGCAGGACGAAGGTCTCCCGGTCGCGGGCCGCGCCCGCCCGGTGTTCCGCGACGGCCGCGAGGTTGGTCTCGTTCTCCACCAGGACGGTGGCGGGCAGCCGCCGCTGGAGCTCCCGGACCAGGCCCCGGTGCCAGGCGGGCAGGCCGGTGCTGTCGCGCAGTTCGCCGGTGGCGGGATCGATCAGCCCCGGCGCTCCGACCCCGACGCTGTGCAGGGGGACGGGCCCGGCCGCGCGGGCGGTGCGCTCCAGCAGCGCGACGGCCAGCTCGACGGCGGGCTCGGTGCCGGTGTCGCTGCCGATGGGCAGGGAGCCCTCGGCGAGCGTGGCCCCCACCAGGTCGGTGACCACCACGCTGACGCTTCCCAGACGCACGTCGAGCGCCGCGAGATGGGCCCGGTCGGCGACGATCCCGTACAGCCGGGCGTTGGGTCCGCGGCGGACGGCCCCGGACTCGCCCACGACCTGGATCAGTCCGGCACTCTGGAGCCGTTCGACGAGGTCGGCGACGGTCGGGCGGGAGAGTCCGGTCGACGTCTTGAGCTGGGTGGCCGTCAGCGGGCCGTCCTGCTGGAGCAGCCGCAGGGCGAGTCGGTCGTTGATGGCCCGAGCCGTGCTCGGAGATGCGGGCATACCGGGATCCTTCCAGATCGCCGCCCCGCCGTTTCCCGGGGCCGCGAAGTAACGACTATTTATCAGGCAGGGTTCCTGATAGTTTACGGCCCGCATCGTCGCACGGGAGCGCCGGGACCACCGGCACCCGAGAATTCCCAGGGGAGGGACACGACGGCATGAGAGACGACCCGACCGTCACGGTCTACAGCACGGAGCAGGTGAAGCGGGCGCGGATCGCCATCGCCGCCGTCTTCACCGTCCACGGGGCGGTGACCGGCAGCTTCGCGACCCGGGTGCCGTGGATCCAGGACCACGCCGGAGTGAGCGCGGGCCAGCTCGGTCTGGCGCTGGCCTTCCCGGCGATCGGCGCGTCGATCGCGATGCCGCTCGCCGGCCGGATCAGCCACCGGTTCGGCGCGCGGACCGCCCTGCGGACGCTGCTGGCGCTGTGGACGCTGGCGCTGATCCTGCCCGCGCTCGCACCGAGCCTGGTCGCGCTGTGCGCTGCGCTGTTCGTCTACGGGGCGACCGCCGGGATGTCCGACGTGGCGATGAACGCGCTGGGCATCGAGGTGGAGAACCGTCTCGACAAGTCGATCATGTCGGGCCTGCACGGCATGTGGAGCGTGGGCGCGCTGATCGGTTCGGCGGCGGGCACCGTCGCCGCGCACACCGCGACCGACGCCCGTCTGCACCACACCGTCGCCGCCCTGGTGCTCACGACTGCGGGGCTGATCGCCTGCCGGGGCGTCCTCGATCTCCAGAGCCGCCCGGACGAGGAACCGCCGCCGCGCTTCACGCTGCCGCCGAAGTCGGCCCTGATCATCGGCGCGATCGGATTCTGCGCGGTGTTCGCGGAGGGCGCGAGCCTGGACTGGTCGGCGGTCTACCTGCGGGATGTCCTGGACAGCTCGGACGGTCTCGCCGCGGCGTCCACCACGGCGTTCACCCTGACGATGGCCCTGGCCCGGATCGCCGGGGACCGGATCGTCGACCGGTTCGGCGCGGTCCGCACGGTGCGCACCGGCGGCCTGATGGCCACCGCGGGCGGACTGCTGGTCGTGTTCTCGCCGTCCCCCGCGGCCGCGATGTGCGGCTTCGCTCTGCTGGGCCTCGGTGTGGCGGTCGTGGTCCCGCTGGCCTTCGCGGCAGCCGGGCGCAGCGGGTCGAACCCGAGTCAGGCCATCGCGGGCGTCGCCACCATCACGTACACCTCCAGCCTGATCGCCCCCTCCGCGATCGGGTCGCTGGCCGAAGCCACCTCCCTGGTGGTGTCGTTCGGCGTGGTGACGGCGCTGGCCTTCGGCCTGGTGCTGGGCGCCGGGGTGCTGCGGTCGGCCGACCGCAAGGTCACCGGCTCGGCGGCCGGAAGCGGTACGACGACGAAGAGCGCGACCGGGAGCTGACGGGGCAGGGCGGCGGCGCTCGGGGGCCGCGGCGGCGGGACGTGGTGCGGCGCGCGACGGGCCGACCTCCGTGCCGCCGCCGCTCGCCGCACCACTACCATGGCGCTGATCTTTTCCGCAGGTGAACACCGAACACCGGGTCGCAGACCGGCCGGCACACCGAGCAGACCTTCAGGGAGCAACCATGAGTCTCGGCGTGCGCTGGAGACTGCACGGCGACGGGAAGAACCTCGCACCGGGCGAGATCGTGAGGCCGGACGAACGGCTCACCTGGGGGCGCACCGCCGGCCTCGGGGCCCAGCATGTGGTCTCGATGATCGGGGCCTGCTTCGTCGCCCCGATCCTGATGGGTCTGGACGCCAACCTCGCCGTCATGGCATCCGGTGCGGCCACCATCCTCTTCCTGCTCATCACCCGTGGCCGCATCCCCAGCTATCTCGGCAGCAGCCTGTCGTTCATCGGCGTGGCCGCCGTCATCCAGACCCAGGGCGGCGACGCGGCGACCCTCACCGGCGCGCTGCTGGTCGTCGGCGCGGTCCTCTTCCTGTGCGGGGCGGCCATCCGCGCCCTCGGCGCCCGTGTCATCCACACCATCCTGCCGCCGGTGGTCACCGGCGCGGTGGTCATGCTGATCGGGTTCAACCTGGCTCCCGTCACGGCCGGCACCTACTGGCCCCAGGACCAGTGGACCGCGCTGCTCACCATGCTCTTCACGGGCTTCGCCCTCGTCGTGCTGCGAGGCTTCTGGTCCCGTATCGCGATCTTCCTCGGCCTCGCCTTCGGCTACCTGGTCTCCTGGGTCTTCGACCGCGTCTTCGGCAAGATCCACTCCCCCGCCGGAGGTGCCGAATCGGTCGACCACTGGCGCCTCGACCTCTCGGGGGTGGCCGAGGCCGACTGGATCGGCCTTCCCACCCTCCACGCCCCGGGCTTCTCCCTCTCCGCGGTTCTCGTCGCCCTGCCCGTCGTCATCGCGCTCATCGCCGAGAACGCCGGACACGTCAAGGCCGTGGGCGAGATGACCGGCGACCCGCTGGACGACAAGCTCGGCACGGCGATCATGGCCGACGGCGCGGCCACCGTGATGGCGACGTCGGTCGGCGGTCCCGCGACGACGACGTACGCCGAGAACATCGGCGTCATGGCCGCCACCCGCGTCTACTCGACCGCCGCCTACTGGTGCGCCGCCGGGTTCGCGATCCTGTTCGGTCTCTGCCCCAAGTTCGGCGCCGTCGTGGCCGCCATCCCCGGCGGTGTCCTCGGCGGGATCACCGTCATCCTCTACGGCATGATCGGCCTGCTCGGCGCCCAGATCTGGGTCCGCTCGCGCGTCGACCTGTCCAACCCGCTGCACCTCGTGCCCGTGGCCGCGGGGCTCATCGTGGGGATCGGCAACGTGAGCCTGAAGCTCACCGACAACTTCGAGCTGAGCGGCATCGCGCTGGGCACGCTGATCGTCGTCGTCGGCTACCACGCCCTCCGGGCCCTGGCGCCCGCCCACATGAAGACCGAACCGCCGCTCACCGCATCGGACGACCCGGGGTACGACCGGGGCCTGCCGGGCGGATCGTGATCACGGACTCCGCCGGCGGGCCGAGACGCCTGAGGCGGTGCCGGCGGTCGCCTCCCGTCGGACGTGCCGCATTGGCCGGATTCGAGGGTGCGGTCTAGAGATCTCCTGACTCCGCGCCGAGGCGCGGGATCAGTACTGTCGGGAGCCTTGAGGAAGCAGAAGCAAGGAATCTGGAGTCCGCCGTGCGCATCAGCGTCTGTATCCTGCCCGACCGTCCGTTCGGGGAAGCGGCCGCGAGCTGGCGGCACGCCGAGGAGCTGGGCTTCCACGCCGCCTACAGCTACGACCACATCACCTGGGCCGGACTGCCGGACAGCGCCTGGTACGGCGCGATGCCCACGCTGGCGGCCGCCGCCGGGGTCACCTCGCGCATCAGGATCGGCACGCTGGTGACGTCGCCGAACTACCGCCACCCGGTACCCCTCGCCCATGACGTCGTCACGCTGGACGCCATCAGCGAGGGCCGCTTCGTCCTCGGCTTCGGCTCCGGCTCGCCGGACGCCGACGCCTTCGTGCTGGGCCAGGGCGAGCGCGGCAAGGGCTGGTCGGTGCACGAACGCGGCGGCCGGTTCCGCGAGTCCGTGGAACTCCTGGACCGGCTGCTGACCGGAACGCCCGACGGCCGCAAGCGGACGACCTTCATCGGCCGCTACTACGAGGCCGTCGACGCCCGGCTGGAGCCGGGCTGCGTGCAGCGGCCCAGGGTGCCCTTCGTGCTGGCGGCGAACGGTCCGCTGGGGATGCGGACCGTCGCGCGGTACGGCGCCTCATGGGTCGTCACCGACCAGGGGGACGTGCCCAGGCAGGAGCGGACCGCGTCCTGGACCTGGTCGGTGCTCGCGCGACGCATGGAGCAGCTGGACGCGGCGTGCGAACGGGAGGGCCGCGACCCGAAGTCCCTGGACCGTACGCTGCTGACCGGATTCTCCCTGCTGCCGACGACGGAGTCCGCACAGGCGTTCGCGGACGTCGCGGGACGGTGCGCCGAGCTGGGTTTCACCGACATCGTGGTCCACTACCCGCGCGAGTCCGGGTTCTTCGCGAGCCCCCGCCACGTCATCGAGGAGATCGCCCCCGCCAACAGCTGAGCACCCCCTTGCCGCGCCTCGCGGCCCTTCCCTGCCCCGTCCACCGCGATCGTGGACGGGGCAGGGTCCGTACCGGAGGCCGGACCCGGCGGACACCGCTCAGAGCAGACCGTGCAGCCTCAGGTCGGCCACGCACTTGGCGATGTACGGAGGAGAGAGCGACGGCACACGCCCCTCCCCCACCCCGAGGTCACCGACCGCCGTGCTGAACCGGGTGGCCGGCACGGCGGAGCCCGCCCTCGGTACGCCCGGCCGGGCGTACGCCCCCATCAGCGGAAGCAGCGACAGCCGGCGCTGGTGGTCGGGCAGACCGCGCAGAGCCGCCTCGGCGCGCATGTGCCACTGCCGATGGTCGTCGAACCGGGCGATCGGGTGGCCCGCGTCGATCAGCCAGTCCACGAACGCGTCCCAGGAGATGCCGTCGTCGTGGGCGTTGACCGTGTTGTAGGTGACGTACCCGTCCTCGTTCCCGGCGCTGAGCGCGGTGATCGCCGCGGCGGTGAAGTCGACCGGCAGGCCGCTGTAGTGCGCCCGCGAACGGCCTCCGTCCCGGTCGAGCCCGTAGAAGGAGCGCGGCGCCATGCCGGTCGTGAGAACACTCAGAAGCAGCCGGCTGAACCGGTCGGTCAGGTTCAGCCCGCCCGGCAGGCTGCTGTGGGCCAGGATCATGTCCGGCCGGAACACCGTGACCGGCAGGCCCGTCCTCTCGTGCGCCTCGCGCAGCAGGACCTCGCCCGCCCACTTGCTCGTGGCGTAACCGTTCGCGTCGGAGTCGTCCAGTGGCCGTACCGGGGACGCCGTGCGGATGTCGGCCGTCTCGTCGAGGAACGAGCCGTCGGGCAGCATCGCGGCGGCCACCGTCGACACGTAGGCGAACCGCTTCGCCCGGCCGGTGAGCGCCAGCTCGATCAGCTCCGCCGTCGCGGCGACGTTCGGTGCGAACAGGCTCCGGTACGGCAGGACATGGTTGACCAGCGCCGCCGCGTGCACGATCTGGTCGGTCTGTTCGGCCAGCGACTCCCAGGCCGTCTCCGCCAGGCCCAGTCGTGGCGCCGACACATCCGCGGCCAGCACCCTCAGATGCCGTTCCGCGGCCGCGTCGAACCAGTCGGTGGGGTCGGCCACCGCGGCGCGCAGGCATGCGAGCACGCGCTGCCGTGCGGCCCCGTCGTCGGTGGCCCGGGCCAGGCAGGTCAGCCGGCCGCCCGTCTCGCGGACGCGCCGCAGCCGGTCGACCGCCAGGAACCGTCCGAGATACCCGGTCGCCCCGGTGACCAGGACGTTCCGAACGGAGGGCGGGCCGACCCGCGCTCTGCGCCCGGCGGCCAGGACCCGCCCGTCGACGAAGCGGTCGAGCGCCAGATCGGCGGCTCTCACCTCGTGCGCGTCGCCTCCGTGCACGGAGGCGAAGGTGGGGCGCCCCTCCCGGGCGTCCCGCGCCGGGCCGAGCCGCTCCGCTATGCGGGCCAGCGTCGAGGAGGGCTGGAGGATGACCTGGATGGGCACCTCCTCGTCGAGGATCTGTTCGAGGACGGTCGAGAAGGTGTGTGCCGACAGGGAGTCGCCGCCCAGATCCGTGAAGGCGGCCTCCGCCCGGACCAGCGACGAGG
The DNA here is from genome assembly GCF_044766265.1 of Streptomyces sp. NPDC102283. NCBI lineage: Bacteria > Bacillati > Actinomycetota > Actinomycetes > Kitasatosporales > Streptomycetaceae > Streptomyces > Streptomyces sp. NPDC102283. Next base: position 72,366 of record NZ_JBIWLQ010000004.1, read on the forward strand.
GGCAGCCGAGGGTGATCTGCGCGGCGGCGCGGACCGCGTCCAGCGGCGTGACCTTCCCACCCGCGGCCCGCAGTGCCGCGATCTGGCCCGCCCGGCCGGCCGCGATGTCCGCGTACAGCCGGTCCAGTCGCGGTGCGTAGCGCTCCTTCAGGGCGGGCCGCAGAATCTTGCCGACCCCCGACAGCAGCCCGTTCACCACCGTGAACGGCTCCCGCTCGACGACGACGTCGTGCGGGATCTCGTACGCGCGCAGGCCGGCGCCATGGGCGAGTTCCCGCAGGGAATCCAGGACCGCGGTCCGTACGGCGTCGTCGTCGGACCGCCCCAGGCGCTCGGCGTCGGGGACCACCACCGCCAGCGGGAACGCCTGCTCGCTGCTGCCGTACACATAGATCTGCGCGATGTCCGGGCTGGTCGCGTACAGCGCCTCCAGGCCGGACACGGCGATGAACTCGCCCTGGGACAGCTTCACCACGTTGTTCATCCGGTCGACGTAGACCAGACGGCCCGGCGCGGTCTCGGCGAAGACGTCGCCGGTGCGGTAGTAGCCGTCCTCGTCGAAGGCGCGGGCGGTGACCTCGGGCTGCTGGTAGTACCCGGGGAACAGCCCGACCGACTTCACCCTCAACTCCCCGCGGGGGTAGGGCTTGTCGGTGCTGAAGTACCCGAGTTCGGGGACGTCGGCCAGCCGGTGGCCGGTCACCGGCGGGCAGCGGACCACCTGGTCGACGACGATGGCACGGGTCGTCTCCGTCGACCCGTAGCAGTCGATGATCGGCGTGCCGAGGAGCGAGGCCGTGAAGGTGTGCATCGCCTCCGACAGAGGCGCGCTGCCGCACAGGGCGAAGACGATCCGGCCGCCGAGCATGCCGTCGCGGACCCGGGCGGACGCGGCCGCCTCGGCCTGCGGGCGGGGTGTGCCGGTGCGGCCCAGGCGGTCCGCCTCCAACTGGTACCGCTGGTGCACCATGTCGCAGATCCTCGGCACCAGGCTGAGTACGGTGGGACGCGCCAGGCTGACGTCGTCGAACAGCGTCGACATGTCGCCGCGGGCCGCGAAGTAGCCGGTGCCGCCGGCGGCGAGGCCGTTGACCAGCCAGGCGCGGCCGTTGACGTGGCTCATGGGCATGTAGTGCAGCACGAACACCGGGGTCCCGCTGCCGCCTCCGGCGTTCAGCCCGCCGCGGGCGTTCTGCCACATCCTCGTGATCATGGAGGCGGTGTACATCGCGCCCTTGGGCGTGCCCGTGCTTCCGGAGGTGTAGATCAGTCCCACCAGCCGGTCCGGATCCCGGTCCTCGTACGGTTCCGCGGCGGGCAGCCGGGCGCCCCGGTCCACCTCGTCCACCAGCGAGACCACCTCTGCCCGCCCGCTCAGTCTGCCGCGGGCCGACGCGATCGCCTCCCGGTCGTCGTCCACCCGGGGGTCGTGGTCGAAGACCACCAGGCGCTCGATGGACGCGGATGTCAGGACGGCGCCGACCGCGGCGTCGAGCGAGGCGACGTCGGCCGCGAGGATCCTCGGCCCCGTCTCGGCGACCACCGGAGCCAGCCGTGCGGCGGACGAGCCGGTGGGCAGCGGCACCGACACCGCACCCAGGTACATGCAGGCCAGGTCGATGACCGCGTAGTCGACACCGGTGAAACCCAGGGTCGCGACGAAGTCCTTGGCGCGCACGCCGTCGGTGCCGTCGGCCCAGGCGGCCGCCAGCCGGCCGACCTGTTGCCACAGCTCGGCGTAGGTCAACGTGTCGAAGGCGGGCAGGAGTTCACGGGTGTGCCGGCCGGAGGCGGGGTCGCGGACGATACGGCCGGCCCTGCGGGCGAGGGCCGTCCGGTCGGCGTACCCGTGCATGGCAGCCTTGATCACCCCCATGAGGCCGTCCTGGCGGCCCATCGCGTCGGCGACGTCGGGGGACGGTACCGCCGCGGCGAACTCGGGATCATCCGCGTGCAGGGCCGCGATCCTTGATGCGACGTCGTGACCTGCCTGATGCTCGGACATGAGGGCTCCGGTGTGTGTGGAGTGCGAGGGATCAGCTGCGAGCGCGCGTGCGGGGCGGAGTGCGGCCCGGTGGCACAGCCCTCAGCCGGACGTCGCGTCGGCGGGCTTGGCCCGGCCGCCGAGGAGGGCGGCCAGGCCCATCAGGGTGTAGACGGCGACGAGGGCGAACGCCGGCGCGGCGATGCCGCCTCCCGACTGGAGGCCGGCGAGCAGGGCGACCCCGATCAGGGATCCGGTCGAGCGGCCCGCCGACATCAGTCCGGAGGCGATGGCCGACCGGTGCTCGGGGGCGGCGGACAGGGTCAGGGTGATCTGCGGCACGGTCACCAGGCCGAAACCGAACCCGATCAACGCCAGCCCGGCACAGGTGCCGACCGGGGTGGCGCCCACGGCGGCCAGCACCACCGCGCCGAGCAGCGACAGCAGGACGCCGGCGCCCAGCACGGCCCGGGCGCCGTACTTGGCGGCGAAGCGCCCCGCGGCCAGCGGCATGAAGGTGATCGGCAGGGCGGACGACAGGAAGAACAGCCCGACGGTGACCGGGTCGTAGCCCCGCACCTGCTGGAGGAACACGCTGAGCGTGAACATCAGCCCGTTGTAGCCGACGAAGAGCAGCAGGCCGACCGCGACGTAGCCGCGGAACCCGGGCGCCCGGAACAGGTCCGCCGGGATCATGGGGTACGCGGAGCGGCGCTGGCGGACCACGAACGCGGCGAACGCGGCCAGGGCCGCCACCGCCGCCACCACGGGCAGGGGCCGCGTCCATCCCAGCTCCTGGCCCTCGGCGAGCGCCAGCGCGAGGCCGCCGAGGAAGACGACGGACAGCAACTGGCCCGGCACGTCCTGCGGTTCCCTGGACGTGGACCGTTCGACCCGGGGCATGTTCCGTGCCGAGAGCCACAGGACGACCAGGACGATGGGCACGTTGATCCAGAAGATGCTCCGCCAGCCCACCGACGCGACCAGGGCGCCCCCGAGCGTGGGGCCGAAAGCGACCGGACTCCCGGCGACCATCGACCAGATGGAGATGGCCTTGGCGCGTTTGCCGGGCTCCCGGTAGGTGTCGGTGAGCATCACCAGCGTGGCGGGCATGACGAGCACCGCGCCCAGCCCCTGGGCCGCCCGTACGGCGACGAGCACGGGGCCGTTGGGGGCGAGGCCGCACAGCACGGAGGCCACCCCGAACAGCACGACCCCGAGCCGGAACATCCGCACCGCGCCGTAGCGCCCCACCGCCGCGGCTCCGGCCAGCATCAGGCCGGCGATGACGACCACGTAGGAGGTGACGACGGCCTGCATCGTCGGAAGGCTCGCGTCGAGACTGTCGCGGATCGCCGGGATCGCGACGTGGAGGATGCTGGTGTCGACGACGATCATCCCGTGCGCCAGACAGGCCACCGCCAGGACGCGGCCGGGCCGCAGGGCCGCGGGGCCGGTGTCGGACGTGCGGTTGTCGAAACTGGTGGATTCGGCCATGGCCTGCCATTTCGCATGAGTTCGCATGGGTTCGCGTGAGCGCGCATGAGCCGGTGAATTGATGCCGACAATACTGCGAAACCCTAGTGACAAAACGCGCAGCGTCAACCACGCAGTCGGCCGGGCCGGCCGCGATGTCTGAATCGTCCGATTCCAGGGTCAGGTATAGAGAATGGTCCACTTCCCCATGGGGCCTGACCCTCCATAGCCTCAGACCGCTGCGAATCACCAGAGGGCACAGCCTGGAAGTGCAGGGGGGAACACCATTGTCCTTTTCCCGAGAGTTCCGGGGAATTCCACAGCGCCCGTCGCCCATGCCGTTCCACCGCTATGCGCGGGACACCACTTCTCCCACTTCAGGCTGGTCACGGCGGTGGCCGGACGCCGTACTCGACCGGGCTCCCATCTGGGCCTCGGTCGACCTCCGGGACGGAAACCAGGCGCTGGCCGACCCCATGGACATGCGCCGGAAGCAGCGGATGTTCGACCTGCTCGTGGCGACGGGCTTCAAAGACATAGAAGTCGGATATCCGGCCGCCAGCGCGCACGATTTCGATTTCGTCCGGGAACTGGCCACCAAGGACGGAATTCCGGATGACGTCACGGTCTCCGTCTTCACTCCGGCCCGCCCGGAACTCATCGAGCGAACCTTCGACGCGATTCGCGGAGCCGACCGCGCCGTGGTTCATTTGTGCCATGCGACGGCCTGCCTGTGGCGCGAGGTCGTGTTCGGGATGTCGCCGCGCGAGGTCCTGCGCATGGCTGTCGACGGCGCACAGCACCTGGTGCGCCTGGCGGAGCGTGAGCCCCATACCGACATCCGGTTCGAGTACTCGCCCGAGACCTTCAACGTGACCGAGCCGGAGCTCGCTCTGGAGATAGCGAACCGGGTCGCCGAGGTCGTCGAGGCCACGTCGGACCGGCCGCTCGTACTGAACCTCCCGACCACCGTGGAGACCCACTCGCCCCACGTCTTCGCCGACCAGGTCGAGTGGATGCACCGCAACCTCGACCGGCGTGACGCGATCATCCTCTCCGTCCATCCGCACAACGACCGGGGCACCGCCGTCGCTTCGGCGGAACTGGCCGTGCTCGCCGGGGCCGACCGGGTCGAGGGCACCCTGTTCGGCAACGGTGAACGCACCGGGAACGTCTGCCTGGTGACGCTCGCGCTCAACCTGTTCAGCAGCGGGGTCGATCCCCGGCTGGAGCTCTCCGACATCGACGCCGTCCGCGCGATCGTGGAGGACTGCAACCGGCTGCCCGTGCACCCGCGCCACCCCTACGCCGGCGATCTGGTCTACACCGCCTTCTCCGGCACCCACCAGGACGCCATCGCCAAGGGGCTGGCCGCACTGGCCGAACAGGCCGAACGGGAGGGCAGGGACGTCGGCGACCTGCCCTGGCAGGTGCCCTACCTGCCCATCGATCCGAAGGACGTCGGCCGCGACTACCAGGCGATCATCCGGGTCAACGGCCAGTCGGGCAAGGGCGGTATCGCCTACGTGCTCAAGGCGGGCTGGGGTGTCGACCTGCCGACGGAACTGCGGCGGGACTTCGCGGCCGTGGTCCAGTCCGCGGCCGACGCCCTGCGGCGCGAACTGGAGCCGCCGGAGATCTGGCGGCTGCTCCTGGAGACCTACTGCCTCGACGACTCGCCCGCGCTGCCCGCCGCCGACGGTGGTGGGGACGGTGCCGCGATCCTCGCACGGCTCGCCGCCGAGCACGGTGTCGGGTTCACCCCGCCCCGGTTCACCGGCTCGGCGGCGAGCGGCGGACCGATGACCTGCCTCGTCGCGGCGGAAACCGGCGGCCGCACCGTCTGGGGGCTCGGCCGGGCGGCCACCGCCGCCGACGCGGCACACAGATCCGCCCGTTCCGCGCTGCTACGGGCCGGCATGCACGAAGGAGACCAGTGAAGAACAACTCTTTCCACACGGTCGGCCCCGGTATCTACCGGGAGGACAGCGGGATGGTCTACGAGGACTACGTCCCCGGCGAGGTGGTCGAACACCGGCCGGGCCGGACGATCACCATGACCGACAACGTGTGGAGCTCGCTGCTCTGCCTCAACCAGCATCCGCTGCACATCGACGCCGTCTACGCCGAGCAGACCCGGTTCGGCCGGATCGTCGTCTCGAGTCTGGTCACCTTCGGGATCGTGAACGGGATGACCGTCTCCACCATCAGCGCCAAGTGCGTCGCCAACCTCGGTTGGGACAAGGTGCGGCTGACCGCCCCGGTGTTCGTGGGCGACACGCTCTACGCACAGACCCGCATCGTCTCCCGTCGCGAGTCCGGCACACGCCCCGAACAGGGAATCGTGACCGTCCACACCATCGGCCGGAACCAGGACGACCTGACGGTCATCGACTTCGAGCGGACGATTCTCGTCCCCAAGCAGGAGGCACACCCATGATTCCGGTCATCGACCTGGCTCCGGAGCGGCCCGGCCCCGAACACGGGACCGCCGAGGAGATATCCGACGCCTGCCGGCGGACCGGGTTCTTCGTCGTACGCGGACACGGCATCGCCCGCGAAGTCTTCGACGACGCCTACGACGCCTCTCTGCGCTTCTTCCGCCTCCCGCTGGAGAGGAAGCGCGAGTTCCCGATGAGCACCTCCACCGCGCGCGGCGACAACGACTACAGCCCCTACGGGTACAGCGCCCTCCTCTCCGAGAACGCCTACGCCTACACCGGGAAACCGGGAATGCCGGCGGACTACGTCGAGAAGTTCAGCACCGGAAGGCTGATCCTGGACGACGAGGAGAAGCTTCCGTTCCCCGAGGACGAGTCGGGGGCACAGCTACGCGCCTCCCTGAAGCGGTACTTCGCCGCCTGCGAGACCGTGGCGGGCCGGATCGCCGAGCTGCTGGCCCTCGCCCTGGACCTGCCCCGCGACTTCTTCGCCACCCGGACGAACACCTCCAACGACTCGCTCCGCTCGCACCTCTACCCCGGGGTCGCCCCCGAGTTCCTCAACGACCAGGGCATGGGGCAGCACACGGACGGCACGCTGATCACCCTGCTCACCCAGGACGGCCCGGGCCTCCAGCTCCGGGACCGCTCCGGCCGCTGGCTGGACATCGACGTCCCGGAGCGCGACAGCTTCATCGTCAACATCGGTGACCTGATGGCTCGTTGGTCGAACGACGAGTACGTGTCGACGCCGCACCGGGTGCGGCTCGCCGACCGGCGGCGGCAGTCCATCGTGTTCTTCAAGCTGGCCAACGACGACACCGTCATCGAGTGCTTCCCCAAGTTCGCGTCGGACCGGCCCGCGAAGTACGAGCCCATCCGCTACGAGGACTACTCCCTCCAGAAGATGAACCTGCTGTTCGGAAGGGAAGACGCGCGGTGAAGTCGTACGCGAGCCTGCTCTACACCCCTGCGCTGCTGCTGGCGTCGGTCGCCCGGCCCGGCCGGGTCCGCGCCGACATGCTGGTCCTGGACCTGGAGGACTCCATCCATCCGGCCAGGAAGGCCGAGGCCCGCGAGCTGCTGGCGCGGGCGGACCTCAGCGGGTCCGGTCTGCCCGCACTCGGCATGCGGGTGAACACGATCGCGACGCCCGACGGCCTGGCGGACCTGCGGGCGCTGATCGAGATGGACGCCACCATCGGCGGCGTACCTCTCGACGTGGTCTTCATCCCCAAGATCGCCGGCGCGGGCGACGTGGCCATCTACCGGTCGCTGCTGTCGCACACCTCCAAGCCGCCGGAGATCTGCAGCTTCATCGAAAGCGTCGACGCCGTCGACAACGCCGTCGAGATCGCCGCGGTCAGCGACGGCCTCTGCTTCGGACAGGCGGATCTGACGGCAGACCTGTACGCCGAGAACGCCTTCTACCTCGACCACGCGCGGGCCCGGCTCTGCACCGCGGCGGCCAAGTACCGCGTGCCCGCGATCGACACCAACTCGTTCGAACTGCACGACCTCGACGTCGTCGCGGCGCAGTGCCGGGCGGCCCGTGACGCCGGATTCACGGGGAAGGCGGCCATCCATCCCCGGCAGGTCGACACCATCGCCGAGACGTTCACCGTCGGCCCGGACAAGATCGCCGAGTACCGCAGCGTGGTCGAGGACTACCACTCCACGTCCTACGGCTTCGCGGTCGAGGAGGACCGGGTACTCGCCCCACCGTTCGTGCTGCGGGCCCAACGCATGCTCGCACTCCACGCACCCGCCGAAACCGGCCGGACCGCCCGCACCAACTAGCCCAGGGGAACCCCGTGAAGAAGCTTCCGCAGCACGCCGTCATCGACGTCTCCACCCACCCGACCCAGCTGGCCGACGGCCGGCTCCGGGCCGTCGGGGACGAACTCGTCCTGGAACTGGTGCGGCTGGTCGCCGAAGGCGACGGCGTGGCCGTCTGCCTCGGCGTCGCCAGGACGCTGGCGCACCACGGGCTCGACGTCCACAAGGAGCAGGACGCCGCGATCGCCCGCGACTACCTCGAATCGCTGTTCCGCGGCTTCGGGGAGCACGTCGACGTCTCCCGGTTCAGCCCCGTGGCGATGGACTACGACCGCATCGCCGGCATGGACGTCGACGGGTACAACAAGAACACGCACTTCACGCCCAACGGCGACCACACCACCGAGCGCGAGTTCCTGACGACCAAGTGCGTGCACTTCGACGCCGCCACACCGTTCATCGGGAACATCTACGGGCCCAACACCAACATCACCCACGGCACCCCGATGGTCTGCGACACCCGGGCCTACTGCCAGGAGACCGGGGTCGCCCCCGCCGATCTGCTCGAACTGATGCCGCACAGCTACAACGTCGCGGTCAAGGAGGAGCACGCCGGGCCGGTCCTGGCCGGGTACGCCGCCGCCGTGGAGGCCGACCTCTCCGCCGACCTGGTCATGGTCGTCCTGCTGAACGAGGTGGACCGCGGGCTCGCGCACGCCGGCTCCGAGCCCCGCCCCACCGACTCCACCCGGCCCGCCCGCCGCCCGATCCGGCACCTGGAGTACCAGTTCGCCGAGGGTGTCGAGCTGTCGAAGTGGTACCGGCACTATCGCCTGGAGATCCCGCAGCCCAGCCTCCAGGTGCCGGACGCGGCCGCCCGCGAGCGCTTCCACCGCGGTATCGACCCGGTCGGGACGAACCGGTGACGACGTCCGCGGAATACAGCGTGCCGTCCCTGTCCGAGAGCGACCGCGAGGAGCTCGACAAGCTCCTCGCGGCCCTCGCCGCGGGCGACTGGCCGTTGGACATCGACGACGCCCGGGTGTTCTACGACGCCTGGGGCGCGCCGATCGCCGATGACATCGTGGTCGAACAGCGCGACGGCGGCCACCTGTTGACCCCGCCGAACGCGGAGGGCACCCTGACCGGGCTCTACCTGCACGGCGGCGGATATGCGTACGGATCGCTGCGCAGCCACGGTCACATGGTCTCCGAGATCGCCCGCGCGGCCCGCTGCCCGATGTTCTTCGTGGACTACCGGCGAGCCCCCGAGCACCCCTATCCGGCGGCGCTCGACGACGCCGTGGCCGCGTACCGGAGTCTGCTCGCCGACGGGGTCGCCGCCGGTGACGTGGTTCTCGCGGGCGACTCGGCGGGCGGCGGCCTGATGCTCGCGATGCTGCTGAAGCTGCGGGACTCGGGGCTGCCGGTCCCGGCCGCGGCGGCCTGTGTCTCGCCGTGGACCGACCTCACGGGCAGCGGGGAGAGCTATCACACCCTGGAGCACGAGGATCCCATGCTCAGCAAGCCGGTCGTGGACCTAGTGTCCGCGTCGTACCTGGCGGGCGCCCCGCGCACGCATCCGTACGTCTCCCCGCTGTTCGGGGAGCTCGCGGGTCTGCCCCCGGTACTCCTCCAGGTGGGCAGCCGCGAGATCCTGCGCAGCGACGCCGAGCGGTTCGCGGCCGGGCTGCGGCGCGCGGGAGGCACCGGTGTGCTGGAGGTCTGGCCCGGCATGGTGCACGTCTGGCACCTCCACCACTCGCGCCTGGCCAAGGCCCGCGAGGCCGTGAGCCGGCTCGGCGGCTGGCTCCGCGACCGGGCGACGGGGGCGTGATGACCGAGGACATCACCGGGCCCCATCGGTACCGCAACAACCGGAAGATGGTGCCCGCGGGTGAGGCCGCGTGGGGCCTGTCCCGCGAGCACGGAATGCTCGGGCTCGTGGTCGAGGCCGTCGAAGGGCAGAACCGGCTGCGCGACATCCGCACCGGGCACGAGTTCGCCAACCTGTCGTCCTGCTCGTACCTGGGCCTCAACAGCCACCCCGCGGTGGTCGAGGCCGGACGGGCCGCGCTGGAGCAGGAGCGGATCACCGGGCTGTCCATGGGCGAGTTCCGGATCCGGCTCGGCATCATGGAACGGCTGGAGGAAGAGCTCGCCGCGCACTTCGGCGCCCATGTCCTGCCCTCGGTGTCCTGCGGGGTGCTCAGCTCGGCGATCCTGCCGTTGCTCGCCTCCGGGCATCTCACCGACGGCGAGCCCCTCGTCGTGGTCTTCGACCGGTTCGCGCACTTCTCCCTGAACTTCCTCAAGCCCGTTCTCGCCGACGAGACGCTGGTGCTGACCTGTCCGCACAACGACATGCAGTACCTGGAGGACGTCTGCAAGCGGTATCCGCGGGTGGCCTACGTCGCCGAAGGCGCCTACTCCACCGGCGGGCAGGCGGACCTGAAGGGAATCAAGGACCTCCAGGACCGTTACGGGATGTTCGTCTACCTCGACGACTCCCACGCGCTATCGGCCGTGGGCGAGCGCGGCGAGGGATACGCGCGCACCGTGTTCGACACCCTCGGCTCCCGCACGATCGTCGTCGCCTCGATCGCCAAGGCGTTCGGCAGCACCGGCGGCATCGCCATGGTCGGCGACCGCGAGATGTTCGAACTCCTCTACCGGTCCGGGCCGCTGGCCTGGTCCCAGGGGTTGCGGACCGCAGCGGTCGGCACCACCCTCGGGGCCCTGGAGGTCCACCGGAGCCCGGAGCTCGGCCTGCGACAGCGGCGCCTCGCCCAGAACATCGCCCTCTTCGACGAGCGGCTGCGCGACCACGGCCTGCGGGGCGCCGGATCACACATCAAGTTCGTCACCGTCGGCGACAACGACCGGGCGGTACGGCTGTCGACCGAGCTCTACCGGCGCGGCTACTACTGCTCCGCCATGTTCTTCCCGATCGTGGCGCAGGGGCAGGCGGGTGTGCGGATGATGCTGCGCGGCGACATGCCGGCGGAGCTGACCGAACGTTTCGCGGCGGACCTCCTCGACGTACTGGGGGAGCTCGCATGACCCCCGCGGGCACGGAGCACGACGCGTCCGACGTGGCGGCCGTGGCCGCGCTGATGCGCGAGAGCCTGCGCAGCGGCGCGGTGCGGAGGATGGCCGTGCCGCTGCGGCAGGTCGTCGACGACGGCCGCGGCACCAGATTCCTGTCCATGCCCGCTGTCAGCGCCGATCACGGGCTGTGCGTCAACAAGACCGCCACCATCACCGACGGTCCGGGGCCGACCGTGACGTCCGTGGTCCCGGTGTTCTCCACCACGACCGGGGAGCTCCTCGGGGTGCTGGACGGCGCGGCCGTCACCAACCTCAAGTGCGCGGCCGTGACAGCGCTGGTCACCGACGTCTGCGCGGCCCCGGGCAGCGCCGTCCTCGGGATCGTCGGATCGGGGGTGCAGGCCTGGCAGCAGTACCTCGGGGTGACGGCGGTGCGCCGGATCACCGAGGTGCGGGTCCACTCCCGTACCCCCGAGCACGCCGCGATTTTGTGCGAGCGCATCCGGCGCGCGGATCCGGACGTGCGCGCCCTGGTCCACGCGTCGGCCGAGGAGGCCACCGCGGGAGCGGATGTCGTCTCGACGGCGACGACCTCCGTACGTCCGCTGCCGATCGCCGCCGATCTGCCGGAGCACGTGCACATCAACTGCATGGGCGCGCACACCACCGAGTCCCGGGAGCTGCCCCGCTCGCTCCTGGCCGCCGCCACGCTGGTCGTCGAGGACAGGGCGATCGCCGTGGCCGAGGCCGGGGAGATCCACCGTACGGCGATCGACCTGGAGTCCCTGGAGACCGGCGCGCATCCCGGACTCGACGGCCGCCGGACCGTCTTCAGCTCCACCGGGCACGCCTCGCTGGACCTCATCACCTGCGCCCATCTGGTGGCGCGGCCACACCGTTGACCGAGCGGTCAGCACTGACCGGAACGAAAGGACGACCGTACGTGGCACACGTCGGCACGGAAGAGACCACGGGGTCGCACGAGGGCGGAGAACCGTCGGGCGCGGCCGCCGACCGGGAGTTCGACGCGGCTCTCGCCCGCCTCGGCATCGAGATGCCGCCGGACCTGGCGCCCGGAGTCCTGGCCGGACACCGCTCGCTGCGCGCGATGAACCGACTGCTGCGGGACGTGGAGATCACCGATGTCTGACACCGCCCCCGCCCGGCCGGGCCCACGGCCCGGAATACCCGAAGCGCGCGAAGCTCCCGGCCTGTCCGGGCTGTCCGTGGCGGAGGCCGGGGCGCGGCTGCGCGCCGGAACCCTCACATCGGTGGAGCTGGTGGAGCACGCGCTGAGCCTGATCGACGCGTACGACGGCGAGCTGCACGCGTTCGTCCTGGTCACCCGTGACCTCGCGCTGCGGCGCGCGGTACGGGCGGACCGGGAGCTGCGCGACGGCGTCGACCGCGGACCGCTGCACGGCATCCCGTACGCGCTGAAGGACATCCTCGCCGCCGAGGGCCTGCCCACCACCAACCACTCGCGGCTGACCCTCACCGACCTCGCCACCGAGGACAGCACCGTGGAGGCCCGGCTGCGGGCCGGCGGCGCGGTGCTGCTGGGCAAGCTGGCCACCTACGAGTTCGCGTTCGGCGGACCGAGCACGGACCTGCCCTTCCCGCCGGCGGGCAACCCCTGGAACCGCGAGCACATCCCCAGCGGCTCCTCGTCGGGAGCGGGCGCCGCGGTGGCGGCCGGGTTCCTCCGCGTCGCCTTCGGGTCCGACACCGCCGGCTCGCTGCGCGGCCCGGCGTTCCACTGCGGGGCCGTCGGCCTCAAGCCCACCTACGGCAGCGTCTCGGGCCACGGCGCCACCCCGCTGGCGCCCACCATGGACCACTTCGGGCCCCTCGCCTGGACCGTGGCCGACGCGGCCGCCGCCCTCCAGGTGGTCGCGGGCCCCGACCCCAGGGACCCGCGCACCCGCGAGGCGCCGGCGCCCGACTTCCTCGGCTCGCTGAGCGGGGAGGTCCGCGGGCTGCGCGTGGCGTACTCCAAGGCCTGGTACGCGTCGGACCCGGGGACCCTTCCGGAGATCACCGAGAGCATCGACCGGGCCCTGGCCCACCTCGACCGGCTCGGCGCCGTCGTCGAGGAGTGCGAGCTGCCGCCGTACGAGCTGTTCGACGCCTGCGGCCGGGTCATCCTGATGGCGGAGGGGTTCGCCGTGCACCAGGAGAACCTGCGCCGCGCGCCACGGTCCTTCGGCCGCTACACCTACCAGAAACTGATGCCCGGCGCGGGGGTCACCGCCGACGAGCTCCAGCGGGCCCGCCAGGTCCGCGACAGCCTCGCCGCGGCGCTCGACCGGCGGGTCTTCGCCTCCCACGACCTGCTGATCACGGCGTGCGGTCAGACCACCGCGGCCCGGGTCGACGCCTTCGGCGCCGACTGGCCCCCGCCGAAGCTGGCCAACGACATGCAGACCATCCCGTTCGCCGTCACCGGGCACCCCGCGATGTCCCTGCCCCTCGGGTTCGCCGACAACGGTCTGCCCATCGGTGTGCAGCTCGTCGGGCCCGCCTACGGCGAGGCGAGCCTGTTCCGGGCCGGCCTCGCCCTGGAAGCAGAGTTCGGCCGACGGGACACCCGTCCGGTGCCGGGTCGGCAGAAGGGCTGAGGTGAACGACCGCACCCGCCCCCCGCTCCCCGCCGGCTTCTGGTGGCTGTGGACCGCGACGCTGGTGAACCGGTTCGGCCTGTTCGTCATGCCGTTCCTCTCCCTCTACCTCGCCGTGGAGCGTGGCTACTCCGCCACGTACGCGGGCCTGGTGATCTCGTTGTACGGACTCGGCGGGATAGCCGGATCGCTGATCGGCGGATCGCTCAGCGACCGGTGGGGCAGGCGGCCCACGCTGCTCACCGGGCAACTGGGCGCCGCCGCCTTCACCCTCGCCCTGGGACTCGCCGAACAGCCCGTGATGATCGCGGTCTGTGTCACCGTGCTGGGCGTCGCGCTGAAGGTGTCGCAGCCCGCGATCGGCGCGATGCTCGCGGACCTGGTCCCCGAGGAGTCCCGGCCCCGGGCCTACTCGCTCAACTACTGGGCGCTCAACCTCGGATTCTCCGTCTCCGCCCTGTCGGCGGGCACCCTCGCCGCCTTCGGCTACCTGACCCTGTTCGTGGTGGACGCCGCCAGCACCCTGCTGTGCGCGGTGCTGGTCTTCCGGCGGATTCCCGAGACCCTGCCGGCGAAGGTCCGCACGGAACCGTCCGCGGAGGCGGCCCCGCGCACGTCCCTGGCCGCCGTGGTCCGCGACCGCCGGTTCATGTGTCTGGCCGGACTGAACCTCCTGGTGGTCACCGTCTTCACGCAGCGGCACCTGGCACTGCCGCTGTCCATCGCCGAATCCGGCCTGTCCACCGCGGACTACGGCATCGTGGCCGGGGTCAACGGCGTCATGATCGTCACTCTGCAGCTCGCCGTCACCCGCTTCACCCAGCACCGGCCCGCCGGTTGGGTGCTCGCCTCCGGGGCGCTGCTGATCGCGCTCAGTTCGGTGCTCAACGGACACGCCGGCACCGTGCTGCTGTACTGCTGCGCCGCCGTCGTCTACACCCTCGGTGAGATCGCCTACGTGCCCACCGGCGAGGCGCAGGTCCCCGCCATGGCTCCGGAGCACGCACGCGGCCGCTACGAGGGCGTGATGGTCCTGACCTGGGCCATCGGCGGCTTCGTGGCACCGCTGACGAGCGGTCTGATCATCGACGCCCACGGCACGGACACCCTCTGGGCGGGTTGCGCGGTGATCGGCGCGCTCGCGGCCGTCGGTTACGTCGCGTTGCTGCGGCCGCGCCGCGGGAAGGACGACGCTCCCGGGTCCGCACGGGCCCTGCGGTCCACGCAGGTCCATTAGGCCACGCAGGCCCCCAGCCAGCACAGGCCCCCTAGTCCGCACAGCCTTCTAGTCCGCACAGCCTTCTAGCAGGAGTGGAAAGACATGGAAGACACCTCGACGACCCGACGGGCAGCGGCCTCGCGGGGGCCGCGTGTGACGGACCCCCGCAGGCTTCTCAACGCGTTCGACCACCAGTTCCGGGGCTTCAGGACCTTCTGGTTCGACCGGATCGCCCCGGCCGGCCCCGTCGTCCTGCCCGCGGCGCGGGGCGCCGAACTGGAGGACGCGATCGCCTACTTGGCCGACCTGCTGCGGCGGGCGGTGCACCACCTGGGCGACGACTGCGTCTCCCGGCACCGGGCGCTGGGCCTGGACGAACGGCTGACGGAGTTCTACGGGGACGAGGAGTTCGAGAACGCCTACGCGACGGTCATGGGCCGGCCCGACGTGATCCTCACCGACGCCGGCTGGAAGTTCATCGAGTTCAACTTCTGCTCGTCCACCGGCGGTCAGGTCTACGTCCACCTCCTCAACGAGCTGTGGCGGCAGCTCCTGCCCGACGACGTCCTGAGCACCCTCACGCTCGCCGATCCGCTCAAGACACGCGGGGACATGCTGCGCACCGTCCTCGACGACCTCGGTCTGGAGCCGCACGTCGCGCTCGTCGGCCATCTCCCGGACGTCTTCCTCTCCGACTCCGGGGGAAATCGGCGGTACTACGAGATCGAGGCCGACGCCCTGCGGAAGTCGGGCATCAGGGCGGAGTACTTCGAGACGGAGGAGTTCATCGACGCCCTCGGCTCCCGCGCGGGCGAGTTCCCCCTGGTCCTGGAGCGGACCGTGCCGCAGGAGTGGATCGACGCGGGCCGAGAGCTCGGACCGCTGCTGACGGTCAGGAAGTGCGGCGCCGCGGTGCTGACGCCGCAGAGTTCCTACCAGGCGGCGAACAAGCAGCTCTTCGCCCTGCTGTCCCAGGGGCAGGACTGGATGAGCGAACGGGACCGGGAGTTCGTGCGGCGGTACATCCCCTGGTCGCGCTCCGTCCGGGAGGAGACCGTCGAATACCGGGGCGCGTCCTGGAAGCTGGACGAACTGCTGCGCGGACGGCGAGCGGACTTCGTCCTGAAGCGCTCCGACGGCGACCAGAACTTCGACGTCCACGTCGGCGCCCTGACCGACGCGTCCACCTGGGAGGACGTCATCGCCAAGGCCCGCGAGGCCGGCACCTGGATAGCGCAGGAGACCGTCCACAGCACCGAGATCCACGCGGACGTCCTCGACTGCGACCGGGGCGAGTACCTCGGCATCTCGACGCGCGCGGTGTTCGGCCCCCTGTTCATGGGCGGGCGCATGACCGGATGCGGGGTGCGCTACGACGTACCGGCGCCGGGCGGCTCCGCACCGCGGGCAGCGGGATCGAGCATCCTGGGGTCCGTCGGCTGGCACGCGGGCTGACCCGGGCGTCCGCACCGTGTCCGGGCCGGAACCGCCGGCGGATTCCGCCGGGGGGCCGGTCCCGGCCGGACCTCCTGCCGGACGACCCGGTCACCGCCGCTCGGGGTGGGCGCTCTTCTGGACGAGCGCCGTCAGCTGGACCCGCGACCGCACCTCCAGCTTGCGGTAGATCCGGGTGAGGGCCGCCTCCACGGTCTTGACGCTGACGTACAGGGCGGCCGCGATGTCGCGGTTGCCGCGCCCTTCGGTGACCAGCTCGGCGATCCGCCGCTCCGCGTCCGTCAGACCGGCCGGCCAGGACCGCACCCGGTTCGGCTCCGGCTCCCACAGCGGCGCGCCGGCCCTGCGGAACACCGCGTCGGCCGCCGCCCGGAGCTCCCTGGCCCGGGCCGGGCGCCGGTGCCGCTGCTCGACGGACGAGTACGCCAGCAGCACCCGGCCGCACTGCAACGGGTATCCGAGCCGTTCGAAGGTGCGCAGGGCGCGGCCGACCAGCTTCTCGGCCGACGCGTGGTCGCCCGCTGCCGCGTGGCACAGCGCCTCGGCCCTGTCCAGCGAGGCCAGGACTCCGCGCCGTCCCAGCTCCTCGGCCCGGCACCGGGCGTCGGCGACCGTCCGCAGGGCGGCCGGCAGGTCTCCGGCGGCGACCAGCGCCTCGGCCAGATCGGCGTCGTAGCGGATCTCCGCGGGGTCCGCGATACCCAGGTCCTGCACCAGGTCCCGGACCCTGAGCAGATCGGCCAGGGCGCCGCCCGCGTCCCGCAGCAGCAGCCGGGTCATACCGGACAGGTGCAGACAGTGCGTGGCGAAGACGGTGTCCTCGTCCTCCTGCGAGGCCGTCAGACCGAGGTCCGCGTAAGCGAGCGCCTGCTCCAGGGTCCCACCGGCGAGCTCGGCGACCGCCGCCGCGTACCACGGCGGGCCGGGCGAGGTGCCCAGGTCACGAGTGAGCGCCAGCAGCCGGTGCGCCTCCTCGCGGGCGAGCTGGCCCTCGCCGCGGTGGGCGTGGATCCGGACGGCGCGGCTGAGCACCCAGAGCCGGTCGGCGGGGCAGTCCGGCGGGCGCATCTCGTCCAACAGCCGCCCTGCCTCGTCCAACCGGTCGTCGAGCAGGGCGAACGCGACGCCGACACGGCGTGGCTCCCCGGGGGTCCGGCCGGCGCCGGCCGGCGTGCCCGTCGCCAGGGCACGCCGGAGCAGCTCGGCCTGGCCCGGCGAACCGCGGGCCTGCTCGATCCGGGCGGTCAGGGCCAGGGCCGCGGAGTGGATCGCCGCGTCGCCGGCCCGCTCGGCCAGTTCGGCGGCCGAGCGGGCGTGCGTCAGCGCCTCGGCGTGGTAGCCCCGGTTGGCGCCCAGGCTCCGGGCGAGACGCAGGTGCGCCGCCGAGGCCAGCGCGTGATCGTCGGCGGCCAGTGCCTCGGACAGGGCCCGCGCCGCCATCCGCTCCACCAGCGCGGCGCCCCGGCCGGCGGCGTCGGCGACGGCGAGCCGCGCCTGGGCGCGGGCAGCGGGCACGGCCCGCCTGCGGTCCAGCTGCTCCAACGCCGTGCAGGCCAGGTCGAACCGCCCGGCCGCCTCGGCGTCCCGGGCGGCGGCGATCAGCAGGTCGTGCCGGGCGCCGCTGGCCCGGCCGCCCGCCAGCAGGCCGAACTCGGCTGCCCGGGTGTGGTCACCGCTCTCCCGTGCGGCGGTGGCGGCGTCGGCCAGGGTGGGAACCAGCCGCGCGGGAAGCTCGGCCGAGGTCAGGGCGGATGCCTCGTGCCAGACGCGGTCGTCGTCCTCGGACGCGGCGGCGGCCAGGGCGAGATGTGCCTGGCGCACCGCCTCGCCGCTGGCCTCGGCGAGGAGGCACTCGCGTACGACCGGGGCCGGGAAGCACACGGTGCCGGCCACCCGGATCAGCCCGGCGGCCTCGGCGTCCGCGAGGGCCGCGTCGGCGGACGGTCCCGCGGCCCGGCGGACGGTGTCGAGCGAGGGGTCGGCCGCCAGCGCCGCGAGGAGCAGCACCCAGTGCACGGGGGCCGCGAGCCCCGCCAGCCAGGCCCGCAGGGCCTTGCGCGCGTGCGGGGCCAACGGCTGTACGTCCAGGGCCGCCGGTGCCCCGGCCCGGGCCAGTCCGGCGGCGATGTCCGACACCAGACGGGGGTTGCCGCCCGTCGCCGTGTGGATACGCGCGGCGGTCCGCAGGGGAATCCCGAAGGACCGCACGACGGCTGCCGACTCGTGCGGGCTGAGCGCGGGGACCGCGATCTCCACCGCGTCACCGCCGAGGACGTCGTGCGGCAGCGGGCCGTCGGGCCGCAGCGCCGCCAGCAGCGACACACTGCCGCGGCTGCGGCGTGCCGCGAAGCCGAAGACGTCCAGGCTGTCCGGGCCCCACCAGTGCATGTCGTCGGCGGCCAACAGCAGCCGGGCCCTGCGCCCCCACGTCTGGAGGCACGACAGGACCGTGACCCGGAGGATCGCGGGGTCGGGCGGGGGCCCGGTGACCCGGCGCAGCACCCAGTCGATCGTCGATCGCTGGACGTCCGGCAGGTCGCCGCTCACGTCCGCCGGGCACACGGTGAACAGATCCACCAGGGGTACGTACGGCAGGTGCGCGTCGGCGGGTGCCGAGCTGAGCCTGACCACCGGGTCCCCGGAGGACTGCCACCCCGCGCACACCGCGTCCAGCACCGCGGACTTGCCGAAACCGGTGGGTCCGACCACCGCCACCGCACCTGCCTGCCGCAGCTCACCGGAGACCTGGTCGACCAGCGGGCGGCGCGCCCTCACCGCAACGCGTCCATCCACGCCTCGACCGCGTCCGCGTCGCGGGGCAGACCCGACGACAGACACAGCGCGCCGTCGGCGGTGATGACGAAGTCGTCCTCGATCCGCACGCCGATGCCGCGCAGTTCCTCGGGGATCGTCAGGTCGTCGGGCTGGAAGTACAGCCCCGGCTCGACGGTGAGGACATGCCCCTCCTCCAGCACACCGCCCAGATACGTCTCGCTGCGGGCGGCGGCGCAGTCGTGGCAGTCGAGGCCGAGCATGTGGCCCGTACCGCACACGGTGTACCGACGGTAGAGGTCGGACTCGTGCGGGATCGCGGCGCCGCCGGGCCGCAGACCCCAGGCGTCGAGCCCCTCGGCGATGACCCGCGTCGCGGCGTCGTGGAAGGCGCCGTACGGTGCTCCGGGCCGCAGGGCGGCGATGCCCGCCGACTGGGCGGCGAACACCAGGTCGTAGACGCGGCGCTGCACATCCGAGAAGCGCCCGCCGACCGGCAGGGTCCGGGTGACGTCCCCGGTGTAGAACGAGTCGGCCTCGACGCCCGCGTCCAGCAGGAGCAGCTCCCCCTCCCGCACCGGGCCGTCGTTGTGCATCCAGTGGAGCACGCACGCGTGCGCGCCGGCCGCCGCGATGGTCTCGAACCCCAGTCCGTAACCCTCCAGCCGGGCCCGCCGGTTGAAGGTGCCCTCCACCCACCGCTCCCCGCGTGCGAGGCGTGTGGCGTGGGGCAGTTCACCGGCGACGTCGTGGAAACCGGCGACCGTGTGCCCCACGGCGGCGCGCAGCTGCTCGATCTCCCACGCGTCCTTGACCAGCCGTGACTCGGAGAGGAAGGCGAGCAGCTCGGCGTCGGCCGGTGCGGACGGCGGGACGGTCGCGTCGACGAGCGCGTCCTCGCCGCGCACCACCCGGGTCGGGACGTCACCGGCGAGTGCCCGCTCCAGCCCCTCCCGGGCGACCGCCTCGACGCCGAGGGCCTCGGCCGTCTCCCGGAGCGTCCGGCGCCGCCCGACCCAGAACTCGCCGTGCTGCCGGTCGCTGTAGAACTCCGCCCCGGAGGGACCGGCATCGCGCGGGGAGCGGGGCCGGGTGAACAGGGTGACCTCGTGCCCGCTGCCGGTGGGCTCGAAGACGAGCACACTGTCCGGCACCGCGCCCGTCCCCTGCTCGGCCGTGAGGTGGATGTACGCGGAATGCGGCCGGAAGGCGTAGTCGAAGTCGTTGCTGCGGGCCTTGAGCCCGCCCGACGGGACGACGATCCGCTCTCCGGGGAACCGCGTCGACAGCGCCGCACGACGCTTGGCCGCGTATGCGGCTCCGGAGACGGGCGGAAGCCTCCTGTCCGTGTCCGCCCACCCCTGCCGAAAGACCTCCGCCACCGCCGCCGGTGCTCGACGATCGTGACTCCGCGCTCCGCGCGAGCCGTCCTGACGTTCCATCGCACGCCTCCCCGTCATACCGTTCCGTGGTACCGCGCCCTCGCTCCACCGGGAGAACGCACCTGTTCGAGCCGCGGCCCCGAGGGGCCGCGGCGGCCGATGTCAGCCGCGAAGCCGGGCCATCCACGCCTCCACTTCGTCGGCCGTCCGAGGAAGGTCTGCCGAGAGGTTCTCGTTGCCCTCGTCGGTGACCAGCACATCGTCCTCGATCCGCACGCCGATGCCGCGGAGCTCCTCGGGCACGGTCAGGTCGTCCGACTGGAAGTACAGGCCCGGCTCGACGGTGAGCACCATGCCCGCCTCCAGCGTCCCGTCCACGTACAGCTCGGTACGGGCCTTCGCGCAGTCGTGGACGTCCAGGCCGATCATGTGGCCCGTGCCGGCCAGCGTCCAGCGGCGGTACAGCCCGAGTTCGTACGCCTCGTCCACCGACCGCTCACCGAACAGGCCCCAGGAGGCGAGGTGCTCGGTCAGCACCCGCTGAGCGGCGTGGTGGAAGTCCCGGTACTTCGCGCCGGGCCGGACCGCGGCGATACCGGCCGACTGCGCCGCGTACACCGCGTCGTACACCTTGCGCTGGACCGGTGTGAAACGGCCGTCGACCGGCAGCGTGCGGGTGACATCGGCGGTGTAGAGATTGCGGCTCTCCACTCCGGCGTCGATCAGCAGCAGTTCGCCCGGCCGGGTCTCGCCGTCGTTGCGGACCCAGTGCAGCGTCGTGGCGTGCGCTCCCGCGGCGCAGACCGACGCGTAACCCACGTCGTTGCCCTCGGTCCGCGCACGCATCCAGAAGGTGCCCTCGATGGCCCGCTCCGCGGTCGGCGTGTCCGTACCGAGAACGCGCACCACGTCCTCGAAGCCACGCGCCGTCGCCTGACAGGCGTGGCGCAGGTCGGCGATCTCGAACTCGTCCTTGAGCAGGCGCATCTCGGACAGGGCGACGCGGAACTCGGTGTCGCGCTCGGCGGTCACCTTGTCGTCCAGGGCGGCGTCGACCCCGGCGTCGTAGGCGCGGAGCAGACGGACCGGGCCGGTGGCCGCGGCGAGCCGCTCGGTCAGCGTGCGGACATCACGGCAGGGCAGGCCCAGGAGCCGCTCGTTCTCGGTGAGGCTGTTGCGGCGGCCGTCCCAGAGCTCACCGTGGTAGTCGCGCCAGAACTCCCCGTTCTCGCGGTCCGACCGGGGAAGCAGATAGGCGACCGCCCGGTGCCCGCCGTCCGGACCGGGCTCCAGGACCAGTACGGAGTCCTGGGACTGGTCACCCGTCAGGTAGACGTAGTCGGAGGACGGGCGGAACGGATAGTCCGTGTCGTTGGCACGGACCTTCGGGTTGCCGGCCGGGACCACCAGCAGTTCACCGGGGAACAGCGCGGAGAGCGCCGCCCGACGGCGCGCGGTGTACGCCGCCTGGGCGATGGGTTCGAGGTCGCGGCGCTCGGTGTCGGCCCAACCCTGCTTCATGTTCTCGGCCAGCTCGGCACTCACGTCCACGTACAGACCGTTCTTCCGCGTCTTGTTCTCATCCGTCTCACCAGCCACGACATCCTCCTGATGCGAATCCGTCACGCGTGTTCCTCTCGATCGCAGAAGTCGATGCCCGCCGGGGACCGACCGGAAAATCCTCCAGGAAGCGCGCCCGTACCGGCAACGGCCTTTCCGGGCACACGCCTTGAGTCGGGGCGTGGGCGGAGGCGTGCGGTGAGCCCGGTCATCCGCGCTGCTTCGGCACAGCCCCCGCACGGTCCGGGCGGTGCCGGCCCGGCCACCTCAACTCCCCTGGCGGTAAGGCTCCTTGCCGTGAACCGCACTCTTGCAGCCGCCCTGCGTCCCCACGTCATACACATGTATGAAATCTCGCGGATGCTCTTGCGTCATTTGTCGCTGGGCGGGCCCGGCCGCCCTCGTGGAGTCTGGGCCGGTCGGCCACCGTCGGCGGCGAGGATCCGGCGGGCGCGTTCGAGCAGGGGCTTGTCGACCATCTGTCCGTCCACCACGGTGACGGAGTCGCCCGCGGCGACCACGGCCCGGGCCCACTCGCGTTCGCTCGCGGTCGGCCCGAACCGCTCGGCCACGACGGGCACTTGGGCGGGATGGACGCACAGCTTCCCGGTGAAGCCGAGCCGGCGCCCGTGGGCGATGTCCGCGGCGAGCGCGTCGACATCCCGCACACCGGTCGTGACACCGTCGACCGGAGCACACCGCCCCGTCGCGGCCGAGGCCGAGACCAGTCGGGAGCGGGCGTACGCGAGTGCCACGTGGTCGTCGTGAGCGACTCCGAGCTGCCCGGCCAGGTCCACGTTGCCGAGGGCGACACGGACCGCGCCCGGGGTGGCGCACACCTCCACGGCCCGCTCGATCCCGGCCGCCGTCTCGATCAGCGGGATCAGGAACGGCACCCCTCCCGCCCGGGAGGCCAGGCCCGCGAGCACGAGCGGGTCCTCGGCCTTGGGCACCATCACGGGCATGCCGCACTCGGCGGCCATCGCGAGGTCGTCGTCGCACCAGGGCGTGCCGGGCGCGTTGATCCGGACCAGGGCGCTGTTGCCCGCGCCGAGCCAGACGGCGGCGTGATCACGCGCGCGACGCTTGTCCGGCGCCGCGACCGCGTCCTCCAGGTCGAGGATGACCACGTCCGCTCCGGTGGCGACGGCCTTGTCGAACCGGTCCGGCCGGTCCCCGGGCACGAACAACAGGCTGCGGGCCGTTTCCAGCCGGCTCACGGGCATGCTCATACGGATGGCCTCTCCTCTACGGCTGGTTCAGGAGCGCCATCATGCTCGGTGAGGGTCGGATCCGCCCCCCTCGGGGCTCGCCCGTCGGCGCGGCGCGGTGCGCCCACCGCCGCGAGGAGCCCCGGGGCGGTGCCCCGCCCCGGGGCTCGCGCCAGTCCTCCGGTCAGTCCTCCGGGAGCTCCACCGGGGCGATCTCGTCGAAGACGTCGCCGGGTCCGGGGTTGGTCGCGTCGGTCGCCCCGCCGAACTGGTGCATGACGCCCCACACGGCGTTCAGCGCGGTCTGCACGGCGCCCTCGGCCCAGCCGGCCGTCCAGGAGATGTCGTCGCCGGCCAGGAACAGGCCCCGCTTGTCGGCGGGCAGCGCGTCCTGCATGAAGTGGGTGAACAGCCGCCGCTGGTAGCGGTAGTGGCCGGGCAGGTTCGCCTTGAACGCTCCCATGAACCAGGGCTCGTTCTCCCAGGAGACGGTGACCGGGTTGCCGATGATGTGGCTCCGGACGTCGACGTTCGGGTAGATCTCGCCGAGCGACTTGAGCATGACCTCCATGCGCTCCTTCGGGGAGAGCGGCAGCCACTTCAGGCTGTCGTCGCACCACGTGTAGGAGAGGCAGATGACGGCGGGCCTGTCGGGCCCGTCGTCCAGGAGGTACGTGCCCCGGGTCATCCGGTCGGTGAGCGTCATCGACATGGCGTCGCGGCCGGTGGTCTCGTCCTTGTCCAGCCAGAACGGCCGGTCGACCGGGACGAACAGCTTGGACGACTCCATGTAGTGGGTGCGCTCCATCGCCGTCCAGTGGTCGATCGGGAAGAGCGCGTCGTCGCAGTCGATCTTGGAGAGCAGCAGCCAGGACTGGCCGGTGAAGACCGCGGCCCGGAAGGTGCGGATGTCGCCGGTGGCGTCGGTGACCGTGATGCGGTTGCCCGCGGTACGGGTCAGCCGGGTCACGGCGCCGCGCGGCTCGCCGCCGTGCAGGGAGGACAGCGAGGTGCCGAGCGGCCAGTGGACGATCTTCCGCGGCTCGCGGTTCCACAGGCGCAGCGGGAGCTGCTGGCTGCCGCCCACGATGCCGCGGTGGTGGTCGTCGGCCTCGGTGTAGACGACGCGCAGGATCTCCAGGATGGAGTTGGGGAAGTCGGTGTCCCAGCCGCCGGTGCCGAAGCCGACCTGGCCGAAGATCTCGCGGTGCCGGAAGGACTTGAAGGCGTCGGAGTCGCAGAGGAAGCCGTAGAAGGTCTGGTTGTCGAACCGCTCGACGAGCCGCGACCAGATCTCCCGGATGCGCGGCACGTCGCGCGTCCGCAGCGCCCGGTTCATGTCGGAGAAGTCGGCGCCCTCCTCCAGGCAGGCGTTCCAGGCCGCGGCCACGTCGCGGTAGACCTGCGGCAGGTCGTCGATGGTCTCGGCGTAGTGCGACTCGCCCTTGAGGTCCACGACGGTCGAGGGCGTGGCCGGGGAGAGCGGGTTGGGGAAGGGCCGCGTTTCGAGACCCACCAGGTCGATGTAGTGCTGGAGCGCCGTGGAGGAGGGCGGGAAGCGCATGGCGCCCATCTCGGCGGTGAGCGAGGGGTCGCAGCCGTCGAAGCCGACGGTGCGCAGCCGGCCGCCGATCTGGTCGGCCTCGTAGACGACGGGCTTGAGGCCCATCTTCATCAGCTCGTGGGCGGCGATGATCCCGGAGAGTCCGCCGCCGATGACGGCGACCTCCTGGCCGTGCTCGGTCGCCGGTATCTGCCCGAGGCCCGCCGGGTGGGCGAGGAAGTCGTCGTACGCGTACGGGAAGTCCGGCCCGAACATGGTGATCGGCGGGGCGGCCGTGTCGGTGTGCTGGACGGCGTTGGGCACCGTGGACGTCATGGGGTACGGACTCCTTGCGCGATGACTCTGAAGACTCTGGGGCGGGGCGGGCTCAGGCGAGGGAGCCGTACAGGCCGGGGCGGCGGTCGTGCAGATAGGGGTTGGCGGCGCGCGAGGCGGCCAGCAACTCCGGGTCCACCTCGCCGACGACGAGTTCCTCGCCGCGTCCGGCGCGGGTGCGCACGGTGCCGTCGGGTCCGGCCAGGCAGCTGAGCCCGACGAACTCGAACTCGCCTTCCGGACCGGTGCGGTTGACGTACGCCACGTACATCTGGCTCTCGAAGGCCCGTACGGGAATCACGGATTCGGCGACGAACTGGAAGGGGTGCATCTGCGCGGTGGGCACCAGCAGCAGATCGGTGCCGGCCAGGGCGTGCGCCCTGACGTTCTCGGGGAACTCGACGTCGTAGCAGATCAGCAGGCCGATGCGGATGCCGTCGAGGTCGGCCTGGACGACCGGCCGGTCGCCGGGGGTGAACCACTCCTGCTCGAAGCAGCCGAACAGGTGGGTCTTGCGGTAGTTCGCGAGGCGCCCGCCGTCGGGGCCGATGAGCTGGGAGGCGTTGAAGATCCGCTCCCCGTCGCGCTCCGGGTAGCCGTAGAGGACGGCGAGGCCGTGGCGTACGGCGATCTCGGCGACGGCCCCGGCGCCGGGCCCGTCGGCGGGCTCGGCCAGTTCGGGGACGGCGTCGCCGATGGCGTATCCGGTGAGGAAGAGCTCGGGCGAGACCAGCAGCCGGGCCCCCGCCTCGGCGGCCCGTGCGGCGGCCTCGTCCAGCGCCTTCAGGTTCTCGGCGACGGCGCCCGGGCGTCCGGAGCTCTGGAGCAGGGCGGTGCGCAACGACGGCATGGCTGACCTCGGGCGGTGCGGGCGGGGTGGGGAGACGTATCGAAGGTACGCGGCCCGGATCGGCACGGACAAGGCGCGAGTGTTGCGCACCGACCGTCGATTCGTTGCGTGGGCAGGGCCTGCCACGACGAATCGTTGCGTGCGGCGTCATCGCAGGTCAGCGGGGTGATGTGGGCCACTGCCGGGGAAGGCCGAGGACAGCCCTCAGGCGGGCGGGCCCCCCGCCGAATACCGCCGCAGCAGCGGCGAGAGCACCAGGACGGACTTGGTGCGCTCGACGTACGGCTCCCCCGCGATCCGCTCCAGGACCTGTTCGAAGTGGCGCATGTCGGCGGCGAAGACCTGCACCACCGCGTCCGCCTCCCCGGTCACCGTCGAGGCCGAGACGATCTCCGGGTAGCGGGCGAGGCCCTGCTTGATGGCGTCCGGGGAGGTGTTGCGGCTGCAGTAGATCTCGATGAAGCCCTCGGTCTCCCAGCCGAGCGCCGCCGGGTCGACCCGCACGGTGAAGCCGGTGATCGCCCCCTCGGCCCGCAGCCGGTCGACGCGGCGTTTCACGGCGGGGGCGGAGAGGCCGACGATCGCGCCGATGTCGGCGTAGGAGCGCCGGGCGTCTTCGGCGAGGGTGTGGACGATGCGTTCGTCGAGGTCGTTCAGGCGCACGTCGGGCGGTTCACTTCTCTGCGGTGGGTCGGCTTGCGGGAGGCGGAGCGTGCCGCCTCCCGCAGTAGACCATGAGCCGCCGTCGCGGGCGTGCCCGGCGCGGTGCGGCCCCGCCCGGCCGGAACCGGGCGGGAGGGTTCTCAGAAGGGGAACCGCGAGCGGCCGTGCTGGATGGAGATCCACTTCTGGGTGGTGAAGGCCTCGACCATGGAGTCGCCGTTCAGCCGGCCGAGGCCGGAGCTCTTCTCGCCGCCGAAGGGGACGATCGGCTCGTCGTGGACGGTGCCGTCGTTGATGTGGATCATGCCGGTGTGGATGCGCTGGCCGACCCGCACCCCGCGCTCGATGTTGCCGGTATGGACGGCGCCGCTGAGGCCGTACGGGGTGTCGTTGGCGATGCGGACGGCCTCGTCCTCGCCGTCGAAGGGCACCAGCAGGGCGACGGGCCCGAAGATCTCCTGGTGCAGGACGGGCGAGTCGGCGGCGAGGCCGGTCAGCACGGAGGGGCTGACCAGGTTGCCGTCGGCGCGGCCGTGCAGCAGGGCCGTGGCCCCGGCCGCCACGGTCTGGTCGACGAGCTTGGAGATGGACTCGGCCTGCGAGGAATTGATCAGCGGGCCGATCTGGGTGGCCGGGTCGGCGGGGTCGCCGACGGTGAGCGAGGCGACCTTGGCGACGAACTTCTCGGTGAACTCCGCCTCCACGGCGCGGTCGACCAGGATGCGGTTGGCGGCCATGCAGACCTGGCCCTGGTGGACGTACCGGCTGAAGACCGCCGCGTCGACGGCGTAGTCCACGTCCGCGTCGTCGAGCACGATCAGGGCGCTGTTGCCGCCGAGTTCGAGGACGGCGCGCTTGAGGTTCCGGGCGCAGACGGTGGCGACGTGGCGGCCGACCTTGTCCGAGCCGGTGAAGGAGATGACCTGCGGCACGGGGTGCTCCAGCAGGGTGTCGCCGATCTCCGCGATGTCGGTGATCACGACGTTCAGGAGCCCGGCGGGCAGCCCCGCGTCCTCGAAGATCCTGGCCAGCAGGGTGCCGCCGCAGATCGGGGTGTTCTGGTGCGGCTTGAGGACGACGGCGTTGCCGAGGGCCAGCGCGGGGGCGACGGACTTGAGGGAGAGCAGGAAGGGGAAGTTGAACGGGCTGATCACGCCGACGACCCCGACGGGCACGCGGTAGACCCGGTTCTCCTTGCCCTCGGTCGGCGAGGGGAGGATCTGTCCGGCGGGGCGCAGCGCCAGCTGGATCGCCTCGCGGAGGAACTCCTTGGCCAGGTGCAGTTCGAAGGCGGCCTTCAGCCGGGTGCCGCCGAGCTCGGCGACGATCGCGTCGCTGATCTCCGGCTCGCGCTCCTCGACGAGGTGCAGGGCCTTCTCCAGGACCGCCCGCCTGCTGTACGGGTTGGTGTCCGCCCATGCCTGCTGGGCGCGCTCGGCGGCGCGGTAGGCCTGGTCGACCTCGTCGGCGGTGGCGACCGGGATGGAGGCGAGCTTCTCCCCGTCGAACGGGTTGAAGTCGATGATGTCCCAGGACCCCTTCCCCGGCCTCCACTCGCCGTCGATGTACTGATGGGCCAGGTCAGTGAAGAAGGACATGAGATCCCTTACCGCTAAGAGGCGGGTAGCTGAGTGGGCTTCATATTACTTACCAAATAACGAAGTTGAAGCGCACCCCCGGACCACCTCCGCACGGCCGGAAACGACCCTGCCCCCTCCGTCGCGAAGTGTCGGAGGGGGCAGGGTCGTTGCGGTGATACGGGGATCAACTCCAGCTGGCGTGGAGCGGCTTGCCCTCGGCGTAACCGGCGGCGCTCTGGACGCCGACGACCGCCTTCTCGGCGAATTCCGCGAGGGAGCCGGCGCCGGCGTAGGTGCAGGAGGAGCGGACACCCGCGATGATCGAGTCGACGAGGTCCTCGACTCCCGGGCGTGTCGGGTCGAGGAACATCCGCGAGGTGGAGATGCCCTCCTCGAAGAGCGCCTTGCGGGCGCGGTCGTACGCGGACTCGTCCGAGGTGCGGTTCTTCACGGCGCGGGCCGAGGCCATCCCGAAGGACTCCTTGTAGAAGCGGCCGTCGGCGGACTGCTGGAGGTCGCCGGGCGACTCGTACGTCCCCGCGAACCAGGAGCCGATCATCACGTTGGACGCGCCGGCGGCGAGCGCCATCGCGACGTCGCGCGGGTGGCGGACGCCGCCGTCCGCCCAGACGTGCTTGCCGTGCTTCCTCGCCTCGGCGGCGCACTCCAGAACGGCGGAGAACTGCGGGCGGCCGACGCCGGTCATCATCCGGGTGGTGCACATGGCGCCGGGGCCGACGCCGACCTTGATGATGTCCGCGCCCGCCTCGATCAGGTCGCGCACGCCCTCGGCGGCGACGATGTTGCCCGCGACGATCGGCACCCGGGGGTCGAGGGCCCGGACGGCCTTCACCGCGCTGATCATGGATTCCTGGTGGCCGTGGGCCGTGTCCACGACGAGGACGTCGGCGCCCGCGTCCAGGAGCTGCCTGGCCTTGCCCGCCACGTCGCCGTTGATGCCGACGGCGGCCGCGATGCGCAGCTTGCCCTCGGCGTCGGTGGCGGGGGTGTAGAGCGTGGCGCGCAGGGCGGCCTTGCGGGTGAGGATGCCGACGAGGCGTCCCTGCGCGTCGACCGCCGGGGCGAGCTTGCGGTTGGCGCCGTCGAGCTTGTTGAAGGCGTCGCGCGGGTCGATGTCCGCGTCGAGCAGCACCAGGTCCTTGGACATGACCTCGGAGAGCTGGGTGAAGCGGTCGACGCCCGTGAGGTCGTGGTCGGTGACGACGCCCACCGGACGGCGGTCGGCGTCGACCACGACGCCCGCGCCGTGGGCCCGCTTGGGCAGCAGGGACAGCGCGTCGGCGACGGTCTGGCCGGGGGCCAGCTCGATCGGGGTGTCGAGGACGAGGTGGCGGGTCTTGACCCAGGAGATGACGTCGGTGACGACCTCGATCGGGATGTCCTGGGGGATGACCACGAGGCCGCCCCGGCGGGCGATGGTTTCGGCCATCCGGCGGCCCGCGATGGCGGTCATGTTGGCGACCACGAGCGGAATGGTGGTGCCGGTTCCGTCGGGCGACGAGAGGTCCACACCCTGCCGGGAGCCGACCGCGGAACGGCCCGGGACCATGAAGACGTCGTCGTACGTGAGGTCGTACGGGACCGCGGGGGACTCTGTGTAGCGACCGGTGCCCGGCTCAAGAAAACGCATAACACTCATTTTTTCATACGAAACGGTGCAGGTCGTTTCCACGAAGACACAACAAAAGACCCCCGCGTTCGTCTCTTCCTCCGAAGAGGCGCGATGAGGCGGTCGGGGGCTCCGGGCAAGTGGAACCTGCCTTACCCACGGACTCTACCCGAACAGGATTCGAATCATTCGTGATCACCATCCCTGGACCGGGTGACAAGGGGTCAGGTAGCTTCAAACCCGCAGGTCCCGTGGATGTCCGAAACGTCGATCCGGCTCGTCGGCACCCCTGGGCACACCGTTTGACCGGAGAGGATCCCGATCCGCCTGTGGACAGCGAACTGCCGGACATCTACTGCCCGTTCCCGCAGCGGACCAACCCGCACGTGGCGCACACCCGTGGGCATCTGGACAGCTGGACCAGACGGACGGGTCTGGTCCACCGCAAGTCCGCGAGGAACCGATTCGAGCAGGCCGATTTCGGCGCGTTCGTCGGCATGGTCTATCCGACGGCCGACGAGGAGAACCTCGATCTGGTGGCCGACTGGTTCGTCTGGCTCTTCCTGGTCGACGACCAGCTCGACGACGGCCACCTCGGGCGCTCACCCGACCGGGTGAGGGACGTCGTCGACCGGATGCGCGCGGTGGTCGACGGCTCCGCCCCCGAGCCGCTGCCGGGAGAGAACGCCCCGGCCGCCGTGACGGCCCTCGCCGACCTGTGGAAACGTACGGTGCCGAACGCCGCCCCGCACTGGCGGACCCGGTTCGCCTGGCACCTGGTCACCTACCTCACGACCGCCACGACCTGGGAGGCGGGGAACCGCGCCGAGGACGTGGTGCCCTCGGAGGACACGTACATCGCCAAGCGGCGGCACACCGGGGCCATCCACGTCTGCATGGACCTCATAGAGATCGTGGCGGGCATCGACGCCCCCGAGTCGATCCACAACGACCCCCGCTTCATCACCGCCCTGGAAGCCGCGTGCAACCACGTGTGCTGGGCGAATGACGTGTACTCCTTCGAGAAGGAGCAGGTGCTCGGCGAGATCCACAACCTCGTCCACCTGGTACGCCACCACCGGGGCTTCGGGGAGCAGCAGGCGCTGGACCACGTCGCGGAGCGCCTCGCGAGCGAGACCGAGCGGTTCCTGACCGCCGAGGACGAGCTGCTGGAGCTGTATCCGGAGCTGTCCGGGATGCTGGTGCCCTACCTCGACGGGATGCGCAGCTGGATGCGCGGCAACCTGGACTGGTCCCGCCGGACGCCGCGCTACAACCCCGCCGACGTGGGTCAGTACGAGGAGCCCGAGGAGTATCTGGAGGAGACCGTGCTGGGCGTTCCGTCCGCGCGCACCGAGGCCGCGGTTCCCGCCCCGTGCGTGGCCAAGGCCCCGCCGGCCGGCTGAACGCGGGTAGGACGCACCGAGGGCCGTGCACCGGATGCGGTGCACGGCCCTCGGTGTGTTCCGCTCGATGTCACTCCCCGTCGGGGTCGGCCCGCTCCAGTGCCGGGCGGGTGCCCGCGGGGGACTCGGTGAGCAGGAAGTCGGCCGCGGCGGTGTCCGTCACCAGGCTGGTGACGAGGCCGGAGCGCAGCACCGCGCCGATCGCCGCCGCCTTGCGCTGACCGCCCGCGATCGCGACCACCTCGGGGATCCGGCGCAGCCGGTCCGCCTCCACGGTGATGCAGCGCTCCCCCAGGTCACGGCCGACCCGGCGGCCCTCGGAGTCGAAGAGGTGCGCGGACATCTCGGCGGCGACGCCGAGCGAGGCGTAGTGGGCGCGCTCGGCGTCCGAGAGCATGTCGTGGACCGTGGAGATGCCCGGCTCCCACGAGCCGATGGAGACGGCGGCGACGGTCACCTTGTCGAAGTACTCGAAGGCGCGGGCGATGCCGGTCTGCTCGCGCAGCGCGGCGGCCGTCGCGGGGTCGGGCAGCAGCATCGGGGCGTAGATGGGGTGCGCCTCGCCGCCGGAGACCTGGGCCGCGCGGCGGACCGCCTCGACCGAGCCGCGCTCGGCGGTGCCCGCGTCGTACACGCCGGTCAGCTGGACGACCGTGCACGGCGGGAGCCGGTCGAGGGCGGCCGCCATGTGGATGGTGGAGCGGCCCCAGGCCAGGCCGAGCACATCGCCCTCGGCTACCAGCTCGCCGAGGAGGTCGGCCGCGACCTCGCCGAGGTTCTCCGGGTCGGGGGCGTCCTCCTGCTCCTCGGCCGGGGACTCGACGACCACCGCGTGCCGCAGCCCGTAGCGGGCCCGCAGGGCGTCGGAGCGTTCGGCGTCCAGCTCGGCCGGTACCCGGATCTCGATGCGTACGAGATCGCGTTCGAGGGCTGTCTCCAGGACCCGGGCCACCTTGAAGCGGCTCACGCCGAACTCCTCGGCGATCTGGATCTTGGACTTGCCCTCCAGGTAGAACCGGCGGGCCATGGCCGCCGCCTGCACCAGCTCCGCGGGGCCCATCCGCATGGCTGACCGACCCGCCGAGATGCCAGACACCGCGATCTCCTCACTGCTGTTCACACGACCGATACGCCGTTCATCCTGTCAGATCCGGCGATCCTTGATCGGCCCTGTCGGACCGCGTTCATCTGCCCTTGGTTCAGTGTCCGCATGCCCAGGGGGCGACGGCCGTGGCCGCGTCCGCCTGTGCCCGCAGCTCCCGCACCGCCGCGGCCGGGTCCTGCGCACCGTAGACCGCGGAGCCCGCCACGAAGACGTCGGCGCCGGCCTCGGCGCAGCGCTCGATGGTGGTGGCCGAGACCCCGCCGTCGACCTGGAGCCACAGTTCGAGACCGTGCTTGCCGATCAGCTCCCGGGTGCGGCGGATCTTCGGCAGCATGATGTCCAGGAAGGACTGGCCGCCGAAGCCCGGCTCGACCGTCATGATCAGCAGCATGTCCAGCTCGGGCAGCAGGTCCTCGTACGGTTCGATGGGCGTCGCGGGCTTGAGCGCCATCGAGGCGCGCGCCCCCTTCGCCCGGATCTCCCGCGCCAGGCGCACCGGAGCCGCCGCGGCCTCCGCGTGGAAGGTGACGGACCCGGCCCCCGCCTCCACGTACTGGGGGGCCCAGCGGTCCGCGTCCTCGATCATGAGGTGGCAGTCCAGCGGGATGTCCGTGGCCTTGCTGAGCGCCTCGACGATCGGCACGCCGAGGGTCAGGTTGGGCACGAAGTGGTTGTCCATGACATCGACGTGGAGCCAGTCCGCGCCTTCGACGGCCTTCGCCTCCTCGGCGAGACGTGCGAAATCGGCGGACAGGATGCTGGGGTTGATCTGCGCCATGCCCCCAAGCCTGCCACGTCTCCCGCCGGTTCCCCGCCTCGATGCGCTCCGAAGCCTCACAGGGTCATCACACTTCGCACATTCTGCGCATTTTGCCAGCGCTTTACCGTTCCTTTGCCGTTCTCGGGGCGAGACCGGCAGATGCGCGGCCGACGACCGCGCACGGCAGCCCGTCCGCGTACGGGAGGCTCAGCCGGTCCGGCGCAGCAACGCCAGGTACATCGCGTCCGTGCCGTGCAGATGCGGCCACAGCTGGACGTCGGGGCCGTCCCCCAGCCCGGGCACCCCGGGCATCAGCGGGCGGGCGTCGATCCACTCCGCCTCCACCGGCTCCCCGCCCCGGCCCTTGAGGACGTCCTCGACCACCACGCGGGTCTCCGCGAGATGCGGCGAGCAGGTCGCGTAGCCGACCACGCCGCCGACCCGTACGGCCTTCAACGCCTCGCGCAGCAGGCCGCGTTGGAGCGGGGCGAAGGCTTCCAGATCCGCGGCCCGACGCCGCCAGCGGGACTCCGGACGACGCCGCAGAGCGCCCAGGCCGGAGCAGGGCACGTCCATCAGGATCCGGTCGAACGTGCCGGGCAGCCACGGCGGACGGGTGCCGTCCGCGGTGATCACCTGATACGGACCGGGGTTGCCGGCGAGCGCCCGCTCGACCAGCCGGGCACGATGCGGCTGCTTCTCGGCGGCGAGGAGGGCAGCTCCCCGCCCGGCGGCGAGGGCGGCGAGCAGGGCGGCCTTGCCACCGGGGCCTGCGCAGCCGTCCAGCCAGCGGGTGTCGCGGCCCTCGACGGGTGCGGCGGCCAGAGCGGCGGCGACGAGCTGGCTGCCCTCGTCCTGGACGCCCGCCCGGCCCTCCTGGACGGCCTCCAGCGCTCCGGGCTCGCCGCCCTCGGCCATCCGGACCGCGTACGGCGACCAGCGGCCGGGCAGCGAGTTGTCCTCGCCCAGCGCCTTCGCCAACTCGTCGGTGGTGGAGCGGCCGGGGCGGGCCGCCAGCGTCACCTCGGGCCGCTCGTTGTCGGCTTCCAGCAGGTCCTCGATGCCCGCCCGGCCGCCGCCCAGCGCGTCCCAGAGGGCGGAGACGATCCAGCGGGGGTGCGAGTGCACGACGGACAGATGGTCCTCGGCGTCCTCGTCGTACGGCGGGGCGACCTTCTCCACCCAGCCGTCGAGGTCGTGCGCGGTGACCTTGCGCAGCACCGCGTTGACGAACTTCGCGCGCCCCTCCCCCAGCACCACCCGGGCCAGCTCCACACTGGCGGAGACGGCCGCGTGGGTGGGGATGCGGGTGCCGAGCAGCTGGTGGACGCCCATGTTCAGGACGTCGAGGACGGGCGGGTCGACCTCGCGCAGCGGCCGGTCGATGCAGGCCGCCACGATCGCGTCGTACGTGCCCTGGCGGCGCAGCGTCCCGTAGACCAGCTCGGTCGCCAGCGCCGCGTCCCGGCCGTCGAAGTCGCCCTTGGCGCGGGCCTTCTTCAGCAGCGGGGGCAGCACGAGGTTGGCGTACGCGTCGCGCTCGTCGACGGCCCGGAGCGCCTCGAAGGCGAGGAACCGCACCGGGTCCTTCTGCGGACGGCGGTGGGGCTTGGCGGGACGGCGACGCGGCTGGTCGTTCACGTGAAAGGTGCTCCGCTGATGGTGAGAGGTGCGAACCCTCCCAGCGTACGTCGCCGTCCCCGGGCGCCCGAACGGCAGCCCGGGGCCCAGTCCGGCGGATCATGTGACTGGTTCAGCGACGGACCGTTGGCATGGCCATGGGGCGGCGAGATCCGACGAACGAGGAGCAGGCACGGCCGAAGCCGCATCGACCGGTCGACGGTGAGCGCGGACTCGACGTCCTGCCGTGCCCATCAGCACGCGGCCGGCGCACGCAAGAGTCCGCCGATGGTGCCGGAAGCGGCGCACGCCCGGCGACACCGTCCCGACGGGGGACTCGGGCGCTCGCGGGGCGGACTGACATGCGAAATCCATCTCGCCGGTGAGGGCGGGCGCTGTCCGCTGACCCTGGATACGCCTTTGGATCCGTCCCTGAGCCACTACAGGCCGCTCCAGTGATGAGCGCCGTCCCGACGTCACGGACCCTTGACCTCAACCAAGCCTGAGGTCGGACGATCCTCTGGAGGAGCCCGCAAGAAGCGGAGCTCGGGATGAAGGGCAGGCCAATGGAGACAGCGACCGAATGGATCAAGAAGAACTCCCATGCGCTCGTGAACAGTAAGCCGGACGAGCCACTGGACGATCTGCGGCCGCTCGCCCCGCTGGTGCGGGACGCCAAGATCGTGGCGCTTGGAGCAGCTGCCCGACAGACACGCGAATTGTCGGACGCGGCGCATCGCATCGTGCGGCTGCTGGTGGAAGAAGAGGGGTTCCGCTCCCTTGCCCTGGAGGGCGACGACCCTGTTCGCCTCGGCCTGGACGTCCATGTCGCCACCGGCGATGGAGACCCCCGTGCATTGCTGGGAAAGGCACGGTCGTTCTGGCAGACCGCCGAGATCCTCGATCTCGTCCACTGGATGCGGTCCCACAACAAGCGCCACCCGGGCGACCCGGTACGCTTCGCGCGGTTCCCTGCTGAACCGGTGCGGCACACCACACGGCTCGATGGTCTGGCCGAACTGGAACGCACGCTGGCCGACGGGGTGAGCTGGTGGCAGCAGCTCACCGGCGACAAGGTCGTCTACTGGGGTGGTATGGCACACACCGCCATCGGCGCCCCTCGTAGCGTGTTCCCCTCCGAGCCCCTGGAGTCGCACCGGAACATGGGCGGATACTTGCGTGAACGACTGGGACGGGACTACCGGTCCGTGGGCCTGACCATGGGGCATGGTTCGATCGGCCGGCCACTGCCCGCTCCACGCCCGGACTTCGTCGACAGCCTGCTGCATACGGCCGCCGAGGACAGGGCGGGATACATCCTGGATCTGGGCACATCGCAGCCGGAGCCGATCCACCGCCTCCTGGACGCCCCGACGCGCACGCGGTTGATCGGCCCGTCCTACGACCCCCGGGATGATGGGGCCCACCACATGTCGGGCGGGTCGCTCGCGAGCTGGTTCGACGTCGTCGTCCACACGCGAGAGGTGACACCGTCCCGGCCCTTGCCCTGAAGGCTGCCCGGCGGAGCACTCCGCAGACGTCGGCTCCGCCACGCAGACAGGCGCTGATCCGCCGGACAGGACCCCGGACCCGGACCGTCCCCGCCGCTCGGGGCGCCTTGCTACGGGCCGAGCAGCTCGCCGTGGACGATGCGGACGCCGCGCGCCCAGTCGGCGGCCTTCATCGGCTTCTTGCCCTGCGGCTGAACCCAGAGCAGCTCGACCGCGTGCGATCCGGTGCCCACGTACACATTGTTCTTGGCGGCCGACAGCTCGCCGGGGGCCAGGTCGGTGCGGTCCAGCACCGGCGTGGCCTGGATCAGCTTGAGCCGCTCGCCGCGGAAGAGGGTCCAGGCACCGGGGGCCGGGGTGCAGCCGCGCACCACCCGGTCGACCCGCAGGGCGGGCGCGGACCACTGGACCTGGGCGTCCTCGACGGTGATCTTCGGGGCCAGGGTGACGCCGTCGTGCGGCTGGGGCACGGCGTGCAGCGTGCCGTCCTCGATGCCGTCCATGGTGGCGGCGAGCAGTCCGGCGCCCGCGAAGGCGAGCCGGGTGAGCAGGTCGCCGCTGGTGTCGGTGGGCCGGACCTCCTCGGTGAGGACGCCGTAGACCGGGCCGGAGTCCAGGCCCTCCTCGATCAGGAAGGTCGACGCGCCGGTCACCTCGTCCCCGGCCATCACCGCGTGCTGGACCGGCGCGGCGCCCCGCCAGGCGGGCAGCAGCGAGAAGTGCAGGTTGACCCAGCCCCGGACGGGCACGTCGAGGGCGACCTTGGGCAGCAGGGCTCCGTAGGCGACGACCGGGCAGCAGTCCGGGGCGATCTCGCGCAGCCGGGCGAGGAACTCCTCGTCCCGGGGCTTCGCGGGCTTGAGCACCTCGATCCCGGCCTCCTGGGCCCGCTCGGCCACCGGACTCGCGACGAGCCTGCGGCCCCGCCCGGCGGGGGCGTCCGGACGGGTCACGACGGCGGCCACCTCGTGGCGGCCGGAGGCGATCAGGGCGTCCAGTGCGGGGACGGCGACTTCGGGGGTGCCGGCGAAGACGAGCTTCATGGGTGGCTGACTGCCTCTCGGGCCAAGACGTACGGTGACGAGCAGCACACCAGTCTAAGGGCTGTCCCGTCATCCCGGGCGGGCGTGCGTCCGGGCGGGGCCCGGCCCGGTGGCAGTGAGGCGAGCGCCCCGCAGGGGGCGTACGCGCGCCGCGCACGCCCCGTACCTATGCACATACGCCCCGATAGCGTGACCACATACCCGGCTCGGGCGTTGGTCAAAGGAGATTGACCGAAGCGGGCCGCCCCGATGCGGCCCGATCCCTTTCAACGCCGGTTCGAGAGGCTTCTTCATGGCCGACCACGCAACGCACGACGCCCAAGCGCGGGCCAGTCTGCATCTTCTGGTGCGGGACATCGAGCGGGTCCGGCGGCAGGTGGACGCGCTGCGCACCCTCACCGCCCAGCTGGGCAACGTCTACCGTCCGCGCCGCTCCGGCCCGTCCGCGGGCTTCGTCGTCTACGGCAGGGCCCCGGCCCCCACCGTCCGCCTCGCGCAGGAACTGCGGGACAGCGTCGAGACGCTGGTCACGGCCGCGGTGGACTTCGACCGCTCACTGGGCTTCTCCTGGGACGCGGTGGGCTCCGCCCTCGGCGTCACCAAGCAGGCCGTGCACCGCCGTTACGGAACGCGCCGGGCCACGCCGCAGCCCACAACCGAGACGGGCGGCGAGGCCTCGGCCGTGTCGCGCCCGGTCTCCGTCGGGCCCGGACTGTCCGGTTCCTCCGCCGGGGGGCCCGGCTCCCCGGTGCCCTCCGTCCCGGCGGCCCGCTCGATGCCGCCGCAGCATCTCGCGGACCGGCCGGTCCGCGAGGAGCTGCGTCCCGGCGCCTTCCCGGGTCCCCGCAACGGCTGATCGCAGGCCGCCCCTCTGCCCCACCGTGCCGGTCGCACGGCGGGGCAGCCGCCTGGTCCGGGGCCCACAGCGTGTCCGGGGCCCACAGCGAGCCGCTGAGGCCTCCCCCGCGGCCTCAGCCGATGTCGGGCGGGTCGATCCTGATGCGCACCGGGTCGGTCGATCCCTTGGCCATGCGGGCGGCGAGCGCCGTCTTCAGGGCGCGGGCGAGCGCCGCCCCCCGTCCCGGGACCACCCGGATCAGGGCCCGCTCCCAGGTCTCGCCCGGCGGGGCGTCCCCCGGTCGGCGGGGCCTGCCCGGCTCGGCGGACGGGACCGGCACCGGACCCAGGATCTCGGCCTCCGGCGGCAGCCCGGCGGCCTGGAGGAACGCGGCCAGTGCCTCGGCGGGGCCGGTCGCCGAGGCCATCCGGGAGACCGGCGGGAAGCCCAGCTCGGCCCGTTCCGCCAGCTCCCGCCGGGCGAATCCCGCCGGGTCCCAGCGGACCAGCGCCTGCACCGCGCGCTCCGTCGGCTCGGCCACGATCACCACCGTGCCCCCCTCGTCCTGGCCGCGCACCAGCGCCCCCGCAGCGGTCCACCGGCGCAGCGCCTCCTCGCCCGCCCGTAGATCGGGCCGGCCGAGCATGGCCCAGCCGTCCAGGAGCAGGGCCGCCGCGTAGCCGCCCTCGGCGACGGGTTCCGCGCCCGGCGTGCTGACGACGAGCGCCGGGGTGTCGGGCACCGCGTCCAGGACGTGGTCGCGCCCCGAGGTGCGCACGGGCACGGCGGGAAAGGCCCGGCCCAGCTCCTCCGCCGTGCGGCGGGCGCCGACGATCTGGGCGCGCAGCCGGGTCGAGCCGCACTCCGCGCAGTGCCAGGCCCGCTCGGCCCGCCCGCACCAGGCGCAGTTCAGATCCTGCTGGTCCGGGGCCTGGAGGGGGCCCGCGCAGTGGCCGCAGCGGGCGGGGGTGCGGCAGCGTTCGCAGGCGAGGCGGGGGGCGTAACCCCGGCGGGGCACCTGGACCAGCACCGGACCGCTGCGCAGACCGTCGCGCACGGCCCCCCAGGCGAGGCTGGGCAGCCGGGCGGAGCGGGCCGCGCCGTCCCGGGCCAGCTCGCCGTCCCCGACCGTACGGATGAGGGGCGCGGCCCGGCGCAACCGCTCGCGGTCCGCGAGGAGCGGCAGCGCCCAGCCGCTCTCCACGAGCTGGGCGGCCTCGACGGTGCAGCTGGTCCCGCCGAGGAGGAAGCCGCAGCGGCCCTGTGCCGCCCGTAGCTCCAGGACCTCGCGGACATGCGGGAAGGGGGCGTTGTCGTCGCTGTGGCTGGAGTCCCCGTCGTCCCAGATGACGACCAGGCCGAGGCCCTGGACGGGGGCGAACATGGCGGCCCTGGTCCCCACGACCGCCCGCACCGAGCCCCGGCGCACCGCGAGCCACTGCCGGTAACGCTTCTCGGGGCCGGAGTCGGCGGTCAGCAGGGCGTGCCGGCCCGCGCCGAGCACCTCGGTCAGGGCCGCGTCGACCCGTGCGGCGGCCCGTCCGTCCGGGACGACGACGAGCGCGCCGCGCCCGGAGGAGAGCGTCGCGGCGACGGCCCCGGCGATCTCGGCGGGCCAGTGCGGGCCGGGCAGGGCGGTCCACACCGCGCGCGGCGCACCGCCCTCGGCCAGCGCGCGCAGGAAGGCCGGGCCCTGGCCGTACCGCTCCCAGGTGCCCGGCGCCGGGGCGGGGGGCGGGGGCAGCGGGTCCGGGGAGGGCTTGGACTCGGCGCGGCCGTTGCGGGGCGGGACGGCGAGCTGGAGGACATCGGCGAGGCTGCCCGCGTACCGGTCGGCGACGGCGCGGCACAGGGCGAGCAGTTCGGGCCCGAGGACCGGCTCCGGGGAGACCACGGAGGCGAGAGCGGCCAGCGCCCCCTGGTAGTCGGAGTCGGCACGGCGCTCGACGATGAAGCCGTCGATCAGCCCGCCGCCCTCGCGCCGCCCGCCCTGGACGTTGCGCCCTCCGGCCCCGAACCGGACCCGCACCCGGACGCCCGGCCGGGCGTCGGCGTCCAGCTCCTCGGGGACCGCGTAGTCGAAGTACTGGTCGAGGTGGAGGACGCCCTTGTTGACCAGGACGCGGGCGACGGGCAACTCCTCGGCGAGGGCCGCGCCGCGCCAGGTCCGCGGCTTGGCGCGCGGCACCTTCGCCCGGCGCACGGTCTCCCGGATCAGCGCAAGCTGCTCCGGCGCCCCGGCACCGGGTTCGGCGGACTGCTCGTTCTCGCTGCTCACAGCTGAATTCCTACCAGAGAGCACTGACAGCGGCGGGGGCACGGCAGCGGGGCCCGGCCACCGTGGTCGGTGTCCGGGCCCCGCTGTCGTACTCGATGACGCCCGCCGCGCTGTCGTACGCGGGCGGGTCTCGCTACAGACCGGCGGCGGCGCGCAGGGCGTCCACGCGGTCGGTGCGCTCCCAGGTGAAGTCGGGCAGCTCACGGCCGAAGTGGCCGTAGGCGGCGGTCTGCGCGTAGATCGGGCGGAGCAGGTCCAGGTCCCGGATGATCGCGGCCGGGCGGAGGTCGAAGACCTCGCCGATCGCGTTCTCGATCTTCTCGGTGTCGACCGCGGCGGTGCCGAAGGTCTCCACGAACAGTCCGACGGGCTCGGCCTTGCCGATCGCGTACGCGACCTGGACCTCGCAGCGCGCGGCGAGACCGGCGGCCACCACGTTCTTGGCGACCCAGCGCATCGCGTACGCGGCGGAGCGGTCGACCTTGGACGGGTCCTTGCCGGAGAAGGCGCCGCCGCCGTGCCGGGCCATGCCGCCGTAGGTGTCGATGATGATCTTGCGGCCGGTGAGGCCGGCGTCGCCCATCGGGCCGCCGATCTCGAAGCGGCCGGTCGGGTTCACCAGGAGGCGGTAGCCCTCGGTGTCCAGCTTGATGCCGTCCTCGACGAGCTGCGTGAGCACGTGCTCGACGACGAACTCGCGGATGTCGGGCGCGAGCAGCGAGTCCAGGTCGATGTCGGAGGCGTGCTGCGAGGAGACGACCACCGTGTCCAGCCGGACCGCCTTGTCACCGTCGTACTCGATGGTGACCTGGGTCTTGCCGTCGGGGCGCAGGTAGGGGATGGTCCCGTTCTTGCGCACCTCGGACAGTCGCCGGGAGAGGCGGTGCGCGATGTGGATCGGGAGCGGCATCAGCTCCGGGGTCTCGTCGCAGGCGTAGCCGAACATCAGGCCCTGGTCGCCCGCGCCCTGCTTGTCGAGCTCGTCCTCATCGCCCTCGACCCGCTTCTCGTACGCGGTGTCGACGCCCTGGGCGATGTCCGGCGACTGCGCGCCGATCGACACCGAGACGCCACAGGAAGCACCGTCGAAGCCCTTTTTGGAGGAGTCGTATCCGATCTCCAGAACCTTGTTGCGCACGAGGTTGGGGATGTCGGCGTAGGCCTTGGTGGTGACCTCGCCCGCGACATGCACCAGACCTGTGGTGATCAAGGTCTCGACAGCGACGCGCGAGGTGGGGTCCTCACGCAGGAGCGCGTCGAGAATCGTGTCGCTGATCTGGTCAGCGATCTTGTCGGGGTGACCCTCGGTGACAGATTCCGAGGTGAAGAGACGGCGGGACACATCGCTCCCTGGGGTTGCAGCGGCTGCTGGCTGATCATGGGTGGTACGTCCGAGAGCTGCGCTCGGCGCGTACCGTCGGCCAGTTTATCGGTCGCATCCGGCGAGCGGGGCAGGTGTCTCGCCCTTTGGGAGGTTCGTGACGTGCGCCACGGGGGCCGCCAGTAGGACAATCCACCCGTCCCGCCCTTCCTTTCGCGCGTTATGGGGGGATTTCGCTCGCCCGGAGGATTGATTATGAAATCGGCTGGAACCTTCCCGAGACCAGGTCCCACACCGTGTCGGCGAGCGCTTCCTTGGGGCCGTACGGCACCGGCGTCTCCTGGCCGTCGGCGGCGAGGACGACCGCTTCGTTCTCCTCCGAACCGAAGGTCTTGCGCTCCCCCACCTCGTTGACCACGAGGAGGTCGCAGCCCTTGCGGCGGAGCTTCGCGCGGCCGTTGACCAGCACGTCGTCGGTCTCTGCGGCGAATCCGACGACGATCTGGCCCGGACGGGCCCGCTCGCCGGAGACCTCGGCGAGGATGTCGGGGTTACGGACCAGGGTGACGGCGGGCGCCTCCTCGCCGTCCTTCTTCTTGATCTTGCCGGAGGCGTACGTGGCGGGGCGGAAGTCGGCCACCGCGGCGGCCATCACGACGACGTCCGCGTCGGGGGCGGCCTTCAGCACGGCCTCGCGCAGCTGGACGGCCGTGCCGACGCGGAGGACATCGGCCCCGGCCGGGTCGGGCAGCCCGGTGTTGGCCTCGATCAGGGTGACCCGCGCCCCCCGCGCCACGGCGGTGCGCGCCAGCGCGTATCCCTGCTTGCCGGAGGAGCGGTTGCCCAGGAAGCGCACCGGGTCGAGCGGCTCTCGCGTGCCGCCGGCGCTGATCACCACGTGGCGGCCGGCGAGGTCGGGCTCGGTGACCCCGCGCGCCAGCACCCGGCGGCAGACCTCGTAGATCTCGCCGGGGTCGGGGAGCCGGCCCTTGCCGGTGTCGACGCCGGTGAGCCGCCCGACGGCGGGCTCGATGACGACGGCTCCCCGGCGGCGCAGGGTGGCGACGTTCTCCTGGGTGGCCGGGTGCTCCCACATCTCGGTGTGCATGGCGGGGGCGAGGACCACCGGACAGCGGGCGGTCAGGAGGGTGTTGGTGAGCAGGTCGTCGGCGAGCCCGTGGGCCGCCTTGGCCAGCATGTCCGCGGTGGCCGGGGCGACCACCACGAGGTCGGCCTCCTGCCCGATCCGCACGTGCGGGACCTCGTGGACGTCGCTCCAGACCTCGTCGGAGACCGGGTGGCCGGAGAGCGCCGACCAGGTGGCGGCCCCCACGAAGTGCAGCGAGGCGGCGGTCGGGACGACCCGTACGTCGTGGCCGGACTCGGTCAGCCGCCGCAGCAGCTCGCACGCCTTGTAGGCGGCGATGCCCCCGCTGACCCCCAGGACCACCTTCGGCTTGTCCACTGCGTCTCCCCGCACTCGGCAACGTAAGGCAACGTGTGCGTCCCATGCTGCCTCACCGCCGCGAGCGCGTTCATCCGGCCCCGGACACACCTCAGGCCCGGCGGACGGGCCGCCGGGCCTGGAGTGAAGGTGCCGTGGTGCTCCTGCGTTACTGCGCGGGGCCCTCGATGGCCTCGGAGGTCAGCAG
This sequence comes from Streptomyces sp. NPDC102283, assembly GCF_044766265.1. Lineage (NCBI taxonomy): Bacteria > Bacillati > Actinomycetota > Actinomycetes > Kitasatosporales > Streptomycetaceae > Streptomyces > Streptomyces sp. NPDC102283. The sequence continues at coordinate 115,453 of NZ_JBIWLQ010000004.1, forward strand.
GCCCGCGTTGATCTCGCGGAGTGCGATCGAGAGCGGCTTCTCGTGCACGTGGGTGTCGACGAGCGGACCGACGTACTCGAGGAGGCCTTCACCGAGCTGCGAGTAGTACGCGTTGATCTGGCGGGCGCGCTTGGCCGCGTAGATCACCAGGCTGTACTTCGAGTCGGTGGCTTCGAGGAGCTCATCAATCGGCGGGTTGATGATGCCCTCGGGCGTGGTGATGGAAGAGGACACTCTCTGCCTTCCGAAGGGGATGTAGATCAAAGATCAACAGGATCTGACACGATCGTGGAGATCTAGGCCTGAAGCATCAACGTTAGCAGCTCACGCGCCACGTCCTCGACGGAGGTGTTGACGAGCGTCGTATCGAACTCGGCCTCGGCGGCCAGCTCGATCTTCGCGGCGGCGAGCCGGCGCTCGATGACCTCGGGGGCCTCGGTGCCCCGGCCGGTGAGCCGGCGCACCAGCTCGTCCCAGCTCGGCGGGGCCAGGAAGACCAGCCGCGCGTCGGACATCGACTGGCGGACCAGCCGGGCGCCCTGGAGGTCGATCTCCAGCAGGACCGGTTCACCGGCCTCCAGGCGATCCAGCACGGCGCGGCGGGGCGTGCCGTAGCGGTTGCCCGCGAACTCGGCCCACTCCAGCAGTTCACCGTTGGCGACGAGCTTGTCGAACTCCTCGTCGTCCACGAAGAAGTAGTGCACACCGTTGCGCTCCCCGGGGCGCGGCTTGCGTGTCGTCGCCGACACGGAGAGCCAGACCTCGGGGTGCACGGTGCGCATATGAGCGACGACCGTGCTCTTGCCGACCCCTGAGGGGCCGGAGAGCACGGTCAGCCGCGGACGTACGTCCGGGGGTACGGGGGACGTCCCCCGGGATGTTGCAGCCATGGGGCGATTATCCCCGCTCTCAGGAGTGCCTGAGAACGTCAGGCGGGGCTGCCGCCGAACTCACGCTCCAGGGATGCGATCTGATTGGAGCCAAGACCCCTGACCCGGCGGCTCTCGGAGATACCGAGACGCTCCATGATCTGCTTGGCGCGGACCTTGCCGACGCCCGGCAGTGATTCCAGCAGTGCGGAGACCTTCATCTTCCCGATGACGTCGTTCTCCTGGCCCTGTTTGATGACCTCCTGGAGGGAAGCGCCGGAGTGCTTGAGTCGATTCTTGACCTCGGCCCGCTCCCGGCGAGCCGCGGCGGCCTTTTCGAGCGCGGCTGCGCGCTGTTCAGGGGTAAGGGGCGGAAGAGCCACGCCTACGTCACCTCGGATGTCGATCTGTCGGATACGGACCGGCGGGGAAGCTGGACGCCACCCACCAGGTGAGCGGAGAACACACTGTGCTCGGCCGCTCTCGACGGAGACTAGCGGCAAGGGCCGCTGTAGTCAGCGAGAACAGACGAAAAGTCCTGGTCAGCTGTGGCCGACCAGGATTTTCGCGACATATCGACCAGGTTTCTCGTCAGTATTTCGTCAACACGCTGTAAACGTGTCAGGGTCAGCTGCCGGATACGGCGTCGCGGACCTCGTCCGCGAACCGTTCGGCGGCTTCGCGCAGCCCGGACACGTCCGGGCCGTGGCGCAGCACGCCGCGGCTCACGCTGGGGACCACGTTGCCCACCGCGTCGCCGAACACCGCCGGGAGATCCGCCGGGGTCGCGCCCTGGGCGCCGATGCCGGGCGCGAGGAGCGGTCCGTTGATCGCCAGGTTCACCCCGGCGTCGCCGAGCGTCGCCCCGACCACCGCGCCGACGGAGCCGAGCGGAGTGGCTCCCTCGTTCTCCGCCGCCATGTGGTCGAGCATCAGCTGGGCGAGCGAGCGGCCGTCGGCCGCCGTCGCCCGCTGGACCTCGGCACCCTCCGGGTTGGAGGTGAGGGCGAGGACGAAGACGCCCGCGCCGGAGGCGGCGGCGGCGTCGAGCGCCGGGCGCAGCGAGCCGAAGCCCAGGTACGGGGAGACGGTGACCGCGTCGGAGAAGAGCGGGGAGTCCTTGTCCAGGTAGGTCGCCGCGTAGGCGCCCATGGTGGAGCCGATGTCGCCGCGCTTGGCGTCCATCAGGACGAGCGCCCCGGCGGCGCGTGCCTCCTCGACGGCCTTCTCCAGGACGGCGACGCCGCGCGAGCCGAAGCGCTCGAAGAACGCGGACTGCGGCTTGAGGACGGCGACCCGGTCGGCCAGCGCCTCCACGACGGTCCGGGTGAAGCGCTCCAGGCCGGCGATGTCGTCGTCGAGGCCCCAGGAGGCGAGCAGGGAGGCGTGCGGGTCGATGCCGACGCAGAGCGGCCCGCGGGTGTCCATGGCACGGCGCAGGCGGGCGCCGAAGGGTTCCGGCGTCACAGGGCGGCCTTCTTCCGGGTCTCGGCGCCGACGGCCTCGGCGAGGGTGGCGTACGGGGAGGCGGCGAGCCGGGCGGCGAGGCCCTTGTGGATCGCGCGGGCGTAGCAGGGACCTTCGTAGATGAAGGCGCTGTAGCCCTGGACGAGGGTGGCTCCGGCGAGAATGCGCTGCCAGGCGTCCTCGGCGTCCTCCACGCCCCCGACGCCCACCAGCGTGATCCGGTCCCCCACACGGGCGTACAGGCGGCTCAGGACCTCCAGCGAGCGCTCCTTGAGGGGCGCGCCGGACAGTCCGCCGGTCTCCGCCACCAGATCGGGGGCCGACCTGAGACCCAGGTCCTCGCGGGCGATGGTGGTGTTGGTGGCGATGATGCCGTCCAGACCCAGCTCCACGGCGAGGTCGGCGACGGCGTCGACGTCCTCGTCCGCGAGGTCCGGGGCGATCTTGACGAGCAGCGGGACGCGCCGGGTGGTGACGGTGCGGTCGGCGGCCTCGCGCACGGCGGTGAGCAGCGGGCGCAGCGACTCGGTGGCCTGGAGGCTGCGCAGGCCGGGGGTGTTGGGCGAGGAGACGTTGACGACCAGGTAGTCGGCGTGGCCGGCGAGGGCTTCGGTGGACTTCACGTAGTCGGCGGCGGCCTCGGCCTCGGGGACGACCTTGGTCTTGCCGATGTTGACGCCGACCGTGGTGCGGAAGACGGGGTTGCGGGCGGCCAGGCGGGCGGCGACGGCGGCGGAGCCCTCGTTGTTGAAGCCCATGCGGTTGATCAGCGCGCGGTCCGCGACCAGCCGGAAGAGGCGCTTCTTGGGGTTGCCGGGCTGCGGCTCGCCGGTGACGGTGCCGATCTCGACGTGGTCGAAGCCGAGCATCGCCATGCCGTCGATGGCGATGGCGTTCTTGTCGAAGCCGGCGGCGAGGCCGAAGGGACCGTGCATCCGCAGGCCGAGGGCCTCGGTGCGCAGCTCCTCGAAGCGCGGGGCGAGGGCGGCGGCCACGAAGGTGCGCAGGACGGGGACGCGGGCGGCGAGGCGGATCCAGCGGAAGGCGGCGTAGTGGGCCTTCTCGGGGTCCATCCGCTTGAAGACCAGCCGGAAGAAGAGCTTGTACATGGGGTGGTGTCCTTGGTGCTCGGTGGGCTCGACGGGGCTCGACGGGGGCTCGCAAAGAGGGGGACACCGTTTGACGGTGTCCCCCTCACGCCCTAGTCGCGGGCCGCGATCAAGTGTTCCGCGTGTTCCTGGAGGGAACGGACCCCGACGTCGCCGTGGTTGAGGGCGTCGATGCCCTGGACGGCGGCGGCGAGCGCCTGGACCGTGGTCAGGCACGGTACGGAGCGGGCGACGGCCGCGGTGCGGATCTCGTAGCCGTCGAGCCGGCCGCCGGTGCCGTACGGCGTGTTGACGATGAGGTCGACCTCGCCGTCGTGGATGAGCTGGACGATGGTCTTCTCGCCGTTGGGGCCGGTGCCCTCGGACTGCTTGCGCACGACGGTGGCGTTGATGCCGTTGCGCTTGAGGACCTCGGCGGTGCCGGAGGTGGCCATCAGCTCGAAGCCGTGGGCGACCAGCTCGCGGGCCGGGAAGATCATCGAGCGCTTGTCGCGGTTGGCGACCGAGATGAACGCGCGGCCCTCGGTGGGCAGCGGGCCGTACGCGCCGGCCTGCGACTTGGCGTACGCCGTGCCGAAGACCGAGTCGATGCCCATGACCTCGCCGGTGGAGCGCATCTCCGGGCCGAGGACCGTGTCGACGCCCCGGCCGTGGATGTCGCGGAAGCGCGACCACGGCATCACGGCCTCCTTGACGGAGATCGGCGCGTCCAGCGGCAGGGTGCCGCCGTCGCCGCTCTTCGGCAGCAGGCCCTCCGCGCGCAGCTCGGCGATGGTCGCGCCCAGCGAGATGCGGGCGGCGGCCTTGGCGAGCGGCACGGCGGTCGCCTTGGAGGTGAAGGGGACCGTGCGGGAGGCGCGCGGGTTGGCCTCCAGGACGTAGAGGATGTCGCCGGAGAGCGCGAACTGGATGTTGATCAGTCCGAGCACGCCGACGCCCTTGGCGATGCCCTCGGTGGAGGCGCGCAGCCGCTTGATGTCGAAGCCGCCGAGGGTGATCGGGGGCAGGGCGCAGGCCGAGTCGCCGGAGTGGATGCCGGCCTCCTCGATGTGCTCCATGACGCCGCCGAGGTACAGCTCGGTGCCGTCGTAGAGGGCGTCCACGTCGATCTCGATGGCGTCGTCGAGGAAGCGGTCCACCAGGACCGGCCGGGTGGGGCTGATCTCGGTGGACTCGGAGATGTACGAGGCGAGGCGCGTCTCGTCGTACACGATCTCCATGCCGCGCCCGCCGAGCACGTAGCTCGGGCGGACCAGGACCGGGTAGCCGATCTCGTCGGCGATGGCCTTGGCCTCGCCGAAGGTGGTGGCGGTGCCGTGCTTGGGCGCGGGCAGTCCTGCCTCGGCCAGGACCCGGCCGAAGGCTCCCCGGTCCTCGGCGGCGTGGATGGCCTCCGGGGAGGTTCCGACGACGGGCACGCCGTTGTCCTTGAGGGCCTGCGCGAGGCCGAGCGGGGTCTGGCCGCCGAGCTGCACGATGACACCGGCGATCGGGCCCGCCAGCGATTCGGCGTGCACGATCTCCAGGACGTCCTCCAGGGTGAGCGGCTCGAAGTAGAGCCGGTCGGAGGTGTCGTAGTCGGTGGAGACGGTCTCCGGGTTGCAGTTGACCATGACGGTCTCGTAGCCCGCGTCGCTCAGGGCGAAGGAGGCGTGCACACAGGAGTAGTCGAATTCGATGCCCTGGCCGATGCGGTTGGGGCCCGAGCCGAGGATGATCACGGCCGGCTTGGTGCGGGTCGCGACCTCGCTCTCCTCGTCGTAGGAGGAGTAGAAGTACGGCGTGTTCGCGGCGAACTCGGCGGCGCAGGTGTCGACCGTCTTGTAGACCGGGCGGATGCCGAGCGCGTGCCGGACCTCGCGGACGACGTCCTCGCGCAGCCCGCGGATCTCGCCGATCTGGGCGTCGGAGAAGCCGTGCCGCTTGGCCTCGGCGATCAGGTCGGCGTCCAGGCGTTCGGCGGAGGCCAGCTCGTCGGCGATCTCCTTGATCAGGAAGAGCTGGTCGACGAACCAGGGGTCGATCTTCGTGGCGTCGAAGACCTCCTCCTGGGTGGCTCCGGCCCGGATCGCCCGCATGACGGTGTTGATGCGGCCGTCGGTGGGGCGGACCGCCTCGGCCAGCAGCTCGGCCTTGTCGCCGACCGGGCCGGTGAAGGCGAACTGCGAGCCCTTCTTCTCCAGGGAGCGCAGGGCCTTCTGGAGGGCCTCGGTGAAGTTCCGGCCGATCGCCATGGCCTCGCCCACCGACTTCATGGTGGTGGTGAGGGTGGAGTCGGCGGAGGGGAACTTCTCGAAGGCGAAGCGCGGGGCCTTGACGACGACGTAGTCGAGGGTCGGCTCGAAGGAGGCCGGCGTCTTCTCGGTGATGTCGTTGGGGATCTCGTCCAGGGTGTAGCCGACGGCCAGCTTGGCGGCGATCTTGGCGATCGGGAAGCCGGTGGCCTTGGAGGCGAGCGCCGAGGAGCGGGAGACGCGCGGGTTCATCTCGATGACGATGACCCGGCCGTCGGTGGGGTCGATGGCGAACTGGATGTTGCAGCCGCCGGTGTCGACGCCGACCTCGCGGATGATCGCGATGCCGACATCGCGCAGCCGCTGGTACTCGCGGTCGGTGAGCGTCATCGACGGGGCGACGGTGATGGAGTCGCCGGTGTGGACGCCCATCGGGTCGAAGTTCTCGATGGAGCAGACGACCACGACGTTGTCGTTCCTGTCGCGCATCAGCTCCAGCTCGTACTCCTTCCAGCCGAGGATGGACTCCTCCAGGAGGACCTCGGTGGTCGGGGAGAGCGTGAGGCCCTGTCCGGCGATGCGCCGCAGTTCCTCCTCGTCGTGGGCGAAGCCGGAGCCGGCGCCGCCCATGGTGAAGGAGGGGCGGACGACGACGGGGTAGCCGCCGAGGGTGCCGACGCCGGCGATGACGTCGTCCATGGTGTGGCAGATGACGGAGCGGGCGGACTCGCCGTAGCCGATCTTCTCCTTGACGGCCGCGACGACGCCCTTGAAGAGGTCGCGGTCCTCGCCCTTGTTGATCGCCTCGACATTGGCGCCGATCAGCTCGACGCCGTACTTCTCCAGGACGCCGTTCTCGTGCATGGAGATCGCGGTGTTCAGCGCGGTCTGGCCGCCGAGCGTGGGCAGGAGTGCGTCGGGGCGCTCCTTGGCGATGATCTTCTCGACGAACTCGGGGGTGATCGGCTCGACGTAGGTGGCGTCGGCGATCTCCGGGTCGGTCATGATCGTCGCCGGGTTGGAGTTCACCAGGATGACGCGCAGGCCCTCGGCCTTGAGGACGCGGCAGGCCTGGGTGCCGGAGTAGTCGAACTCGGCGGCCTGGCCGATGACGATCGGACCGGAGCCGATGACCAGGACGGACTGGATATCGGAGCGCTTAGGCACGCTGGCCCTCCATCAGGGTGGTGAAACGGTCGAAGAGGTACGCGGCGTCGTGCGGGCCCGCGGCCGCCTCGGGGTGGTACTGGACGCTGAAGGCGGGCCGGTCCAGGAGCTGGAGGCCCTCGACCACCTGGTCGTTCAGGCAGACGTGGGAGACCTCGGCGCGGCCGAACTCCGTGTCGGAGACCTTGTCCAGCGGGGCGTCGACGGCGAAGCCGTGGTTGTGCGCGGTGACCTCGACCTTGCCGGTGGTGCGGTCCTGCACCGGCTGGTTGATGCCGCGGTGGCCGTACTTCAGCTTGTAGGTGCCGAAGCCGAGCGCGCGGCCGAGGATCTGGTTGCCGAAGCAGATGCCGAAGAGCGGCGTGGACCGTTCCAGGACGCCGCGCATGAGGGCGACCGGGTGGTCGGCGGTGGACGGGTCGCCGGGGCCGTTGGAGAAGAAGACGCCGTCGGGCTGGACCGCGTACACCTCTTCCAGGGTGGCGGTGGCCGGCAGCACGTGCACCTCGATGCCGCGTTCGGCCATCCGGTGCGGGGTCATACCCTTGATGCCGAGGTCGATCGCGGCGACGGTGAACTTCTTCGTGCCGATCGCGGGAACGACGTAGGCCTCCTTGGTGGCGACCTCGGCGGAGAGGTCGGCGCCCACCATCTCGGGGGCCTGCTGGACCTTGGCCAGCAGCGCGGCCTCGTCGGCCAGCGCCTCGCCGGAGAAGATCCCGACGCGCATCGCGCCGCGCTCGCGCAGGTGGCGGGTGAGGGCGCGGGTGTCGACGCCGCTGATGCCGACGACGCCCTGCGCCGCCAGCTCCTCGTCCAGCGAGCGCTGGGAGCGCCAGTTGGAGGGCTTGCGGGCGGGGTCGCGGACGACGTAGCCGGAGACCCAGATGCGAGCGGACTCGGGGTCCTCGTCGTTCACGCCGGTGTTGCCGACGTGCGGGGCCGTCATGACGACGACCTGACGGTGGTACGAGGGGTCGGTCAGCGTTTCCTGGTAGCCGGTCATGCCGGTGGAGAACACCGCTTCGCCGAAGGTCTCCCCCACGGCCCCGTAGGCACGGCCGCGGAAGGCGCGGCCGTCCTCCAGGACGAGTACGGCGGGGGTCTGGGCCCCCCGGGTGGAGATCGTCATCGTGCGGTGCCTTCCGTAGTGGTTCCGGTGAGTTCGGTGGTGGCCGGTGCGCCGGCGAGCCGGCTGACGGCGTCGACCCAGGCCTGGTGCTCGGCGGCGTGGTCGGAGCGGAAGCCGGAGTCGATCAGCGTCTCGCCGTGCGCCCAGGTGATGATCAGCAGGCCGCCCTCGGGGAGGACCTTGCCCGCGAGCGCCTTGTCGAGGCGGGCCTCGCGCAGGGCGTCGGCCGGGATGAAGAAGTCGGCCGCCCCGGGGCGTTCGACGTGCAGGCCGCGGGCGGTGAGCGTCAGCTCGGTGCGGCTGCGGGTGCCGAGGCCGTGCGCGACGATCCGGTCGAGCCACTGCCCGGCGGTGGTGGAGGCGTGGTAGCGCCCCTCCAGAGTCAGCAGCGTCTCGTCGTCGGCGAAGCCCTCGGGGGCCGCCGGCAGCTCGGGCAGGCCTGCCTGGAGGCTGCCGCGCCACTTCCAGCCCTGGCGCATCAGCCAGTAGACGAGGGCGATGAAGACGAGCAGGCCGATCACCCAGGCGATGCGGGCGGCCCAGTCCGTCACTTCCGCCGACTTCTGCTCGGCGGCCAGGTGGTACAGGGGGGTCAGAGTTGTCACGCGAGCTTCCCGTCGACGACCGTGGCACGGCCCCGCAGGAAGGTGTGGGTGACGCGGCCCGGCAGCTCACGGCCCTCGTAGGGGGTGTTGCGGCTGCGGGACGCGAAGCCCGCGGGGTCCACGGCTCCACGGTATGCCGGATCGACCAGCGTGAGGTTGGCGGGCTCACCCGCCGAGACGGGGCGGCCGTGTCCTTCGAGCCGTCCGATGGCCGCGGGGCGGAAGGACATGCGGTCGGCGACGCCCGCCCAGTCCATCAGGCCGGTGTCCACCATCGTCTGCTGGACGACCGAGAGCGCGGTCTCCAGGCCCACCATGCCCATGGCGGCCGCGGCCCACTCGCAGTCCTTGTCCTCGTGCGGGTGCGGGGCGTGGTCGGTGGCGACGCAGTCGATCGTGCCGTCGGCGAGCGCCTCGCGCAGGGCCAGCACGTCGGCCTCGGTGCGCAGCGGCGGGTTCACCTTGTAGACCGGGTTGTAGGTGCGGACCAGCTCGTCGGTGAGGAGGAGGTGGTGCGGGGTGACCTCGGCGGTGACGTTCCAGCCCTTGGACTTGGCCCAGCGGACGATCTCCACGGAGCCGGCGGTGGAGAGGTGGCAGATGTGGACGCGGGAGCCGACGTGGGCGGCGAGGAGGACGTCGCGGGCGATGATCGACTCCTCGGCGACGGCGGGCCAGCCGCCGAGCCCGAGTTCGGCGGAGACGATGCCCTCGTTCATCTGGGCGCCCTCGGTGAGGCGGGGCTCCTGGGCGTGCTGGGCGACGACGCCGTCGAAGGCCTTCACGTACTCCAGGGCGCGGCGCATGATCACCGCGTCGTCGACGCACTTGCCGTCGTCGGAGAAGACCTTCACGCCGGCGGCGGAGTCGTGCATCGCGCCGAGCTCGGCGAGTTGCTTGCCCTCCAGGCCGACGGTGACGGCGCCCACGGGCTGCACGTCGCAGTAGCCGGACTCCTTGCCGAGTCGCCAGACCTGCTCGACGACGCCGGCGGTGTCGGCGACGGGGAAGGTGTTGGCCATCGCGTGCACGGCGGTGAAGCCGCCGACGGCCGCGGCCCTGGTGCCGGTGAGGACGGTCTCGGAGTCCTCGCGGCCGGGCTCGCGCAGATGGGTGTGCAGGTCGACCAGGCCGGGCAGCAGGATCTGCCCCTCGGCCTCGATCACGGTGGCGCCGGCGGCGTCGAGGCCGGTGCCCACCTCGGTGACGGTCTCGCCTTCGATCAGTACGTCCCTGGGCTCGCCGCCGAGGATCCGCGCACCGCGGACAATGGTCTTGCTCATGGTTACTTGTTCTCCTCGGTACGGGCGGGGGCGGCGGACAGTGCGGTGTCGGAGCCGCCGAGCAGCAGGTAGAGCACGGCCATGCGGATGGAGACGCCGTTGGCGACCTGCTCGACGACCGTGCAGCGGTCGGAGTCGGCGACCTCGGCGGTGATCTCCATGCCGCGGACCATCGGGCCGGGGTGCATGACGATGGCGTGCTCGGGCATCTTCGCCATCCGCTCGCCGTCCAGGCCGTAGCGGCGGGAGTACTCGCGCTCGGTCGGGAAGTACGCGGCGTTCATCCGTTCACGCTGCACACGCAGCATCATCACCGCATCGGACTTCGCCAGCACGTCGTCGAGGCTGTAGCTGACGTCGCAGGGCCACTTCTCGACGCCGACGGGGACCAGGGTGGGCGGGGCCACCAGGGTGACGTGCGCGCCGAGCGTGGTGAGCAGGTGGACGTTGGATCGGGCGACACGGCTGTGCAGGATGTCGCCGACGATCGTGATGCGGCGGCCGTCCAGGTCGCGGCCGAGCCCGGCGTCGGCGCCGACGAGCCGGCGGCGCATCGTGAAGGCGTCCAGCAGGGCCTGGGTGGGATGCTCGTGGGTGCCGTCCCCGGCGTTGACCACGGCCCCGTCGATCCAGCCGGAGGTGGCGAGCCGGTAGGGGGCTCCGGAGGCGCCGTGCCGGATGACGACGGCGTCGGCGCCCATCGCCTCCAGGGTCAGCGCGGTGTCCTTCAGGGACTCGCCCTTGGAGACGGACGATCCCTTCGCGGAGAAGTTGATGACGTCGGCGGACAACCGCTTGGCGGCCGCCTCGAAGGAGATGCGGGTGCGGGTCGAGTCCTCGAAGAAGAGGTTGACGACGGTACGGCCGCGCAGGGTGGGGAGCTTCTTGATCGGCCGGTCCGCGACCCGGGCCATCTCCTCGGCGGTGTCGAGGATCAGGACGGCGTCGTCGCTGGTGAGGTCGGCGGCCGAGATGAGGTGACGCTTCATCTGGGGGTTCTCCGGGTTGCTGGAGGGAGTTTCAGGCATGCGGGCGCGCGGGAGCGGCCGTACGTCCCCGAAAGGGCGTACGGGAGGGCTCGGGCTACTGCGTGTCCGCGGGGGTGGCCTGCTTGACGCCCAGCAGCACGGCGTCGCGGCCGTCCTCCTCGGCGAGCTGGACCTTGACCGTCTCCCGCAGCGACGTGGGGAGGTTCTTGCCGACGTAGTCCGCGCGGATCGGGAGCTCGCGGTGGCCGCGGTCGACGAGGACCGCGAGCTGCACCGCGCGGGGGCGGCCGATGTCGCCGAGCGCGTCGAGGGCGGCGCGGATCGTGCGGCCGGAGAAGAGCACGTCGTCGACCAGGACGACCAGACTGCCCTCGATCCCCTCGCCGGGGATGTCGGTGCGGGCCAGGGCGCGCGCCGGGCGCATCCGCAGATCGTCGCGGTACATGGTGATGTCGAGTGATCCGACCGGCGTCTTCCGGCCGGTGATCTCCTGGAGTTTCTCGGCCAGCCGACGCGCGAGGAAGACGCCCCGGGTCGGGATGCCGAGCAGCACCACGTCGTCGGCGCCCTTGGCGCGTTCGACGATCTCGTGGGCGATACGGGTCAGAACACGGGCGATGTCGGGGGCCTCGAGAACGGGGCGCGCCGCGTTGCCGGTGTCGTCGTGCTGTGCGTCCATAAGAAACGGACCTCCTTCTCCGCCTCACGGGACGGATCGTTAAAGGACGTCGAAATTGCGTCATCCACGCTACCAGGGCTTGCGCTCGGCCCTGGCCCCGCCCCCGGGAGGTGCCGGTCCGGACCATTCGGCTTGACGCATCCAAGTAACGCTGCGTAACCTCACAGTGAGTTACCAGCCACGCGGCGGAGCCGCACACTGTTCCAGCGTCCGGGGAGCCATATGTCCAGCGAATACGCAAAACAGCTCGGGGCCAAACTCCGTGCCATCCGCACCCAGCAGGGCCTTTCCCTCCACGGCGTGGAGGAGAAGTCCCAGGGTCGCTGGAAGGCCGTCGTGGTCGGTTCGTACGAGCGCGGCGACCGTGCCGTGACCGTACAGCGCCTCGCCGAGCTGGCGGATTTCTACGGGGTCCCGGTGCAGGAGCTGCTGCCCGGTACGACGCCGGGCGGGGCCGCGGAGCCGCCGCCGAAGCTCGTCCTGGACCTGGAGCGCCTCGCCCACGTCCCGCCGGAGAAGGCCGGTCCGCTGCAGCGCTACGCGGCGACCATCCAGAGCCAGCGCGGTGACTACAACGGCAAGGTGCTCTCGATCCGCCAGGACGACCTGCGCACGCTCGCCGTGATCTACGACCAGTCGCCTTCCGTGCTCACGGAGCAGCTCATCAGCTGGGGCGTGCTGGACGCGGACGCGCGCCGCGCGGTCTCCCACGACGAGGGCTGAGCGAGCGGGGCAGGACCCCACAGCAGAAACGTGCCGCCGGGTGGGCGGGGACCTTCGGGCCCCGCCCACCCGGCGTTTCCGTGCCCGCGCCCGTGGAGCGCCTCCAGTGGAACCGCGGTGGCGCTCACGGGTACGACGGAGGGCCCGCGGTCGACCGCGGGCCCTTCGTGGTGTGTGCGACCGAACCGTCGCGGCCGGGGGCTACTGCTCCCGGCGGAGGTTCGGCTTCAGGTCCTTGAAACGGGCCAGCAGGCCGTTCACGAAGGACGGGGAGTCATCGGTGGAGAACTCCTTGGCGAGCTGGACGGCCTCGTCGATCACCACGGCGTCCGGGGTCTCGTCCATCCAGATCAGCTCGTACGCACCGAGCCGCAGGATGCTCCGGTCGACGACCGGCATGCGGTCGATCTCCCAGTCCACGGCGTAGGTGACGATGAGGTCGTCGATCCGGTCCGCGTACTGCGCGTACCCCTCGACGAGCTCCATCGTGAACTCCCCGACCGGCGGCTGACGGTCGTCGGTCCGCGAGAGCCGAACCCAGTCCGCGAGCACGCTCTGCACGGACTCACCGCGCTGGTCGGCCTCGAAGAGGATCTGGAAGGCGCGCTTGCGGGCCTTGTTCCGGGCAGCCACGGTTAGCTGTTCACCCGGCCGAGGTAGGTGCCCGTGCGGGTGTCGACCTTGATCTTCTCGCCGGTGCTGATGAAGAGCGGGACGCCGATCTCGTAGTCGGTCTCCAGGGTGGCGGGCTTGGTGCCGCCGGTGGAGCGGTCGCCCTGGACACCCGGGTCGGTGTGCTTGATCGTCAGCTCGACGGCGGCGGGCAGCTCGACGTAGAGCACCTCGCCCTCGTGCTGGGCGACGGAGGCGGTGAAGCCCTCGATCAGGTAGTTGGCGGCGTCGCCGACAGCCTTGCGGTCGACCATGAGCTGGTCGTAGGTGTCCATGTCCATGAACACGTAGTACTCGCCGTCCATGTACGAGAACTGCATGTCGCGGCGGTCGATGGTGGCCGTCTCGACCTTCACGCCGGCGTTGAACGTCTTGTCGACGACCTTGCCGGAGAGCACGTTCTTGAGCTTGGTGCGCACGAAGGCGGGGCCCTTGCCGGGCTTGACGTGCTGGAACTCGACGACGGACCAGAGCTGGCCTCCGTCGAGCTTGAGCACCAGGCCGTTCTTGAGGTCGTTCGTGGAAGCCACGGTTGCGGAATCTCCTGGACTGAAGCTGGTGGAACGACCGCGGAAGCGCGCTAGAGCGCGAGCAGCTCCTTGGTCGTCATGGTGAGTAGCTCGGGTCCGCCGTCCGCCTCGGGGCGCACGACGAGCGTGTCATCGATCCGGACACCGCCCCGGCCCGGGAGGTGGACCCCCGGTTCGACGGTGACCGGCACACAAGCGTCCAGTTTACCCATGGCTGTCGGTGCCAGTTGCGGGTCCTCCTCGATTTCGAGCCCCACACCGTGCCCGGTCCTCGGTTGAAGCCCCTCTCCGTGCCCCGCCGACTCCAGCGGATGCCGGGCGGCACGGTCCACGTCCCGATAGGCGGCACCCGGCGCCAGGGCCTCCCGGCCGGCCCGCTGAGCGGCGAAAACGAGGTCGTAGAGCTCGATCTGCCACTCGGCGGGGGCGGTGCCGATGACGAAGGTCCGGCCGATCTCGCAGCGGTAGCCGTGGTAGCTCGCCCCGAGGCGGACGGAGAGGAAATCCCCCTCCTCCACCCGGCGGTCCGACGGCCGGTGCCGCCCCTGACCGGAGTTGGGGCCGGTGGCCACGGAGGTGGCGAAGGCGGGGCCGTCCGCACCGTGGTCGACCAGGCGGCGCTCCAACTCCAGCGCGAGATGCCGCTCGGTGCGGCCGACCAGGATCGATTCGAGGAGTTCCCCGAGGGCCTGGTCGGTGATCTCGGCGGCGATCCGGAGGCAGCCGATCTCCTCCTCGTCCTTGACGATCCGCTGCTGCTCCACGGTGAAGCCCAGATCGGCCAGGATCAGGCGCGGGGCGGCCTTCCCCATGGCACGGTGCCGGGCCACGGTCAGGTCGTGCTCCTCGACGGCGAGCGAATCCGCGCCCGCCGAGGCGGCGAGCCCGGCGGCGGCGACCACCGGGTCCCCGTCCGGGACGGGCAGGAGGTCGACCCGTAGCGCCTCGTCGGGCCGCCCGTGGGCGGGTTCACCGGTCGGAGCGCGGGGGCAGAGCAGAACGTCCTCGCCGGGGCCGAGCAGCAGCACGGCGCCGGGCGGCGCTCCGCCCGCGAGATAGCGGACGTTGGCGGGGCGGGAGACCAGGGCGGCCGCGGAGCCCGCGGCGGCGCACCGGTCGCGGAGCAGCCCGCGTCGGACGGCGTGCACCTCTGACATGGTTCGAGCGTACGAGCGGGGGCGGCTCCCCGCCCGGCCGGTGCACCCGACCGGGGTTCCGGGTGGCCGGGCGCCGCGGTCGGCCGCCGGGTCTCCCGGCCGGGCGGGGAGCCGACGGCTACCAGGCGGGCGGGCTCGCGATGGAGCGGGCCAGCACGTCGTCCAGGACCCGGGCGGTGGTCTCGACGTCGTACGTGGAGTTGTCGATGATCGGGAGGCCGGAGCCGTACCAGCCGGCCATCCGGCCGTGGATGCGGGCGACCTCCTCGTCGGAGAGCCTGCGGTTGCCGCTGCGGGCGGCGTTGCGCTCCAGGACGATCTCCAGGCCGGGCAGCAGGACCACGGGCAGCAGGCCGGGGCCGACGTGGCGTTTCCAGCCGCCGAGGCCGACGACCGGGCGGTCGGGGAAGACGGCGTCGTCGAGGATGCAGGAGATGCCGTTGGCGAGGAAGTTGCGGGCGGCGAAGCCGCAGGTGCGGCGGGCCAGGCGGTACTGGGCCTCGGAGTGGTCGTTCCAGCCGGCCTGCGGGTCGGCGAAGCCGGAGCGGACCCATTCGCGGACGTCGTCGAGGGAGACGTGGGCGGTGGGCACCTGGCGGCGGGCCGCCCAGAGCTTGGCGACCGTGGTCTTGCCCGCCCCGGCGGGACCGATGAGCAGGACGGCGAGCGTGGCACCGCCGGTGCCGGCCCCGGCGGGGGGCGCGGGCAGCGGAACGGGACCGCCCGGGGGCAGCTGGACGTGCCCGGTGTGCCCGGTGACCTGCCCTGCGGGCGGCGGCGTGGGTCCGGTGCCGCTCCAGCCGGGCTGCGGGGCCTGGCCGGGGGCTGGAGGCTGCTGGGGGCGGCCCTGGGCCGGAGGAGGCGGGGCCTGCCCGGAAGCCGGGAGCGCCTGGCCGGGCGGCGGCGGGGCCTGCCCGGGCGGCGGGGATATCGGGGGCGGGCCGGGGTGGCCGGGGTGCTGGGCCTGGTACGGCCGGCCGACGTGCCCGATGCCGGGGCCGTGCGGCGGCGGCAGCGGGGCCCCCACTGCGTGCTGCATCCGGTGCCACTCCGTCTCGTAACTGCAACTGACGCTGATGGGACGGCCACCGTACCTTCCCGGGCCGTCTCGGGGTGAACGGCCCGGGAGGGTGCGAAGTGCCCGTCGGCCGTGCGGAGGGCGGACGGGCACTTCGCGAGGTGTCAGCCCGTCAGTTCGTCGGCCAGGGCGCGCAGGGCGAGCCGGTAGGAGCCGATGCCGAACCCGGCCACCGTGCCCGTGGCCACCGCGGCGACCACGGACGTGTGCCGGAACTCCTCGCGGGTGTACGGGTTGGAGATGTGCACCTCGATCAGCGGGGCGGTGCGCTGGGCGGCCGCGTCCCGCATGCCGTACGAATAGTGCGTGAAGGCGCCCGGGTTGAGAATGACCGGAATCGATCCGTCCGCCGCCTCGTGGAGCCAACGGATCAACTGGCCCTCGTCGTTGGTCTCCCGCACCTCGACGTCGAAGCCGAGCTCCTTGCCGAGGGCCGTGCAGGCGTCGACGAGTCCGGCGTAGGAGGTGGCCCCGTAGACGTCGGGCTCCCGCGAGCCGAGCCGTCCGAGGTTGGGGCCGTTCAGGACGAAGACCCTGCGGGTCACGCGGAGACCTCCCCGTAGGCGGCGAGCAGCACGGCCGGGTCGGGGCCCTCCAGGACGGTGGGCCTGCCGATGCCGTCCAGGACGATGAAGCGCAGCAGGTCGCCGCGCGACTTCTTGTCGACCTTCATGTTCTCCAGCAGCTTGGGCCACTGGTCGCCGCGGTAGGCGAGCGGCAGGCCCACCGACGCGAGGACGCTGCGGTGCCGGTCGGCGGTGGCGTCGTCGAGGCGTCCGGCGAGCCGGCCCAGCTCGGCGGCGAAGACCATGCCGATGGAGACGGCCGCACCGTGGCGCCACTTGTAGCGCTCGTTCTTCTCGATGGCGTGGGCCAGGGTGTGGCCGTAGTTGAGGATCTCGCGGAGTCCGGACTCCTTGAGGTCGCTGGAGACGACCTCGGCCTTGACCCGGATGGAGCGCTCGATCAGCTCGGCGGTGTGCGGCCCGGCCGGGGTGCGCGCGCCCTCGGGGTCGGCCTCGACCAGGTCGAGGATGACCGGGTCGGCGATGAACCCGGCCTTGATGATCTCGGCCATGCCGGAGACGTAGTCGTTGACCGGCAGCGAGTCCAGCGCGGCGAGGTCGCAGAGGACCCCGGCGGGCGGGTGGAAGGCGCCGACGAGGTTCTTGCCCTCGGCGGTGTTGATGCCGGTCTTGCCGCCGACGGCCGCGTCGACCATGCCGAGCACGGTGGTCGGGATCGCGATCCAGCGCACTCCGCGCAGCCAGCTGGCCGCGACGAACCCGGCGACGTCCGTGGTGGCGCCGCCCCCGATGCCGACGATCACGTCGGTACGGGTGAAGCCGGTCTGGCCGAGCGCCTTCCAGCAGTAGGCGGCGACCTCGACGGTCTTGGACTCCTCCGCGTTCGGCAGCTGGATGGCGATGGCCTCGTACCCCTGGTCGGCGAGGTCCTCGCGGACCGCCTCACCGGTCTCGGCGAGCGCCTCCGGGTGCAGTACGGCGACGCGTCGCGCGCGGTCGCCGATCAGCTGGGGCAGCTCGCCGAGGAGTTGGTGGCCGACGAGGACCTCGTACGGGTCGGAGCCCGCGGAGCCTGCGACCTGGATGCGGGTGGGTCCCTGCTGCGTCATGCCGGTGTTCTCCACGCCGGGGGCGGCTTGGCCCTCCGGCAGTTCCAGTGCGTCGATGATCGCCTGGGCGACCTCTTCGGGGGTGTGCTCGTCGGTGGGGACGACGGTGCGGGCGACCTCTTCGTAGAGGTGGCGGCGGGCGTCCATCAGCTCGCGCCACTGCCGCCGCGGGTTGACCGCGAGCAGCGGGCGGGCGGCGCCGAGGCCGACGCGGCGGACGGCCTCGTCCACGTCCATGGAGAGGTAGGCGACCGGACGGCCGGCCAGCAGCTCCCTGGTCGCCGCGTCCAGGACGGCCCCGCCGCCGAGGGAGAGGACGCCCGGGTGCCCGGTGACGGCCGCCTCGACGGCCCGGCGCTCCAGGGCGCGGAAGTGCTCCTCGCCCTCGTCGTAGAAGATCTCCGCGATCGGCTTGCCGGCCGCGGCGACGACGTCGGCGTCGGTGTCCCGGTAGGTGGTGCCGAGCCGCGCGGCGAGCAGTTCGCCGACGGTGGACTTGCCGACGCCCATCGGGCCCACGAGGACGACCAGGGGGCCGCTCATCGGATCTGGAGGTGGTCGAGGTACGACCGGACGTTGCGGTGGGTCTCGGGGACGCTGTCGCCGCCGAACTTCTCCGCGACCGCGTCGGCCAGGACGAGCGCGACCATGGCCTCCGCGACGATGCCCGCGGCCGGGACGGCGCAGACGTCGGAGCGCTGGTGGTGGGCCTTGGTGGCCTCACCGGTGACGACGTCCACGGTGGCCAGGGCACGCGGCACGGTCGCGATGGGCTTCATCGCTGCGCGCACGCGCAGCAGCTCACCGGTGGTGAGCCCGCCCTCGGTGCCGCCGGAGCGGCCCGAGGCGCGCCTGATGCCGTCCTCGGTGGCGACGATCTCGTCGTGCGCCTGGGAGCCGGGGACCCGGGCCAGCTCGAAGCCGTCGCCGACCTCGACGCCCTTGATGGCCTGGATGCCCATGAGCGCGGCGGCGAGCCGGGCGTCCAGGCGCCGGTCCCAGTGCACGTGCGAGCCGAGCCCGACGGGCACGCCGTACGCCAGCACCTCGACGACTCCACCGAGGGTGTCGCCGTCCTTGTGGGCCTGGTCGATCTCGGCCACCATCGCCTTGGACGCGTCGGCGTCCAGGCAGCGGACCGGGTCGGCGTCCAGCTTCTCCACGTCGGCGGGGACGGGCACGACCCCGTAGGGCGCCTTGGCGGCGGCCAGCTCGACGACATGGCTGACGATCTCGATGCCCGCGGTCTCCTTGAGGTAGGAGCGGGCGACGGCCCCGAGGGCGACGCGCGCGGCCGTCTCCCGGGCGCTGGCGCGCTCCAGGACCGGCCGGGCCTCGTCGAAGCCGTACTTCTGCATCCCCGCGAGGTCGGCGTGGCCGGGCCGGGGGCGGGTCAGCGGGGCGTTGCGGGCGAGCTGGGCCAGCTCGTCGGGGTCGACCGGGTCGGCCGACATGACCTGCTCCCACTTGGGCCACTCGGTGTTGCCGACCATGACGGCGACCGGGGAGCCCATGGTGAGCCCGTGGCGTACGCCGCCGAGGAAGGTGACCTCGTCCTTCTCGAACTTCATCCGCGCGCCGCGGCCGTAACCGAGCCGTCGCCGGGCCAGCGCCTCCGCCACCATCTCCGTGGTGATCGGGACACCGGCGGGAAGGCCCTCCAGCGTCGCCACCAGTGCGGGGCCGTGCGACTCCCCCGCGGTCAGCCAGCGCAACCTGCTCAACGGTGCTCCTCATGCTCGCGCCTGAAATCCAACGGCGCCACCGGGTGCGCGGCCCTGGCCCGCCGCCTTTGATCCTCCCACGACCGGGGGCACGATCAGGCCGCCGGTCCAGCAGACGGACGGGCCGTGCCGGTCGGCGGGCCCGTCAGCGGGCCGCGAGCGCGGCTTCCCCGGCCCGGCGCATGGCGGCCAGCGGTGCCGGGACGCGGCCGGTCATCTGCTCGACCTGGAGCAGCGCCTGGTGCACGAGGAGGTCGAGTCCGCCGACGACGGCCCCGCCGTGCGCCGACCAGGCGGCGGCGAGCGCGGTGGGCCACGGCTCGTACAGCACGTCGAAGAGGATGCCCGGGGCCGTCGGCACGGATCCGGCGAAGGCGTCGGTGACGCCGGCCGGGGTGGTGGCGATGACCAGCGGTGCGGCCAGTGCCGCCGCCGCGTCCGCCCAGTCGGCGATCACGACGTCGACCCCCAGCCGCTCACCCCAGCCCCGCATCTCGGCGGCGCGCTCGGAGCCGCGCACATACGCCGTCACGGGTCCGGCGCAGACCGCGGAGAGCGCGGCGAGCGCGGAGGAGGCGGTGGCTCCGGCGCCGAGGACCGCGGCGGAGTCGACCTTGTCGATCCCGCGCTCCCGCAGGGCGGCGATCATGCCGGGGATATCGGTGTTGTCACCGACCCGCCGGCCGCCCTCGGAGAGGACGACCGTGTTGACGGCCTCCACGGAGGCGGCCGTCGCGCTGATCTCGTCGAGCAGCGGGATGATCGCCCGCTTGAGCGGCATGGTCAGCGACAGCCCGGCCCAGGAGGCGTCCAGCCCCGCGACGAAGCCCGGCAGCGCTGCCTCGTCGACCTCGAACCGGTCGTAGGACCAGTCGTCGAGGCCGAGCTCGGCGTACGCGGCGCGGTGCAGGGCCGGGGAGAGGGAGTGGGCGATGGGCGAGCCGAGGACGGCGGCCCGGCGGCGCATGTCAGCCAAGTCCCTGCTGCTCCTTGAACTTGTCGTTCAGCTTCTCGTGTTCCTCGACGGTCTTCGTGAAGTCGGTCTTCTTGCCGTCGAGCGAGATGAAGAACATCCAGCCGTTCGTGGTCGGGTTGAGCGAGGCCTTGATGGCGTCCATGCCCGGGTTGCTGATCGGTCCCGGCGGGAGGCCCTCGTGGTAGTAGGTGTTGTACGGATCCGGGTTGGTCCGGATCTCCTTGGTACTGATCTTGATCTTGCTCTGTTTCATGAGGTAATTGAAAGCAGAGTCGAATTCGAGCTTACGGTTGGTGATGATGTTGTCGGGTTCGAGCCGGTTGTAGACGACTTCGGCCATCTTGCGGAAGTCGTCGTGCGTCAGGCCCTCCGCCTGCACCAGGCTCGCCACCGTGAGCACCTGCCACGGCCCGTCGAGGTTGAACTTCTTGGCCGTGGCCTTGAAGTCGATGTCCGCGTACTCCTTGTTGGCCCGCGCGACCATCCGCTTCAGCGCGTCCTCGGGCTTCGTTCCCTTGGCGACCGGATAGGCGGCCGGGTACAGGAAGCCCTCCAGCGGGTCCTTCACCTCCGGGTTGTCGCCCACCCAGTCGGGCAGCCCCAGGGACTCCGCCTTGGTCTTGGCGACCTTCGCCGTGGCGCCCTTCTCCAGTTCCAGCCGCTCGTCGATCATCTCGTAGACCCGGACGTTACGGGTGCCCTCGGGGATCACGAAGGCGTTCTGGCTCTTGGGGTCGAGCATCAGGTCGATCGCACTGGCGGCGGACATCTCCTTCTTCATGAGGTAGACGCCGGCCTGGAGCAACTTGCCCTTGGGGTTGTCGTTCTGTGCCGCGATGAACGCGTCGGACGACTTGATGACGCCCTTCTTGCGCAGGATGTTCGCGATGTCGTAGCCGTACGCGCCCTCGGGGATCTCGACCTCGACCTGGTCGGTGCCCGCACCCGCGTAGTCGGCCGGAGCGCCGAACTGCTTCTTCCAGAAGGTGTAGCCGACGTAAGTGGCTCCGCCCAGGCCGCCGACCAGGACGACGGTGACCACCAGACAGGCGACGCCGCTGCGGCTCTTCTTCTTGCCCTTGCCGCCCCGGCGGTCACTGCCGCCGCGGTCGCGGCGTGAGGCGCGCGATCTGTCGTCGTCCGGGTCGTCGTCGTCGCGCGGTTCACGGCCGGCCGGTTCGTCCGCGCCGGTGAAGAAGGGGTGCGTCTCCTCCTGCGGCGCGTCCGGATCCCAGTCCGTCGACCCCTGCTGCTGGTGCTGCTGCTCGGCTGCGGCGTCGCGGCGGCCCGGGGGCTGCGGCGGCGGGTAGGCCTCGGGGGTGCCGTAGTAGTCCTGCGAAGCGTCGTAGCCGCCGGGCTGCTGGGCGTACGGGTCCTGGGGCTCGGCCCCGTACGGCATGGCGGCCTGCTGTCCGGTGTCCCAGCCGCCGTCGTACGGCGGCTGGGCACCCGGCTGCTGGGCGTACGGGTCCTGCTGGGGCGTGCCGTACTGCTGGTGGTTCTGCTGCCCGTACTGCTGCTGGTCGTACTGCTGCTGCTGGTCGTACTGCTGCTGCTGCGGGTACTGCTGATGGTTCTGGTGCTGCTGGGCGTAGGGGTCCTGCGGAAAGGACTGCTGCTGGTCGCCGTACTGGCCCTGGCCGTGGGCGGCCTGCTGGCCTCCCCATCCCTGGTCCCCGTACAAGGGGTCCTCGGGATGCCACGGTTCGGAGCCGGGGCCCCGGCCATACTCAGTCATCGATCCCCTAGAGCCGCGAGACGACGTTCCGTCTCTTCGCTTCGCTGTGCGGTGTTTGTTCGAACACCGCCGCATCGCGCGGAACGTTACCGTATCGCGATCAGACAACCACTTCGACGCCCTCACCCGGGGGATTACCTGACGCCCGTTCGGACTCCAGAGCGTTCTGAAGGATCACCACAGCGGCAGCCTGGTCGATGACAGACCGGCCCTTCTTGGACTTCACGCCCGAGGCGCGCATCCCCTGAGCGGCCGTCACTGTGGTCATCCTCTCGTCCACCAGCCGCACCGGAACGGGTGCGATCGAGCGGGCGAACACCTGGGCGAACTCCCGGACCTTGACGGCCGCCGGTCCCTCGCCGCCGCCGAGGGAGCGCGGCAGGCCGAGGATGACCTCGATCGGCTCGTACTCCTCGACGAGTTGGCGGAGCCGCCGGTGGGCGGCCGGGACGTCGCGTCCCGGCACGGTCTCCACCGGCGTGGCCAGGATCCCGTCGGGGTCGCACGAGGCGACCCCGATCCGGGCGTCCCCGACATCGACGGCGAGCCGCCGGCCGCGGCGCATCGGCGTCATTCCGCTCGTCACGCCGTCTCGGTGACGAGGCGTTCGACCGCGGCGACGGCGTCGCCGATGGCGGCCGGGTTGGTGCCGCCGCCCTGGGCGACGTCCGGCTTGCCGCCGCCACCGCCACCGAGGGTCTTGGCGGCGGCGCGCACCAGGTCACCGGCCTTGAGGCCGCGCTCGCGGGCGGCCTCGTTGGTGGCGATGACGGTGAGCGGGCGGCCGTTGGCCGTGGTGAACAGGGCCACGACGGCCGGGCGGCCGCCCTGGATGCGCCCGCGCACGTCCAGGACCAGCTTGCGCAGGTCGTCGGCGGAGGTGCCGTCGGGGACCTGACCGGTGACCAGGGCGGTGCCGCGGACGTCCTTGGCGGACTCGACGAGTCCGGCGGCGGCCGCGAGGACCTTCTCCGCGCGGAACCTCTCGATCTCCTTCTCGGCATCCTTGAGCTTGCCGAGCATGCCCGCGATCTTCTCGGGAAGCTCCTCGGGGCGGCCCTTGACCAGCTCCTGGAGCTGGGCGACGACCGTGTGCTCCCGGGCGAGGAAGTTGTACGCGTCCACGCCGACGAGGGCCTCGATGCGGCGCACGCCGGAGCCGATGGAGGACTCGCCGAGCAGCTTCACCAGACCCAGCTGGGCGGTGTTGTGGACGTGGGTGCCGCCGCACAGTTCCTTGGAGAAGTCGCCGATGGTGACGACGCGGACCCGCTCGCCGTACTTCTCGCCGAACTCGGCGATGGCGCCCTGCTTCTTGGCCTCGTCGATGGACATGACCTCGGCCTGGACGTCGAGTTCCCGCGAGAGGACCTCGTTGATCCGCTGCTCGACGTCGGTGAGGACCGTGCCGGGGACGGCGGCGGGCGAACCGAAGTCGAAGCGGAAGCGGCCCGGCGAGTTCTCCGAGCCGGCCTGGGCGGCCGTCGGGCCGAGAGCGTCGCGCAGCGCCTGGTGCGTGAGGTGGGTGGCGCTGTGCGCGCGGGCGATGGCGCGGCGGCGGGTGTTGTCGATGGAGGCGAAGACGGGGGCCCCGACCGTCACCTCGCCGACCTGGACGACGCCCTTGTGCACGTGGACGCCGGGGACCGGCTTCTGGACGTCGCGGATCTCGATCACGGCGCCCGTGTCGAGCCGGATGCGGCCGGTGTCGGCGAGCTGGCCGCCGCCCTCGGCGTAGAAGGGGGTGCGGTCCAGGACGACCTCGACCTCGTCGCCCTCGGTGGCGGCGGGCGAGGGCACGCCGTCGACCAGCAGGCCGACGATGGTGGACTCGCCGGCGGTGGAGGTGTAGCCAGTGAACTCGGTGGCGCCGGAGGTGTCGGCGACCTCGCGGTAGGCGGAGAGGTCGGCGTGACCGGTCTTCTTGGCGCGGGCGTCGGCCTTGGCCTTGTCGCGCTGCTCCTGCATGAGGCGGCGGAAGCCGTCCTCGTCCACGGAGAGCCCCTGCTCGGCGGCCATCTCCAGGGTGAGGTCGATCGGGAAGCCCCAGGTGTCGTGGAGCAGGAACGCCTTGTCGCCGGCGAGGACCTGGCCGCCGGCGGCCTTGGTCTCGGTGACGGCGGTCTCCAGGATGTTGGTGCCGCCCTTGAGGGCCTTGAGGAAGGCGGCTTCCTCGGCGAGCGCGACCGTCTCGATGCGCTTGCGGTCGGTGATCAGCTCCGGGTACTGGAGGCCCATCGTGTCGATCACGACGTCGACCAGGTCCTTCACGACCGAGCCGGTGGCGCCCATGAGGCGCATGTTGCGGATGGCGCGGCGCATGATGCGGCGCAGCACATAGCCGCGGCCCTCGTTGCCGGGGGTCACGCCGTCGCCGATGAGCATCACCGACGTACGGATGTGGTCGG
Organism: Streptomyces sp. NPDC102283; assembly: GCF_044766265.1. Taxonomy (NCBI): domain Bacteria; kingdom Bacillati; phylum Actinomycetota; class Actinomycetes; order Kitasatosporales; family Streptomycetaceae; genus Streptomyces; species Streptomyces sp. NPDC102283. Next base: position 139,629 of record NZ_JBIWLQ010000004.1, read on the forward strand.
CGACGACGCGGAGCGAGACGTCGGTTCCCTGCTCGGCGCCGTAGCGGACGCCGGTCAGCTCGGTGGCCTTGTCCATGACGACGCGCAGGGTGTCGGTCTCGTACATGTTCTGTACGCCCTGGAGGATCATGGCGAGGCGTTCGAGGCCGAGACCGGTGTCGATGTTCTTCGACGGCAGGTCCCCGAGGATCGGGAAGTCTTCCTTGCCGTCGCCGGCGCCGCGCTCGTACTGCATGAAGACCAGGTTCCAGATCTCCACGTAGCGCTCGTCGTTGACGGCCGGGCCGCCCTCGACGCCGAACTCGGGGCCGCGGTCGTAGTTGATCTCCGAGCACGGGCCGCAGGGGCCGGGGACGCCCATGGACCAGAAGTTGTCCTTCTTGCCCAGGCGCTGGATGCGCTCGGCGGGAACGCCGATCTTGTCGCGCCAGATCTGCTCGGCCTCGTCGTCGTCGAGGTAGACCGTGATCCAGAGCTTCTCCGGGTCGAGGCCGTAGCCGCCGTCCTCGACGGAGTTGGTCAGCGCCTCCCAGGCGAGCTGGATGGCGCCTTCCTTGAAGTAGTCCCCGAAGGAGAAGTTGCCGCACATCTGGAAGAAGGTGCCGTGGCGGGTGGTCTTGCCGACCTCTTCGATGTCCGGCGTACGGACGCACTTCTGCACGCTGGTGACGCGCGGGGCGGGCGGCTTGACCTCACCGAGGAAGTAGGGCTTGAAGGGGACCATGCCCGCGGGGACCAGCAGCAGAGTCGGGTCGTCCGCGATGAGCGACGCCGAAGGCACGGCGGTGTGACCGCGCTCCTCGAAGAAGCTCAGCCAGCGGCGGCGAATTTCAGCCGACTCCATCAGTGGTCCTCATTCCGGTTGTTCGGTTTGTAGGGGAGCTTGCGGTACGTGTTCGCGTTCGCGGGCGGTTCGGCCGCTTCGACGGCGAAGTGCCGCTGTACGGGAAGGTCGGGGTCGACCGGCGCTTGAAGGCCCAGGGCGCCGCCCAGTTCGGCTTCGCGCCGGACCATGCCCTCGCGTACGTCGAGGGCGAAGTCCTTGAGCCTGTGACCGGTCTCGATCGCCTTGTCCGCGGCCTGCGCCGCGAGGCTCTCGGGGGTCAGTTGCTTGAGCTTGCGGTTGACCTTGGTGGTGGCCCACACACCGGCGGCTGCGCCGGCGGTGAACCAGAACGTGCGGCGGAACATCGCTCGATCAGTCCTTCTGTCCGCGGGCGTTTCGGCGGTCGCGCCTGCGTCCGCGCGCCGAGGGTACGGTCCGGCCGACGATCACCGTGCGGCGGGCGGAACCGCGGCCCCGCGTCGGTTCCGGTTCGGGCTCGGGCGCGGTGCGGCGGCCGAGGGCCTGCCGTACGCCGTAGCCGAACGCGGCGACCTTGACGAGGGGGCCGCCGAAGGTGGAGGCGACGGTCGTGGAGAGCGCGGAGGCGTTGGAGGTGACCTCCTGGACGTCGCTCGCGATGGCGTCGACCTTGTCCAGCTGGGTCTGCGCGGAGCGCACCGTCGCCGACGCGTCGGCCAGCAGCGGAACGGCCTGGTCGGTCACGTCCGCCACGAGCTTGGTGGTCGCCCTGAGCGTCTGGGCGAGCCTCACCAGCACCACGGCGAGGAACGAGACCAGGATCGCCCAGAAGACGGCCACGAGGATTCCGGCCACCTCTCCACCGGACACTGTGCACCGCTCTCTGCTCGTCGCTCGGGCCCTGCCGGGCCTTGTCTCCGTCGGTCGCGTCCGAGCCTAGGCCCGCAACGCCCGATCGTCGTCACCCGAGCCTATCGCGCCGCGCATCTCCTCCCCTACCGCATTCTCCGCGGGCCGGGCGGGAGTTGCCATAACGAGATTGTACGGAGAGCTTTCAAGCCAGTACGCTCCGTGTTTCATGCGACGCCTGCACGACCCCTGCCCGAATCCCGGCCATCCGGACGCCCGCCCCGCACCGGCGCCCGGCAACCTCCCGGCCGAACTGAACCCCTTCGTGGGGCGCGAGGACGAACTGGCCGAGCTGGGCGGGCTGTTGGAGGAGTCCAGGCTGGTCACCGTCGCCGGAGTGGCGGGCGTGGGCAAGACCCGGTGCGTCATCCGGATCGCCGCGCTTCGGGAGAAACGGTACTGCGACGGGGTCCTGCTGGCCGAGCTGTCCGCCGTCCGCCATCCCGATCTGCTGGAACACGCCCTGATCGACGCGCTGGGGCTGACCGATCACACCAGCAGGCCCCCGCGCGCCGCCCTCGTCGAACATCTCTCCGAGCGTCGTACGCTGCTGGTGATCGACGGCTTCGAGCACCTCGTCGACGCCTGCGCCGACCTCGTCACGGAACTCCTGCGCCGGGCCCCGCGCCTCCAGGTGCTCGCGGCCGGACGCTGCCCCCTCCGCGTGGACGGGGAACGGACGTTCCCGCTCGCCCCGATGTCCGACGAGGACGCGGTGGAGCTCTTCACCGAGCGGGCGCGCGGGGTCCGGCCGGGCTGGGAGCCGACGGCGGGCGAACGGACGACCGTCCTGGAGCTCTGCCGCCGTCTCGACGGGATTCCGCTGGCCCTGGAGCTGGCGGCCGGGCGGCTGCGCGCACTCTCGGTGGAACAGGTACTCCTGCGCCTGGACGACCGGTTCCGGCTGCTGACCGGAGGCCGTCGCGGCGCGCCGCCCCGCCACCAGACACTGCGTACGGCGATCGGCTGGAGCCATGAGCTGTGCACGCCCGAGCAACGGCTGCTGTGGGCGCGGCTCTCGGTGTTCGCGGGGCAGTTCGACCTGGAGGCCGCCGAGTACATCTGCGGGGGGCCGGATCTGCCGGCCGACTCGGTGCTCGATGTGCTGGACGAGCTGCTCGCCCAGTCGGTGGTGGAGCGCGAGGACGGCCCGACCGGCGCCCGCTACCGGCTGCTGGACACGGTCAGCGAGTACGGGGCGCAGTGGCTGGCGGCCGCCGGGGAGACCCCGCGGCTGCGGAGGCGGCACCGGGACTGGTTCCTGGGGCTCGCGACCTGGTGCGAGCTGGACTGGTTCAGTCCGCGCCAGGCGGAGGTGGCGGCGCGGATCGACAGCGAGCTGCCCAACCTCCGCCGGGCGATGGAGTGTTCGATGGAGAGCCCCGACGAGGTGCATCTGGCGCAGTATCTGGCGGGCACGCTGTGGTTCTTCTGGGCCGGTTGCGGACGGCTGTCGGAGGGGCGGCACTGGCTGGACCACGTCCTGGAGGAGCCGACCCCGCACGATGCCGCACGGTTGAAGGTGCTGTGGGTGCTGGGCTATGTGGCCGTGCTCCAGGGCGACGCGGTCGGCGCGATCTCGGCGCTCCAGGAGTGCCGGGAGGAGGCCGAGCGCTCCGGGGACGCGGCGGCCCTGGCGTACGCGGTGCACCGCACGGGATGCCTGGCGATCGTGACGGACGACCTGCCGCGTGCCGAGGTGCTGCTCCGCGAAGCGCTCGGCCGGTATCGCGAGGTCGGCGAGCTGAACAGCAATGTGCTGATGGCGCAGGTGGAGTTGGCCATGGCGGTGGCGTTCCTCGGCGACCTGGACTCTGCGGCGGCGATCTGCGACGAGGTGCGGGAGATCTGCGAGGACCACGGGGAGCGGTGGGCGCTGGCGTACGCGCTGTACGTCCTGGCGTACGCGGCGCTGCGGCGCGGGCGGCCGGCCCGGGCGCGGCAGATGCTCGGGGAGTGCCTGACGATCGGCCGGACGTTCAACGATCTGCTGGGCACCGTGCTGGCGCTGGAGCTGTTGGCCCTGGTGACGGCGGTCGAGGGGGACGCCGGGGAGGCTGCCGTGCTCCAGGGAGCGGCGGAGGGCATCTGGCCGTCGGTGGGGCTGCAGCTGTTCGGCTCGGAGTTCTACGGACGGCCGCGGGCGGAGTGCGAGGAGCAGGCGCGCCGGGAGCTGGGGAACGTGGCGTACGAGGAGGGGCTGCGGGCGGGCCGGCGGCTGGATCCGGCCTCCGCGGTCGACCGGGCGCTGGCCGGCGGCGGACCGGCCGCGGCGAAGGACGCGCCGGGCACGGGCGGAGCGCCGACGGCGGGCGGATCCGGGGGAACGCGAAGGCCCGCCGCCTCCCGGATGACAGGGAGGGGCGGGCCGGAGCGCTGGTGAGAGCGGCTACGCCTGGATCAGCGGGCGTAGTACTCGACGACGAGCTGCTCGTCGCAGATCACCGGGATCTCCTTGCGGTTCGGGTCCCGGTCCAGGCGGAAGGCCAGGGCCTTCAGGTTCACCTGGAGGTAGCGCGGGGTCTCACCGTCGGTGTCGTAGCCACCCTCGCGGGCCACCTGGAAGGGGACCTTGGTGCGGCTGCGCTCGCGGACCTGGACGACGTCGTCGGGGCGCACGCGGAAGGACGGCTTGTCGACCTTGCCACCGTTGACCTCGATGTGGCCGTGGACGACCATCTGACGGGCCTGGTAGATGGTGCGGGCGATGCCCGAACGCAGGACCAGGGCGTCGAGGCGGCGCTCGAGCTCGACGACCAGCGCCTCGCCCGTCTTGCCTTCGGCCTTCTTGGCGCGGTCGTAGGCGCGCGCCATCTGGCGCTCGCTGATGTCGTACTGCGCACGCAGGCGCTGCTTCTCCAGCAGACGGACCTTGTAGTCCGAGTTCTGCTTGCGGCCACGGCCGTGCTCGCCCGGCGGGTACGGACGAGCTTCGAAGTACTTGACAGCCTTGGGCGTCAGAGCGATGCCGAGGGCACGCGACTTCTTGACCTTGGGACGCGACTGGTTAGGCACGTTCTCCAGACCTCCGTTGTAGGTTAGGTTAGGCTTACCTTACTCAAGGAGATCGCATGTCTCGCCCTGGGAACACCACTCACGTCACGGACAGCACAGACAGCGGCAGCACACCAGAAGGTGCTGCTACGACGGAAGGCCGATCTGATCGTGGTCAGCCGCGTCCCAGCGGGCTTGAAAACACTCGGATGCCGTCAGCAGCCGAGCGCACACGAACTCTCGTACAGAGTACCTGCTCCGCGCTGCTCGTCGTACCGGGGCTCGATCTGGCCCGCGCCGAAGCCCTGGTCCCGGACAGCAGGAGCGTGGGCCCCGAGGGCGACCTGTTCCTCGAGTTCCCCGCGGATTCCCCGGCCGTGCGGGCCGCGACGCACGCGCAGGGCGACGAGCTGACCGCCGTGCTGGAGATCACGGACGTCGCCCCGGTCTCCGTACCGCACCGGATCCGCGGCCGCGCGTGGGTCTCCGGCTGGCTCACCTCCGTCCCCGGCCTGGCCGAGCCCGGCCGGATGATGCTGCGCCTGGAGTTCGGCGAGGCGTATGTGGACGACCTCTGGGGCGCCGAGGACATCGAGCCGGAGGACTTCCGGGACGCGGCCCCCGATCCGCTGGTCTTCCACGAGCCGGAGCTGCTCCAGCATCTGCACTCAGCCCACGACGAGCAGATGCGCGCCCTGTGCGGTCTGCTGGGCGAGCGCACCGCCCGCGCCTGCTCCTCCCACCAGCCCAGGGCCGTGCCGGTCGCGCTCGACCGCTTCGGGCTGCGGGTCCGCTTCGTCGAGGACCAGGGCTCCTGCTTCGACGCCCGTTTCGAGTTTCCCGAGCCGGTGCGCGACGTCACCGAGCTGCGCCGCGCCATGCACACGCTCTTCGAGGCTGCCGCCTCCTGATGCGGCGGCCGAGAGTCCCTGAAAAAGCTAGGACGGCTCCGCGCTCTCGCCGGAACGGCCCAGGCGCTCGCGAACGCGCTCGACGACGTCCGCGTACCGCGCCTCGGCGCCGTAGCGGGTCGGGGTGTAGTACCGCCGGTCGCGGACCGCGTCCGGGGCGTACTGCTGAGCGGCGATGCCGCCCTGCACGTCGTGCGGATAGACATAGCCCTGTGCGTGGCCGAGCTTGGCCGCGCCCTTGTAGTGACCGTCGCGCAGATGGGCCGGGACCGGTCCCGCGAGCCCCTTGCGCACATCCTCCTGCGCGGCGGAGATCGCCAGGGTCGCCGCGTTGGACTTGGGGGCGAGCGCCAGGGCGATGGTGGCGTGGCTGAGGGTGAGCGCCGCCTCCGGGAACCCGATCATGGCGACCGCCTGGGCGGCGGCCACGGCGGTCGGCAGCGCGGTGGGGTCGGCCAGGCCGATGTCCTCGCTGGCCGAGATCATCAGTCGCCGGGCGATGAACCGCGGGTCCTCCCCCGCCTCGATCATGCGGGCCAGGTAGTGCAGAGCGGCGTCCACGTCGGAGCCGCGGATCGACTTGATGAGCGCGCTGGCCACGTCGTAGTGCTGGTCGCCGTCACGGTCGTACTTCACGGCGGCGCGGTCGACGGTCGCTTCCAGTGTCGCCAGGGTGATCTCCGGCTCGCCCGTGGCGATGGCCGCGCCCGCCGCGGCTTCCAGCGCCGTCAGGGCCCGGCGCGCGTCGCCGCCCGCGATGCGCAGCAGATGCGCCTCGGCGTCCTCGGGCAGGGTGACCGCACCGCCCAGACCCCGCTCGTCGGTCAGCGCCCGGCGCAGCAGATCACGCAGGTCGTCGTCGGTCAGCGACTCCAGGGTGAGCAGCAGGGAGCGCGAGAGGAGCGGGGAGATGATCGAGAAGTACGGATTCTCCGTGGTGGCGGCGATGAGGGTCACCCAGCGGTTCTCCACGGCGGGGAGCAGGGAGTCCTGCTGGGCCTTGGAGAAGCGGTGGATCTCGTCCAGGAAGAGAACGGTCTCCTTGCCGAAGCCACCGGTGGCTCGGCGCGCGCTCTCGATGACGGCGCGGACCTCCTTGACGCCCGCGGTGATCGCGGAGAGCTCGACGAAGCGCTTGTTGGTCGCCTTGCTGACCACGTAGGCCAGGGTCGTCTTGCCGGTGCCGGGCGGGCCCCACAGAATGACCGAGGACGCGCCGGCGGGACCGCCGCCCCCCTCGCCCACGAGGCGGCGCAGCGGCGAACCCGGCTTCAGCAGATGCTGCTGGCCGACGACCTCGTCGAGGACACGGGGGCGCATCCGGACAGCGAGGGGGCTGCTGGACGGGTCCTTCTCCTGGCGGTCTTCGGCGGCTGCGGTAAAGAGGTCGGGCTCCACGTCATCAAGCCTATGCGACCCCACTGACAGCGCCGCGGGCCACCTCCGGAGATCCGTAGGTGCTCAGCTGGTCCAGAAGTCCCACCAGCGGGTCAGGATCAGCATGCCGATGATCCCGATCCACATCACCGGCAGCACCCAGGGGAACTCGGTGAGACCACTGCGCAGCCAGGACGGGGCAGGGAGGATGCGGTGTTTGACGTTGTGCGTGGTCACGTAGCAGAACATGACGATCGTGGCGACCCAGGCCAGGCAGCACCAGAGGCAGAGCGAGTTGATGTTGTACAGCGACTGGTACTGGAGCCAGGTGCAGAAGCCGACGCCGAACAGCGTCCCGGCGTTCAGCCCGAGCCAGAACCAGCTGCGGAAGCGCGCGCCGGCGAGGAGGCCCATCCCGATCGCGATGACCATGCCGTACGTGACGAGGCCCAGCATCGGGTTGGGGAACCCGAACACGGAAGCCTGCTCGCTCTTCATGATGTTGCCGCACGCGACGACGGGGTTGAGGCTGCACCCGGGGGTGAAGGAGGGGTCCTCCAGCAGCTTGAACTTGTCGATCGTGATGACCCAGGCGGCCAGCAGTCCGGCCGCGCCGGTGATCACCAGGAGCAGGGCGAGACCGCGTCCGGCCCCGAAGGCACGCTTGCGGCCGCCCTCGTCCTGATCGGAGGAGAGATCGTGGTCTACCGCTGCAGTCGTCATATCGCCGTTCCATCACCGAGTGGTCAGCCGGGCATGGTCATTGTGCCGTACCCCCGCACGGATCAACCGTTCGATGGACGTAAAGGTGTGCGCCCGCGAGCGCTTCCCCGGGCGGGGGCGCGGGGGTGGCGGGGCCGGGACGACGGCAGATGTACGTGTCCCCCGCGCCGGTCGGGCGACGCCGACCGCGCGGGCGGCTCCAAGTCGAGGTCACCTGCCGTGATGAATCCCTGCTCGCCGGGTTGACGGCGGACGGGAAAGACGCGGGCGGCGGGACCTGAGGTCCTGCCGCCCGCGCCCCGCTCACGACTCGGCGGTCAGCCGAGGCGCTTCGTCAGCTCCGCCGCGACCTCGGCCAGTGCCACCGGGCCCTGCTCGCCGGACTCCATGTCCTTGAGCTGGACGACGCCCTCGGCGAGATCGCGCTCGCCCGCGACCAGGGTGTAGCGCGCGCCCGAGCGGTTGGCGCTCTTCATCGCGCCCTTCAGCCCGCGGCCGCCGAACGCGAAGTCGGCGGCGATCCCCGCGCGGCGCAGTTCGGTGACGACGCCGAACAGCACCCGGCGGGCCTCCTCGCCGAGCGGGACCGCGTACACGCTGGTGATGCCGGGCAGGTCGAGCTCGACGCCCTCGGCCTCCAGCGCGAGCACCGTGCGGTCCACGCCGAGCGCCCAGCCGACGGACGGCAGCTCGGGGCCGCCGATCATCTCGGACAGTCCGTCGTAGCGGCCGCCGCCGCCCACCGCGGACTGGGAGCCGAGACCGTCGTGGACGAACTCGAAGGTCGTACGGGTGTAGTAGTCGAGGCCGCGCACCAGCTTCTCGTCGTCCTCGAAGGCGACCCCGGCGGCCGTGAGAAGCGCCCGGACCTCCTCGTGGTACGCCTTGCACGCGTCACAGAGGTAGTCGCGGAGCTTCGGGGCGTCCGTGAGCTGCTTCTGCACGTCGGCCCGCTTGTCGTCCAGGACGCGCAGCGGGTTGATCTCGATGCGGCGGCGGGTCTCCTCGTCGAGGTCCAGGTCCCGCAGGAAGGTCTGGAGCGCCTCGCGGTAGACCGGGCGGCACTCCTTGTCGCCCAGCGAGTTCAGCAGGATGCGGAACTGCCGCAGGCCCAGCGAGCGGTACGCCTGGTCGGCGAGGATGATCAGCTCGGCGTCCAGGACCGGGTCCTCGGTGCCGATGGCCTCGGCGCCGACCTGCGAGAAGTGGCGGTAGCGGCCCGCCTGCGGGCGCTCGTAGCGGTAGTACGAGCCGGAGTACCAGAGCTTGACGGGGAGGTTGCCCGCCTTGTGGAGGTTGGCCTCCAGGGCCGCGCGGAGCACGGACGCGGTGCCCTCGGGGCGCAGGGCCAGCCGGGAGCCGCCCTTGGTGGTGAGGGTGTACATCTCCTTGGTGACGATGTCGGTGGACTCACCGACACCGCGTGCGAAGAGCTCGACGTTCTCGAAGCCGGGCGTCTCGATGTAGCCGTAGCCGGAGTCGCGCAGGGGCGCGGCGATGGCCTCGCGCACCGCCAGGAACTTCGCGGAACGGGGCGGGGTCAGGTCGTACGTGCCCTTGGGGGCCTGAAAGGTGCTCACGTGAATACGTCTCTCGTCTACAGTCCTCGGCGCGGTGCCGCGTCCAGACCGTTCAGGAACGGGTTGGAGGCGCGCTCGCGGCCGATGGTCGTCTGGGGGCCGTGGCCGGACAGCACCACGGTCGAGTCGTCGAGCGGCAGGCACACACGGGCCAGCGACTCGAGCAGCTCGGCGTGGTCGCCACCGGGCAGGTCGGTGCGTCCGACGGAGCCGGCGAAGAGCAGGTCGCCCGAGAAGAAGACCGGCGGAATGTCCGCGGCCTCGGGCATCCCGAACGTCACCGACCCCTTGGTATGGCCGGGCGCGTGCGAGACGCCGAACTCCAGACCGGCCAGGGTCAGCTTCGAGCCGTCGGTCAGCTCCTTGACGTCGTCCGGCTCCCCCACGGTCAGCTCGCCCATGAGCGGCATCCCGATCGAGCGGCCGAGCGCCTTCTCCGGGTCGCTCATCATGTAGCGGTCCTCGGGGTGGATCCAGGCGGGGACGTCATGGGCGCCGCAGACGGGGACGACCGAGGCGACATGGTCGATATGGCCGTGGGTGAGCACGACGGCGACGGGCTTGAGCCGATGCTTCTTCAGCGTTTCCTCGACGCCCTGGGCGGCCTGGTGGCCCGGGTCGATGATCACGCACTCCTCACCGGCGGCGGGGGCGACCAGATAGCAATTGGTCCCCCAGGCCCCGGCGGGGAACCCGGCAATGAGCACGATCGTCCTTAATGTTCGTCCGGAGGATGCGGCAACGGCGGAGGATGCGGCAGATCAGAGCCTACCGGCGCTCCTCATGACACAGGTAACCCATATACGGTACGGGCAACTCAGGCCCTCATCTCACGACGTAACAAGGAGCCCAACCGGTGTCCAGCAGCGAACAGCGGCGGCGGCAGCTCGCCCGGGAAAAGTTCGAGCGCCAGCAGAAGCGCCGGGAGGAGGCCCGCAGCAGGACGAGGCGCGTCACCGCGATCGTCGCGGCCTCGGTGGCCGTGGTCGCCGTCGTGGGCGTGAGCGCGTTCGTCGTGGCGGGCAAGGACGACGACAAGGGCAAGAAGAGCGAGGCGGCGTCGAGCCAGAGCCCCGCTCCGGAGCCCTCGAAGAGCGAGAGCAAGGCTCCCACGCCGCCGATGAAGATCGACAAAAAGGCGAAGTACACGATGTCGCTCAAGACGAGCCAGGGCGACATAGCGTTCTCGATGGACGCGGCGAAGACTCCCGAGACGGTGAACTCCTTCAAGGCGCTCGCCGACAAGGGCTACTTCGACGACACCAAGTGCCACCGGCTGACCACCCAGGGCATCTTCGTGCTCCAGTGCGGCGACCCGAAGGGCGACGGCACGGGCGGTCCGGGCTACAACATCCCGGACGAGAACCTGGACGCGCTCGGCAAGGCGGGCGGCGACGGCACGGTCGTCTACCCGCCCGGCACGGTGGCGATGGCCAACACCGGCCAGCCGAACTCCGGTGGCAGCCAGTACTTCCTGGTCTACAAGGAGACGAAGCTCCCGCCCACCTACACCCCGTTCGGCACGATGGACGACGCCTCGCTGAAGGCCGTCCAGAAGGTCGGCGAGGCCGGTGTCGAGGGCGGTGCGGGCGACGGCGCCCCGAAGAAGGCCGTGACGGTCGAGAAGGCTTCGGTCGACAAGGGCTGAACCGTCGGTACGGGACCGACGGTACGGCGACCGGCCGGGCGGCCACCGGTGGGGCAGAGCGCTGCCGATGACCGGAGCGAAGAATTTCGGCCGTGCTGAGTGCGGACAGCCGGGCGGCCGGTCGCCTAGATTGGCGTTGTGCAGGGCGGGCGATGCCCGCCCCAGGAAACTGTGGACGATGCCCGGGGGGCGAACCCCCTCGCAGGCATCAGGTGGAGGAGGCGCTGTGAGCAGCGACCCGTGGGGCCGCGTCGATGAGACGGGCACCGTGTACGTGCGTACCGCCGAGGGCGAGCAGGTCGTCGGATCGTGGCAGGCCGGTTCGCCCGAGGAGGCTCTGGCCTATTTCGAGCGCAAGTACGACGGCATTGTGGTCGAGATCGGCCTCCTCGAACGGCGGGTGAAGACCACCGATCTGTCGGCGAAGGACGCGACGACGGCGATCGACCACCTGCGGCAGCAGGTCGACGAGCACCACGCGGTGGGCGACCTCGACGCGCTGCGCAAGCGGCTGGACGCGCTCGTCGCGACGGTCGAGGCGCGGCGCGAGGAGCGCAAGGTCCTGAAGGCCAAGCAGACCGACGAGGCGAAGCAGGCCAAGGAGGCGCTGGTCACCGAGGCGGAGGAGCTGGCGCAGAGCGAGCAGTGGCGCTCGGCCGGCGAGCGGCTGCGGGCGCTGGTGGACACCTGGAAGGGTCTCCCCCGTCTCGACCGCAAGTCGGACGACGAGCTGTGGCACCGTTTCTCGCACGCCCGCTCGGCGTTCTCCAAGCGGCGCAAGGCCCACTTCGCCGCGCTGGACGCGCAGCGCGAGGACGCCCGCAAGGCCAAGGAGAAGCTGGTCACCGAGGCCGAGGCGCTGTCCGGCTCCACGGACTGGGTGACCACGGCCGCGCGCTACCGCGACCTGATGACCGAGTGGAAGGCGGCGGGCCGCGCCCAGCGCGAGTCCGAGGACGACCTGTGGAATCGTTTCCGCGGCGCCCAGGACATCTTCTTCGCCGCCCGCAGCGGGGTCTTCGCGGAGCGGGACGCCGAGCAGGTCGAGAACCTCAAGCTGAAGGAGGAGCTCGCCGCGGAGGCCGAGAAGCTGGTGCCGGTGAAGGACCTCAAGGCGGCCCGGGCCGCGTTCCGGTCCGTCAACGAGCGCTGGGAGGCCATCGGCCACGTACCGCGTGACGCCCGCCCGAAGGTCGAGGGCCGGATGCAGGCGGTGGAGCGGGCGCTCCAGGAGTCCGAGGAGTCGGAGTGGCGCCGGACGAACCCGGAGGCGCGGGCCCGCGCCGCGGGTCTGACGGGTCAGCTCCAGGCCGCCGTGGACAAGCTGCGCGGCCAGATCGACACCGCGCGTGCCCAGGGCAACAACGCCCGCGCGGACAAGCTGGCCAAGGAGCTGGAGGGCCGCCAGGCGCTGCTGGACCAGGCGCTCAAGGGCCTGGAGGAGTTCGGCGGCTGATGCTCCCGTGCTCGTACGTGAGGGGCCCCGGTACGCGATGCGTACCGGGGCCCCTCACGAAGGTGGCGGCCGATCGTGGGTTCGGCTAGGACTGGGCGCGGATACCGTTCTCGGCCAGATCGAGTGCGTGTTTGAGCACCTCGCAGGCTTGGATGTGATTGCCGGACTCCTGGAGCAGGTCGGCGAGCCGTCGGCAGACCAGCACCGCTTCGGGACCGTAGATCTTGTACGCCTGCTGGAATGCCACTTCGAGCACCTCGATGGCTTCGCCTGTCTGCCCCGCCTCCGCGAGCATGTCGGCCAGTTCCAATTGCACGGCGAGCAGGCTGCCCTCACCGTCGGGTACCCGCTCCTGCAGGACGAGCCGCAGAACCGGAAGGGCGTCCCTGCCCCGCCCGCCGGCCCGCAGCATCCGGGCCAGTCCCAGTCCCGCCGACACCATGGAGGCTCTGATGTCGGCGGCGAGGACCGGACCGGCCGGGGCGCGGCGAGAGGCACGGGCCTTGTTCCGGACGAGTCCGAGTCGTCCGACCCCGTTCTCCTGGGACCGCTGCGGGAGCGGGCGGTTCTTCCCTCGGAGCCGTTCCTCCAGGACCCGGAAGACGGTGTCCAGATCGATGAGTTCCGGGCCGTTCTCGATTCCCTCGCGCAGCAGCGTCAGCAACTCACCGGTGAAGGCGGTGTAACGCTCGCCGTCCGGGGCGAGCGCCATCCTGTCGCGCGGGGAGGCGGTGATGACGTACGCACCGTCGACGGCCGCCTGGGCGGCGAGGATGTTCTGCCCGGCGGTGAGGGTCCTGGCCGCCCTGCCGCTGAAACAGCAGTCGAGCACCACGATCTTGCGGCTGGCCCGGGAACCCCGGAGCTCCGCCCGCACGTGCTGGTAGGCGACAGCGGTGTACCCGGCGTTCTCCCGCGATCCCTTGAGCCCGAGGTAGAGGTCCGCGGAGTCCGCGTCGCGCATCCCGTGGCCCGCGTAGTAGACGAGCAGGGTGTCGGTGGCCTCCTCCCCCGCCTGCCGCACGGGGTCCAGCATCGCGGCGGCATGCTGAGGGTCGGCGACGACGGCGCAGTGCTGCGGAGGCAGACCCCAGACGGTCGCGTCGCAGAGTTCCGCCCGCAGATCCGCCAGATTGGCCTCGACGGCGGGCAGTGCGTGCAGATGACGGTAGGAGGCGGTGCCGATCAGTACGGCCCTGGAGGCGCCGGGGTCAGGCAGTCCCGTCATCGCCCTCGAGCTCCTGGCTCTGCCGGTCGTCCTCCCCGAGCGCAGTGACGATACGGCGCAGTTCCTCGTCGTCGGCGGACCGGCCCACGGGAAGATGCACCTCGACGGAGCCCCGGCGCACGATCAGCGCAGGCGCCCTGCGTCGCCCGGCCTGCCATTCCAGTACGGAGAAGACGAGCGATGCCGCGGAGAGCCCGCTGCCGGCGATCAGGGCCACCAGGTCCAGGCCCGTGCCCATGTCCTCGGTACTCGACGGTGTCGGACTGCTGAGAGTGGCGCGCACGCCGTGGTCAAGGCTTTCGTCCTCCTTGAGCCAGCGCAGCAACGAGCGCAGGTGCTCCTCGGCGTCCTCGGCGCTGCCCGGAGCCGGTCGTACTTCGTACTCAGTCATGGCCGTCGTTCCCCCTGTGATCGGTATGGCGATTGACCCGCGAGAAGAGTTCGAGCGCCTCGGGGCCTGCCCCCAGCCGGGCCAGGCAGACAGCCTGCCAGAACTGACCGGTCAGTGTGGTGGGGTGGTGCGGGCCGAGCGAGGACAGACAGACCTGTGTGATGGACGACAGCATCTGGGCTGCTTCCTGGAGCTCACCACGCAGCACGAGGCTCACGGCTTCACGTTGCCGCGAGGCAGCGTTCTGCGGGGTCATGCTGCTGAGGACCAGCCTCCTGGTCTTGGTGCTGAGCGTGAGCGGCCTGAACTCGTCGCGCCGCCGGACGCGCTGGTTGGGCAGCACGTTCTCGTCCCAGTCGTACTCGGGGCCCGACTCCGCGGGCGCGCAGTTCCGCGGAGGAGACTCATGCGCCTGCCGGACCGCGGTGTCGCGTACGTTCGCCGCGACCAGATCCGCCAGAGCCGACCGGCCTCCGTCCTCCACGAACGGTTCCAGGAGCCGAGCGGTCTCGGCCGCCGTCTGCGGGCGGGCGAAGGCTTCCCGTGCGCACAGCTGATCCACCAGGAGGGCGAGCTTGCCGGGCTCGAACGGGAAGAGGCCGGTGCTCAACGGCCGGACTCCGGCCCCGAGGGCGATGTCCACAACAGCGCCCACCTCCGCGCCCGGCCCGAAGGGCAGATTACCCGTGAGCATGAAATGGAGACAGACGCCGAGGCCGTACAGGTCCGCGGTGGGCCCCGGCGCCGCCCCCATGATCACTTCGGGTGCCATGAACTGGGGTGTCCCCATCATGACCCCCGTGCGGGTGATGGCCGATTCACCGGCCAGGCGGGCGAGCCCGAAGTCATGCATGACCACGCTGCCCTGCCGTGTGATGCCCACGTTCGTCGGCTTGACGTCGCGGTGGAGGACCCCCGCCTCGTGGGCCGCCGCCAGCGCCTGGGCCATCCCGAGGCCGACGGCGCAGGCCGCGCCGGAGGTGAGGGCCCCGGCCTCGACCAGGGTCGCGAGATCCACGCCGTCGACGATCTGCATCACGAAGTACGGGACGTCCCCGTGCAACCCGCTGTCGTAGAGCGACACCACTCCCGGATGGTCGATGCGGGCCAGCGCCTCGGCCTCACGGTTGAACCGTCGCAGCGCTTCGTCACCCGCCCACATGCCGCCGACGGCCGATAACTTCTTCAGCGCGACCCGGCGCCGGAGGTTCTCGTCCTCGGCCTCGTAGACCACGCCCATGGCTCCGCGGCCCAGGGGCCGAACCAGCCGGTAGCGTCCGTCGATCAGCCCCGGATCGGTCACACGCTCCCCCTTGCCCGCGATTTCAGGGCCGCCTGGCCGAGGTGACCCGGTAGACGTCGTAGACGCCCTCCACGCCGCGTACGGCCTTCAGGACGTGGCCCAGGTGCTTGGGGTCGCCCATCTCGAAGGTGAACCGCGAGGTGGCCACCCGGTCGCGGGAGGTCTGGACGGCCGCCGACAGGATGTTGACGTGCTGGTCGGAGAGGATCCGAGTGACGTCGGAGAGCAGCCGGGAGCGGTCCAGCGCCTCGACCTGGATGGCGACCAGGAAGACCGAGGACTGGGTGGGGGCCCACTCGACCTCCAGGATCCGTTCGGGCTGCTGCGAGAGCGACTCCACGTTGACGCAGTCGGCGCGGTGCACGGAGACGCCGCTGCCCCGGGTGACGAAGCCGATGATCGGGTCGCCGGGTACGGGCGTACAGCAGCGGGCCAGCTTGACCCAGACGTCCTCGACGCCCTTGACGACGACTCCGGGATCCGCGTTGGCGCGGCGCTTGCTGCGGCCGCCGTGCGAGGGCGGGGTGGACTCGGCGAGGTCCTCGTTGGCCTCGTCGTGGCCGCCGAGCGCCTGCACCAGCTTCTGCACGACGCCCGCCGCCGCGACATGGCCCTCGCCGATGGCCGCGTACAGCGAGGAGATGTCCGGGTAGCGCATCTCGTGGGCGAGGGTGACCAGGGAGTCGCCGGTCAGGATGCGCTGGATCGGCAGGTTCTGCTTGCGCATGGCGCGCGCGATGGAGTCCTTGCCCTGCTCGATGGCCTCGTCGCGGCGCTCCTTGGAGAACCAGGCGCGGATCTTGTTGCGGGCGCGCGGCGACTTGACGAAGCCGAGCCAGTCCCGGGAGGGTCCGGCGCCGGCCGCCTTGGAGGTGAAGACCTCGACCAGGTCGCCGTTGTCGAGCGTCGATTCGAGCGGGACGAGCCGCCCGTTGACGCGTGCTCCTATGGTCCGGTGGCCGACCTCGGTGTGGACGGCGTACGCGAAGTCGACGGGGGTCGCGCCGGCCGGCAGCGCTATCACGTCGCCCTTCGGTGTGAAGACGAAGACCTCGTTGCGCGAGAGGTCGAAACGCAGGGACTCCAGGAACTCGCTGGGGTCCTCGGTCTCCTTCTGCCAGTCCAGGAGCTGGCGCAGCCACGCCATGTCGTTGACCGTGTCCTGGCCTCGCCCGGTGTGCTTGGGCACGTCGGTACGCACCTTGGAGGCGCCCGCGACGGCCTCCTGCTTGTACTTCCAGTGGGCGGCGATGCCGTACTCGGCGCGGCGGTGCATGTCGAAGGTGCGGATCTGGAGCTCGACGGGCTTACCGCTGGGACCGATCACCGTGGTGTGCAGCGACTGGTACATGTTGAACTTGGGCATCGCGATGTAGTCCTTGAACCGCCCGGGCACCGGGTTCCACCGGGCGTGGACGGTGCCGAGCGCCGCGTAGCAGTCGCGGACGGTGTCGACGAGGACCCTGATGCCCACCAGGTCGTAGATCTCGGCGAAGTCGCGGCCTCGCACGATCATCTTCTGGTAGACGCTGTAGTAGTGCTTGGGGCGGCCGGTGACGGTGGCCTTGATGCGGGCGGCGCGCAGGTCGGCCTGGACCTCGTCGGTCACTATGGCGAGGTATTCGTCGCGCTTGGGGGCGCGCTCGGCGACGAGCCGGACGATCTCGTCGTACATCTTGGGGTAGAGGATCGCGAAGGCGAGGTCCTCCAGCTCCCACTTGATGGTGTTCATGCCCAGCCGGTGCGCCAGCGGGGCGTAGATCTCCAGCGTCTCGCGGGCCTTCTTCTCCTGCTTCTCCCGCTTGAGGTAACGCATGGTGCGCATGTTGTGCAGGCGGTCGGCGAGCTTGATGACCAGGACCCGGGGGTCCTTGGCCATGGCGACGACCATCTTGCGTACGGTCTCGGCCTGCGCGGCCTCGCCGAACTTGACCTTGTCGAGCTTGGTGACGCCGTCGACGAGGAGGGCGACCTGGTCGCCGAAGTCGCGCCGCAGGGTGTCCAGGCCGTACTCGGTGTCCTCGACGGTGTCGTGCAGCAGGCCCGCCATCAGCGTCGCCGGGTCCATGCCCAGCTCGGCGAGGATCGTGGTGACGGCCAGCGGGTGGGTGATGTAGGGGTCGCCGCTCTTGCGCTTCTGCCCGCGGTGCCAGCGCTCGGCGACCTGGTAGGCCTTCTCGATCTGGCGGAGCGTGGCCGTCTCGATCTTGGGGTCGTTGCCCCGGACCGTACGCAGGAGGGGTTCCAGGACCGGGTTGTACGGGCTGGAGCGCTGTACGCCCAGTCGGGCGAGGCGGGCCCGCACGCGGTTGGAGGAGCCGCCGGTGCGGGAGGCCGACCCGGCGGTGGCCCCGGTCTTCGCGGGGGGTCCGGGAGCCGGAGGCTTGGGCGTCTCAGGGGCCGGTTTCCTTGCCGGTGGCTGCGCGGGTCCGGTCGTCCCGGCCGGATTCGGCGGCGTCTCGGGGCCCGCGGGCTTCGCGGGAGGGGCGGTCGGCCCGGCGGGCTTCGCGGCCGCCGGGGGGCGCGCGGCGTCGACGGCGGGCGCGGGCTCCGGCGCGTTCGAGGGCGCGGCCTTTTCCGGCGTGGCTGGGGCCGCCACGGGCTTGTCGGGCTGCGGGGCGGCGGCTGACTGGGCCTCGTCTGGCAAGAGCGCTCCTCGTGCGGATCCGGGGTACCCGGAGAGCCCATGGTATCGATCCCCCGGCGGGACCTCGCCCGGGGACGGTGGGAGCCTGCACAACGAGGGATGGGCACCCGGTGTTCCCGGATGCCCATCCCTCGTGCTCGGTGTCCGTCGCAGGTCGGTGACCAGCGGATCAGACCGTGATGAGGGCCTCCAGCGGTGCGCCGGCGAGGCCCGGCTCCAGGCGGGCCCGGCCCGCGAGGAAGCCGAGCTCCATGAGCACCGCGACGCCCGCGACCTGGGCGCCGGCCCGCCGGATGAGCTCCAGCGAGGCTTCGGCGGTGCCGCCGGTGGCGAGGACGTCGTCGATGATCATGACCCGGTCGTCCGCGTCGAGGTCCTCGGCGTGGATCTCGATCTCCGCGCTGCCGTACTCCAGCTCGTAGGTCTGGCTCAGCGTGGCACCGGGGAGCTTCCCGGCCTTGCGGACCGGGATGAAGCCGATGCCCGCCCGGACCGCGACGGGCGCGGCCAGGATGAAGCCGCGCGCCTCCAGGCCGACGATCTTCGTGGCGCCGTGCCGTACGCACAGCTCCGCGAGGGCGTCGGTGAGCGCCGTGAAGGCCACCGGGTCCGCGAGCAGCGGGGTGATGTCCTTGAACATCACGCCCGGCTTCGGGTAGTCCGCGACATCGCGGATCCGGCTGAGCAGCAGCTCCTTGATGGATTCGGTGGTGCTCGTCATCGCTCAGCGCTTCCCGGGGGTACGGCCGTGCGACCGGGGGCGGCCGATCGTCGTGCCCGCCGTCTCGGTGTCGTCGCGCGGGTCCTCGGGGCCGTCCTCGGGAGACTCGCCCTTGGCGGCCGCGGCGGCCCGCTTGGCGAGGATCCGCTTCTTCAGCGCCTTCATCTGCGGCTCGCGTTCCTTGAGGTCGGCGACGAGCGGCGTGGCGATGAAGATCGAGGAGTAGGCGCCGGCGGCGAGACCGACGAACAGCGACAGCGAGATGTCGTTCAGCATGCCCGCGCCGAAGACGCCGCCGCCGATGAACAGCAGACCGGCCACCGGCAGCAGCGCCACCACGGTGGTGTTGATGGAGCGGACCAGGGTGCTGTTGATCGACCGGTTGGCGACCTCGCTGTACGTGAAGCGGGTCTGCTTGGTGATGTCCTTCTGGCCCTCCTTGAGGCTGTCGAAGACCACCACCGTGTCGTACAGGGAGTAACCGAGAATGGTCAGCAGACCGATCACCGTGCCCGGCGTGACCTCGAAGCCGACCAGGGCGTAGACGCCGACCGTGATGGTGATGTCGTGGATCAGCGCGATGAGGGCGGCGACGGCCATCCGCCACTCGAAGGCGATGGCCAGATAGATCACCACCAGGATCATGAAGACCCCGAGGCCGGTCCACGCCTTGTTCGCGATCTGCTCACCCCAGCTGGGGCCGACCAGGTCCGCGTTGATGTCGTTGGCGGGAATGCCCAGCTCGTCGGAGAGCGTCGCCTTGATCTCGTTGGCCTTGGCGGTGTCGACCTCGGTGATCTGAATGCGCAGACCGCCGTTGCCCAACTCCTGGACGATCGCCATGTGGCCGGACGCCTCGGTCGCCACGTCGGTGGCCTGGGCGGTCGAGATCTGGGCCTTGGTGTCGGTCGTGAAGACCGCGCCGCCCTTGAACTCGATGCCCATGCGCAGGCCGCCGACCGCCACGCCGATGATGGCCGTGATGGTGATCAGGATCGAGATGCCGTACCAGATCTTGCGGTTGCGGATGAAGTCGTAGCCGACCTCGCCGCGGTAGAGCCGGGCGCCGAGATTGCCGAGTCGCGACATCTCACGCCTCCTTCGGTTCGGTGGGGGCGTTGACACGGCGCGAGCGGCGCAGCGGCGGCTGGGCACCGAGCCGCTTCGGGTCCAGCCCGGACCACGGGCCGCCCCTGGAGAAGAACTTCGTCCGTCCCATGAGCGTCATGAGGGGCTTCGTGAAGAAGAAGACCACGACGACGTCGAGGAGCGTGGTGAGGCCGAGTGTGAAGGCGAAGCCCTGCACCTTGCCGACGGTGACGATGAAGAGCACCGCGGCGGCCAGGAACGACACGAAGTCGGAGACCAGGATGGTGCGCCGGGCGCGCGGCCAGGCGCGCTCGATGGCGGGACGGAGCGTGCGTCCCTCGCGGATCTCGTCTCTGACGCGTTCGAAGTAGACGATGAACGAGTCAGCTGTGATGCCGATGGCGACGATGGCGCCGCAGACCGCCGGCAGGTTCAGCGCGAAGCCGATGGCCGGGCCCAACAGAGCCATGATCGTGTACGTCAGTGCGCCGGAGACCAGGAGGCTCAGGAGCGCGATGAACGCGAGGCCCCGGTAGTAGACGACCAGGTAGACGACGACCAGTGCCAGACCGATGGCGCCGGCGATCAGACCGCCCTTGAGCTGCTCGCTGCCGAGGGCCGCGGTCACGGTGGTGACGCTGACTTCCTTGAAGGTCAGCGGCAGTGCGCCGTAGGACAGGATGTTGCCGAGGTCCTCGGCCGACTGCTGGTCGAAGCTGCCGGAGATCTGGGCGTTCTTGCTGAGCGCGGTGCGCACCGAGGGAGCGGAGACGACCTCGCCGTCGAGGACGATCGCGAACTGGTTCATCGGCGGCTGCTGCTGCGAGAGCCGGCTGGTGATCGTCTGGAACTTCTTCGCGCCCTTGGAGGTGAACTCCATCGACACGATCCACTCGCCGGTCTGCTGCTCGATGGCGCCCTTGGCGTCGTCGACGTCGCTGCCGGAGACCTCGGCCGGGCCGAGGACGTACTTCTCGTAGCTGCCCGGGACGTTCGAGCCGCAGGCGACGATCGAGTCGGTGGGCTTGGCGTTCTGGCCGGCCTCCGAGCGCTGCTTGGGGTCGGTGCAGTCGAGCTTGGCGAACTCCTCCTGGAGCTTGGCCGTGGCCGGGTCCGCGGAGGGCGAGGCCTCGGGGGAGTCGGACGGCTTCGGCTTGTCGGAGGCGCCGGGGGTCGGGTCGTCCTTCGTCAGGGCGCCGGTGACCGCGCGGCCCTGGGTGGTGGCGCTCGCCGAGGGGGTGGCCTCCGAACCGGTGGCCTCCTCGCCCTTGGGCTTGTCCGCGCCTTCGGCGGACTCACCGGGCTTCGGGGTGGCGCTGCCCGAGGGCGTCGCGGAACCGGAGGGCTCGGGCTCCGCGGGGCCGCTCGCCTGCACCGTCAGAACGGGCCGGAAGTAGAGCTGGGCGGTGGTACCGACCTGCTTCTGGGCCTGCTCGGAGTTGGTTCCCTTGGGGATGTTGACGATGATGTTCTCGCGGCCCTGGGTCTGAACCTCAGCCTCGGAGACGCCCAGCCCGTTGACTCGCCGTTCGATGATCCCGACCGCGGTGTTCATGTTGGTCGGGTTGATCGCGTTCGGCTTGCCGGGCTGGTTCTGCGCCTCCAGCGTGATCGACGTCCCGCCGGCCAGGTCGATGCCCAGCCGGGGCGTGGTGTGCCCCGAGAGGAACATCCCGCCTGCGAGCGCGACCATGGCGATGAGGATCAGAGCCAGGGCACGCCCCGGCCTGCCATGACCGCCGGACGGCCCTCGGCCCTTCTTGGGTGCTGCCACCTTCTCGTTTCTCCCTGTCCAACCGCCCCGCGCCGGGTACGCGCCCGAGCGGCCACGAAGTGTAGTGGGGACCCTGCCCCCGCAGACGACCGCACGGTCCCGGGGACGCCGCGCGCCGATGGGCGCGCGACGTCCCCGGGATCGTGAGAACTACTTGGAGTCGGCCTCGCCGTCGGTCTTGCTCTCGTCCTTGGCGTCCTTGACGTCCTTGACGTCCTTCACCGCGACGTCCTCCGGCTCGGCGTCGTCGGCCGTGTCGTCCTTGGCCAGGTCGATCTTGGCGACCTCGGCGGAGTCGGACTCGCCGGTCAGCGACGAGGCGTCGTCGGGAACGACGGTGCCGTCGGCGTCCAGCTCCGGGTCGTCACCGTGCACGATGCGGTTGTACTCCGTGTCGTCCAGGACGGCGCCGATGGAGTTCTTCGCGTAGATGGCGTGCACGCCGGGAGCGACCTCGAGGAGAACGGTGTCGTCGTGGACTTCCTTGACGGTGGCGTACATGCCCCCGATCGTCCGGACGCCGGTGCCGGGCTGCATGTCGTTGCGCATCTGCGCGGCCGCCGCCTGCTTCTTCTTGGCGGAGCGGGTCATCAGGAACATGGCCCCGATGAGCACGATGAAGGGGAGGAGAGTCAAGATATCCACGGGACGGGAATTCCTTCGCACGACCGCGCTGGAATGCGGCCTGTATCTACGGGGGTGGGTACACCGACCGGTAAGGGCGGCATCGGCGGAGTCTAAGCGAGTCCGCATCGATGGAACAACGCCCAGCATGGCACCGGGGTTCCTGTGCACGCGAACCTGTGACGCATCACGCCCCGAACAGACCCTGTTGTCCCTTTGCTCCGTGCTGCGGCGGGACCAGTCCCAGATGTGCCCAGGCAGCCGGGGTGGCGACGCGGCCGCGCGGCGTCCTGGCCAGCAGTCCTTCCCGTACGAGGAAGGGCTCGGCGACCTCCTCGACGGTCTCCCGCTCCTCCCCCACCGCGACCGCCAGCGTGGACAGCCCCACCGGGCCGCCGCCGAAGAGCTTCAGCAGGGCGCCGAGGACGGCGCGGTCCAGCCGATCGAGTCCGCGGGCGTCAACCTCGTACACCTTGAGGGCGGCCATCGCGATCTCCCGGTCGATCGTGCCCTCCGCCTTGACCTGGGCGTAGTCGCGGACGCGGCGCAGCAGGCGGTTGGCGATACGGGGGGTGCCGCGGGAGCGTCCGGCGATCTCGGCGGCGCCCTCCACGTCGATGCCGACGTCGAGGAGGCGGGCGGAGCGGTGGATGACGCGCTCCAGCTCGGCGGGGGCGTAGAACTCCATGTGCCCGGTGAAGCCGAAGCGGTCGCGCAGCGGGGGCGGGAGCAGCCCGGCCCTGGTGGTGGCCCCGACCAGGGTGAAGGGGGGCAGTTCCAGCGGGATGGCGGTGGCGCCGGGGCCCTTGCCGACGATGACGTCGACCCGGAAGTCCTCCATCGCCATGTAGAGCATCTCCTCGGCGGGCCGGGACATCCGGTGGATCTCGTCGAGGAAGAGGACCTCGCCCTCCTGGAGGGAGGAGAGGATCGCCGCGAGGTCGCCGGCGTGCTGGATGGCGGGGCCCGAGGTGATCCTGATCGGGGCGTTCATCTCCGCCGCGATGATCATCGAAAGAGTGGTCTTGCCGAGGCCGGGCGCGCCGGAGAGGAGGACGTGGTCGGCGGTGGCGCCGCGGGCGCGGGCGGCCTTGAGGACCAGGTCGAGCTGTTCGCGGACCTTCTCCTGGCCGACGAACTCCTCCAGGTCCTTGGGGCGCAGCGCCGCCTCGACCGCGGTGTCCTCGCCGTCGAGATGGCCGGCGTCGACCAGCCGGTCGTCGAGGACCGGGCCGGTCGGCTCGTCGGTCTCGGGTCCGGTCTCGTCCCAGTTCATCAGGGGCCTCTTCGGTGGTTCGGTGCCGGTCAGCGTGCGCGGTTGAGAGTCTGCAGGGCGGCCCGCAGCAGCTGCGGCACGGGGGGTGCCGTGCCCTCGGCGACGGCGGCCTCGGCCTGCGGGGCGACGGCGTTCACGGCCTCGTCGGCCTCACGGCCGGCGTAGCCGAGGCCGATCAGGGCGGCCTGGAGCTGGTCGCGCCAGCCCGAGGTGACGGGGGTGCCGATGCCCTGCGGGCCGATGTGCGCGCCGACCGGTTCGCCGAGCCGGTCCTTGAGCTCCAGAAGCAGCTTCTGCGCGCCCTTCTTCCCGATGCCGGAGACGGCGGTCAGCGCCTTCTCGTCGCCGGTGGAGACCGCGCGGCGCAGGGCGTCGGGGCTGTGGGTGGCGAGCATCGCCTGGGCGAGACGGGGCCCGACGCCGCTGGCGGTCTGGAGGAGCTCGAACACCTGCCGCTCGTCGTCGTCCCGGAAGCCGTACAGCGTGAGGGAGTCCTCGCGGACGACCAGCGAGGTGGCGAGCCGGGCCTCCTTGCCGACGCGCAGGTCGGCGAGGGTGTGCGGGGTGCACTGGACCGCCATGCCGATGCCGCCGACCTCGATGACGGCCGTGGTCGGGGCGAGGGCGGCCACCGGGCCGGAGACGAAGGCGATCATGCGGTGCGGCCTTTCAGCGGGCGAGGCGTGCTGGGCGTACGGGAGGCGCCGGGCGTGCGGGACGTGCCGGGGACCCCGGGGGTGCGGGACGCACCGGACGTGCGGTGGGCGGCGACGGCCTGCTGGAGCCGGTTCTGCGCGGGGGCGCGCCAGATGTGGCAGATGGCCAGCGCCAGGGCGTCGGCGGCGTCGGCGGGCTTGGGCGGTGCGTCCAGCCGCAGCAGCCGGGTCACCATGGCTCCCACCTGGTCCTTGTCGGCGCGGCCCGATCCGGTGACGGCCGCCTTGACCTCGCTGGGGGTGTGCAGGGCGACGGGGATGCCGCGACGGGCGGCGCAGAGCATGGCGACCGCGCTGGCCTGGGCGGTGCCCATCACGGTGCGGACGTTGTGCTGGGCGAAGACGCGCTCGACCGCGACGAAGCCCGGGGAGTGTTCGTCGAGCCACTGCTCGATGCCGCGCTCGACGGCGACGAGCCGGTCGCCGAGCTCCGCGTCGGAGGGGGTGCGCACGACGCCGACGCCGATCATGGTCAGAGGTCTTCCCGCGACTCCTTCGACCACGCCGACGCCGCATCGGGTCAGCCCCGGGTCAATGCCCAGAACCCGCATGAAGCCCCCCTGTCCTCAGCCCGTCGCCGACGCGCGCCGCGCCCGCTCGATCATCTGTTCCCGCAGGCTATCGGCTCGCACGGACAATCCGTCGCAACCACAGGACGACGGGCCGACGGGGAGTGCCCCGTCGGCCCGTCGCACGGGACCGTGTCCGCCCTGTCGGCCGTACCGTCAGGCGGCGTCGACCTTCTCCATGACCTCGTCGGACACGTCGAAGTTGGCGAAGACGTTCTGCACGTCGTCGCTGTCCTCCAGCGCGTCGATGAGCTTGAAGATCTTGCGGGCGCCCTCTTCGTCCAGCTCGACCTGCATGGTCGGCAGGAAGTTGGCCTCGGCGGAGTCGTAGTCGATGCCCGCCTCCTGGAGCGCGGTGCGCACCGCGACCATGTCGGTGGCCTCGCTGACCACCTCGAAGGTGTCGCCGAGGTCGTTGACCTCCTCGGCGCCCGCGTCGAGGACCGCGCCGAGGACGTCGTCCTCGGCCAGCTCGCCCTTGGGCACGATCACGACGCCCTTGCGGTTGAACAGGTACGAGACGGAGCCCGGGTCGGCCATGGAACCGCCGTTCCGGGTCATCGCGACACGTACGTCGGACGCGGCACGGTTGCGGTTGTCGGTGAGGCACTCGATGAGCACCGCGACACCGTTGGGGCCGTATCCCTCGTACATGATCGTCTCGTAGTCGGCGCCGCCCGCTTCGAGACCGCCACCGCGCTTGACCGCGGAGTCGATGTTCTTGTTCGGGACGGAGCTCTTCTTCGCCTTCTGGATGGCGTCGACGAGCGTGGGGTTGCCGTCGGGGTCCACGCCGCCGGAGCGCGCCGCGACCTCGATGTTCTTGATCAGCTTCGCGAAGAGCTTGCCGCGCTTGGCGTCAATCACGGCCTTCTTGTGCTTCGTCGTAGCCCATTTAGAGTGGCCGGACATCTGCCTTCTCCTTCGCGTCACCAAAATCGAGTCGAACCCGAGAGATCCTACCGGGGTCCGCTCAGTTCACTGCGCGCACCATGTCCGCGAACAGAGCGTGTACGCGATGGTCGCCGGTCAGTTCGGGATGGAACGAGGTGGCGAGGGCGTTTTTCTGCCGGACGGCCACGATATGCCCGCCGTGTTCGGCGATGACCTCGGTCTCGGCCCCGACCGACTCGACCCACGGAGCGCGGATGAACACACCGTCCACCGGGCCGCCTTCGACGCCGCCGACCTCCACCGCGGCCTCGAACGACTCGTTCTGGCGGCCGAAGGCGTTGCGCCGCACGATCATGTCGATGCCGCCGACGGTCTCCTGGCCCGAGCGGGGGTCGAGGATCTTCTCGGCCAGCAGGATCATCCCGGCGCAGGTGCCGTAGACCGGCATCCCGGCCCGGACCCGTCCGCGCAGCGGCTCCATCATGCCGAAGAGCACGGCCAGTTTGGACATGGTGGTGGACTCGCCGCCCGGTATGACCAGGCCGTCGACCTCGGCGAGTTCCTCGGGGCGCCGGACCGGCCTGGCCAGGGCGTCCGCCGAGGCCAGGGCGATCAGGTGCTCCCGTACGTCGCCCTGGAGAGCCAGCACGCCGATCAGGGGGGTGTCGCTCATCAGTGGTTACCAGCCGCGGTTGGCGTAGCGCTCGGACTCGGGGAGGGTGTCGCAGTTGATGCCGACCATGGCCTCGCCCAGGTTGCGGGAGGCGTCCGCGATGACCTTCGGGTCGTCGTAGAAGGTGGTGGCCTTCACGATGGCGGCGGCGCGCTTGGCCGGGTCGCCGGACTTGAAGATGCCGGAGCCGACGAAGACGCCCTCGGCGCCGAGCTGGCGCATCAGCGCGGCGTCGGCCGGGGTGGCGACGCCACCGGCGGAGAACAGCACGACGGGCAGCTTGCCGAGCTCCGCGACCTCCTTGACCAGCTCGTAGGGGGCGCGGAGGTCCTTGGCGGCGGCGTACAGCTCGTTGTTGTCGAAGCCGCGCAGCCGGGCTATCTCGTTCTTGATCTGGCGCAGGTGGCGGACGGCCTCGACGACGTTGCCGGTGCCGGCCTCGCCCTTCGAGCGGATCATGGCCGCGCCCTCGGCGATGCGGCGCAGGGCCTCGCCCAGGTTGGTGGCGCCGCAGACGAAGGGGGTGGTGAAGGCGAACTTGTCGCTGTGGTTGACCTCGTCGGCCGGGGTGAGGACCTCGGACTCGTCGATGTAGTCGACGCCGAGGGACTGGAGCACCTGGGCCTCGACGAAGTGGCCGATGCGGGACTTGGCCATGACGGGGATGGAGACGGCCCCGATGATCTCCTCGATCATGTTGGGGTCGGACATCCGGGCCACTCCGCCGTCCTTGCGGATGTCGGCCGGGACGCGCTCCAGGGCCATGACGGCCACGGCGCCCGCGTCCTCGGCGATCTTCGCCTGTTCGGCGTCGACGACGTCCATGATCACGCCGCCCTTGAGCTGCTCGGCCATGCCGCGCTTGACGCGGGCGGTGCCGGTGGCGGGGTACTCGGCGGACTGCGGGGTGCTGGGAAGCGTGGACACGGGACCTCACTCGGTGAAAGACGCTGGATGCTGCAACGCCGAGCAAACGCCCCGGGACCAGTCCACAGCAAGGGCCAATGAACAGGCCGTGGATCGTTTTGGCCCTGGATCGGTCCGGGGACCGGTCCTCCAAGTCGGTCCGTCGGTCCCCGGGTCGATAGCCGGCTCAGGTGCCGGGCCGGTCCGCGAGGGCCACCGGTGGGGCGTCGTCCATCTCGAAGGCGAGCGGGAACGGCGCGTGCCCGGCCAGCCGGAAGAGCCGGACGGTACGGTGCCGGCGCAGGGCGCGGGCGGCGCGTACCGCGTCGTTGTGGAAGCGCCGGGCCATGGGGACGCGGCGTACGGCGGCGGCCAGTTCGGTGGCCGCCTCCTCGCCGCCGGGGATCTCCTTCACCGCGTCGACCTGTGCCGGTTCGCCGAACACGGCGCGCAGGGCGGTGCTCAGTTCGCTCTCGGCGACCTCGCGGTGGTCCTCCTCGGCCTGCCGGGCGGCGTGCGCCGCCTCGTACAGGACGATCGAGGCGGCCGGGTCCAGGACGCCGGAGGTGGCCAGCTCCTGGGTGACCGAGGCGCGGCGCAGCAGTTGGGCGTCGAGGGCGGCGCGGGCGGCGTCGATCCGGGAGTGCAGGCGGTCGAGCCGGCCGGCGGTCCAGCTGAGGTACACGCCGACCGCGATGAGGGCGACGACGATCCAGACGATGAGGGTTACGGTCACGGGCCCACACGCTACCGTCGCCGGGGGCCCCCGCTTCAACAGGAGGCCCCGGGGCCGGCCCGGTGCTCAGTCCCGGGCCAGCCCGAACCGGGCCCGCAGCCCGGAGCGTTCGTCCGCCGCGACCGAGGCGGCCCCGTCGGTCACCGTCTCGTACACCGCGAGGATGTCGGCCCCCACCGTCGCCCAGTCGAAGCGCCGGACGTGGGCCTCTCCGCGCTCGCGCAGTCCGGCCCGGCGCTCCGGGTCGCCCAGCAGCCGGATCGCCGCGTCGGCCAGCGCCTCGGCGTCCTCGCCTGCGAACAGGTCGCCCGCCGCGCCCTGGTCCAGCACCTGCGCGAAGGCGTCCAGGTCGCTCGCCAGCACCGGCGCACCGGCCGACAGCGCCTCGACCAGGATGATGCCGAAGCTCTCGCCGCCGGTGTTCGGGGCCACGTACACATCGACGCTGCGCAGCAGCCGGGCCTTGTCCTCGTCGCTGACCATGCCGAGGAACTCGACGCGCTCGCGCATTTCCTTCGGCAGCGTGGCCACCGCCTCCTCCTCGTCGCCGCGCCCGGCGACCAGCAGCCGGGCCCCGGGGTGGGCGGCGAGGATCGCGGGCAGCGCCTTCATCAGGACGGGCAGGCCCTTGCGGGGTTCGTCGATGCGGCCGATGAAGCCGAGGGTCCCGCCCTGCCACTCGGCCTTCGGCTCGGCCCGGGAGAAGAAGCCGACGTCGACGCCGTTGGGGATGACGACGGCGTCCCCGCCGAGGTGCTCGACCAGGGTGCGCCGGGCGTACTCGCTGACGGCGATCCGGGCGCTGATCTTCTCCAGCGCGGGCTGGAGGATCGGGTACGCGGCGATCATCGCCCGGGAGCGCGGGTTGGAGGTGTGGAAGGTGGCCACGATCGGCCCCTGCGCCGCCCAGCAGGCCAGCAGGCCGAGCGACGGGGAGGTCGGCTCGTGGATGTGGATGACGTCGAAGGTGCCGTCGTGGAGCCAGCGCCGCACCCGGGCCGCCGACAGGAAGCCGAAGTTCAGCCGGGCGACGGAGCCGTTGTACGGGACGGGGACGGCCCGGCCCGCCGAGACGACGTAAGGAGGCAGCGGCGTCTCGTCGTCGGCGGGGGCCAGGACGGAGACCTCGTGGCCGAGCCCGATCAGGTGTTCGGCGAGGTCCCGGATGTGGAACTGCACACCGCCCGGTACGTCCCAGGAGTACGGGCAGACGATGCCGATCTTCACGTGGGTTCCCCCCGGGGGTCCAGGTCGTCCAGCCAGAGCCGCTGGAGCATGTGCCAGTCCTCCGGGTGCTCGGCGATGCCGCCGGCGAAGGCGTCGGCCAGCGCCTGGGTCATGGCGGTGGCCTTCTCGACGCGGGTGCCCTCCGCCGGCACGTCGACCGCCGGATGGATGCGCCCACGCATCACCGGCCCGTCGTACCAGAGGGTCACCGGCAGCAGCTTCGCGCCCGTCTGCTGGGCGAGCAGTGCCGGGCCCGCGGGCATCCGGGCGGTGGCGCCGAAGAACGACACCTCGACGCCGGACGCGGACAGATCCCGGTCCGCGACCAGGCAGATCAGGCCGCCCGCGCGCAGCCGCCGGGCCAGGGTGCCGAAGGCGGACCCGCCGCTGTGCGGGAGGACCTCCATGCCCAGGCCCTCGCGGTAGGCGACGAACCGGTCGTAGAGCGTCGCGGGCTCCAGGCGTTCGGCGACGGTGGTGAAGGGGACCTTCAGGTCGGTGGTGACCCAGGCCCCCGCGAGGTCCCAGTTGGCCAGGTGCGGCAGGGCGACGATCACGCCCTTCCCGGCGTCCAGGCCTTCGGCCAGGTGGTGGGTGCCGTCGATGTCGATGCCGGCCTTGACGCGCTCGGGGCTCCAGGTCGGCAGCCGGAACGACTCCATCCAGTAGCGCATGTAGGAGCGCATCCCGGCCCGCGACAGCTCCGCCAGCCGGTCGGGACCCGCGTCGGGGACGACCCGGGCCAGGTTCGACTCCAGGCGCAGCACGCTCTTGCCGCGCCGCTTCCACACCTGGTCGGCGATGGTGCGGAAGAGCCGGGCGGCGGCGGGCTCGGGCAGCTTCTTGACGGCGCCCCAGCCCAGTCCGTACAGCCCGTCGGTGAGTCGGCCCTTCAGGTCGGACGTACCGCCGCTCACCGGTCGCCCTCGCTCCCCTGACCGACCTGACCGACCTGACCTGCGGAACCGGCGGCGGACGGGCCTGCGGCGGCCTGCCCCACGGCGGCTTCCGCGGCATCCGCGTCGGCGGATTCGCGGCGCACGGTCACCACGCGCTGGATCAGCGTCACGAGGCTGCCCCCGGCGACGATCCACAGCGCGATCGGCAGCAGGATGTCGATACCGGGGACGCCGAACGTGTGCAGTCCGGCGAGACCGGCGGCGACCAGCGAGATCACCAGGCGCTCGGCGCGCTCCACGAGGCCGTTGACCGCGACCGGCAGGCCGATCGACTCGCCGCGCGCCTTGGTGTAGGAGACCACCTGGCCGCTGGCCAGGCAGAAGATCGCGACGGCGCACAGGATGTTGTCGTCACCGCTGCCCGCGTACCAGAGGGCGAATCCGGCGAAGATCGCCCCGTCGGCGACCCGGTCCAGCGTCGAGTCGAGGAACGCGCCCCACCGGCTGGAGATCCCGGCCTGCCGCGCCATGTTGCCGTCGACGAGGTCGGAGAAGACGAAGATCGTGATGACGATCGTGCCCCAGAAGAACTCCCCCATGGGGAAAAAGACCAGCGCACCCGCCATCACTCCGGCCGTGCCGACGAGAGTGACCGCGTCGGGGCTGACCCCGAGGCGGAGCAGCAGAGCGGCGAACGGTGTGAGGACACGCGTGAAGAATGCACGCGCGTACTTGTTCAGCATGGCCTTCCCGAGGGTTCGGTTCGCCGTGCGGCCCCTTCGGCCACCGGCTGGCCCATCGTAGTCACCGCCGGTGCCTTCCACCGGACGGGCACCCGCCGCCGGGTGTCACACGGGCTCCCCGCCCGGCCCGGACCGCACCCGTGCGCGGCGTGGGACCGCGTCCGTGCGCGGCGTGAGGGACGTGCGGGTGCGCGGCATCCGGACCGTGCCGTGCGGCGACGTATGGACGAGGCCCCGTCGCGGTGCCAAGCTCGAAGGACCGCGGGCGTCGGCGAAGCCGCCGCGGCGGCCTCCCCGTGCCCGTGACCACCGCTGCTCCGCGCGCGGTCGCCCTCCCCCGCACCGCGCCGCCGACCGGGAGGAACGCATCATGGGCGACAAGGCACACGCGCACCCCGGGGCCGCCGGAGGAGTACCGGCGGCCGGCCACCCCGGCGCCGTACGGAACGTGGTGCTGGTCGGCCCCAGCGGATCGGGCAAGACCACACTGGTCGAGGCCCTGGCCGCGGCGGCGGGAGCCGTGAACCGTGCCGGGCGGGTCGAGGACGGGGCGACCGTATCCGACTACGACGACATCGAGCGGCGCCGGCGGCGTTCCGTACAGCTTTCGCTGGTCCCGGTGGCCTGGGACGGCTGCAAGATCAATCTGCTGGACACCCCCGGCTACGCGGACTTCGTCGGGGAGCTGCGGGCCGGTCTGCGCGCGGCGGACGCGGCCCTCTTCGTCGTCTCGGCCGCCCAGGACGCCGCGTCCGTGGCCGCGACCACCCGGGCCGCCTGGGAGGAGTGCGCGCTCGTCGGCATGGAGCGCGCGATCGTCGTGACGCACCTGGACACGGCCCGCACCTCCTACCGGGAGATGAACCGGATCTGCGCCGATGCCTTCGGGGGCGAGGACCCCGACGCCGTACTGCCGCTGTACCTGCCCGTGCTGGGCCCGGAGGGCGCCGACGGGCACGCCCCGC
The DNA here is from genome assembly GCF_044766265.1 of Streptomyces sp. NPDC102283. Lineage (NCBI taxonomy): Bacteria > Bacillati > Actinomycetota > Actinomycetes > Kitasatosporales > Streptomycetaceae > Streptomyces > Streptomyces sp. NPDC102283. The sequence continues at coordinate 171,413 of NZ_JBIWLQ010000004.1, forward strand.
TGACCGGGCTCACCGGGCTGCTGAGCCGGCGCGTCCTCGACTACTCCTCGGGGGAACGCGTCGAGCTGCCGCCCGCGCCCGACCAGGAGGAGCCCCTGCGGGCGGCCCGGGACCGGCTGATCGAGGGGATCATCGCCGAGAGCGAGGACGAGTCCCTGATGGACCGCTATCTCGACGGCGAGGACCTCGACGTCGCGACGCTGATCGCCGACCTGGAACGGGCCGTCGCCCGGGGCTCCTTCCACCCCGTCCTCACCGCGGCGCCCGCGGCCGAGGGCGCCCGCCAGGGCATCGGCACCGTCGAACTGCTGGAGCTGATCACCCGCGGCTTCCCGACCCCGCTGGAGCGCACCCCGCCCGCCGTCACCACCCCGTCGGGCGAGCCGCGGCCCGCCCCGGTCTGCGATCCCGGGGGCCCGCTGGTCGCCGAGATCGTCAAGACGGACTCCGACCCGTACGTGGGCCGGGTCTCGCTGGTCCGCGTCTTCTCCGGCACCCTGCGCCCCGACGACTCCGTACACCTCTGCGGCCACGGCCTGGACGCCACGGGACACGCGTCCCGTCCGTGTCACGAGGCGGAGATCCGCGTCGGGGCGCTCACCTCACCGTTCGGCCGCCGGCAGTACGCCCTGGACCGGTGCGTCGCGGGCGATCTGGCGTGCGTGGCCCGGCTCGGTGGGGCGGAGACCGGCGACACGCTCTCCCCGGCCGACGACCCCGTCCTGATCGAACCCTGGTCGACGCCCGACCCGCTGCTCCCGCTGGCCGTACGGGCACACGGCAAGGCGGACGAGGACAAGCTGTCGCAGGGCCTGGCCCGGCTGGTCGCCGAGGACCCCACGCTGCGCCTCGAACAGAACCCGGACACCGGTCAGGTCGTCCTGTGGTGCCTGGGCGAGGCCCATCAGGAGGTGGCCCTGGAGCGGCTGCGCAGCCGTTACGGCGTCCAGGTCGACACGGAAGCGCACCGGGTGCCGCTGCGCGAGACGTTCGCCGGGCGGGCCGCCGGGCGCGGACGGCACGTCAAACAGTCGGGTGGGCACGGCCAGTTCGCGATCTGCGAGATCGAGGTGGAGCCGCTGCCGCCGGGCTCGGGCATCGAGTTCGTCGACAGGGTCGTCGGCGGTTCGGTGCCGCGTCGGTTCATCCTCTCGGTGGAGAAGGGCGTGCGGGCCCAGGCTGCCCGGGGGCTGGCCGCCGGGCGCCCGCTGGTCGACGTGCGCGTCACGCTGCTGGACGGCAAGGCGCACTCGGTGGACTCCTCGGACGCCGCCTTCCAGACCGCCGGGGCGCTCGCGCTGCGCGAGGCCGCGTCCGACACCCGCGTCCAACTCCTTGAACCGGTCTGCGAGGTGAGCGTCCTGGTCCCCGACGACTATGTGGGCCCGGTGATGAGCGACCTCTCGGGGCGGCGGGGCTGTGTCGTGGGAACCGAGCAGAGTCCGGGCGGGCGCACGCTCGTACGGGCCCAGGTGCCGGAGATCGAAGTCGGCCGGTACGCGGTGGACCTGCGCTCCCTGTCGCACGGCACGGGCCGCTTCGACCGCGCCTACGCCCGCCACGAGGCGATGCCGCCGCACGTGGCGGACCGGGTCCGGGCGGAGCGGGAGGACGGGTCCCCCGGCGCGTGACCGGCGCACGGTCGCACAGCCCGTTCGATGCACGCGGGCGACGGGTAGTGGGGTGATCAGGACGATACGCTGTGGTCGCAGCTCAGAAGGTATGCCGCGTACGGTAGTTGGGCACACCGCAGGAGCAGACGTGCGGCGAGTGGGGGCGACAGGTGGCCAACGACGGATTCGACTTCTCACCCGGGGCCCAGATCCCGATCCAGGGCTCGGGCGGCCAGACCGTGGCGACCAATGCCCTGGCCTCGGCGGCGTATCGGGACAGTCCGGTGGAGACGATCCTCGACGCCAACAGCGAGTGGCACAAATCGGTGGTGAAGCCGGGCTCCTCGAAACTCTTCAAGTCCGACTACTTCAAGCCGAATCTCGGCGAGGCGTTCGCCCGTGCCGTCCAGGAGCGGATGCTCGGCGGCGCCCGCAAGGCGCTCATCCAGTCCTTCGGCACGGACCCGCAGACCGTGGTGGAGCACTGCCTGTCGGCGAACAACCTGCGCAAGGCCCGTGACACCCGGCTCACCCTGGTGACCGTGGTGTTCGGCGTCCTGTTCCTGCCCGGCATGCTGGCCTGGGTGATCGCCTTCCGGGTCCGGGACGCGCTCAACAAGTCCAAGGACACGGCGTTCCGCGCGGTCGGCACGATCCTCCTGGCCGCCTTCGGGATCGGCGCGCTGGTTCTGATGGTCAAGCTCCCCCTGGACGGGCTTCTCGCGCTCTACGTCCGGGGCGCGCTCATCGCCCCGGTGATCGGCTGGCTGATCGCCAAGCGGATCGCGGAGACCTCGGCCAAGGACATGCGGGCCCGCTGGGAAGGCCTGCTCTCCGGCACCGGGGTGATCGCGAAGATCCCCGAGGCGGTGCCGAAGAACCCCAACGAGACCGCCCGCGAGGCCATGCGCCAGGGTCTGGAGAAGCTGTCGGCCGAGCAGCAGTCCAACGCCGTCTTCTACGCCGGTCCCAAGGGCGTCCTCGGGATGGGCACCCGCTGGGGCAGCTGGCAGCTGGCCGAGGAACTGCTCCCCAAGGACCCGACCAGGGAGATCCACCAGTTCCGCAGCTGGGACCTGATCCGGATCATCCACGACCAGCTGAAGATGCTGGAGCGCGGACCGCTGAACACCGGTGGCTTCCCGAAGCCGGCCGTGAAGCACTGGATCGTCTCGCCCATCGGGGAGAACGCCGATTCCGTGACGCGCCCCGAGGGCGAGGACGTCGCCACCTTCCAGGTGAAGCCCCACGAGATACAGCGGATCTGCAACCACCAGCAGTTCGGCAGCGGTGACCGGCACTACCTCGGCGTCCAGTTCACCCTGTGGGACGGCCAGCTGGTGATCACCATGATGATCAGCGTCACCGTGCTCCACGAGACCCTGCGCATCGAGGTCACGGGCCACGCGCTGGGACCGGTGCACGGCCTGTTCCTCTCCAAGCCGGCGGCGAAGACGAGGACGGTCAACAAGACCGTCCGCTTCTGGGAGACCCGGGACATCCAGCTGGCGCTGGTGGACGCCAAGGAGGTCGTCCGGCTCGCGCTGCGGGCCCCCCTCACCTGGTATCCGCCGCTGCTGGACTACCTGGGCGGGAAGATCGTGCTGCCCGAGCCCTTCGGGCTGCGGCACGCGTGGGCGGCCAAGCCCTGGAACCACCGCTTCATGGCGGACGACGCGATGCGCGCCGCCACCCCGGTGCTGCGGGCCGTCCACACGGCGGCGATGCGCGTCCTCGCGGAGAACGGCGTCGACACGGAGCGCTTCGACAACCGCTCGATGATACTGAGCGGCCTCGTCCAGGACCCGGCCCCGCGCAAGGCCGACGTCTACGACGCGTAGGGACACGCACGCGAGAGGGGGAGGCCCGGCCGGGCCTCCCCCTCTCGCGTACCGCGCTCAGCGGGCCGGCGGCCAGGCGTCGGCCAGCATCGCCCGGGTGTCGCCGAGCAACTGGGGCAGCACCCTGGTGTGGCCGATGACCGGCATGAAGTTGGCGTCCCCGCCCCAGCGCGGCACCAGATGCTGGTGCAGATGCGCGGCGATCCCGGCGCCGGCCACGGAGCCCTGGTTCATGCCGATGTTGAAGCCGTGCGCCCCGGAGGCCGCCCGCAGCGCGACCATCGCCCGCTTGGTGAAGTCCGCCAGCTCCGCCGTCTCCGGGCCGTCCAGTTCGGTGTAGTCGGCCACATGACGGTAGGGGACGACCATGAGGTGACCACCGTTGTACGGGTACAGGTTCAGCACCGCGTAGACGTGCTCGCCGCGCGCCACGAGGAGCCCGTCCTCGTCGGATTTCGCAGGGATCGAACAGAACGGACAACCGTCCTCGGCACCCGGGCCGCTCGGCTTGTTCTCGCCCTGGATGTACGCCATCCGGTGGGGAGTCCACAGGCGCTGGAATGCGTCGGGCGTCCCCACGCCGATCTGCTGCTCCGGCTCACTCGTCATGCCGATCAGCATATTGCGTCACCCGGGCGGAGCGTGTCGCCGGGGCCGCACCGCCCGGCCGCCCGCGATGCTGAGGCGATGAGCGACCGACCCGCCCCCGAACCACCCGCCCGGCTGACCCGCTGGGAGCGGCGCACGGAGGTTCCGCTCTTCGCCGCGGGGTTGCTCTTCCTGACGGGGTACGCGGTCCGGGTGCTGACCCCGCACGACGACGAGCCCTGGAGGGACCTCGCCCTGATCCTCGTCTGGTCGACCTGGCTGCTGTTCCTCGTGGACTACGGGACGCGGCTGCGGCTCAGCGGACTGGGCGCGCGCTTCCCGCGCACGCACTGGCTCGACACCCTGGTCCTGCTGCTGCCCCTGCTGCGCCCGCTGCGCATGGTCAAGGTGTACGCGGCGGTGCAGCAACGCCGCGACCGCCCGCGGCTCAGCCTGTACGCGCGAGTGATCTCGTACGCGAGTCTGACCGCCGCCCTGCTCGGCTTCGCCGCCTCGCTCGCGGTCTACCACCTGGAACACACGGCCCCCGGCGCCTCGATCCGCACGTTCGGCGACGCGGTGTGGTGGGCGTGCGCGACGCTCACGACGGTCGGTTACGGGGACGCCGCACCGGTCACGTTCTGGGGCCGGACGGTCGCGGCGGGGCTGATGGCCGGCGGCCTGGCGCTGCTCGGCGCGGTCACGGGGTCGTTCTCGTCCTGGCTGATCCAGGTGTTCACCCGGGAGGACGAGAAACGGCCCCCGGAGCGCGGTTGACGCTCCGGGGGCCGTTCCTCGAGTGACGGATCAGACCTGTACGCGGTCCTCGACGGCCTTCGCGATCTTGGCGAGGGCCTCGTCGACCGGGATGCCGTTCTCCTGCGAACCGTCGCGGTAGCGGAAGGAGACGGCGCCGTTGGCCATGTCCTCATCACCCGCGATGATCATGAAGGGCACCTTGGCCTTCTGCTGGTTGCGGATCTTCTTCTGCATCCGGTCCGAGGACGCGTCCACGTCCACCCGCAGCCCCTGCTTGCGCGCCTTGGCGGCGAACTCCTGGAGGTAGGGGATGTGGGCGTCGCCGATCGGGATGCCGACGGCCTGGACCGGCGCGAGCCAGACCGGGAACGCGCCCGCGTAGTGCTCCAGGAGCACGGCGAAGAAGCGCTCGATGGAGCCGAACAGGGCACGGTGGATCATGACCGGGCGCTGCTTGGAGCCGTCGGGCCCGGTGTACTCCAGGTCGAAGCGCTCCGGCAGGTTGAAGTCGAGCTGCACGGTCGACATCTGCCAGGTACGGCCGATGGCGTCCTTGCACTGCACGGAGATCTTCGGGCCGTAGAACGCGGCGCCGCCCGGGTCCGGGACCAGGGGCAGACCCTGCTTCTCGGCGACCTGACGCAGGGTCTCGGTGGCCTCTTCCCAGGTCTCGTCGGAGCCGACGTACTTCTCCGGGTCCTTGGTGGAGAGCTCCAGGTAGAAGTCGGTGAGCCCGTAGTCGCGGAGCAGGTTCAGCACGAAGGTGAGCGTGCGGTCGAGCTCCTCGGCCATCTGCTCCTTGGTGCAGTAGATGTGCGCGTCGTCCTGGGTGAAGCCGCGCGAGCGGGTCAGGCCGTGCACGACGCCCGACTTCTCGTACCGGTACACGGTGCCGAACTCGAAGAGGCGCAGCGGCAGTTCACGGTAGGAGCGGCCGCGCGCGTCGAAGATCAGGTTGTGCATGGGGCAGTTCATCGGCTTGAGGTAGTAGTCCACCCCGTCGTCGAGCTGCATGGGCGGGTACATGCCGTCGGCGTACCAGTCCAGGTGGCCGGACTTCTCGAAGAGCTTGCCCTTGGTGGCGTGCGGCGAGTAGACGAACTCGTAGCCCTCCTCCTCGTGACGGCGGCGCGAGTAGTCCTCCATGGCCCGGCGGATGACGCCGCCCTTGGGGTGGAAGACCGCGAGGCCGGGTCCGATCTCGTCCGGGAAGGAGAAGAGGTCCAGCTCGTTGCCGAGCTTGCGGTGGTCGCGCTTGGCGGCCTCCTCCAGGAACTCCAGGTGCGCCTTCAGCTCGTCCTTGGTCGGCCAGGCGGTGCCGTAGATGCGCTGGAGCATCGGGTTCTTCTCGCTGCCGCGCCAGTACGCCGCGGCGTTGCGCATCAGCTTGAACGCCGGGATGAACCGGGTGGTGGGCAGGTGCGGACCCCGGCAGAGGTCCTTCCAGGACAGGTCGCCGGTCTTCGGGTCGAGGTTGTCGTAGATGGTCAGCTCGCCGCCGCCCACCTCGACGTCCGCGCCGTCGTCCAAGGATGCGGAGCCCTTGATGCCGATGAGCTCCAGCTTGTACGGCTCGTCGGCCAGCTCCTCGCGGGCGGCCTCGTCGGAGACCACGCGGCGGGAGAACTTCTGGCCCCGCTTCTGGATCTCCTGCATCTTCTTCTCGATGGCCTTGAGGTCCTCGGGCGTGAACGGCTTCTCGACGTCGAAGTCGTAGTAGAAGCCGTCCTTGACCGGCGGGCCGATGCCGAGCTTGGCGTCGGGGAAGAGCTCCTGCACGGCCTGGGCCATGACGTGCGCGGTGGAGTGGCGCAGGATGTTCAGGCCGTCCTCGGAGGAGATCTCCACCGGCTCGACGCTCTCGCCGTCCCGGAGCTCGTAGGAGAGGTCCTTCAGCTCGCCGCCGATGCGCGCGGCGACGACGGTGCGCTGACCGGGGAAGAGCTCGCCGGCCGTCGTGCCCGTCGTCACCACGCGCTCTTCCCGCTCGGAATCGCGTTGGATGATCACACGGACGTCTGACACCGGTCTCTCCTGTCTGAGGGGGCGCCTGCCTTCACATGGCCAAGCAATGCGAATCGTACCGAGCCGTACGCCCCCGAAGCGAACGCCTTCCGGGCGGCGCTACCCCTCCTCCCCCGCGCACGCCTCCTCGAAGAAGTCGACGTTCTCCTGGAGGGCCTTCATCAGCCGGTCCCGCTCCGCCTCGTCGACCTGGACGGGCGCGACCTGCGAGGCCCCGGTGAGCCGCCGGAAGCCGCCCCGGTTCTCCAGCCGCCCCTCCACCCGCAGCGGCAGTCCGACCAGGTGGGCGTGGCCCGCGATGCGGTACGCCTCCTCGTCCAGCTCCACGCGGACGTGAGCGACCTCGGCCCCGGCCAGTACCCGCAGCCGTACGATCCCGGCGCCGCGCGGCCCCGACCGGCGCAGCCGGACCACCGCGCCGGTCAGCCGCACCTGCACGGCGGGCTCGTCGCGGAGGTAGCGGGCCCCGGCGGCGCGCAGGGCGGGCAGGTCGCCCGGGGAGAACTCGACGGGCGCGGGGCGGGCCGGGCAGCCGCCCGGGGTGCCTGCGGCGGGCGCCCACCGCAGGTCGATCCGGGCGCCCTCGGAGCCGCGCACCAGGGCGATCAGCGCCTCGGTCAGCTCCCGCCCGACACCTGCCGCGACCGCGCTGTCGAAGGCCTCCGTGCCGCCGGTGGCCCGCTGGTAGTCCACCGCCTCGCGGGTGGCGTGCAGGGCGTGGCAGAGCCGCACGGCGACGGCGCGGCCGGAGGCGACGGGGACGTACGCGGTGAGGCTCCGGCCGTCGGCCCCGGGCCCGATCAGGGCGTCGTCCAGGGCGGCGCGTGCTTTCCGGCGGTGCCGGGCCCCGTGGTAGCCGGCCCGGCCGCGGGCCGCGAGGGCCCCGGCCATGAGGACCTGGCGGGCGGCCGAGCGCAGTTCCTCCGCCTCGGTCCAGCCCGAGGCGCCCGCGGCTCCGGCGGCCGACTCGGGGACCTCGCGCCACCAGCGGATCTCGTCGCTGGGCAGAGTGAGGGAGAGGAGGATGTCGCGGGCTGAGGGGGCGGCGCTGCGGCCGAGGGCGTCGAGGGCCTCCTCGATCAGCTCCCCGCTGTCGGGGAAGGCCGCGTTCTCGGGCACCAGCAGGCTGGTGGTACCGCCGGCGGAACCGGGCGGGGTCCAGCGGCCGTAGCGTCCCGGTGCTCCCCCGCGCCGCTGCCAGCCGTGCCGGCGCAAAAGGGCCCCGAGGACGACGGGGTCGGGCAGCTCCCCACCTGCCCCGGCGAGGGGCGGGGGCCCGGGGTGGGCGCTGGGATGCGAGCGGGGGGCGGGCAGTCCCGCTCCGCCCGTGGGCTCGTCCATCGACCGGTGCATCAGGGTCTCCCTCCGGCCCCGACCCGGGCCATGATGTCGCAGAGTGCGCGGTCGTCGAAGATCCGCGAGGTCGGGATGCGCACAGTGGTCCGGTAGCGGCCCGTCACCGCGTGGCCGGCCAGATTGGTCCAGTAGCAGCAGTGGCGCAGGTCGAGGCCCCCGGGCCCGGCGCGCAGCCAGTCGTCCTGGCTGCGGGGGACGATCATCACGACCAGGATCTTGTGCACCGACACCGGGCTGCGGGCGAGCTTGACGAGGTGGGCGTTGTCGAGCGTGAAGGAGAACGCCCCGCCCGCCGGATGCGGTGGTATCTGGTAGGTGCATTTGAGCTGCACCTTGATGGTCACTTCGTCGTCGACGGTGTGGGCCGGGGCGCCGTGGCTGACGTGCCAGTCGATGCCGTTGTCGGGGAAGGGCTGGGACAGGGAGCATCCGGCCGCCGCCGCGACGGCGTGCAGGTAGCCCACCTGAAGGGTCTCCATGCAGGCGGTGGTGGCGAGGGAGCCGCGCAGCGGCGTGTCGGGCTGCTGCGGCAGCCGCGGCCCGAAGGCCTCGGCGCGGGCGGTTCCCCCGGGGTCGGGCTGCGCGAGCGCCATGGCTCCGTGTGCCTTCCGGGCGTGCCGATCGATGGCAGGGTGGCCTGCCGACGAGTGTCGTGGGCTGGACGGATCGACGGACGTCGGCAGCAACTTCCCGGCGTCCCACCTGTGTTGTCACCGCATCGGACCGCCCGCAAACGGCGTATCAGGCAAACAGCCCGGGTATCACCGAATCGGGCAGAGGAATCATTCCATCTGCCGTGCGGGTGCGAGGAGTTCGGGGATGATGCACTGGTTCGAGGGGCCGCTGGCCGCTTTTGACACGGAGACGACAGGCGTGGACGTCGAGCAGGACCGGATCGTTTCGGCCGCTCTCGTCGCGCAGGACACCGCGGGCGGTCGCGTCCGCGTCACGCGCTGGCTGGTCAATCCGGGGGTTCCGGTCCCGCCGGGGGCGACCGAGATCCACGGTCTGACCGACGGCCACCTTCAGCACAACGGGCGTTGGCCCGCCCCGGTGATGGACGAGATAGCCCGGGCCCTGGCGGAGAGCTGCGCGACGGGCCGTCCGCTGGTCGTGATGAACGCTCCCTTCGATCTGACGCTGCTGGACCGGGAGCTGAAGCGGCATCGGGCGTCGTCGCTGGCCGGGTATCTCGACGGGGTGCCGATGCGGGTGGTGGACCCGAGGGTGCTGGACAAGCACCTGGACCGCTACCGCAAGGGCCGCCGTACGCTCACGGATCTGTGCGCGAGTTACGAGGTGGTGCTCGACGGGGCCCATGACGCGGCGGCCGACGCGACGGCTTCACTGGAGCTGGTACGGGCGGTGTGCCGGCGCTTCTCGACACGGCTGGAGCGGTTGTCGCCGTCCGAGCTGCACGCCCTTCAGGCGACCTGGCACGCGGCCCAGGCGCGCGGCCTGGAGGCGTGGTTCGCGAAGAGCGGGACGCCGGAGACGGTGGATCCGGCGTGGCCGCTGCGCCCGGAACTGCCCGCGGCCGCGTAGGGGGTTCGAGGGGCGGGACATGCGAAAGCCGGTCCGCGTGATGCTGACGGACCGGCTTTCCCCGGTGGGCGATACTGGGTTCGAACCAGTGACCTCTTCGGTGTGAACGAAGCGCTCTCCCACTGAGCTAATCGCCCGGGAACGGGTTGAACCATACAGGGCTTCGAGGGCTTCGTTCAAACCGCTTCTGGTGGGGCTCTACTCAGGGCGGTGCCCGCGGGAGGTGAGTACCGGGAAGTGAGTATCCGAGCGCATGTACGGGCCGGGTGGCCGGGGCCACACTCCCGTACATGGAACACGTGCCCCCGCCCGCCGAGGAACTGGCCCGCCTCGACCGAGAACTGGCCGAGCTGGACGCCCGCCGGGCCCAGCTGCTGACCAGGCGCACCTGGCTGCTCGCCGCGCTGCGGCCGCCCGTGCCGACGACCGCCCCGGGCTGGAACCCGTCCGGCTGGGGAGCACCCCCCGGCACCCCCGCGCAGCCGTGGGGCTATGTGCCGAAGCAGCCGCCCGCCCCGCGCGGCGCGCAGAACGTCCTGCTGACGCTCGGCGGTCTGCTGCTGACGGTCGCGGCCGTCGCGTTCACACTGGTGAGCTGGGGCTCGATGGGGATCGGCGGCCGGTCGGCCGTGCTGGCCTCGGTGACCCTGGGCGCGCTGATCGCCCCGGCGGTGCTGCTGCGGCGGGGCCTCGCGGCCACCGCCGAGGCGCTGGCGGCCCTGGCCCTGGTGCTGACGCTGCTGGACGTCTACGCGGTCCACGCGGTGGCCGCGCCCGACACCGACGGGCTCGGTTTCACGGCCGTCGCCTCGGCGGTGCTCGCGGCGCTGTGGGCGGCGTACGGGCTGGCGCTGGGCAAGCTGCGCCTGCCGTTGCCGGCCGCCGTGGTGCTGGCACAGTGGCCGCTGCTCTTCTGGGCCTGGGCCGCGGGCGCACCGGCGCTGGTGGTCGGGTGGGCGCTGCTGGCGACCGCGGTGCTGGACGGAGCGATCGCGCTGTGGGGCAAGGGCGCCGGGGTGCGGGTCACGGCGTGCGTCGGTGGATCGGCGATGGGCCTCTCGGCCCTGGTGGTGGGCCTGGCACTGTCCACGACGGCCTCCGGGCCGCTCGGGGCGGCGGGACCGGGGGCGCTGCTGCTGGCCGCGGCCGCGGCGGCCCTGGCCGGGGCGTGGCGCACGCCGAAGGGTTTCGCGCGGACGGGCGGTGTGGTGGCGGGCCTCGCCGCGGTGGCCGCGGTGGGCGGCGTACCGGCCGCCGCGCTGCCGGACGGCTGGCGGGTGCTCGCGTATCTGCTGTGCGGCCTCGCCCTGGCCGGGGTCGTACGGGCAGGGGTGCCCAGGGACGCGGCCCGCGGGGTGCTGGCGGCGTCGGGTGCGGTGGTGGCCGGCTCCCTGGCGTGGGCGCTGCCGCCGCTCGCGGCGGTGCTGCTGGGTCCGGTGACGCTGCTGTCGGACGTGTGGGCGGGGTCTCCGGAGGGCTTCCGCTCCGCGCTGGGGTCGACGCTGCCGTGGTCGGAGCTGGCCGCGGCCCCGCTGATGCTCGCCCTGGTGGCCGGGCTGCTGGGGTCGGCGTACCGGTGGTGGCCCTCGGTCGTGCGGATCACGGCGCCGTTGGCCGCGCCGAGGGCGGCGGACACCGGCACGCCGGGAGCGGGAGCGCCGGGAGCGGTCGGGGCCGCGGCGCCTTGGCCCGGCTGGTCCGGCTGGTCCGGCTGGTCCGGTGCTGGGTCCGATGCCCGCAGGAGGCCTTCCGCGACAACGCTGCGCGGGGCCGCCGGTGCGGGGGCGGTGGCCCTCGGCTGGGGTGCGCTGATGCTGGCCGGGGTCGTGCTGGATGTGCCCTACGCGGTCGCGGTGGCCGGGGAGACGGCCCTGGTGGGCGTGTTGCTCGCGCTGGCGGTCCGGGGTGCAGGGAGCGGCCGGAGCGCGTCGGCGGTGCCGGTGATCGCGTTGGTGGGGGCGGTGGCCGGGGCGGTGAGCGTCGGGGTGCTGTCGCTGGCGTCCGAGGGCGCCTCCTACGCGGTGTTCGGCGCGCTGGCGGTGCTGTTCGCCGGGGCGGCGGTCCGGGCGGGGGCCGAGGTGCCGCGTGCGGTGTTCGCGGTCGCCGCGGTGGTCTGGGGCACCGTGCTCACGGGGTTCGCGGGCCGGTCCCTGGGCCTCGCACCGCATGAGTCCGCGCCGTTGATGCTTCTGGTGCCGGCGCTGACGATGCTGCTCGGGGCACGGTTGCGGCGGAACCCGGTGGCGTTGCCGGTGGAGCTGACGGGCGCGCTGGGTGCACTCGTCGCCGTGGGGCTCGCGGTGTCCGACGCGCCGTTCCTGGCCCTGGTGCTGGCGTTGTGCGGGGTGATGGCGTCGGGCGCGGCGGTGCGGCCGGAGCGGCGGCCCGTGGCCGGCTACCTGGCGGCGGCGCTGTTCGTGCTGGCCACCTGGGTGCGGCTGGCCGCCTCGGAGGTGTCGTTCCCGGAGGCGTACACGCTGCCGGTGACCGTGCCCGCGCTGGTGGTCGGGGTGCTGCGGCGGCGCGGGGACCCGGAGGCCTCGTCGTGGACGGCGTACGGGCCGGGGCTCGCGGCGACGCTGTTGCCGAGCCTGGCGGTCGCCTGGACCGACACGGACTGGCTGCGGCCGCTGCTGCTGGGGGTCGCTGCGCTGGTGATCACGCTGCTGGGCGCGCGCTACCGCCTCCAGGCGCTGCTGCTGCTCGGTGGGGCCGTTCTGGCACTGGACGGGCTGCACGAGCTGGCGCCGTACGTGGTGCAGGTCGCGGGCGCGCTCCCCCGCTGGCTGCCGCCGGCCCTGGCCGGGCTGCTGTTGCTGGTGGTCGGAGCGACGTACGAGCAGCGACTGCGCGACGCCCGTCGGCTGAGGGACGCGCTGGGGCGGATGCGGTGAGCCACGCCCGGTCCGGGGCGCGCTGGTCACAGCGCCTCCCGGGCCGGGACCCAGGGCGCAACGCAGAGGGCCCGGGAGACGGAATCCGTCTCCCGGGCCCTCTGTCCGGGTGGGCGATACTGGGTTCGAACCAGTGACCTCTTCGGTGTGAACGAAGCGCTCTCCCACTGAGCTAATCGCCCGGGCGCACCGCAAACATTACCCCATGTCAGCGGTGCTCCCGGACCGTCCCCGGGCTACTCGCTGATCTTCCACGGCATGGTGAGCCCGAACTTCCAGACGTAGATCCCGGCCAGCACCGCCATGATCACGAGCCCCAGTGTGGTGAGGATGATGTTGCGTCGCCGGACCTTGGGATCGAGGGCCCGCTGCGCGGCCTCGGTGACCTTGCGCTTGGTCCAGCGCAGCACCAGCTGGGCCCAGACGAACTCGGTCGCCCAGATCGCCATGCCGCCGAAGATCACCAGCCAGCCGGGCCCCGGCAGCACGAGCATGAGCACGCCCGCGATGACCACACCGAGCCCGACGATGAAGACGCCGACCTGCCAGCTCAGATGGAGCGCTTTGGACGCCTTGATGAAACCCGGCGCCCGCGAGCCCAGCTCGCGCTCCGCCCGGTCCGATTCCCCCGTGGCGGATGCCGGTGCCGCCTGGTCGGCGACCTCGCTCCGCTCGTCACTCTCCGCGTTCATGAAGCTCAACTTACCCGACCTGTCTTCGTCACTGGAATGGGCGCATAACTCAAAGTTACACGCCGCTGAGCGAGGGACCCGAAGCATCACAAATGGGTCAGAGGGGTTTACAACGCCACCGTAGGTGGCATGTCGATTTCGCCGACGTGCGAATCCCCGAGCGCACACTGAGCGAAAGGCCCTGGCGCTTATGAACACCACGGTCAGCTGCGAGCTGCACCTGCGCCTCGTTGTGTCGAGCGAGTCCTCACTGCCTGTACCCGCGGGCCTGCGGTATGACACGGCCGATCCCTATGCCGTGCACGCCACCTTCCACACCGGAGCGGAGGAGACGGTCGAATGGGTATTCGCCCGCGACCTCCTTGCCGAGGGTCTTCACCGGCCCACCGGCACCGGAGACGTCCGCGTCTGGCCATCTCGTAGTCACGGTCAAGGCGTCGTATGCATCGCCCTGAGCTCCCCAGAGGGAGAAGCCCTGCTCGAAGCCCCGGCGCGGGCCCTGGAGTCGTTCCTGAAGAGGACCGACGCCGCGGTTCCGCCCGGCACCGAGCATCGTCACTTCGACCTGGACACGGAGCTCTCCCACATCCTGGCCGAGAGCTGAGCCAGGCAGAGAGCCGCTCGACGCCGTCCGACTCGGGGCGACGGCGTCGTGCTGACAACCTCATAGGGCAGACACCGGCGCCGTCGTCGCGGAATCCACCGCGACGACGGCGTCGGCGCGCGCCCGGCCCCTGCGGCCCCTCCTCCCAGGGGCCGGAGGGGTCCGTTCCGCTCCCTGCCGGGCCCGCAGCGGGCCTGGCACCGCCGGTCCGAGCCAGTAGAGTCAGCCGCCATCGGCAGGCGCCCGCCCGCCGGAAGGCCAGGGAGCGAAGCGTGCTGATCCCTCACGACACCCGGATCGCCCTCGACACGGTGGTCGATCTGGTGAACACCGCACCGGAGAGCGAGCCGCCGAGGGACGACCCCTCGGGCGGACCCACGGGCCGGTCCGAGGACGGCCTCGCCGACATCGCCGCGCTGTACGCCTTCGCGGAGCGGCATCTCATCAGCGGGGTCGGCACGCTCGGCGAGAGGGACCTGACCGCCGTGCGCGATGTCCGGGCCCGTTTCGCCGAGGTCTTCGCGGCGCCCGACCCCCGCGCCGCCGCCGACCTGGTCAACCGGCTCGTCGCGGCGGCCGGGACCACCCCGCAGCTCACCGACCACGACGGCTACGACTGGCACGTGCACTACTTCGCCCCCGACGCCTCGATCGCCGACCATCTCGCGGCCGACTGCGGCATGGCGCTGGCCTTCATCATCGTGGCGGGCGAGCAGGAACGGCTGCGGCGCTGCGAGGCGCCGGACTGCGGGCACGCGTTCGTCGACCTGTCGCGCAACCGCTCCCGCCGCTACTGCTCCAGCCGTACGTGCGGAAACCGGCTGCACGTCGCGGCGTACCGGGCCCGGCGCAAGGAAGCCGCGGGCTGACACCCACACCGCCGCCCCGCACGGTGGCGCGAGGCGTCACAGGACGAAGAGATCGTGCAGGGCGGCCATCAGCAGCAGACCCCCGATCACCGTCAGGAAGATCATCAGGGGCGGCTGGGAGAGCGCGAAGAGACAGCCGCGGGGCTCTTCGGCGGGGGGTGCGGGGGCATCGCCCCGGGAAGTGTCCACCATCTCGGGGTGATCATGACGCACCCGCAGCCGGGTTGGCGATCAACCGGGGTCATTCCCCCGGGAGTTCACCGTCCCGTGGCCATCGGTAATCGCTCCGGCGTACGGGTCGCCGTCAGGCATTCGGGCCGGAGGCGCGAGTGCCCGCGCCCGCGGGACCGGCCGCCGTCTCAGATGCCGTGCTTCTTGAGGATCGCCTCGATGTCGCTGAAGTCGTCGCCGGGCGCGGCGGCCTCCTGCCTCTTCTTCGGCTTCGGCTGCGCCTGCGGCTTCGCGGCCGCCGCCGCGGGCCCCGCCGTACCGCCCGCACCGAGCGAGGGGGCGGAGGCGGCCGGGGCCACCGCCTCGTTCCGCCCGGCCGCCCGCGCGCCCTTGCGTTCCGCGCGGGTGTTACCGCTGCGGCGCTCGATGGCGCGGGTGGTCATGAACAGCAGCCAGGAGAGGCCGAGCACCCCGAAGCCGAGCCAGACGCTCGGCTTGAAGGCGATCCCGGCGACCCACTCGACGACCCCGGTCAGCACGAGCCCGACCGGGACGAGGGAGTAGGCGGCGATCCTCGTCGCGGTGAGGAACCTCTTGCGGTACGCGGTCACCGCGGCGATGCCGAGGCCGGCCGCCGACACCGCGGAACAGATGGTCTCGGCAAGCATGGGGGCCTCCAGGCGCAGGGGATACGTCCCTTCCATCCTGCACCGGCGACCGACGTCGGGGCCACGGCGGTAGCCCACCTCAGGGACATTTCAGGGCCGGACTCCTCCCCAGGGGGTGGCCCGGTCCCGGTTGGGTCGCGCTCGCCCGGCCTGAAAGACTGGGCACATGAGCGATTCCTCCCCCGCGGCACCGGTCGTCGTCGATCTCTGGTGCGACCTCGAATGCCCCGACTGCCACCGAGCCCTCGACGATGTGCACGCCCTGCGCGCCCGGTACGGGGACCGCGTCGAGATCCGGCTGCGGCACTTCCCGCTGGACAAGCACAAGCACGCCTACGCCGCGGCCCAGGCCGCCGAGGAGGCGACGGACCAGGGCCGGGGCTGGCCGTACATCGAGGGCCTGCTTTCCCGTACCTCCGATCTCGGCCGCACGGGCGAGCCGGTACTCCTCGACGTGGCACGGGAACTGGGCCTTGACGCCGAGGAGTTCGACACGGCACTGATCGACGGCCGGCATCTGCTGATCGTCGACGCCGACCAGGCGGAGGGCAAGGCGATCGGCATCACCGGCACGCCCACCTATGTGATCGGCGACGAGCGGCTGGACGGCGGCAAGAGCCAGGACGGGCTGCGCGAGCGGATCGAGGAGATCGTCGACGGCGTCCTGGCCGCACGGGACCGGTAGCGGCCGGCAGCGGGCGGGGAGCGGCTACAGCGCCTTGGCCAGGTTGTAGCGCGTCGTCGCGTAGCCGAGGGACTCGTACAGCCGCAGGGCCGGAGTGTTGGAGGCGAAGACGTGCAGGCCGAGCCGGTCCGTGCCCCAGGTGCGGGTGACGTCCTCGGCGAGCAGCATCAGGGTCCTGCCGTAGCCCCGGCCCCGGTGCTCCTCGCGCACCTCGACGTCGAAGACGTACCCGGCGTCGCCACCGGGCGGCAGCTCCCGGCGGGCCACCCACACGTGTCCGACGACCTCGCCCGCGTGCACCAGCACCTCGAAGCGCACCCCGTCGGTCGCCAGTCCGTCCGGCAGGAGGGTGGCGTGGTCGCCCTCGGACTTGAGCCCGGCCTGCTCGGGCGGCACGCCCCGGTCGATCCAGCCCTGCGCGTACGTACGCACCGCGTCCTGCCGCCAGACGGCGAACTCCTCGTCGCCCATCGCGCGCGAGGTGAGGCCCGCGGGGAGCGGGGCGGTGTCCGGGCCGAGGTCCTTGACCATGTTGCGGCTGCGTTCGGTGTAGCCGAGGGCGGCCGCGAGGCGGCGGGCCGGGTCGTTGTCGGCGGGGACCTCCACCCGCACCCGGGTACAGCCCCACCCTCGCAGCACCTCCTCGGCGGCGAGCGCGGCGATGGTGCCCCGGCCGCGTCTGCGCCGGGGCTCCTCGACGCTGAGCGAGCGCAGCACGCCGGCGCTCGGGCCGAACGCGTCGTCGGTGCTGATCGCGACGGCGCCGACGGGCCGCCCGTTGTCGCACACGTCGTAGTGGCGGGCCCGCGCGCCGTCGGCGCCCTGCTGAAGCGGCCCGGACGGCCGGAGTGTCGTGGTCATCAAGGGTTTGTATCCCCTGCGCGAGGCCCCGTCACGCGCTTTTCCGGGCCGCCGGGCTGTGGAACCGCCCGGGCCCGCTACGGGTCGAGGTCGTCGGCGGCCCGCTCGGCGAAGATCCGCATGGCCTTCGCCGTCACCGGTCCGATCTCGGAGGCCGGCTCGCGGTCGTCGAGGCGGTGCACGGCCTGGACGTCGCGGAGTGTCGAGGTCAGGAACACCTCTTCGGCCTCGGCGAGGACGTCCATCGGAAGGTCGGTCTCCTCGGCCCCGGTCCACTCCACGGCCAGCGCGCGGGTGATCCCGGCGAGGCAGCCGGAGGCCACCGGCGGGGTGTGGATGCGGCCGTCCAGGACGACGAACACGTTGGAGCCGGTGCCTTCGCAGAGGCGGTCGGCGGTGTTGGGGAACAGCGCCTCGGACGCGCCCCGTTCCCGTGCCCGTGCCAGGGCGACGACGTTCTCGGCGTACGAGGTGGTCTTCAGGCCGGCGAGCGCGCCGCGTTCGTTGCGCGTCCAGGGGACGGTGATCACCGCCGTGCTGTCCGGGCGGCGCTTCACCCCGTCGAGGGCGACGACGAGGCTCGGCCCGTCGGTTCCCCGGTCCGAGCCGAGCGGGGAGAGCCCGCCGGTGTAGGTGATCCGCAGGCGTCCCAGCGCGACGGGGTTGGCGTCGATGACCGCGGCGGCGGCGCGGCGGATCTCCTCGTGGTCCGGCTCGGGCAGCCCCAGGCCCCGGGCGGACCGGGTGAGGCGGTCGAGGTGCCGGGTCAGCGCGAAGGGGCGCCCCTCGCTCGTACGCACCGTCTCGAAGATGCCGTCGCCCACGGTCAGGCCGTGGTCGAGCACCGACAGCCGGGCGTCGTCGGCGTCCCGCAGTCCGCCGTTGACCCAGATCCTCATAGCGCGGTCCTTCCTGTCTCCGGATACGCACCCGACGCTACAGCGAGCAGCCGGGAGGCCTTGAGTTCGGTCTCGTCCCATTCGCGCTCCGGGTCCGATCCCCAGGTGATCCCGGCCCCGGTCCCGAACCGCAGCAGCGGCGCGGGCCCGGTCCGGTCGATCCAGAACGTCCGTATCCCGACGGCGAGCGAGGCCGTACCCCGGTCGGCGTCGACCCAGCCGATCGCACCGCAGTACGGCCCGCGCGGGGCCCGCTCCAGCTCGGCGATGATCCGCAGCGCGCTGGACTTCGGGGCCCCGGTGACCGAGCCGGGCGGGAAGGCCGCCGAGAACAGCTCGGGCCAGCCCGCTCCGTCGGCCAGCCGGCCACGGACGGTGGAGACGAGGTGGACGAGACCCGGGTGCTTCTCCACCACGCAGAGATCGGGCACGCTCACGCTTCCGGTGGCGCAGACCCGGCCCAGGTCGTTGCGGACCAGGTCCACGATCATCACGTTCTCCGCGTGGTCCTTGGCCAGCAGATCGCCCTCGGTCCGGCCGGTGCCCTTGATCGGCCCGGACTCCACGATCCGCCCGTCGCGCCGGAGGAAGAGTTCCGGCGACGCGGTGGCGATCTCCACACCGTGGCCCGGCAGCCGGATCGTTCCCGCGTACGGGGCGGGGTTGCCACGTGCGAGCAGGGAGGTCAGGGCGTCGACGTCGGCCCCGGCCCCGCCACCGGGGAGCGGCGCGGAGAGCACCCGGCAGAGGTTGGCCTGGTAGACGTCGCCCGCTGCGATGTGTTCACGGATCCGCCGTACGCCCGCCGTGTAGGCGTCACGGTCCAGCGAGGAGGTCCAGTCCCCGGCGGCGGGCCCGCGCCACGCTCCGGGCACGGGAGGAGGCACCTCCTCCTTGCGCACGTCGGAGAAGCGGGCACAGACGATGCGCCCTTCGAAATCGGCGCATACCGCCCAGAAACCGGATGAGTCGAGAGCCGCGGGATCGTGGGTCACATCCTGCAGACCGGAGGCGATGAGGCCGTCGAAACGGGCCAAGGGGGCGAGGTCGGGCACGCGAATGAGTCTAGGACGGCGCGCGGTGACCTGCGCCGGGGCGAGGTCACCGCAGCACGCTGCACAAACGCGTTTTTGTACTGGCCCGGGAATCCGCTAGAGTTCAACACGTCGCCGGGACGCGCAAGCGGGCCGGGAAAGACAAGCGGACGTAGCTCAGTTGGTAGAGCGCAACCTTGCCAAGGTTGAGGTCGCCAGTTCGAACCTGGTCGTCCGCTCGCAGAAGGTGGGGGATTCTTCCCGGGCCCCCATCCCTGGTGGAGTGGCCGAGAGGCGAGGCAACGGCCTGCAAAGCCGTCTACACGGGTTCAAATCCCGTCTCCACCTCCAAGGACGATTAGCTCAGCGGGAGAGCGCTTCCCTGACACGGAAGAGGTCACTGGTTCAATCCCAGTATCGTCCACTGGTCCGCAAGGATCATCGGTCCGCAAGGATCCCCGCGCGATTAGCTCAGCGGGAGAGCGCTTCCCTGACACGGAAGAGGTCACTGGTTCAATCCCAGTATCGCGCACGTAGTACACGCAGGGTCACCTGCGCGATTAGCTCAGCGGGAGAGCGCTTCCCTGACACGGAAGAGGTCACTGGTTCAA
This sequence comes from Streptomyces sp. NPDC102283, assembly GCF_044766265.1. Lineage (NCBI taxonomy): Bacteria > Bacillati > Actinomycetota > Actinomycetes > Kitasatosporales > Streptomycetaceae > Streptomyces > Streptomyces sp. NPDC102283. The sequence continues at coordinate 191,128 of NZ_JBIWLQ010000004.1, forward strand.
TCCCAGTATCGCGCACCACCGAGAACCCCCGGTCGTCACCACGACCGGGGGTTCTTCCGTCGTACGGCCCGCCCCCTCCGCGACCCGGCGGCACGGTGGCCGCCGGGTCGCGGAGGGACGATCAGGACGATCAGGACGAGAACAGCATCCGGCCGAAGCCCTTCTGACGGTGCTGGCCGTAGTGCCCACCGTGACCGCCGTGCTGCGGCGCGCCCCAGGCCGGGGCATGGGCGGCCGGCGCGGCCGGGTAGGCCTGCGGGGCGGGGGGAGCGGGCGGGGCCTGCTGGGACCACTGGGACTCCAGGCGGGTGAGCGACTCCAGCTCGCCGTAGTCGAGGAATATCCCCCGGCAACCGCTGCACTGCTCGATCTGGACGCCGTTGCGGTTGTACGTGTTCATCTGCGCGTGACACTTCGGACACTGCATCATCGGCTCGGCTCCTCGCCCTCGTTGTGCCGTCGCCGGAATGCCTGCCCGGCGACGGTCCGTTCACCCTACGACGCGTGGTCGGCGGCCAACTCGGGCGGCAACGTAGCGATTCGGGCACAGGATTCGATCATCAGCTGTTCGAGCCCGTCCGGATCCCGTCGCTCCGCGGCGCACTTGGCCAGGGCGAGCGCCGCCGTCTGCACCGTCAGCGCGCGGGCCGCGACGTCCAGTTCGGGCCAGGGGTCCCCATCGGCGGGCACCGCGGGTCCCCCGGCGGACCGGTAGGCGTCCAGGAAGGCGGACCAGTCCTCGGGGGCCAGGAGTCCGGCGGCGTACCAGGCGGCGGGCCGGCCGAGGTCCCAGGCCGGATCGCCCGTCCCCGCGTCGTCCACGTCGATGAGCAACCAGGGCCCGTCCGGAGCGGGATGGCGTACGAGCTGGCCGAGGTGCAGGTCCCCGTGGCACAGGAAGCCGGCCCTCCGGGCGGGTGCCGGGGCCTCGGCCCGGGCCCAGGCCGGCAGCGCGCGCCACCCGGCCAGCACGGGCAGGACGGCCGGGTCACCGGGAAGGGCGGCGCGCATCCGGGCGACGGCTCTCGCGGCCTTGGCCGGTCCACGCATCGGCGGGAGCCGGAACGGCGGCGCCGTGCGGTGCAGGCGGGCGAGCAGCACCGCGGCCTCGGCCCAGGGGGCCGCCTCGGGGTCGGTCGGGTCGACGGGCACGCCGAGCGGCCAGAGCGTGACCGGGCGCGGGGCGGGCGCGGGGTGCTCGGAGGGCTCCGGGTACCCCGGGGCGGTGAGCGGCCGAAGCAGGATCCCGGTGAGCCGCGGGGAGGCTGCCAGGGCGATCCGGGCCGCCAGCGCCTCGCGGTCGGTGTCGGCGGCGTGGGCCTTCACGACGATCGCGCCGCTGCGGACCACCGTACCGTCGGGCCGGTCCGCGAGGACCTGCGGCGGCTCGCACACGCAACGCGCCCCGGCGGGGTGGGAGAGGCGGTGCGCGAGGGTGCCCAGGTCATGGACGACTGAGGTCTGGGTGGTGGTCAACGGCTCCCCCGGCGGCGGTCGGCCCGGCCGTGGCACCGGTCCCGCCGTGAGCGTAACGCGAGAGCCCGCCCGGGCGGCCGACCGGACCGGAGGCCGGCGCCGGGGTCGCAACGCCCGGCAGGAAGCCGGGTCGGTCGGTGATGTGCGCGTCGGCACGACGGGAAACGGTTGGGCCCGGACAGCGCGATGCCCGGTCAGCTCCCCAGCTGACCGGACAAACGCTGCCGTCCGCCGCACCCCCGTCCCCACGGGGCTGTTGGCCGGATGTGCGGGTCCGGACCGCTCTTCCGGACCCCGGGCGCCGCTCAGCGCCCCAGCATCACCGCCACGGACGACGCCTGTGTGACCACCGCTTCCCAGCCGCCGAAGACGACCGCGAGCAGGGCCGCCAGGGGAAGGACCATCGCCGTCGCCACCAAGGGGTGGCGGGTGCCGGACGAACGGGTGCCGAACGCGGCGTACGCCCTGCGTCCCTGCGTACGGACCATCGTCCGCGTTGCCGTGTCCGACATGGTTCCTCTCCTGACCTGATGGAAAGCGGCGGGCGTGTGACCTCGGGGGACGAGTGCTGCGCCCACCGCTTGACCTCAACATTAGGTAAGCGCCGAGTACAGGGCGTCATGCCCGCGTACCGAATCCCGGGCCTCCCGGAGGATGAGCCGTCGTCGATCGGCGTACTCCCCTGGGTGGAGACGGACCACCGGAGGTTGGGGTCATCCCGGAGGGGACGCCCGGGCCGGTCCGGCATGCTTCCGGTAGGTGCCGGCCGGCCGCGTGCGCCGGGTGACTTCACTCACGCCCACCGCCCCCGGCGGACGGCCGCCCCCGCGCCCGGGCCCCTGGGACACCACCGCCCCGTGGGCCCGCGCGGCGGTCAGAGCCTCCGTGACGGCCGCGCCCCGGTGCTCACGCGGTGATCCAATCCCCCTTGCCCGGCTGCCCTTTGAGCGGGCCGTTCGGCCGAGGGGCCCGGATCCGGCGTGCCCTGCCCCCTCTTCACCTCTCCCGCCCGGCACGGACAATCGAATCCCCGGCGAGGGCGCGGCCTCTGAGCGCGCCGGGCGCGGGGTACGTAAGCTGTGCCTCGTCAGGCGGACCAGGCAGCGGGGATGGGCAGACGATGGCGATGATGCGGCTCAGGCGCGAGGACCCGCGTCTCGTCGGCTCGTTCCGGCTGCACCGGCGGCTCGGCGCCGGCGGCATGGGCGTCGTCTACCTCGGTTCCGACCGGCGCGGCCAGCGGGTCGCGCTCAAGGTGATCCGGCCCGACCTGGCGGAGGATCAGGAGTTCCGTTCGCGGTTCGCGCGGGAGGTGTCGGCGGCCCGGCGGATCCGCGGTGGCTGCACGGCCCGGCTGGTCGCCGCCGATCTGGAGGCGGACCGCCCGTGGTTCGCGACGCAGTACGTGCCCGGCCCCTCGCTGCACGACAAGGTCGCCGAGGAGGGCCCCCTGGCCGCCGCCGAGGTCGCCTCGATCGGGGCGGCGCTCTCCGAGGGCCTGGTGGCGGTGCACGAGGCGGGGGTGGTCCACCGCGACCTGAAGCCGTCGAACATCCTCCTCTCCCCCAAGGGCCCCCGCATCATCGACTTCGGCATCGCCTGGGCGACCGGAGCGAGCACACTCACCCATGTCGGTACGGCGGTGGGGTCGCCCGGGTTCCTCGCGCCCGAGCAGGTCCGGGGCGCGGCCGTGACGCCCGCGACGGACGTCTTCTCGCTCGGCGCGACGCTGGCGTACGCGGCGATGGCCGACTCCCCCTTCGGGCACGGTAGTTCCGAGGTGATGCTGTACCGCGTCGTGCACGAGGAGGCGCAGCTCCGCGGGGTGCCCGACGCGTTGGCCCCGCTGATCAGCGCCTGTCTGGCGAAGGACCCGGAGGAGCGGCCCAGCACGCTGCAACTGTCCATGCGGCTCAAGGAGATCGCGGCGCGCGAGGCGCAGGGGCTGCACGAGAGCCGGCCGCCCGTCCAGCGCTCCGCCCACGAAGCCGACCGGCCGACCGGCCGGATGGCCGATCCGTACGCGGATCAGCACACCCGCCGCTCGGAGGGCCCGTCGGCCTCCCGCCCCCAGCCGGGCAGACGCGGCGCGCCCGCGCGTTCGGGGCCGCAGCGCACCGGTGGCTCGCGCCCGCAGCAGGCTTCGCGCGACACGACGCGTTCCGGGAAGCGCCAGGGGGCGCCGGCCGGGACGAACGGCCGTCCGGGGACCCGCTCCGGGGGGCGCACGACCTCGGCGGGGCGGCGTCCGGCCAATCCGCGGCTGCTGCGCCAGCGGCTGGTGGTGTTCGTCGTGGTGACGCTGCTGGTGGCGCTGGGCATCGCGGCGGCGCAGGGCTGCCAGGGGCCGGCGCGTGGACTGGGCGGCAGCGGGACCGGACCCGGCACCGGAATCGGGACCGCGCAGCAGGACCGGGCGCCGCAGGCACAGGCCGTGCGGGTGCCGCTGCCCTCGTCCTGACTACCGAGGCCGACCTGAGCTGCCCACGCCTGCCCGCGCCCGGTCGCCCTGACTTCGGGGCCGCGGCCCGGGCCGCCCGTGCTCAGTTCTCCGGACGTCCTGTGGCCACCGCGTAGAAGGCGACGGCCGCTGCCGCGCCCACGTTCAGCGAGTCGACGCCGTGCGCCATCGGGATGCGGACCCAGGCGTCGGCGGCCATCAGCGCCTGCGTGGACAGGCCGTCGCCCTCCGCGCCGAGCATCAACGCCACCCGCTCCAGTCGGTGCGGGGCCGCCTCGTCGATGCTGGTGGCCTTGGCGTCCGGGGTGAGGGCGAGGAGTCGGAAGCCGGCCTCCCTCACCCCTTCCAGCGCCTTGGGCCAGGCTTCGAGCCGGGCGTAGGGGACGGAGAAGACCGCGCCCATGGAGACCTTCACGGAGCGCCGGTAGAGCGGGTCGGCGCAGTCCGGGGAGAGCAGGACCGCGTCCATGCCGAGGGCCGCCGCGCTGCGGAAGACGGCGCCGATGTTGGTGTGGTCGTTCACCGATTCCATGACCACCACCCGACGCGCGGTGGCGAGCAGTTCGTCGGAGGCGGGCAGCGGCTTGCGCTGCATGGAGGCGAGCGCACCGCGGTGGACGTGGTAGCCGGTGACGCGTTCGGCGAGTTCGGGTGCGACGGCGTACACCGGGGCCGGAACCTCGTCGATGACGTCGCGCATGACGTCGACCCACTTGGCCGAGAGCAGCATCGACCGCATCTCGTACCCGGTCTGCCGGGCACGGCGGATCACCTTCTCCCCCTCGGCGATGAAGAGGCCTTCGGCGGGTTCGCGCCGTCGTCGCAGCTCGACGTCGGTCAGACCGATGTAGTCGCTCAGCCGCGGGTCGTCGGGGTCGTCGACGGTGATGAGTTCTGCCACAGGGTGATACTGCCTTGTCCGGTGTGTGGTGCCAACGGCTGGGACGGAGATAGGTAACCGCGGGTTACTTCACGCCTCGTCGACCGACGGGTCCTGGCCGGTCCCCGGTGCGGAGTGCGGGCCGACCGCGACGACCTCGCCGATGACGATCACGGCGGGCGGACGTACGTCCTCGGCGACCGCGCGCTCGCCGACGTCCGCGAGGGTCGCGTCGACCCGGCGCTGGGCGGCGGTGGTGCCCTCCTGGACGAGGGCGACCGGGGTGGCCGGGTCCTTGCCGTGGGCGATCAGGGCGGCGGCGATCGCGCCGATCTTGTCGACGGCCATCAGCAGGACGAGAGTGCCGCGCAGCCGGGCGATGGCCTCCCAGTCGACCAGCGAGCGCGGGTCCTCGGGGGCGACATGGCCGCTGACCACGGTGAACTCATGGGCGACGCCCCGGTGGGTGACCGGGATGCCGGCCGCCCCGGGGACGGAGATGGTGCTGGAGATCCCGGGGACGACCGTGCAGGGAATGCCCTCGGCCGCCAGTGCCTGGGCCTCTTCCATGCCGCGGCCGAAGACGAACGGGTCGCCGCCCTTGAGCCGGACGACGGACTTGCCCGCCTTGGCGTGCTCGATGAGCGCCTGGTTGATCGCCTCCTGGGCCATGAACCGCCCGTACGGGATCTTCGCGGCGTCGATCACCTCGACGTGCGGCGGGAGTTCGTCGAGCAGGTCGCGGGGGCCGAGGCGGTCGGCGATGACCACGTCGGCCTCGGCGAGGAGGCGGCGGCCGCGCACCGTGATCAGGTCCGGGTCGCCGGGGCCGCCGCCGACGAGCGCGACGCCGGGGGCACGGGTGCGGTGGTGCGGGGCGGCGAGGGTGCCGTCGCGCAGGCCCTCGACGATGGCGTCGCGGATGGCGGCGGAGTGCCGGGGGTCGCGGCCCTGGGAGGTGGTGGTGAGGACGGCGACGGTCACGTTCTCGCTGCGGCCGGTGGCCGGGGTCCAGGCGGTGGCGGCCTCGGCGTCGTCGGCCCGCACGCACCAGGTGCGGGTGCGCTCGGCCTCGGCGGAGGCGGCGTCGTTGGCCGTGGTGTCGGAGGAGGCGATCAGGGCGTACCAGGTGTCGGCGAGGTCGCCGTCCTGGTAACGGCGGCGCTCCCAGCGGATCTCCCCGGCGTCCGCCATCGCCTCGACGGAGGGCGTCGCGGACGGGGAGACGAGCGTGATGACGGCCCCGGTGGCGATGAGCTGCGGCAGCCTGCGCTGGGCGACCTGTCCGCCGCCGACGACGACGACACGGCGGCCGTGCAGGCGCAGTCCTACGGGGTACGCGGGGTGGTCGGCGCGGTCGGCATGACCTGCGTGCTCGGCGTGGTCTGCGTGCTCGGCCATGGCGGTACGGGCTCCTCGTGCGGGTGCTGCATAGGGCCGCTGCGGCGGTGGAGCGGCTGTGACGTGCGGAAAGCTGAGGTCTGGGTCGGGAACACGATACGGGGTGGGGGGCGCGTGGGGGCGGGCCTGCCCCCTACCCCGCCTCTTCCCGGAACCGGGGCTCCGCCCTGGGCCCCTCCTGTCCCCGAGCGCCGGACCGGCTGGATTCGGGGCTCCGCCCCGGACCCCGCTCCTCAAACGCCCAAGGGGCTGAAAGGGAGGCCGAGGGCGGGGCTGGAGACCCCCGCCCCCGCCCCTCGCTACTTCTCCGTCACGCCCGCCGAGTCGAACGTCGCCACCTCGTGCATCGCGCGGGCCGCGCTCTGCACGATCGGGAGCGCCAGCAGCGCGCCGGTGCCCTCGCCCAGCCGCAGGTCGAGGTCGACCAGCGGGCGCAGGCCCAGCTTGTTGAGCGCGGCTACGTGGCCGGGCTCCGCGCTGCGGTGGCCGGCGATGCAGGCCGCCAGTGCCTCGGGGGCGATGGCGCGGGCCACCAGGGCCGCCGCGCCCGCGCTCACGCCGTCCAGGATCACCGGCGTACGCAGGGAGGCTCCGCCCAGGAGGAAGCCGGCCATCGCCGCGTGCTCCAGGCCGCCGACCGCCGCGAGCACGCCGATCGGGTCGGCCGGGTCCGGCTGGTGCAGGTCGAGGGCGCGGCGGACGACGTCGACCTTGCGGGCGTGCATCTCGTCGTTGATACCGGTCCCCCGACCGGTCACCTCGGAGGCGTCGATCCCCGTGTACACGCAGATCAGCGCGGCCGACGCGGTGGTGTTGGCGATGCCCATCTCGCCGGTGAGCAGGGCCTTGTTGCCTGCCGCCACCAGGTCACGGGCGGTCTCGATGCCCACCTCGATCGCTGCGAGGACCTCTTCCCGGGAGAGTGCGGGACCCGTCGTGAAGTCCGCTGTTCCGGCGCGTACCTTGCGGGGCAGCAGACCCGGGGTCGCCGGCAGGTCCGTGGCCACGCCCACGTCCACGACACAGACCTCCGCGCCGACCTGGGCCGCGAAGGCGTTGCAGACGGCTCCGCCGCCCAGGAAGTTCGCCACCATCTGGGCGGTGACCTCCTGCGGCCAGGCGGTGACGCCCTGGGCGTGCACCCCGTGGTCGCCGGCGAAGATCGCGACAGCCGCGGGCTCCGGGATCGGCGGCGGGCACATCCGGGAGAGCCCGGACAGCTGTGCGGAGATGATCTCCAGCATCCCGAGCGCACCGGCGGGCTTCGTCATCCGCTTCTGGCGTTCCCACGCCTCGCCGAGCGCCTTCGCGTCCAGCGGGCGGATCGCGGAGATCGTCTCCTGGAGCAGGTCGTGCGGCTCGGCGCCGGGCAGCGCGCGACGGCCGTACGTCTCCTCGTGGACGACCCAGGACAGCGGGCGGCGCTTGGACCAGCCCGCCTGCATCAGCTCGGGCTCCTCGGGGAACTCGTCGACGTAACCGACGCACAGGTAGGCCACGACCTCCAGGTGCTCGGGGAGGCCGAGCGCACGGACCATCTCCCGCTCGTCGAAGAAGCTGACCCAGCCGACGCCGAGGCCCTCGGCGCGCGCGGCGAGCCACAGGTTCTCGACGGCGAGGGCCGAGGAGTACGGAGCCATCTGCGGCTGGGTGTGCCGGCCGAGGGTGTGACGGCCGCCGCGGGTGGGGTCGGCGGTCACGACGATGTTGACCGGGGTGTCGAGGATCGCCTCGATCTTCAGTTCCTTGAACTGCTTCGCCCGGCCCTTGGGCAGCGACTTGGCGTAGGCGTCGCGCTGGCTCTGGGCCAGCTCGTGCATGGAGCGACGGGTCTCCGCGGAGCGGATGACGACGAAGTCCCACGGCTGCGAGTGGCCGACGCTCGGCGCGGTGTGCGCCGCCTCCAGCACCCGGAGCAGGACCTCGTGCGGAATCGGGTCGCCGCGGAAGCCGTTGCGGATGTCCCGGCGCTCGCGCATGACCCGCAGGACCGCTTCCCGTTCGGCGTCGTCGTAACCGGGGGCGGGCGGAGTGAACGGCTCGGCCTGTTCGGCCCGCTCGGTGGATTCGGCCTGTTCGGTGGGTTCCGCAGGTTCGGTGAGCCCGTCGAGCGGCTGTGCCGCCTCGGGCTGCTGCGGTGCCTCGACCGGTCGCGGTGCCTCGGTGTGCTGCGGCGCCTCGGCCTGTGCCTGCTGGTCGGCGGCCTGTGCCTGCTGGTCGGCGGCCTGCGGCTGCTGGTCGTGCTCCAGCGGTTCCGGGAGTTCCGGTGTCTCGATGACCTCGGGACCGCTGCCGTCCTCGGCTTCCGGCGCGACCGGGTCGGCCGCTTCAGCCTCCGTTGCCACGCGGGGCTCGGCGGTGGGCTCGGGGGCGGGGGCCGGGGTGGCTTCCTGCTCCGTTGCGGGGAGTTGCTGAGCCGTCGGCTCCTGCGCCTCCGCTCCCTCCGCTTCCGCCGTCACGGGCTCGGCGGACTCCGCGGGCACCACGGGCTCGGCCGGTCCTGCGGCGATGGGCTCGGGCTGCACGGGCTCGGGAGCGGGCGGCTCGGCCACCGGCTCCGCCGCTACCGCCTCCGGAGCCACAACGGCTTCCGGAGCGGGCACCGCTTGCGGAACCCCAACGGCTTCCGGAGCGGGGACGGCTTCCGGGCCCTCTGCCACTGCTGCCGCCGGGGCCGGCTCGGGGGCCGGTCCGACGGGCTGCTCCTGCTCGGGCTGTACCACCGGCTCGGGCTGTGCCTCCGGCACCACGACAGGCGCGTCCTGTGCCGGGGCCTGAGGTTCGGGGGCTGCGGTCTCCATCGGGACGGCCTGCGCCTCGGGCTCCGGGGCCACGACGGCGGCTTGCCGCGCCTCCACCGGTTCCGACGCCTCGGGGGCAGGCGCGGGCGCGGGCAACTCATCGGCCGGGGCCTGGGCGGGTGCTTCCGTCAGCGCCTCGGCCTGGGCCGCCTGGTTCTCCGGTACGACGACGGGACCGGCAGGGGGCATCTCCGCGGCGGCCGTCTCGGGAACGACCGTTTCTGCCGGGACGGCCTGCGGGGGCTGCTCCGGCTGCTCAACGGCAGTGGGCTGCTGGGGCTGCTCCGGCTGCTCGATCGGGGGCATCGCAACCGCCGCCGGGGCGGGCACGGCCACCGGCTCGGCCGGCAAAACCGCCTGAACCGGCTCCTCGGCCACGGCCGCGGTCTGCTCAACCACCTCGGGCTCGGCCACCGGCTGCTCCGCCTCGACGACCTGAACCCGCTCCGGCTGCTGAGCCTGCTCGGCGGGCGCCGGCTCCACAACGACCTGCTCCGGCTGCGGCTGCGGCGGCTGCGCCCCCCACGGGGCGCCGGCCTGCGGCGGAATCTCGCCCAGCTGCGGGCCGGGCAGGGTCGAGGGGTCCCCGGCCGGGACGTCGACGTGCTCGGGGCCGGGCGTCGGCGGGCCGGCGTGACGTGCGGGAGCGGCGGTCCGAGTGGCTCCGGCGGGGCCCCGGTCGGCCAGTGAGCGCACGACGCCGCCCTGCGTACCGCCGTACGTCGGGGCCTCGGCGGAGGCGGGGCCCCGGTGCAGCGGGCGGCGGGCGGGGGCGGCTGCCGCGTGCGCGCCGACCGGTGCGGGCGCGGGCGCGGGAATGCGTACGCCGTTGAGGTCCACGGAGCCGGAGTCGCGGCCACCGGACTCATGGGTGCTGTGCGTCTCGGCGGGCGCGGAGGCGGCAGCCGCCTGGCCCTGCTGCGCGGGGGCCTGCCGCTGGGGCTGGGCCTGAGGCTGCTGCGCACCGTGCTCGTACGCGGCGGGCTGTGCCACCGCGGTCTGTACGGCGGGCTGGCCCTGCGCGGGAGCCGGGGCGGCCTGCGGGTCGCTCCAGGCGCCCTGGGAGGTCGGCATCAGCAGAAGGTCGTCGTCCTCGGGAGTGTGCTCGGAGGGGTCGAGGAAGGTGTACGCGTCCGGGGCGGGGATGCCCGGCTGCTCCACCATGCCTGCGTTCTCCGGCAGTCCCTCGCCCGGGACCTGGCCGGTGTCAGTCATGCGTACCCCTCGCCCATCGTCAGTGCTCCTTCGGCCCTTCGCCCGGGACGCCGAACCACGGCACGCCGGTGCTCGTCATCAAGAACGAGCGGGCTCGCCGCGCGGCACGAAACGCCCGCGCGGCTTCCTATTCTCGCGGCCGTTCGCCGCCGCGACAGGCAGTTCTGCCACGGCTCACTGTGGACTGCGCCACGTTGCGCGTCCCCCGGGTTGTGCCGTACCACAGTGCGGAACAATGCGGTCCACTTTTCCGGACATTGACGAACGAAGCGACGAACGGCCGGGTGCGGTACAACAATCCGCCAGCCTACCTTCCGCACCGGGCCGAGCGGGTCAGGGGGCGAGGTCCGAACGCCCCGCGGAGAGCAGGAACACGACGGACCTCTCGCGCTCGGTCCACACCTCGGTGTCCAGGTCGACGGACTGGAGCAGCGAGCACTCGACGGTGTAGCCGTTGCCGGTGAGGGCCGCGCCGAGCGCCTCGGCCTCGTCCCGGTTGGAGGCGTGCGTGACGATGCGTTCCGGTCGCCGGTCGATGACGGCCCGGGCCACCGGGACTCCCCCGCCCCCGATCCGTACGACGTCCGGTTCGGGCAGGCGTTCCAGGACGTGCGGGGCGCGGCCTCGGACCACTTGGACGGGGACGCCGAAGGCGCGGGCGGCGGCCTCGGTGCGAGCGCAGGCGGCCGGGTCGTCGTCCACGGCCAGGACCGCCGCGCCGAAGCGGGCGGCCTCGACGGCGAGGGCGCCGCTGCCCGAGCCGATGTCCCAGACCAGGTCACCGGTGCGGGGGCCGAGCCGGGCGAGCTGGGCGGCGCGCAGGCCGGGGAACTCGCCCTCGCCGGACTCCTGCATCCGCTCGGCCCCGGCGGCCCGGTAGGCCTCGGCGGGCAGGGCCCAGCCCCGTATCCCCTGGGGGTAGGCCGGCTGACGGCCGGCGATCCAGGCGCCGGCGGCGGTGGTCTCGGGGCCGCCGCCGATGACGATGACGACGTTGGGGTCGCGCCAGGCGTGGTCGGCCGCCTTGTCGGAGGTGAGGACGGTGACGCGCTCGCGGGCGGTGCCGAGTTCCTCGCAGATCACGAAGGTGCGGTGGACGCCGTCGAGGAGCAGGGCCAGTTCGGCGGGTCCGGCGCCCGGTGAGGTGAGGACGGCGACCTTGTGGTGGGCCCGGCAGACGTTGACCGCGCGGCGCAGGGTGCGGGGGTGGGCGACGACGACCTGGGCGTCGTCCCAGGGCATGCCGGCCCGTGCGAAGGCGGTGGCCACGGCGGAGACGGCGGGGACGACCTCGACCTCCAGGCCGTGTTCGCGGGCGCGCAGGGTGCGGACGACGCCGAAGAAGCCGGGGTCGCCGTCGGCGAGGACCACGGGGCTGCCGCGGTGTCCGGCGATCCTGCGGGCGGCGAGGTCGACGCTGCCGAGGCGGATGCGTTCGGCGTGCGGGGGCACTTCCGGCAGGGTGAGGTGGTGGGCGGCGCCGGCGACGAGCGTGGCGCCCGAGAGCGCGGCCGTGGCCGCTCTGGTCAGTGGCGAGCCGTCCCAGCCGATCACCGTGACCCGGTCGGCCATCGTCGTCTGTCTCCTGGGGTGTCGGAGGGAGCGGGCACTGCCCGTGCGGTGCCGGGCAGGGGTGAGAGTACCTGGTCCGGACCTCGGGCTCGTGGGGGGCCTCGGGCTCTACTTCCAGCTGTTGTACGTGCCGTAGTCGCCGGCGTCGGCGAGCTGCTCCGCGACCCCTTCGAGGTCCTCGGGGAGGAGTCCCCACAGGATCAGGTCGGTGCGGATGTCGGTCCAGCCGCCGTCGGTGCCGTTCTCGGTCCGGGTCCGGGCGATGCGGGCGTTGCGCAGGACGCCCTCGCTGATGCAGCCGAGCTTCTGGGCGACCTGCTGGGAGGCGGTGTTGTCGGCGGGGGTGCGCAGCTCGATGCGTTCGAAGCCCTGGTCGCGGAAGAGCCATTGGGCTATGGCGAGCACGGATTCGGTGGCGTACCCCTCGCCGCGGGCCCAGGGTGCGGTGATGTAGCGGACCTCGGTGGCCAGGGTGCGCCAGTCGGTGTTGAGGAGGCGGACGCTGCCGACGAGGCGCTGGGTGAGGAATTCGGTGACGGCGAGGGCGATGCCGTGGCCCGCGGTGCGCTCCGCGGGAGCGATTCTGCGGACCCAGCGTTCGGCGTCGACCTGGGTGTACGGGTTCGGCCCGTCCATCCACGCGGTGACCGCCTCGTCGTTCATCATCTCGATGTACGCGGGGATGTCGGCCATCTCGAAGGGGCGCATCACCAACCTGTCCGTGCTGATGGAGATGGACGGAAAGGTGGTAGTCATGCGCAGCTCCATGCCGAAGACCGGGTAAAAGCACAGCATGCAGCATCGGGCCCGCCGTGCGCATGGGCGGGTCGGCACGACGGAGCCCCGCGCCTCCGGGAGGGAGGCGCGGGGCTCCGTCGGCAAGTGCCGGGTGGGCGTCAGGACTTGGCGGGGGTGCCGAAGGCCGGGACGATCGCACCCTGGTAGGTGTCCTCGATGAACTTCTTGACCTCGTCGGAGTTGAGGAGCTTCGCGAGCTTCTCGACGCGCGGGTCCTTCTCGTTGCCGTCCTTCACCGCCAGGAAGTTGGCGTACGGGTTGCCCTCGGCCTTCTCCAGGACGAGGGAGTCCTTGCCTGGCTTCAGGTCGGCCTCGATGGCGTAGTTGCCGTTGATGACGGCGGCGTCCACGTCGTCCAGGGCGCGGGGCACGGTGGCGGCCTCCAGCTCCTTGAACTCCAGACCCTTCTTGTCGGTGATGTCGCTCAGCTTGGCGCTGGTGCCGACGCCCTCCTTGAGGGTGATCAGGTCGTTCTCGGCGAGCAGCTGGAGGGCGCGGCCGCCGTTGGTGGTGTCGTTGGGGACGGCTATGGTCTGGCCGGCCTTGATGTCCTTGAGGTCCTTGACCGTCTTGGAGTAGAGGCCCAGCGGCTCCAGGTGGACGTCGACCACGGGCACGATGGTGGTCTTCTGCTTCGCGTTGAAGTCGTCCAGGTAGGGCTTGTGCTGGAAGAAGTTGGCGTCGACCTGACCGTTCTGGGTGGCGGTGTTCGGCAGGACGTAGTCCGTGAACTCCTTGACCTCCAGGTTGAGGCCCGCCTTCTTCGCCAGGTTCTTCTTGACGAAGTTCAGGATGTCGGCGTGCGGCGTCGGGGACGCGGCGACGACCAGGGCCTTGGAGGTGTCGGCGTTGGCGCCGGTCTCGCTCTTGGCGGCCGGGTCGGAGGACGTACCGCAGGCGCTCAGCCCCAGGGCGAGGGCGGCGGCGGAAGCGACAGTTGCGGTGATCTTGATGTTCTTGCGCACGAAAAGTGCCTCTTTCTTGTGGTGGTGCGCCCGGACAAGGAGTTCGGGCTCGGTGGGACAGAAAGTTCTGGGGGGGGCGGGCCTCAGGAGGCGGTGCGGCCGCGGCGGGCCAGCAGCCGGACGGCGATGTCGCCGATCAGCTGGATCACCGTGACGATGACGACCAGCAACGCGACGGTGACCAGCATGAACCGGTTGTCGAAGCGCTGGAATCCGTTGGTGATGGCCTGGGAGCCGAGCCCTTCGCCGCCGACCGCGCCGGCCATCGCGGAGTAGCCGATGAGCACGATGAGGGTGGTGGTGACACCCGAGACGAGCGAGGGCAGGGCCTGCGGGAGGAGCACCTTGCGGACGATCGTGGGGATGGAGCCGCCCATCGCCTGCACCGCCTCGACGAGTCCGTGGTCGACCTCGCGGATCGCCGTCTCGACGAGCCGGGCGAAGAACGGGATGGCTCCGACGGCGAGCGGCACGATCATCGCGGTGGGACCGATGAAGGTGCCGACGACCCAGGTGGTGAAGGGGATCAGGGCGATCAGCAGGATGATGAACGGCAGGGAGCGGCCGATGTTCACGATCACGCCGACGACCTTGTTCACCACGGTGTTCCGCAGCAGTCCGCCCTTGTCGGTGAGGACCAGCAGCACGCCGAGCGGCAGTCCGCCGGCGACGGTGACCAGCGCGGACCACAGCACCATGTAGAGGGTGTCGATGGTGCCCTGGGCCAGCAGGGGCTGCATTTCGGACCAGGTCACTTGACGACCTCCTTGGTGAGCGCGGCGGACGTCTGCTGCTCCGGAACGACGGTGGCGGCGGTCGCGGCGGTCGCGGCGCCGGACTTCGGGCCGGACTCCTCCTCGACGACCTCGGCCTGGAGGCCCTGCTCGCGCAGGAACCCGATGGGCACGACGTTCTCCTCGAAGCGGCCGGGCAGCTCGATGCGCATCCGGCCGATCTGCCTGCCGCCGACGGTGTCCATCGCGGCGCCGAGGATCGAGATGTCGATGTTGTACGTGCGCGAGAGCTGGGAGATGACCGGCCGGGACGCAGACCCGCCCCGGAAGGTGACGTCGACGACCGTGCGGTCGGGGCCGGAGGCGGCCCCGCCGACCGGGAACAGTTCGTGGGCCAGTTCGGAGCCGGGGGTGGCGAGGAGTTCCGCGACGGTCCCGGACTCGACGATCCGGCCGCGCCGCATGAGCGCCGCGGAATCGCAGATGGTCTTGACGACGTCCATCTCGTGGGTGATGAGCAGGACGGTCAGGCCGAGCTGCTGGTTGAGGTCGCGCAGCAGCTGGAGGATGGAGCGGGTGGTCTCGGGGTCGAGTGCGGAGGTCGCCTCGTCCGAGAGCAGCACCTGGGGGTCGCCCGCCAGGGCGCGGGCGATGCCCACGCGCTGCTTCTGGCCGCCGGAGAGCTGACCGGGGTAGGCCTTCGCCTTGTCGGCGAGGCCGACCAGGTCGAGGAGTTCCCCGGCCTTGCGGGTGCGCTCCCGGCCGGAGAGGTTGAGAATCTCCAGCGGCAGCTCCACGTTGTCCAGCACGGTGCGGGAGTCCAGCAGGTTGAAGTGCTGGAAGACCATGCCGATGCGGGTGCGGGCCCGGCGCAGCTCGGCGCTCGCCCGTCGGCCGCGGCCGGCGAGGGCGGTGAGGTCCTGGCCTGCCACGGTCACGGTTCCGGAGGTGGGGCGTTCCAGGAGGTTGACGCAGCGGATGAGGGAGGACTTTCCGGCGCCGCTCTGTCCGACGACGCCGTACACCTCGCCTTCGCGGACGTGCAGGTCGACGCCGTCGAGTGCGGTGACCTCACGGTCGCGCGACTGGTAGACCTTCGTGAGGCCCGTCGTGGTGATCACAGGGGTTTCCGTCACTGTCGAGTGCGCGGCGCGGTGTCCGCCGGGCACGGGGCATTCGTCTGAAGAGACTGTTCGGGCTGGTCGGCCGGGGTCTCGGCATGGCTGCGCGGCGGTCGGCCGGAAGGACAGCGCATGCGCGGGCGCGCTCGTTCCGCGGGGTGCGGACGGCGCAGGCTCGGTCTCGCTTCGGGGCGCGAGGCTCAGGCTGGGGCCCTCAGAAGGCGCGCATTCGACACATACAACGAGCACCGGGCGTGCTGATCGCCTCGGTCGCAAGGGTGCGGCTGCTCGTCGTGGTCATGGGTCAAGTAAAACAGACGTGAGGTCTCCCCGATCCCGGCTGTCCGCATAGCGGACAGGGCTGGATGGCCGGACGTCAACCTTCCGGTTGCGTCGACCGACTCCCGGCGCACGGCTGTGACCTGCGGTGACGGAGCGTTCGCGGGAGCGGGTTCAGGGCCGGGCGGACGCCCGGGGAGCGGAACCTCCTCCACCGGTTGTGGCCAAGGCCACGGTCCGCGCCCCGCGCAGGCGGCCGCCTCCGCGGGGGCCGGGGCCGCACGCGGGCGGGCGTTCCGTCCGTAATACCCTCGACTCATGCTTGACGCCCTGACGGTCGCGGTCGCCGTGGCCGCGCTCGCCCTCGCCGCCTGGTGCGGACATGCCGCCTACCGGGACCAGCCGACGAAGGACTGGCATTTCATCGGGATGGCGGTCGTCTCCGTGCTGGCGCTGGCCCAGTTGGTCGTGGGCGTCGTGCAGCTGGCGCGCGGGGAGCGGCCGGAGCAGGGGATGGCGGTGTTCATCGCGTATCTGATCGGTTCGTTCGCCGCCGTGCCCGCGGCCGGATTCCTGTCGTTGACCGAGCGGACCCGCTGGGGTTCGGTCACGGTGGCGGCGGGCGCGGTCGTGCTGGCGGTTCTGGAGGTCCGGCTCTATGACATCTGGGGAAACTGACGTGAGCGACACCGACCGCCCCGAGGTGGCCGCGGCCCCGAAGCCTGCCTTCGAACTGGGCACCGGGCCCGGCCGGGTCCTGGTCTGGTTCTACGGGGTGTTCACGGTCGCGGCGGCCTCGCGCACGATCGTCGAGATGGCCAGGGGCTTCGACCGGGCGCCACTGGCGTACACGCTCTCGGCCGTCGCCGCCCTGGTGTACGGCTTCATCACGTACTCGCTGGTGCGCGGCGGGGAGAAGGCCCGCCGGGCGGCGCTGGTGTGCTGTGCCGCGGAGCTGCTCGGCGTGCTGGTCGTCGGCGCGTGGACGCTGGCCGAGCCGACCGCCTTCCCGGACTCGACGGTGTGGTCGGACTTCGGGATGGGTTACCTCTTCATCCCGGTGATCCTGCCGGTCACCGGGATGATCTGGCTGCGCCGCGCGAAGACGGTCGCGGTGTAGCGACGCCGTTCCGGCCCCGCCGCGCGCGGCGCACGGTCAGGCGCTGGCCACGTAGTCCCGGTCGGCGGCATCCTTCTCCAGCAGGACCATCCGGACGCCGTCGGCTCCGGTGACGGCCCCGACCTGGGCGTATCCGGCCCGCCGGTAGAGCCGCAGATTGCCCTCGCTGCGGTGTCCGCTGTGCAGCCGGAAGCGGGTCGCCGCCCGCTCGACGGAGAGCGCCGACTCGGCGGCGAGCAGCAGCCGGGCCCCGAGGC
The DNA here is from genome assembly GCF_044766265.1 of Streptomyces sp. NPDC102283. Taxonomy (NCBI): domain Bacteria; kingdom Bacillati; phylum Actinomycetota; class Actinomycetes; order Kitasatosporales; family Streptomycetaceae; genus Streptomyces; species Streptomyces sp. NPDC102283. The sequence continues at coordinate 208,208 of NZ_JBIWLQ010000004.1, forward strand.
CGTGGCCCTGGAGCCGGGGGTGGACGCAGAGCTTGCCGATGAGGCCCGTGCCGTCCGGGTCGGTGCCTCCTCGCACCGAGCCGACGACCTCGTCCCCGAGCCGGGCCACGAACACCAGGTCGTCGGCGACTTCGGCGCGCAGTGATGCGAGGCTCTGGACGAGCGGGTCGATCCGGTAGTTGTCGTACAGCTCCGCCTCGCGCTGGAAGCAGAGGTACTGAAGTCTGAAGATCTGCTCGACGTCCTGTGCCGTCGCCGCCGAGATGGTCACGCTCATGCCCATGTGTGCACGCCTCCCGCTCACCTGTTCGCCGGTTGCCTACCGCTCCCTTCCCGCACGGAAGGAGCGACAACCTCCGCAGCCAGCATTCTGCGCAGACATCCAAGGCAACGGGAACGGATCGGGCCCAAGCTCCCCTGTGACATACCCAACTCCCCTGCGATTTCCCGGTAGGTCGGGTCGTTGGGGGCGAGCATCGCCTCCAACAGCCGGGGGCAACGGCCGGGCAGCCGGGCCATCGCGGAGCGCAGAGCGCGGCGTTCGGCGGCCCCGAGGGCGGCGCGTTCCGGGCAGTCGGCCGGTCCGGCGGCGGGTTCCGTTCCGCCGTACGGGCGTTCCCGCCGGGCCGTCCGGCGGCCGCGGCGGGCCTCGCCCCGCACGGTGTCGCGCACCCAGCGGGCCGCGTCGGCGGGTGGTCCGGCGGCGGCCGGGCGCTCCAGCAGCCGCACCCAGACACTCTGTTCGAGGTCGGCGGGGTCGAGCCCGGCGGCCGGGGCCTCGGCCCTCGCCTCCGCGCGCACCAGGGGTTGTAAGGCACGGACGACGAGGGCGGTGGAAGCGGCCGGGGCGGGATCGTGGTCGAGAAGCGTCATGCCCCGGCGGACGTGCCGGGACAGCCGCCGGTTGCCCCGGGCGGCGCTCCACCACCCGACCGGGGTATGCCGGGGGCGGGCGGCTGACGGCGCACCCCGTGTACGGGAGGTGCGCCGTGCACGCCTCCCGGCCGGTCAGCGCCCGGCGTGGTCCGCCGCCGCGAGCAGCGCCGTGTCCGGATGGTCGGCGAAGATGCCGTCGATGCCGGTGGCGAGGTAGGCGGCGCAGGCGCCGAACACGTCACCGTAGGCGTTGGGGTCGGTGCCGCGCCGGAAGTCGGCGGGCAGGAAGCTGTTCTCGTTGCGCAGCGTGTACGGGTGCAGCCGCAGGCCCTTGGCGTGCGCGTCCCGCACCAGCGTGGTCGGGGTGGTGAGCCGGCCCGAGGCGTCCTTGGGGATGACGAGGTCGAGGGTGGGGCCGATGCCCTGGGCGAAGGAGGCCATCCACTTCAGCCCGGCGGGCTTCACCAGGTCGGCGACGGTGCGCGGGTCGCCCGACTCGACGAAGTCCCAGGGGCGCTCCTTCGGGCCGGACAGCAGGACGACGCGCGAAGTGTCGACGAGGCGCGCGAGGCGCTGGACGGAGCCGGGCTCGAAGGACTGGAGGATGAGCGCGGAGTCGTGGCGGTCCCGGCCGTAGCGGCGCAGCAGCCGGGCGAGCGGCTCCTCCAGGCCGAGGCCGAGCTTGCGGAAGTAGGTGGGGTGCTTGGTCTCCACGTACAGCCAGACCGGCTTGGAACGCTTGCGGCCCTCCTTCTCCGCCCAGCGCAGCACCTCCTCGAAGGTGGGAACCGTCCAGCGGCCGTTGTAGAGGGTGTTGTCCGGGCGACTGCCCGGGATGCGCTCCTTGGCCCGCAGGGTCTTCAGCTCGGCGAGGGTGAAGTCCTCGGTGAACCAGCCTGTGTAGGAGACGCCGTCGATGCTCTTGGTGGCCTTGCGGCCGGCGAACTCGGGGTGGTCGGCGACGTCCGTGGTTCCGGTGATGTCACTCTCGTGGCGGCAGACGAGGTGGCCGTCCTTGGTCGGCACGAGGTCCTGCTCGATGATGTGCGCGCCCATGTCGAGGGCCAGCTGGTAGGAGCCGAGGGTGTGCTCGGGGCGGTAGCCGCTGGCCCCGCGGTGGCCGATCACCGTCGGCACGGGCAGATCGCGCAGCGATCCGTGGCCGCCGCCGTGGCCGCGTCCACGCTCGGCCGCGTGGGCGGTGGCGGGCAGGCCCAGGGCCGCGGTGCCGAGGACCGCGGCGCCCAGGAGGCTCCGCCGGCCAGGGGTCTTCCGCGCACGCTCCGTCATGAATACTCCTCGCTTGGTGATGTCCGGGACCGGTCGAGCGAGGCCCGATCGTAGGCTGGGCGGTGTACGAGAGGACGGCTCCTCGGCCAACATGGCGGAAACACACGTCAACACCGTGTATCCGCTTCGTGAACCCGATGTGCGATCAGCGCATACCCGCGAGTATCGTCCTCACCTGCACCGACCATCACCCGTCGGCACCGGCCACCGCCCGTACGACCCATTCCATCGCGGCCGGCCAGGCCACGACACCGGAGGAACCGTTGTCCCGTCTCACGGTCATCAAGGCAGTGCTCGGACCGATTCTGCGCCTGATGTTCCGCCCACAGGTGGAAGGCGTCGAGAACATTCCCGGGACCGGGCCGGTGATCCTCGCGGGCAATCACCTCACGTTCATCGACTCGATGATCATGCCGATCTGCTGCGACCGGCCGGTGTTCTACATCGGCAAGGACGAGTACGTCACGGGCAAGGGCCTCAAGGGCAAGCTGATGGCCTGGTTCTTCACCGGCTGCGGCATGATCCCGGTGGACCGCGACGGCGGCCGGGGCGGGGTCGCGGCGCTGATGACGGGACGCCGGGTGCTGGAGGAGGGGCAGGCCTTCGCGATCTACCCGGAGGGCACCCGCTCCCCCGACGGCCGGCTCTACCGGGGCCGTACGGGCATCGCGCGGCTGACGCTGATGACGGGCGCCCCGGTGATCCCGTTCGCGATGATCGGGACCGACAAGCTGCAGCCGGGCGGCGCGGGCCTGCCCCGGCCGGGCAAGGTCACGGTGCGCTTCGGCGAGCCGATGGAGTTCTCGCGCTACGAGGGCATGGACCGCGACCGATATGTGCTGCGGGCGGTGACCGACTCGGTGATGGCCGAGGTGATGCGGCTGTCCGGCCAGGAGTACGTGGACATGTACGCGACGAAGGCGAAGGCGGCCTGACCCGTACGGCGGAGGCCTGCTGCCTCACCGGGCGGCCACGGAGAAGGGCCCGCACCCCCTCGGGGGTGCGGGCCCTTCTCCGCTCCGTACGGCCTACGGGTGCTCGACGCCGTCCTCCAGCTTCTGGCCCCGCAGCAGGAACCAGGACGCGACCGCCGCCGCCAGCAGAACCGACGCGCCGACGCCCGCGGCGGACCGCAGTCCGTCGACGAACGCGTCCTGGGCCGCCGAGACCAGTGGCCCGGCCTGGGCGGCGGGCAGCGCCCCGGCGGCCTCGACCGCCCCGCCCAGTGACTCGTGGGCGGCCGACTCGATGTCGGCGGGGATGCCGGACGGGGTCGGGAAGCCCCGGTAGACGCCGGTGACGATGGAGCCGAGCAGGGCGATGCCGAGGGCCGCGCCCAGTTCGTACGCGGTCTCGGAGACGGCGGACGCGGAGCCCGCCTGCTCCTTCGGGACGCTGGAGAGGATCACGTCGGCGGTGACGGTGAAGGCGAAGCCCGCGCCGACGCCGACGACCAGCAGCATGGAGCCGAGCAGCGGATAGCCGGTGTTCTGGTCGAGCAGGGTCACACTGCCCAGGGCCAGTCCGACCGCGGCCAGGCCGCCCGAGACCACGGAGCGGACCGAGAAGCGGCGGGCGGCGAACCCTGCCAGCAGACCCGCGGTCACCGCGCCGATGGCGGCGGGCAGTTCGGCGAGTCCCGCCTCCAGCGGCCCCCGGCCCTGCACCAGTTGCAGGAACTGGGAGAGGAAGAAGACCAGGCCCGACAGGCCGAGAATGGTCAGCAGGTCGGCGAGGACCGCGCCGGAGAAGCCCCGGTGGTGGAAGAGCCGCATGTCCAGCAGGGGCGCGGGCAGCCGCAGTTGCCTGCGGACGAACCAGGTGAGCGCGCCGACGCCGAGCACGGCCGCCGCCCCGGCCTCCCAGCTCACCCCGTGCGCGGCCGCCTCCTTGATGGCGTACACGACACCGATCATGCCGACCAGGGAGAGCCCGACGCTGAGCATGTCCCACGGGCCGGGAGCCGGGTTCTTGGACTCGGGGATCAGCTTGACGCCGACGACGACGAGGACGGCCATCACGGGCAGGTTGATGAGGAAGACCGAACCCCACCAGAAGTGTTCGAGCAGGAACCCACCGACGACCGGGCCGACGGCCGCGCCCGCCGAGGCCATCGCGCCCCAGATCCCGATGGCGAGGCTGCGCTCGCGCGGGTCGTGGAAGAGGTTGCGGATCAGGGCCAGGGTGGACGGCATCAGAGTGGCGCCCGCGACACCGAGCAGCGCCCGGGCCACGATCATCATCTCGGGCGTGGTCGCGTACGCGTTGAGCACGGAGACCGCGCCGAACGCGACGGCGCCGATCAGTAGCAGCTTCTTGCGGCCGATCCGGTCGCCGAGGCTGCCCATCGAGACGAGCAGGCCGGCGATGACGAAGGAGTAGACGTCGCCGATCCAGAGGAGCTGGGTGCCGGTCGGTTCGAGGTCCTCGCTGAGGAACGGGGTGGCGAGACCGAGGACGGTCGCGTCCACGGCCACCAGCAGCACGGCGAGGACGAGGACGGCGAGCGCGATCCACCGCCCCGGGCGGCGTACGGCGTCCGCGGTGTGCTGGCTCTGGTCGATGCCGGTCATTGCTCCACGCTCCGCCGTGCTCCGCCGAGCAGCAACTCGACGATCATGTGTTGGAAATCCTGTGCGGCGACCCGTCCCGCCTGGACGGCCCAGGCGCCGGTGCCGACGAGCCCGTAGAGGGCCTCCGTCAGCCAGGCGGGGGTGAGGTCGATACGGAACTCGCCGCGTTCCTGGCCGCGGCGGAAGAAGGCGGAGACGCGGGCGTCGGCCCGGTTCCATCCCTCGTTGACCTCGTCGCCCTCGAAGAGCTGGTTCTCGTTGACGAGGAAGGACAGCAGTCCGGCGCTGGGCTCGACGGCCGCGATGAGGCGGCGCAGCCCCTCCTCGGAGGTGTCCTCGTCGAGCCGGGCGGCGTCCAGGGCCGCCTCGAACTCCTGGATGCCGAGACTCTCCAGCGCCCTCACCAGGGCGTCGCGCCCGGCGAAGTGGCGGTGGAGGGTGGCCCGGCCGATGCCCGCCGCCCGGGCGACCTCGTCCATGGTGGCGGTCGATTTGCGGGTCAGCAGGGCGGCGGCGCTGCGCAGCACCTGCTCACGATCGAGAGTCATGAGACGACCATAAACCATCTGAGACAAGTTCGTCTCATCGGGAGGGTGTGGGCGCGCAGGAGGCGGGGAGGGCGAAACGCAGAGTGAAGGCGGGACAGGTCGCGAGGCGGGAGGCAGGTCGCGAGGCGGGAAACAAAAAGTGGCCGGAGGTGAACCCACTCCTTGCCACTCTCAACTTATAGCGCACGGGGGGCCTTGCGGCAAGGCCCCCCGTCTGCCGCAGAATCGTCCGCCGTAGCCCGTACGGGACGCCGCCCCCGTACGCACCGCAGATCGGAACCGATGCCGTGACACCCCTGACCACCAGCGCGTTCGACCTCCCCGACCGCCTCTCCCCCAAGGCCGACCCGGCGCTGATCGCGGATGACGAGCAGCACTTCGCGGCCATCGCCCACTGCCTGGAACAGTCGATCACCGAGCTGACCGACCGGCTCGCGGCCGAACGCAGGGCGCCCGGCGGGGCGAGCCGGCAGGCGATGGACCGCGATGCGGAGATCCACCGGCTGACCGGCCGACTGCGCGCCCTGCGCCGGTTCGGGCTCGACCTGTGCCTCGGGCACATGGTCGCCGCGGACGGCTCCGGCCCGCTGTACGTGGGACGGCTCGGGCTGACCGACAGCACGGGCCGCCGCCTGCTGCTCGACTGGCGCTCCCCCGCCGCCGAGGCGTTCTTCGGAGCCACCCACGCCGATCCGATGGGCCTCGCGAGCCGCCGCCGCTACCGCTGGACCGACGGCCGGATCAGCGACTACTGGGACGAGGTGTTCGCCCCGGAGGGCTTCGCCGGGCATGCCGCGCTGGATGACCAGTCCGCGTTCATCGCCAGTCTCGGCGGCAACCGGTCGGCCCGGATGCGCGATGTGCTGGGCACCATCCAGGCCGACCAGGACGCCGTCATCCGGGCGGGCTCCCGGGGCACGCTCGTCGTCGACGGCGGGCCCGGCACCGGGAAGACCGTCGTCGCCCTGCACCGCTCGGCGTATCTCCTGTACTCCGACCCGCGCCTCGGCCACCGCCGCGGTGGCGTGCTGTTCGTCGGACCGCACGAGCCCTACCTGGCGTACGTCGCCGATGTCCTGCCCGGCCTCGGGGAGGAGGGCGTGCAGACGTGCACCCTGCGGGACCTGGTCGCCGAGGGAGCGGCGGCGGGCGCCGAGACCGACCCGGAGGTGGCGCGGCTGAAGGCGTCGGCGGACCTGGTGAAGGCGATCGGGCCGGCCGTCCGGTTCTACGAGGAGCCGCCCGCCACGGGCGTACGGGTTCGGACACACTGGTCCGACATCTGGCTGAGCGCCGCCGACTGGGCGGCGGCGTTCGGGGCCGCGGACCCGGGCACACCGCACAACGAGGCACGGGAGGAGATCTGGGAGGAGCTGCTCACCATCCTCGTGGACAAGCACGACGGCGACGCCCCGGAGGAACACCTGCGCGCCTCGCTGCGGCGGAACCGGGAGCTGTTCGCCCTCTTCGACCGCGCCTGGCCGCTGGTCGAGGCGGCCGACCTGGTCGGCGACCTCTGGTCCGTACCCGCCTATCTGCGTCAGTGCGCCCCCTGGCTGACCTCGGAGGAGGTCGGGCGGTTGCAGCGCCCGGACGCCCTGGCCTGGACGGTGTCCGACCTGCCTCTCCTGGACGCGGCACGGCAGCGGCTCGGCGATCCGGAGGCGTCCCGGCGCTTGCGCCGTCACCGGGCCGCGGCCGCCGCCGAGCGGGAGCAGATGGACCGGGTCGTCGAGAGCCTGCTCGCGGACGAGACCCTGGCCGACGCGGACGCGGACGGCGAGGGTGCGCTGATGATGCTGCGCGGGGCGGATCTCCGGGAGTCCCTGGCCACCGCCGACCCGCCGAGCGGAGCCGAGCCCGACCTGCTGGCCGGGCCGTTCGCGCACATCGTCGTGGACGAGGCACAGGAACTGACCGACGCCCAGTGGCACATGCTGCTCCAGCGGTGCCCGTCCCGGAGCTTCACCGTCGTCGGGGACCGCGCGCAGGCCCGGCACGGGTTCACCGAGTCGTGGCGGGAGCGGTTGGAGCGGGTCGGGCTCGACCGGATCACCCTGGCGTCCCTGACCATCAACTACCGGACGCCGGAGGAGATCATGGCTCAGGCGGAGCCGGAGGTCCGGGCCGTGCTCCCCGACGCCAATGTGCCGGTCTCCGTGCGCGGCAGTGGCATCCCCGTCAGGTACGGCCCTGCCGGGGACCTGGTCACCGTCCTCGCCGACTGGCTCGCCGCGCACGACGACGGGATCGCCTGTGTCATCGGCGACCCCGCGTTCCGGGCGACGCCCCGCGTGCGGTCGCTGACCCCGGAGCTGTCGAAGGGCCTGGAGTTCGACCTGGTCGTCCTCGTCGACCCGGAGAGATTCGGTGCGGGCGTCGAGGGGGCGGTGGACCGCTATGTCGCGATGACCCGGTCGACCCGGGAACTCGTCGTCCTGACGAGCTCCTGAGGCCGGCCGGGGCTGTGGGCGGGCTTTCAGTGCCAGGGCAGTCCTGCCCGGTGCCGCCAGTAGGACTCCGGGTCCTCGACCAGGGCGTCGAGGCCGGCCCGCTGCTCGTCGTCCAGGTCGACGACGGCGGCGTGCAGATTGCCGGAGAGCTGGCCCACCGTGGCCGCGCCGGAGAGCACGACGCCCGCCCAGGGCTGGTGCAGGACCAGCGCCAGGGCGACCGCGTCGCCGCCCACGCCCGCGGCGGCGGCGATCTCCTGGAACACGGCGGGAGCCTCGTCCCCGGCGAGGCGTCCGTTGGCCATGCCCTCCTTGACGATCACGGTGAGCCCGGCGTCGTGGGCCTCGGCGAGCGCCGGCGCGGCCGAGGTCTCCAGGGCGTTGTAGGTGGCCTGGACCGTACGGAAGAGGGGCTCGCCGTCGACCGTGACGGCGAGGGCGGCCCGGATCGCGTCGGCCTGGGCGGGCCCGCTGGTGGAGAGGCCGACGGTGACGCCGTCGGCGGCCAGGGCGGCGAGGCGGCCGAGCAGTTCCTTGTCGGTGAGCGCCGGGCTGTCCGGGGTGACCGAGTGGACCTGGTAGAGGCTGAGGCGGTCGCCGAGGAGGGCGCGGGTCTCGGCGTACTGGCGCTCGAAGGTGGCGAGGCCGTGGTCCTTGACCTCGTGTTCCTCGGCCTCGACGTCCCAGTCGGCGGTGTAGGTGTACCCCCACTTGCTGCCGACGACGAGGTCGGTGAACGAGGGCCGGGCGTCCAGCCACTCCCCCAGGAACTCCTCGGCGCGGCCGTAGGAGCGGGCGGTGTCGACGTACCGGACGCCCTGGGCGTAGGCGGCGTCCAGCAGTTCGTGGGTGCGGGCGCGCAGGGCGTCGGGGTCGCGGTCGGCGGGCAGGTCCCGGTCTCGGTGGAGATTGATGTAGCCGGGCCTCCCGACGGCGGCAAGGCCCAGCCCGATGTGGGCGGTCGGGGTCGTCGCGGCGGCCAGGGCGGCGAAGGGCATCGCGGGCTCCTCGGGGTCGGGTTTCGGTAACTCCTACCCCGGTGAGCCCGCGATGCTCTTCGTCCATCCGGTGCGGCACGGCTCCCGTGCGCGTCTGACCGGCGTTACCGCCGGCGGGCGGTCGCCCAGGCGTGCTGGGCGGCGAGGTCTTCCTTCACCTCGGCGAGCTGTACGGCGACGGCGGAGGGGGCCGTTCCACCGCGGCCGTCGCGGGAGGCGAGGGCGCCCCGCACGTTGAGCACCGTACGGACCTCGGGGGTGAGGTGCTCGGAGATCGTGGCGAACTGCTCGTCGGTGAGCTGGTCGAGCTCGATGCCGCCCCGCTCGCACTCCTTGACGCAGGCGCCGGCCACCTCGTGCGCCACCCGGAACGGGACGCCCTGCTTGACCAGCCATTCCGCGATGTCGGTCGCGAGCGAGAAGCCCGCGGGGGCCAGCTCCTCCATGCGCTCGCGGTTGACGGTGAGGGTGGCCATCATCCCGGTGAAGGCGGGGAGCAGGACCTCCAGCTGGTCGCAGGAGTCGAAGACGGGCTCCTTGTCCTCCTGGAGGTCGCGGTTGTAGGCGAGCGGGAGCGCCTTGAGCGTGGCGAGCAGGCCGGTCAGGTTGCCGATGAGGCGGCCGGACTTGCCCCGGGCCAGCTCCGCGATGTCCGGGTTCTTCTTCTGCGGCATGATCGAGGAGCCGGTGGAGAAGGCGTCGTGCAGGGTGACGAAGGAGAACTCCTTCGTGTTCCAGATGATGACCTCCTCCGCGATCCGGGAGAGGTTCACACCGATCATCGCGGTGATGAAGGCGAACTCCGCGACGAAGTCCCGCGAGGCGGTGCCGTCGATGGAGTTGGCGACCGAACCGTGCTCGAACCCGAGGTCGGCTGCGACCGCCTCCGGGTCGAGCCCGAGCGAGGATCCGGCGAGCGCCCCGGAGCCGTACGGGGAGACGGCGGTGCGCTCGTCCCACTGGCGCAGCCGCTCGGCGTCCCTGGACAGGGACTGGACGTGGGCGAGCACGTGGTGGGCGAAGAGGACGGGCTGGGCGTGCTGGAGGTGGGTGCGGCCGGGCATCGCGACGTCCGCGTGGGCCTCGGCGAGGCCGACCAGGGCGCCCTGGAGGTCGGCGATCAGGCCGCCGATGGTCCGGGCGTGGTCACGCAGGTACATCCGGAAGAGCGTGGCGATCTGGTCGTTCCGCGACCGCCCGGCCCGCAGTTTGCCGCCGAGGTCGGCGCCGAGGCGCTCCAGCAGCCCGCGCTCCAGCGCGGTGTGGACGTCCTCGTCGGCGATGGTCCCGGTGAAGGAGCCGTCCGCGACGTCGGCTTCGAGCTGGTCGAGCCCGGCGAGCATCCGGCTCAGCTCGTCCTCGCTGAGCAGGCCCGCCTTGTTGAGGACGCGTGCGTGGGCGCGGGAGCCGGCGATGTCGTACGGGGCGAGCCGCCAGTCGAAGTGGACGGACGCGGACAGCTTGGCCAGCGCCTCGGCCGGTCCGTCGGCGAAACGCGCGCCCCAGAGCCGGACGTCACCGTTGTTGCTGCTCACTGCGTGCTCCTCAAGAAAAGGCGAAGGCAAAGGCCAGGACGTGGGCCAAGGTGCGGATATGCGGCCGCCTCCCTGCCGCGTGACGACGGGGAGGCGGCTGTACAACGAGGGAGGGTCAGGCGAGGTCGCGCTTGGCCGCGATCTTGGAGGAGAGGCCGAAGATCTCGATGAAGCCCTGCGCCTTGGACTGGTCGAAGGTGTCGCCCGAGTCGTAGGTGGCGAGGTTGAAGTCGTACAGCGACTCCTCGGACTTCCGGCCGGTGACGACGGCGCGGCCGCCGTGCAGGGTCATCCGGATGTCGCCGGTGACGTGCTGGTTGGCCTCGTTGATGAAGCCGTCCAGGGCGCGCTTCAGCGGGGAGAACCACAGGCCGTCGTAGACCATCTCGCCCCAGCGCTGCTCGACCTGCCGCTTGTAGCGGGCCAGCTCGCGCTCGACGGTGACGTTCTCCAACTCCTGGTGGGCGGTGATCAGCGCGATGGCGCCGGGCGCCTCGTACACCTCGCGGGACTTGATGCCCACGAGCCGGTCCTCGACCATGTCGATCCGGCCGACGCCCTGCGCGCCGGCCCGCTCGTTGAGCTGCTGGATCGCCTGGAGGACGGTGACGGGACGGCCGTCGATGGCGACGGGCACGCCCTCCTTGAAGGAGATGACGACCTCGTCGGCCTCGCGCTGGGCGGCGGGGTTCTCGGTGTACTCGTAGATGTCCTCGATCGGCGCGTTCCAGATGTCCTCCAGGAAGCCCGTCTCGACGGCGCGCCCGAAGACGTTCTGGTCGATGGAGTACGGGGACTTCTTGGTGGTCGCGATCGGGAGGTTCTTCTCCTCGCAGAAGGCGATCGCCTTGTCCCGGGTCATCGCGTAGTCGCGGACCGGGGCGATGCACTTCAGATCGGGGCCGAGCGCGGAGATGCCGGCCTCGAAGCGGACCTGGTCGTTGCCCTTGCCGGTGCAGCCGTGGGCGACGATCCCGGCGTTGTGCTTGTGCGCGGCGGCGACGAGGTGCTTGACGATCGTCGGCCGGGAGAGGGCCGAGACCAACGGGTAGCGGTCCATGTAGAGGGCATTGGCCTTGATCGCCGGGAGGCAGTACTCCTCGGCGAACTCGTCCTTGGCGTCCGCGACCTCGGCTTCGACGGCACCGCAGGCGAGCGCGCGCTTGCGGATGACGTCCAGGTCCTCGCCGCCCTGGCCGACGTCCACGGCAACGGCGATGACCTCGGCGCCCGTCTCCTCGGCGATCCAGCCGATGGCGACGGAGGTGTCCAGGCCGCCCGAGTAGGCGAGTACGACGCGCTCGGTCACGGGTTTCTCCTTACGGTGCAATCACTGATGGGTATAACTATGCAGTCCTCTGTATTGTTTGTCAAAACAGCAGGTCAGGGTGGTACGCCTGGCCATACGGGCGGCAGAGCCGGGAAGCGGAGCGGCACCGCGGGGCCGGGGTCCGGATGATGAAACGCGCTGCTCAGCACCCTCGCCGGAGGCCGATAATCGCCTCATGGGAAAAACGCACGAACGCATCGACGGACGGCTCAGAACCTTCATCGAGGAACAGCGCATCTTCTTCACGGCCACCGCCCCGCTGGACTCCGACGGCACGGTGAACCTCTCCCCCAAGGGCCTGACCGGCTCCTTCACCGTCCTCGACGAGCGGACCGTCGCCTACCTGGACTTCGCCGGGAGCAACGCCGAGACCGTCGCCCACCTCCGGGAGAACGGACGCATCACCCTGATGTGGTGCGCCTTCCAGGGGCCGCCGAACATCGTGCGCGTGCACGGCCGCGGTGAGCCGGTCTTCCGCGACGACCCCCGTTTCCCCGGGCTCCTCGCCCGCTTCCCCGGCGTCGACCCGGCCCCGCACGGACTGCGCGCGATCATCGTGGTGACCGCCGAACTGATCCGCGACACCTGTGGGTTCGGCGTGCCGTTCCTGAGCTACGACGAGGACCGCACGCTGCACGCGGACCGGTTCCAGCGCGACGACGACGAGAGCCTCAGCGCCTACTTCGCGAAGAAGGAGGACATCGCGACGAGCATCGACGGGCTGCCGGGGCTGCCGCTCCCGCTGCCGCCCCTGCCTGCCGCGCTCCCGAAGTGAGCCCGTCCCGTCCGGAGTGAGCCGCTGGGCCGTACGGAGCAGGTCCGGTGGGGCGTGCCCGCCGACCGCCGTACGGTCCGGAGCATGCGCAGATCACTGGTGACCGCCGCCGTACTCCTCGCCCTGGCCGGCTCCCTCGGGGCCGGGCCCACCGACGCCCCGTCCCTGCCGGACCGGCTGGCGGACACGGGCGGCGGCTCCCAGCTGATCACCGCCGAGGCCCAGGACACCGGCTCCACGACCGGGACCGTGACGTGGTGGGAGCGGCGCGGGGGCAGATGGACGGAGGCCGGTTCGGCGCCCGCCCGGTTCGGGGAAGGCGGGCTGGCCGAGGGGGCGACCCGGGAGCAGGGCACCGGCACCACGCCCACCGGGCTGTACGACCTGCCGTACGCCTTCGGCATCGAGGACGCCCCGGCCGGCACGACGTACCCCTACCGCGAGGTCACCGAGGACTCCTGGTGGTGCCAGGACAACGACGCGCGCGCGTACAACCGCTGGGTGGAACCGCGTCCGGCGGACTGCCGGGCGGCGGAGGCCGAGCACCTGGTCTCCTACGGCACGCAGTACGCCCGCGCGCTGGTGATCGGGTTCAACTACGACCGTCCGGTGCGCGGCAGGGGGGCGGGCATCTTCCTGCACGTGAACGGGCGCGGGGCGACGGCCGGCTGCGTCTCGGTCCCGGCCGCCGCCATGGCGGAGATCCTCGCCTGGGCGGACCCGGAGCGCGAACCGCACATCGCGGTCGGCACCTCTTCGGGCCCGACCGCGATCACGCGCTACTGAACAGGGATGATCAGCGGTCGTTCTGAGCGAGCCTCAGCAGATGGTCGGCGAGCGCCTTGCCACCGTTCGGGTCGCGGCTGATGAGCATCAGCGTGTCGTCGCCCGCGATGGTGCCGAGGATGTCGTGCAGTTCGGCCTGGTCGATGGCCGAGGCGAGGAACTGGGCCGCACCCGGCGGAGTGCGCAGCACCACGAGGTTGGCCGAGGCCTCCGCCGAGATGAGCAGTTCGGCCGAGAGCCGGCGCATCCGCTCTTCCTTGGCCGAGCCGCCGAGCGGGGCCTGCGGGGTGCGGAATCCGCCCTCGCTCGGCACCGCGTAGATCAGCTCGCCGCCGGTGTTGCGGATCTTCACCGCGCCCAGCTCGTCGAGGTCCCGGGAGAGCGTCGCCTGGGTGACGCTCAGCCCGTCGTCGGCGAGGAGCTTGGCCAGCTGGCTCTGCGAGCGGACCGGCTGCCGGTTCAGGATGTCCACGATCCGGCGGTGGCGGGCGGTGCGGGTCTGCGGCACGGACGGCCCGCCGTGCTCGGATTCCTGCGCCTCGGTCATCGTCGTCGCCTCATTCTCCGGAGGGTCATGCTCCGGATCGTCCGTCCCCGTATGCCGCGTCGAGAGCGCTCGGCAGGATCTCCAGGAACGCGTCCACCTCCGCGTCACCGATGATCAGCGGCGGCATGAGCCGTACGACATCGGGGGCGGGCGCGTTCACCAGGAGGCCGGCTCCCTGGGCCGCCTGCTGCACCTGCGGTGCGAGGGGTCCGGTGAGCACGATACCCAGCAGCAGACCCGAGCCGCGGACGTGGGAGACCAGCGGGTGTCCCAACCCCTCCACGCCGTCGCGGATCCTCTCCCCGAGCCGTTTGACGTCGGCGAGCACGCCGTCGGCCGCGAGGGTGTCGATGACGGCGAGTCCGGCGGCGCAGGCGACCGGGTTGCCGCCGAACGTCGTGCCGTGGTGCCCCGGCTTCAGCAGGTCGGCCGCCGCTCCGAAGGCGACCGTCGCGCCGATCGGCAGACCGCCGCCGAGTCCCTTGGCGAGGGTGACGATGTCCGGCTCGACGCCCTGGTGGGCCTGGTGCTCGAACCACTGGCCGCACCGGCCGATGCCTGTCTGGACCTCGTCCAGGACGAGCAGGGTGCCGGTCGCCCGGGTGATCTCCCGGGCGGCCTCCAGATAGCCCTCGGGCGGGACGACGACGCCGTTCTCGCCCTGCGTCGGCTCGATGATGACCAGCGCGGTGTCGGTGGTCACCGCTGCCCGCAGCGCGTCGGCGTCCCCGTACGGCACATGGGTGACGTCACCGGGCAGCGGGCGGAAGGGCTCCTGCTTCCCGGGCTGGCCGGTGAGGGCGAGCGCGCCCATCGTCCGGCCGTGGAAGCCGCCGTCGGTGGCCACCATGTGGCGGCGTCCCGTGAGCCGGCCGATCTTGAAGGCGGCCTCGTTGGCCTCCGCGCCGGAGTTGGCGAAGAAGACCCGCCCCTGACGGCCGAACAGCTGGAGCAGCCGCTCGGCGAGCGCGACGGGCGGCTCGGCGATGAACAGGTTCGACACGTGTCCCAGGGAGGCGATCTGGGTGGAGACGGCCTCGACGACGGCGGGGTGGGCGTGGCCGAGGGCGTTGACCGCGATACCGCCGACGAAGTCGAGGTGGCGGGTGCCTTCCTCGTCCCAGACGTAGGCGCCCTCGCCGCGGACGAGCGGCAGCCGGGGCGTGCCGTAGTTGTCCATCAGCGCGCCCTGCCACCGCTGGGTGAGTCCCGCAGTCTCTGTGACAGTCTCTGTGCCGCTCATGATTTCCCCTGTTCAGGCCCTGTGTGTACGTCGATGGGGGCGTCGGGCACGACCATCGTGCCGATGCCCTCGTCGGTGAAGATCTCCAGCAGGATCGAGTGCTGGACGCGGCCGTCGATGACGCGAGCGGTCTCGACGCCGTTGCGCACGGCGTGCAGACAGCCCTGCATCTTGGGGACCATGCCGCTGGACAGCTCGGGCAGCAGCTTCTCCAGCTGGCTCGCGGTGAGCCGGCTGATGACGTCGTCGCTGTTGGGCCAGTCCTCGTAGAGCCCTTCGACGTCGGTGAGGACCATCAGAGTCTCGGCGTTCAGGGCGGCGGCGAGCGCGGCGGCCGCGGTGTCGGCGTTGACGTTGTAGACGTGGTGGTCGTCGGCGGAGCGGGCGATGGAGGAGATGACCGGGATGCGGCCGTCGTCCAGCAGCGCCTGGATGGCCCCGGTGTCGATGGCGGTGATCTCGCCGACCCGGCCGATGTCGACAAGCTCGCCGTCGATGGTGGGCCGGTGCTGGGTGGCGGTGATGGTGTGGGCGTCCTCGCCGGTCATGCCGACGGCGAGGGGGCCGTGCTGGTTGAGGAGGCCGACCAGCTCGCGCTGGACCTGTCCGGCGAGCACCATCCGGACGACGTCCATCGCCTCGGGGGTGGTGACCCGCAGCCCGGCCTTGAACTCGCTGACCAGGCCCTGCTTGTCGAGCTGGGCACTGATCTGCGGGCCGCCGCCGTGCACGACGACGGGCTTGAGGCCGGCGTGCCGCAGGAAGACGACGTCCTGGGCGAAGGCCGCCTTCAGCTCCTCGTCGATCATGGCGTTGCCGCCGAACTTGATGACGACGGTCCTGCCGTGGTGCCGGGTCAGCCAGGGCAGCGCCTCGATGAGGATCTGTGCCTTCGGGAGTGCGGTGTGCTTCCGCGCGGTGCTCATGAGCTGTACGCGCTGTTCTCGTGGACGTAGTCCGCGGTGAGGTCGTTGGCCCAGATGACGGCCGACTCGGTGCCGGCGGCGAGGTCGGCGGTGATCCTGACCTCCCGGTAGCGCATGTCGACGAGTTCGCGGTCCTCGCCCACGCTGCCGCCCTTGCAGACCCAGACGTCGTTGATGGCGACGTTGAGCCGGTCCGGCTCGAAGGCGGCCTTCGTGGTGCCGATGGCGGAGAGGACGCGGCCCCAGTTGGGGTCCTCGCCGTGGATGGCGCACTTGAGGAGGTTGTTGCGGGCGATGGACCGGCCGACCTCGACGGCGTCGTCCTCGGTGGCCGCGTTGATCACCTCGATCCGGATGTCCTTGGACGCGCCCTCGGCGTCGCCGATGAGCTGCCGGGCCAGGTCCGCGCAGACGACCCGTACGGCCTCGGCGAACTCGCCCTGTTCCGGGGTGATGCCGCTGGCGCCGGAGGCCAGCAGCAGCACGGTGTCGTTGGTGGACATGCAGCCGTCGGAGTCGACCCGGTCGAAGGTGGTCCGGGTGGCCCCGCGCAGGGCGGCGTCCAGCGCGGGGCTCTCGACATCCGCGTCGGTGGTGAGGACGACGAGCATGGTGGCCAGGCCCGGGGCGAGCATGCCCGCGCCCTTGGCCATGCCGCCGACGGTCCAGCCCTCGCCGCCCGCGACGGCCGTCTTGTGCACGGTGTCGGTGGTCTTGATGGCGATGGCGGCCTTCTCGCCGCCGTGCTCGCTGAGGGCGGCGGCGGCCTGCTCGATGCCGGGGAGCAGCTTGTCCATGGGGAGCAGAAGACCGATGAGCCCGGTGGAGGCGACGGCGATCTCGCCCGCGCTGTGGCCCTTCAGCACCTCGGCGGCCTTCTCGGCGGTGGCGTGGGTGTCCTGGAAGCCCTGGGGGCCCGTACAGGCGTTGGCTCCACCGGAGTTGAGGACGACGGCGGTGACCTCGCCGCCCTTGAGGACCTGCTCCGACCAGAGCACCGGGGCGGCCTTGACGCGGTTGGAGGTGAAGACGCCCGCGGCGGCGCGACGCGGCCCGTCGTTGACCACGAGGGCCAGGTCCGGGTTGCCGCTCTCCTTGATTCCCGCGGCGATGCCCGCCGCGGAGAACCCCTGTGCTGCCGTGACGCTCACGGTGCCACTCCGATCGTCGAAAGTCCGGTGTCCTCGGGGAGTCCGAGGGCGATGTTCATGCTCTGGAGGGCGCCGCCCGCGGTGCCCTTGGCGAGGTTGTCGATGGCGCTGATCACGACGATCCGCCCCGCCGCCGCGTCGTACGCGACCTGGACCTGTACGGCGTTGGAGCCGTACACCGCGGCGGTGGCGGGCCACTGCCCCTCGGGCAGCAGGTCCACGAACGGCTCGTCCGCGAACGCCTTCTCGTACACCTCGCGAAGGCTCTCGGCGCTCACGCCGGGCCTCGCCTTCGCGCTGCACGTGGCGAGGATGCCGCGCGGCATGGGCGCGAGGGTGGGCGTGAAGGAGACGGTGACCGGTTCGCCGGCGGCGGCGCTGAGGTTCTGGATCATCTCGGGCGTGTGGCGGTGCCCGCCGCCGACGCCGTACGGGGTCATGTTGCCCATCACCTCGGAGCCGAGCAGATGCGGCTTGGCCGCCTTGCCCGCCCCGGAGGTGCCCGACGCGGCGACGATCACGGCCTCCGGCTCGGCGAGACCGGCCCCGTACGCCGGGAAGAGCGCGAGGGACACGGCGGTCGGGTAGCACCCGGGCACGGCGATGCGCCGGGACCCGGCGAGCGCCGACCGCCCGCCCGGCAGCTCGGGGAGCCCGTAGGGCCAGGTCCCGGCGTGCGGGGACCCGTAGAACGCCTCCCAGTCACCGGCGTCCTTCAGCCGGAAGTCGGCCCCCATGTCGACGACGAGGACCTCCTCCCCCAACTGCTCGGCGACGGCGGCGGACTGCCCGTGCGGAAGCGCCAGGAAGACGACGTCGTGGCCGGCGAGCGCCTCGGCGGTGGTGGGTTCCAGCACCCGGTCGGCCAGGGGCCGCAGATGCGGCTGGAGCGACCCGAGCGCCTGCCCGGCGTTGGAGTGCCCGGTGAGGGCGCCGATCTCGATGTCCGGGTGTGCCAGCAGGAGACGGAGCAGCTCCCCGCCGGCGTAGCCGCTCGCCCCTGCCACTGCTGCTCGTACCACCATCGGTAACCCTCCTGATTGATGGCATGACTATACGCATCGACGCACTTTTATGCAAAGAGTCATCGATGTGAGGCAGCACTTGACCAGAGAGCGTCAGCCATCAATAGTTAAGAACATGCCTAACTATGGCGGGTCGCTGGACCGGGTGTTCCAGGCGCTGGCGGACGGCACGCGCCGGGCGATGGTGGAGCGCCTGATCCGCGGGCCGGTGTCGGTCGGCGAACTGGCCAGGCCGCTGGAGATGTCGCTGCCGGCGGTCATGCAGCACATCCAGGTGCTGGAGGCCTGCGGGCTGGTCAGCTCCGAGAAGACCGGCCGCGTCCGTACCTGCCGCATCGAGCCGGACGCGCTGCGGGCGGCCGAGGACTGGCTCGCCGAGCAGCGCACGTTCTGGGAACGGCGTCTGGACCGGCTCGGCGACTACCTGCTCGATGATCCCGGCACACCGGAGCAAAGGGGTTCCCTGTGATGATCGACCGTTCCGTCACGCACGCCACGTTCACCCTGGAACGCCTCTACCCGGCCACGGCGGCCCGGGTGTTCGCCGCATGGGCCGACCCGAAGGCGAAGGCCCGCTGGTTCTCCACGCCCGACGCGGACCATGAGCTGGACTTCCGGGTCGGGGGCCGGGAGATCAACCGCAGTCGCCCGGACAGCGGCCCGTCGTTGACGTTCGAGTCGCTGTACCGCGACATCGTCCCGGACGAGCGCATCGTCTACACCTCCGTGCTGCACGTGGGGCAGGACCTCGCGACGGCGTCGCTGACGACCGTGGAGTTCTGCCCGGCCGACGGGGGCGCCCGGCTGGTCCTCACCGAGCAGGGCACCTTCCTCGACGGCCGGGAGGCGCCCTCCTGGCGGCGGCTCGGAACCGGCGACTGGCTCGACGCCCTGGGCGTCGGGCTGGGTGCGGGAGGACAGGGGTGAGCTCGCGGCCGCCCCGCTCGAAGGGGCGGGTGCCGGTGTTGCTCGGCACCGCGTTCTTCATGACCGTCCTGGACGGCACCGCCGCAGGGTCTTCCTGGCCGGAATGAGGAGACCGCGGTGCCTCCCGCGGACCTGGCCGTCCGCATTCCGACCCGACCCCTTGAGGAGCCTCCATGTCCGACCGTGAACCGGTGACCGAGCTCGGCCCGTTCAGCGACTCCGACGCCGACGCGACCCCCTGGCCGACCGCGCTGCGCGAGCTCCGGCGGGCGCGACTGTTCTGGCTGTCCACCGTCCGCCCCGACGGCCGGCCCCACGTGACACCGTTGCTGGCCGTCTGGACCGGCGGCGCCCTGTACTTCGCCACCGGCGACCAGGAACGCAAGGCGCGCAACCTCCACGCCAACGGCCACTGCACCATGACGACCGGCACGAACGTCCTGGAGGGCATCGACATCACCGTCGAAGGACGTGCCGAGCCGGTGCTCGACCCGGCCGAACGCAGCACCACCGCCGACGCCTACGAGAGCAAGTACGGCGACCTCCTGACAAGCCCGGAGGGCACCTGGTACGGCCTCGGTGACACCATCCGCTCCGGCAAGGTCCTGCTGTACCGGATCGACCCGGAAGCCGGATTCGCCTTCGGAAAGGGCACGGCGTACAGCCAGACCCGCTACCGCTTCCAGCACCGGCCTTCTGGACAGCGGTGACGCCCTGACGCCGACTCGACATCGAGGCGAGCGCTCGGTCGGTCGGTCGGTCGGTCGGTGCATGCGTCGCGGCCCGTGGCCCCGCACAAGGCCACGGGCCGCGACGCATGCGGCAGTGTGTGAAGCGGTGTGTCAGTGGAAGACGACCGAACGCACCTTCAGCCGCTCCGAGGCCCCGCCGGTGTGCGGGCGAAGCGGGAAGGAAGCACCCTCGCAGTCCACGTCCGTGAAGACCTCCGCCCAGGCGTCCGTGCGGTTCTTCGGGGAGTGCCCGGGCTCGGGGTTCTCCAGGCCGACACCCGGGAGGTTCACGCACTCACCGCTGGGCGGGCTGTTCAGGAAGCCGGTCGCCCCGTACCCCTCGACGGTCACGTAGTCGTAGCGGAACTGCCCCTCGGCGGCCGACGCGGAAGAGGGAACGGCGGCGAGCAGCAGAGCGGCACCGAGAACGGCGGGAAGGGTGGAGCGGAAGCGCATGGGTGAAATCCTTCTGGACGATGGGGTGTTGCGATGACTACCGCGCCCCTCCCCCGGCAGGCGGGCAGACAGGTCCGGTTCCGGGTGGGGCCACGCGCAGGGAATGCGCACAGGCGCACTGACGCACGGATCACCGAGGCGACGGCTCCGTGACCCTGCGTAGACATGGTGACACACAAAGCGACCGACCATGATCCGGAGCCGCCTCCGGGATCCGGATCGGGATCGGGATCGGCGGGCGATACCTCGTGGCCTCCGGCCGTGACGTCGGGGCGGGGCACGTGGAAGACCCGCGGCGGTTCGCCCGACGTCCTTCCCAGGGACTGGACCGGACTGATCCGGTACGGAACCCAACGGCACGTACAGAAGGCTCACCCCATGCCCGCACCGCACGACCATCCGGCGCCACCGGTGAGCCAGAGCCCTCAACAGGCCCTCGTCGCAGCGACGTTCGCCGTCCTGCGGCGGCAGCGGAGCGTGCTGGCGGGTGCGACGGTCCGCGTCGTCGGCCTCTGCGGACTCGCCGGGCCGCTGGTGACGGACGCGATATTCGCGCTCGCCCAGCCGGGTCTTCACCCGTATGCGGAACCAACGCGTCTGGTACCACCACGCCGAAGACCCCTACCTGCACGACCCCACCGACCTGGTGTTGGTCGCCCTCTGCACGCTCCCGCTCTTCCTGCTCCTCCTCGGCACCGGCAGCGCGGCCCTGCAGGTGGTGTGTTCGCGGGCGGTCGCGGCGGAATCCGCGCAATCCGCCCGGGAAAGCCCCTCATGGGGTCCGGCGCCCGGACGGCTGCGACCGGTGCTCGCCGTGTACACGCTGCGCGGGCTGATCGTCTGAGCCCCGGCCCTGCTCGTCACCGTCGTGGCGGACCGCCTCACCGGCTACCACCTCGACACCCCCGAGCCCCTGGAAAGCGGCTCGTGGCCGCACACGCTCGTCGAGGCCTCCCCCGCGGTCGCCGTGTTCGTCGCGGTGCTGCTGCGCCTCGCCCTCACCCTCGCCCCGGCCGCCGCGGCCGATGGTCTCGGCCCGCGCGCCGCCTCGCGGCGTTCCTGGTCGCTGACGTGGAGGCCCGCGTTCAGCAGCACCGCGAGGGCCCGCCATGCCGCGATGTCCCGCCGCCGCGGTGCCGCGAACGCCGACCCCACGTGGGTCATCGGCTCCGCGCAGCGCGGACAGTGCCGCTGCCTCGCCCGGTCGTGGGGCTGCTTGAAGGAGGCCCGGCAGGGGAGGCAGACGTACGAGGTCTTCGCATGGCTCACCTGCCCAGCCCAGAGATCGCGCCGAAGAACGGCCATCGACTTCTTCGGACCCGATCAGGGCCGGACGGCACGGGCGGAGGCGATACTGGTCGTAGCGGTCGCCCCGCCGCCGAACCGGCTCCTGGCCGGGGCGGCCGGTGGGGCCCGCCTTGCCGATGCCTTCGAGGGGAGCCGTTCATGACCACGGCGAAAGACCTGTTCATCATCGCCATGGACCCGGTGCCGGAACCCGCCGTGGGGCAGGGCGACCTGTCGCTCGCACTCGCGGGAGCCGAACTGCTCGACCTCATCGGCGCGGGAGCCGTCACCGTGGAGGGCGACCTCATCGTGCCGGGCGGGTCGCCGGCGCCCGACGACCGCCTTCTCGGGGAGGCCGCCGCGCGGATCACCGGGGAACCGCCCTACGAGCGGATCGAGGACTGGCTGTGGCGCCGCGGCCGGGACCTCGCGGCCACCTACCAGGACGCACTGGAGAAGGACGGCGAGCTCACACAGAAGAGAAGCGGCCGGCTGCCCTTCGGCCCCAGGCGGGTGGAGCTGGTCGACACACCCGGCCGTCACCGGGCCGTCGCCCGCCAGGACGAGGGAGAACCCGTCCTGGCCGCCCTCGCATCGGCCGTGGGCATCGACGGCGGACGGTCCGGTGACGACGAGCCCCGCCTCGACGACGAGACGGCGACGGCCGTGGTCGCCACCGTCCATGAAGCGGTGATGGAGCTGGAGGCCGTACGCCAGAGGCGGACCATCGAGAACACGGCCTTCGCCAACGTATGGCGCGGGCCGTGAGCCGGATCCCTCGGCCCGGCACACGGCAGGGTTGACCTTGACACGGTGACAAGCTCTTCACTGCTTGCCGAGGAGGTGGTCTCGATGACGGTCACGGGACACGACACGGACAGGGTACGAGCGCTGCGTGGGCTGGAGGACGACCGCGCCTCGGTGCGGCTGCGAGCCGCTCTGGCGGTCGGCTCGCAGCCGGATCCGCGCTTCGTCGGCGCGCTCGTCGAGCGGTGCGCGGTCGAGCCGGAGTTCTTCGTACGCGACATGCTGACCTGGGCGCTCACCCGTCACCCGGTGTCCGTCACGCTTCCCCCGCTGCTCCGCGAGGTCCGCTCCGAGCGGACGCGGGCGCGGAGCCAGGCACTGCACACGCTGTCCAAGATCGGGGACCGGCGGGCGTGGCCGGCGATCACCGGGGCGCTCCTGACCGATGCCGACGACGAGGTGGCGCGGAGTGCCTGGCGGGCGGCGGTCGTACTGGTACCGGAAGCCGAGCAGGTCGCGTTGGCCGCAGTGCTGGCGACGCAGCTCGGGCGCGGCGGGCGGGAGACGCGGCTGAGTCTCAGCCAGGCGCTGGTCGCGCTGGGGGACGCGATGGAGTCGGCGCTGGCCGCCGCGGCGAGGAACCCCGACCCGCTCGTCCGCGCGCACGCGCTCGCCACCCAGCGGCTGCTGCGCGACCCGGACGCCGGATTCACGCTCGCCGTGGAGGAGGCGAAGCGCGTCGTGGCACTCGGCGGCCATGACACCTCCGAAGGCTCCGGCGACCCCAGTGGCTCTGGTGAGGAAGGTCCGTAGGGCGTGTTGATCGGTGAAGTCGCGCGGCGGTCCGGGGTCAGTGCCCGCATGCTCCGGCACTACGAGTCGCTCGGTCTGGTGCGGCCCTCGGGTCGCACCGGGTCCGGCTACCGGGAATACTCCGGGGCGGACATCCAGCGGATCTTCCATGTCGAGAGCCTGCGGGCGGTGGGACTGTCACTGCGGGAGATCGGGCGTGCCCTCGACGATCCCGGCTTCACGCCCTCGGCACTCGTCGACGACCTGATCCGTCGGACGCGCGAACGCATCGCGGTGGAGACCGAGTTGCTCACCCGGCTGCATCGGGTCCACGCCACGGACCCGGCCGGCTGGGAGGACGTCCTCCAAGTCGTCACACTCCTGGGGGCGTTGGGGTCCAAGAGCCCCGCCGCCCGCCAGCGCGCCGCCCTCGCCTCGGTCGACGAGGTTCCGGTGGAGGCCCTGGTCGAGGCGGCGCTCGACGAGGGCGACCCGCATGTGGCCGGGGCTCTTCGCTGGGCACTGGCGCGATCGGGCGGCGGCGGCCCGGCGCTGCTGGCCGAGGGACTCGGCTCACCGGTGGCCGCGGTGCGGGAACGCGCCGTACGGTCCCTCGCCGAGATGCCCGGCGATGAGGCCACCGCGCTGCTGCGGGACGCCCTGACGAGCCCCGATGCCGTGGTCCGCGGCTACGCCGCTCCGGCCCTCGGGGCACGGGGCGAGGCAGCTGCGGTCCCGGCGCTCGTCGACCTGGTCGTGGCGGGGACGAACGACACCGACGCGGCCGACGCGCTGAGTCTGCTGGCCGACGACGACGCGGCGGCCGACCGGATCGCGGCCGTGCTCGCCGAGCGCCTCGCCCGCGACAC
This sequence comes from Streptomyces sp. NPDC102283, assembly GCF_044766265.1. Lineage (NCBI taxonomy): Bacteria > Bacillati > Actinomycetota > Actinomycetes > Kitasatosporales > Streptomycetaceae > Streptomyces > Streptomyces sp. NPDC102283. The sequence goes on from NZ_JBIWLQ010000004.1 coordinate 232,073, forward strand.
CACCGGCACGTCGGCGCGCGGGCGGCTGGTCCAGGCGCTGGGTGGCGTCCCGGGGGCGGGTTCCTCACGCGCCCTCCGGGAGCTGCTGCACGACGAGGACCGTGCCGTCGCGCTGACCGCGGCGTACCTGGTTCAGCTGCGCGACGTGGAGTGACGGGCCTCTCCCGGGGCATCGCCCACGGGGGCCGGCGCGACCTGTGCCGTCGTGCCGGCCGACTGCTCCGTCCGCGCCGGGGCGCGTGACGCGTCGTGGGACGTGTCGTGAGGCGGTGACGCGTCGTGGGACGTGTCGTGAGGCGCGGAGACGGTCGGCGGTCGGTCCAGGAGCAGCGGGATCGCCAGGGCGGGCAGCAGCCAGACGAACACGATGAGGCGGTAGCCGAGCAGCTGATCCGGATTCGGGTGGCCTGCCTGGTTGAGGAGGCCCGCCGCCCCTGCCGCGAGGGCGACGGGCAGCACCACGGAGCGCCGTCTCAGCAGCGCCCAGGCCGAGAGCGCGAGCAGGACGGGCAGGACCGGGTACGTGGCCTGGCGCCGGAGCCACGCCGACCAGAAGACCCGCTCCTGGACGAAGAACTCGGGCCAGGGGTCGGGCAGATCGGGGCGCTGGTAGTGGTGGGTCAGCAGGTCCTGGGCGCTGTCCTGGCCCATCGGCCAGGACAGGAGATGCGCCCCGGCGTAGACGAGTGCCGCCAGCGCGCCGCACAGTCCGGCCGCCCGGAGTACAGGGGCGGGATCCCGCCGCTTCAGCCGCAGCCACCCTGCCCGGGCCAGGAAGACGCCCGCGAGAGCGGCCGCCAGCAGCAGGGCCTGCGAGTAGCGGACGAGGAACATCAGGACGAGGCCGCCCGCGACGAGCGCCGCGCCCGTACGGGGCCGGTCCCGCAGCAGCAGGACGCAGCCTAGGACGACCGCCGTGCCGAGCGCCAGTGAGAGCCCGTCGCTCAGGGGGTTCATGGCGACGGTGCCGGTGGGCAGGGCGAGGTACAGGGCCTGCCCGGCCAGACCGGCGCGTCGGGAAGCCCCCGCGGCCCGGAGGGTGAGCAGGACGCAGACGCTCCCGGCCAGCGCGACGACGAGCCCGGCGAGCCAGAGGCCCCAGGTGGTTCCGAAGGCGGCCACGAAGGGGACCAGGAACAGCGGATAGCCGGGCCTGGCCTCGAAGATGGCCATGAAGCGGTGGTTGGCGAACGGCGCGGTCATCCCCGACGTGTTGCCGTGGCCCGACCAGTACGCGACCGAGTCGTTCAGTCGGCGCACGCAACTCTCCCGCGACTCGCCCGCGGCCTTCCTGCTGGTCCAGGGGATGAAGTCCAGGGGCGCTTGCTGCCCGCTGGCACAGGAGTGGTCGATGGCCAGCCGGCCCGCCTCCTGCCGGTCCTCACCGCTGAGGCTCAGGGCGTAGGAGAGGTAGTTCTTCGTGTCGGGCGAGGCACGTCCGGTGACCGCTGTCAGCTGGAGCCCGACGAAGGCCACGGCGATGAGCAGCATCCCGGCGAGGCCGAGGCGGCGGCTTCGGCGGGTGCTCGCCGACGCCCCGCGGGGCCTCGGCGACAGCCCTCGGATGTTCGGCATCGGTATGCGGATGTTCGGCATCGGACGACCCCTCCCCTGCATACGGCGGTTGCTCCACCAACGAGCCAACCGACGCGGGGTGGCGTTCGTGGAGCTAATCCGGATGCGACGGTCGCGGGCCGACGCCTCGGTGCGCTACCGGCCCCGCGGCTTTCCGCGCTTGCCGCTCTGGCCGCCGGCCCGGCCGCCCGACTGGGGCTTCCTGCCCCCCGCGGGCTTGTTCCGGGCGCTGCCCGACCCGCCGCCCGCGCCACCGGCCCGCTTGGTCTTGTCCTTGGCCTTCGCCTTGTCCTTGGCTTTGTCCTTCGCCGGGCGCGGCGGGGTGGCCGCGCGGCCGCGGGTGCTGTTGACGGTGCGCCCCCGGACGATCCCGATGAACTCCTCCACCAGGTCGGGGGTGATCTCCGCCTCGGGCCAGGACAGGGCGACGCGAGACTCGGGGGCTTCCGGGACCGGACGGTAGGTGAGGTCCTTGCGGTGGTGGAGGCGGGCCAGGGACTGCGGGACGAGGAGGACGCCCACGCCAGCCGCCACCAGCTCGATCGCGTCCGCCGTGGTCGCCGGGCGTTCGACGGCGGGGCGGCCGGGCAGTGCCTCCCAGTCGAGGAGGTCGTCCAGTGGATGCAACACGATCTCGTCGGACAGCTCGGCGAGCGACACCTCCTCCGCGGCGGTCGCGGCGTGGTCCTTGGGGATCACGACGACGGTCGTCTCGGTGTAGAGGGGGATCGCGCTCAGGACGCTCCGGTCGACCGGGAGCCGTACGAGACCGGCGTCGGCGCCGCCGCCCGCCAGTAGGCCCTGCGCCTCGGCGGCGGTGGCCTGGACGAGGTCGAGAGAGGTGTGGGGCAGCCGCTCGCGCCAGACCCTCACCCACTTGGTGGGCGTCACGCCGGGGACGTACGCGAGCCTGAAGGATGAGGGGAGGTCCGAGCCTGTCACGGAACCAGGCTACCGGCAGGTGGTCGGAGGTATGTCCCATGGTCGATACCCTGGACCCATGACGTCGCACAAGACCGCCCAGACCATGAAGCCCGCCACGGCGGCGAAGAAGCTGGGTGTGTACCTCCAGGCCACCCCCGCCGAGTTCCAGGAGGGTGCCGTCTCCCGCACCGAGCTCAACGCCCTCCAGACCGACCCGCCCGCCTGGCTGGTGGAGCTGCGCCGCACCGGCCCGCACCCCCGCCCGGTCGTCGCCGCGAAGCTCGGCATCTCCATCGCGGGGCTCGCCCGCGGCGGGGTCACCGAGGCGCTCACCACCGAGCAGATCGACGCGCTGAAGGACGAGACGCCCGAGTGGCTCCAGAAGGAGCGCGCCACGCAGGCCGAGGTGCGCAAGGAGACCGCCCGGATCAAGGAGCGCAACGCCGAGCGGGCCGCGCAGTCCGGCGACCAGTAGTGGGGGGGGCCCCGGGGCCCCCCCCCGGGCGGGGCCGCCCCCGCCCCCCCCCCCCCCCCCCCCCCCCGCCCCCCCCCCCGCCCCCCCCCCCCGCCCCCCCCCCCGCCGGCGGGCGGGGCCCCCCCGCCCCCCCGGCCCCCGGGCCCGCCCCCGGGGGGGGGGCCCCCCCGGCGCCCCCCCCCGCGGCCCCCCCCCCGGGCCCCCCCCACTACTGGATGACCGGCAGTCGAACGGCCGGCGCGCACTCCCGGGTGCCGCACGCCGGTCCGCGCCTCAGGGCGGACGGCCCCGGCCCTGGGGGAGCTGGCCCAGGCTGACCGCACGGTGAATCGTCGCGGCCAGTTCCCGCGCGTCCTCGGGGAACGTGTCGACCCGGATCTTCTCCGCGCTCCGCAGTTCGACGGCGAAACCGAAGCCCATCCCCCGGGCCCCGGGCCCCGGCCATCGGGCGTCCGTCCTCGACCGAGGCGGCCGCGACGCGCACGATGTCCGTCCAGGGGATCAGGGTGGCGGTGCCCGCGATCCGGTGGGTCAGCCCCCGCTCGTGGACGTCGAAGCACTGTTCCCGCGTGCGGATCGCCTGCGTCAGGCGCCACACCCCGAGGCCCAGTCCGACGAGCCCCACCCCGAGCAGCAGGCCCGCCAGCTCGGGCGCTCCGTCGGTGGTGCCGACGGAGGCGATGGCCACCGGCACCCCCAGAGCTGCGCCGACAACACCCGTGACCAGCAGGGCGCCGGCCTGTCGCAGGCGTCTGCTGCCGTCGGGGCGGTGCTCGCGGACGAATCCGCCGAGCTCTCGCGCGGCTTCCGTGCGTCGCATGGCGTCCCCCCGTCGTGGACACCTCAAATTCTGCCCGACTGCGGGGGGCGGCGCCAGGAGAGCTGCCGGATACACGTCACGTCCGGACACACACGCCACGTCCGGAAACGCACGGGCTCGGGCTCCGGCACCGGCACCGGCACCGGAGACACGCCACGGGCCCGCGGCGGGGTCCGCCCCGCCGACGCGTACGTCGGCGGAACGGCCCTGCCACGGGCCCGTCGGGTTACCGGACCGGTCAGAGAACGCCGGACTTGTCGATGGTGACCTTGGCGCGGGTCTTGCCGCTGGAGGAGCCGAGCGCCTCGATCTTGCGGACCAGGGCCATGCTGTCGTCGTCGGCGACCTCGCCGAAGACGACGTGCTTGCCGTCCAGCCACGGGGTGAGCACCGTGGTGATGAAGAACTGCGAACCGTTGGTGTTCTTTCCGGCGTTGGCCATCGAGAGCAGGCCCACACGGTCGTGCTTGAGCGTGAAGTTCTCGTCGGCGAACTTCTCGCCGTAGATGCTCTTGCCGCCGGTGCCGTCACCGCGGGTGAAGTCGCCGCCCTGGAGCATGAAGTCCGTGATGACGCGGTGGAAGGACGAGCCGGCGTAGCCGAAGCCCTTCTCGCCGGTGGCGAGCGCGCGGAAGTTCTCCGCCGTCTTGGGGACGACGTCGTCGAACAGGTTGAACGTGATCCGCCCTGCGGGCGCGCCGTCGATGGTGATGTCGAAGTAGACCTTGGTTGTCATGGTGACATCCTCACATTCCTGGCAACCGCAGGTGAAACCCGGGTTGGGTCACCACGTCGGATGTCCTGTTCCGCTCACCTCCCGGTGGCCTTCCCGGGGCCGCGTGGACGGCGCCCACCAGGGCCGTCCCGCGCGGGCCGTCCGCGAGCCGGGAGCCCATCCGGTCCATGACATACCCGAGGGCGATTCCGTCATCCGGGCCGGCCGGGCCGCAGGAGCCGCCCGCTCCGTCGCGGCCGAACGCCCGCGGACCGGGACCGCGGGAGCGGTTCGCACCGCTCGGCCATGGGCCGAGGGCGATCTCCGTCTCGTGTACGAAGCCGTCGCCGAGGGTGAGGCCGAGGCCCTGGACTCCCCCGGTCCCGCACCGGTCAGCGGATGCCCGCCTCCAGGCTCAGGCTCCAGCGGCCCGGCAGGCCGGTCAGCGTGATGGTGGACAGCGGACGGACGTCGACGTTCCAGTACGCGGAGGGCGGGGCGTTCAGGGCGTAGACGAGGGCAGCCCGGATCACGGCGGGTTCGGCGACCGCGACGACGAGGCCGTCGTCGGCGGGGCGGGTGTCCAGCCAGCCGCCGACCCGCCCGATGAAGCCGAGCATCGACTCGCCGCCGTGCGGCGCACTGCGCGGGTCCGCGAGCCAGTGGTCCACGGCGGCCGGCTCCCGGGCGGTGACCTCGCCCAGCGTCAGCCCACGCCAGCGGCCCATGTCCCAGTCGCGCAGGGCCGGTTGCGCCATCGGCGCGAAGCCGAGGGCGTCCCCGGTGGCGCGACTGCGCGGGGTGGGCGAGCAGTAGCGCAGCTCGGCGGCGCCGAGCGGGACGAGCGTGTGGGCGACGAGCTGTACCTCGTGCCAGCCGGCCTGATCGAGCGGCCGGTCGTCGTCGAAGCGTTCGGCCAGCCGGGAGGAGCTGCGCGCCGCTGCGACCAGGGAGACCCGAAGCGTCATGGCGGGATCGTGAGGCCGAACGCCTGTTTGGTCAAGAGGGCGTGCGAGTCCGGCATGATCGGAACAAGGGGCCCCAGGACATCGACCGGTCGCTCCCACCCCCCTGCCGCGCTGGAGAACCAGGCTCTCCCGCTCGGCGAGGCCGGGGTACCCGGCTGCGCCCTCAGGGCCCCGGGCGCGGCCCGCGGCCCGCGTCACCGGCGACGCCGTCCACGAACGCGTCGCGCTGCGGCAGCCCTTGGCCCATAGGGTCAAGAGCGGACCGGGAGCATGCGCCGAAGGTCGCAGACAGGACTCCTCTGGCCGCCGGCCCCCTGGTCGCCGAAGCTCTGGCCCTTTCGAGCCCTTCCTTGGCCGACCGTGTGGACGGTCTGCTGGACGGCCCGCCACACTGCCTCAACTGCGCCGTTGCTTCCGGGCGGTGCTGCGCTACCGGATCCGGATGGGGGGCCGCTCGACCCCTTTCGGGCTGATGGCAGGGGTGACGCACCTGCGGTTCACCGACACCCTCTCGCTGCGGTTCGCCGCCGCGCACCGCAAAGCCGTACAGCCGGATGCGGCCTGGCTGGCGGAGGCGGCCTCGCGGTGGGAGCGCCGGCCCGCGATCCTGGCGCACCTGCGGCTGTCGGCCAACGGCCTGTGCGTGCGGCGCGGCGAGCGTCTGGTGCTGCCGCACGTCACCGCTGCCGACATCGGCCGGGCGGACGGGCGGCCTGCCGACGAGGTGTCCGTGCGGTGCACCGAAGCGGTCCGTGCGGCGCTGGTCGGCGCGCGCACACCCACCACCCACGCGGAGCTGGCGGCCCGGATGCGCGACAGCCTGCCCGAGCCGCCGGCCGGGGCGGTCGAGGGCGTCATCGCCGAGCTGGTCGCCCATTCCTTCCTGCTCACCGACCTGCCGCCCGCCCCGGACCCACCGGACCCGCTGCGCCACCTGACCGACCGGCTCGCCACCATTCCCGCCGCCGCCGAAGAGACGGCGCGGCCGCGCGAGGTGACCGCCGATCTGGCCGACTACAGCGCCCGCCCTCCGGGGCGTGGGCTGCCCGAGCTTCGCCGGGCCGTGCGCCGGATGCGTGCCCTGCAACCGTGCGAGCGCCCGGTCACGGCGGACCTGGCGCTGGACGCGGACATCGAGCTGCCCCTCGCGGTGGCGCGGGAAGCCGCTGTGCGCCCCAACCGGAGAGGTTCTAGCCGCCCAGGAGCCCGTCGAAGGCGGTACGGAGACGGCGGACGCCCTCCGCGATCTCGCCCTCTCCGGAGACCGCGGCGAAGCTCAGCCGGACGTGTCCGGCCGGGGGTTCGGCGCAGAAGTAGGGGCGTCCGGGGGCGATGGCGACCGAGGCGCGCAGGGCGGCCGCGACGACGGCCGCCTCGTCGGTGGCCGTCCCCGCGCCGCTGCCCGGGAGCCGGAGCCAGAGGCTGCCGCCGCCCGCCGGGAGGTGCGGCAGAGCGAGTTCCGGCAGCTCGTCGGCCAGGGCGGCCGCCATGGCCGTACGGCGGTGTCTCAGCTCGGTGGCGACAGCGGCGAGGTGGCGGCCCCAGGACGGGGAGCCGACGAGTTCCAGCGCGGCCTCCTGGAGCGGCCGGGGTACGAAGAAGCTGTCGACGACCTGGATGGCCCGCAGGCGCTCCAGCACCGGCCCGCGGGCGGCCAGGGCCCCGACCCGCAGACTGGGCGAGGTGACTTTGGTCAGCGAGCAGACGTGGACGACGACGCCGTCGGGATCGTCGGCGGCCAGCGGTGCCGGCAGCGGTCCGGCGTCGTCGTGGACGAGCCGGCGGGCGAAGTCGTCCTCGACCACGAACGCCCCGGCCGCGCGGGCGATGGCCAGGATCTCGGGACGGCGGGCGGGCGCGAGGGTGACCCCTGTGGGGTTCTGGAAGAGCGGCTGGGTGACGAAGACCCGGGCGCCGGTGGCCCGGAACGCGTCGGCGAGCAGCTCGGGGCGCGCCCCGTCGGCGTCCATCGGCACGGGGACGGGGCGCAGCCCGGTGGCGCGCGCGACGGCGAGCATCCCGGGGTAGGTGGGCGACTCCACGAGGACCGGAGCCCCGGGCGGGGCGAGCGCGCGCAGCGCGGTGGCCAGGGCGCTCTGGCCACCCGCGGTGATCAGGACGTCGGTGCCGGAGACGGCGGGGCCGATCTCGCGGGCGAACCAGGACCGCAGTTCGGGCAGTCCGTCCGTCGGTGGGCGGCCCCAGGCGCCGGGCCTGCGGCCCGCGCGGGCCAGGGCCGCGGAGAGCGCCCGCTCGGGCTGGAGGGAGGAGTGGAGGTAGCCGCCGTTGAACTCGATGACGCCCGGCGGTGGTGCGGTGAGGGTGACGAGCACCCCGGAGGCGTCCACGGTGCGCGGCACCACTTCGGGCCCGCCGTCGCCGCTCAGCGACACCTCCTGCCAGGACGTGTCGCCCGGCGCGGACAGTGCGACGCGGGGGTGCGCGCGGAAGGCGCCGGAGCCGGGACGAGTGACGACGAGCCCCTCGGCGGCGAGCTGGGCGATGGCGCGGGAGACCGTGACGGGGCTGACCCGGAACCGTTCGACGAGCGCGCGACTGGACGGCAGCTTTCCACCAGGCGAGTAGCGGTTGAGCTCGGCCAGCAGGGAAGTGACCAGTTCGGCAACGCTGCTACGCTCTTGCATGAGAGCAGACAATAGCGCTACCCCGCCTTCATCGATAGCGGTTGCCCCGCCGGTCGACACCTCGCGGGCCGCCCCGGCCCCGATCGTCGCGACAGCGCCGGCAACGGCCGGGGCCGCGGACGGGCCGGGAAGCCGGCCCGCGCCCGGGCCCTCGACCGGCCGGAGCGGCACCGTGCTCGCCGGGCTCGGCGTGGTGGCGTTCTCGCTCACCTTTCCGGCCACGGCCTGGGGCCTGGAGAGCTTCGGTCCCTGGTCCCTGGTCGCTCTGCGCAGCGTGCTCGCCGCCCTGATCGCGGGCAGCGTGCTGCTGGCCGCGCGCGTCCCGCCGCCCGAACGCAGGCACTGGGCCGGGCTCGCGGTCGTCGGGGGCGGAGTGGTGGTGGGCTTCCCGCTGCTGACGACGCTGGCCCTGCAGACCTCCACCACCTCGCACGCGGCCGTGGTCGTGGGCCTGCTGCCGCTGACGACGGCGGTGCTGGGGTCCTGGCGCACCGGCGAGCGGCCGTCGCGCACGTTCTGGATCGCGGCCCTCGCCGGGGCGGCCGTGGTGATCACCTTCACCGTGCAGCAGAGCGGCGGCGCCCTCGCCTCCGGCGACCTGTATCTGTTCGGCGCGCTGCTCGTGTGCGCGGCCGGATACACCGAGGGCGGCCGGCTGGCCCGGTCGATGCCGGGCTGGCACGTGATCGGCTGGGCCCTGGTCCTGTGCCTGCCGCTCGCGGTGGCGGGCAGCCTGGTGGCCCTGCCGCTCGAACCCGTACGCCTGACCACCCACGGCGTCCTCGGCCTGGTCTGGGTCGCCGCCGGATCGACCTTCCTCGGGCTGTACGTCTGGTACCGGGGCATGGCGGCGATCGGTGTCGCCCGGGCCAGTCAGCTCCAGCTCGCACAGCCGCTGCTGACGCTCGTGTGGTCCTTTCTCCTCCTCGGCGAGGAGATGTCCGCCGCGGCCCCGGTCGCGGCGGTGGCCGTGCTCGTCTGCATCGCCGCCACCCAGCGGGCCGGCCGCGGCGCAGCGGGGGAATCCCGGCGCGTACGGTCATAGACTTGTCGACACGGACACCGTCTCCCCCTGTGAGGAGGTCGCTCCCGATGGAGGCACACACGGGCGACCGGCTGCTGATGCACGGCAGGACCGTGGGACAGCACGACCGGGTCGCCGAGATCATCGAGGTACTCGGCGACGGGGGCGCTCCCCCGTACCGGCTCCGCTTCGAGGACGGCCACGAACACCTGATGTCACCGGGCCCCGACAGCGTCGTCCAGCACAGGGAGGCGCCGAGGGGCGGGCGGTAGCGACCTGGGGCGCGGGTCCGGGGCCCGTACACCCGGGCCCCGGCCACCGGGCGCCCCTCAGCCAGGGCCGCCCCGGCCCCGGTCCGGGTGGAGCCGGACCCGGTCCGTGTAGTGGTCGGCCACCACGCGTCGCATCGCGCCGATCCGGTCCGCCAGCACACTCTTCCCGGAGAAGAAGACGTGGCCGCCCACCTCGGTGTGGTCCCGGGCGAGGGTGAGGTGGCGGGACAGCTCGGCGGGGTCCTGCCAGGCGTCGGCCTGAGCCGGGTCACCCGCCTTGTACAGTGCCTCACCCACGTACAGCTCGACGCCTGTGCCCCGGACGGTCCCGCTCCACCAGGCGAGAACCTTCGCGTAGTCGGCGGCGGGCTGGCCGACATACCAGTAGATCTGCGGGCAGATGTAGTCGATCCACCCTTCCTTGACCCACTTACGGGTGTCGGCGTACAGGTCGTCGTACGTCTCCACGCCGGCCCGGGTGTCCGAGCCGAGCGGATCGGTCGCCGCGTTGCGCCAGACGGCGAAGGGGCTGATGCCGAAGCGGACGTGGGGCTTGATCTGCCGGATCCGCTCCCTCGTCTCGCGTACGAGCCGGTCGATGTTGTCGCGCCGCCAGGCCGCCCGGTCGGCGAAGCCGCCGCCGTACCGCTCGAACTCCGCGTCGTCGTCGAAGGTCTGACCGGCCACCGGATACGGGTAGAAGTAGTCGTCCCAGTGCACCGCGTCGATGTCGTAGCGCCGCACGGCGTCCAGCATCGCGTCCTGGACGAAGCGGCGGACCTCCGGCAGCCCGGGGTTGTAGTAGAGCTTCCCGCCGTACGGCACGACCCAGCTCGGGTGCTGCCGGGCCGGATGGGAGGCGATGAGGCGGGTGGGGTCGGTGTGGTTCGCCACCCGGTAGGGGTTGAACCAGGCGTGCAGCTCCAGGCTCCGGTCGTGCGCAGCGCGCACCGCCGTGCCGAGCGGGTCCCAGCCCGGGTCCTTTCCCTGGGTCCCGGTGAGGCAGGCGGCCCACGGCTCGTGGGGCGAGGGCCACAGGGCGTCGGCGGTCGGCCGGACCTGGAACACCACCGTGTTGAGCCGCAGCTCGACCGCCCGGTCCAGATAGGCGAACAGCTCGGCTTCCTGTCGCGCCGCCGTGAGCCCCGGCTTGGACGGCCAGTCGATGTTGGCGACCGTCGCGATCCACATGCCGCGCACCTGACCGGGCGCGGCCCCGGGCCGCCCGCCGCCCTTCCGCCTCCCCGCCGGGGAGGCGACCGCGTCACCGGCCGACGTCATCGCCGCCAGCAGTCCGGCCGCGCCCAGCACGAACGCTCTTCTCGCCATTCCCGTTCGCCGCATCCCGGCCCGCCTCTCTCCGCCACGTCCCGCATCCGACTCCACTAGCTCTACGTAACCGCATCATGCCCATCCGTGGCCGCCGCGACCCGCGGGACGCCCCCGTCGGCATTCGGAGTAACGTCGTGGGGTCGAGGCGGGCACCGGAACCACACGGGACCCTGCGATACGGAGAACGGCGAAAGGCACGAGGTGACGGACTCTATGGCCGACATTGCACGCGTCGGAGTGGTGGGCTGTGGCCAGATGGGCGCAGGTATCGCGGAGGTGTGCGCGCGCAGCGGCCTCGAAGTGAAGGTCGCCGAGACCACGGGCGAAGCGCTGGAGATCGGCCGCACCCGGCTGCACAACTCCCTCTCGAAGGCCGCCGAGCGCGGCAAGATCAGCGCGGAGGAACGGGACGAGACCCTCGGCCGCCTGAGCTTCACGACCGACCTCGGGGAGTTCGCCGACCGCGATCTCGTCATCGAGGCCGTCGTGGAGAACGAGCAGGTCAAGACCGAGATCTTCCAGGTGCTCGACCAGGTGGTGACCCGGCAGGACGCGATTTTGGCCTCCAACACCTCCTCGATCCCGCTGGTGAAGCTGGCCGTCGCCACCTCGCGCCCGGACCGGGTCATCGGCATCCACTTCTTCAACCCGGCCCCGGTGCAGAAGCTCGTCGAGCTGATCCCGGCGCTGACCACCTCGGACGAGACGATCGCCCGCGCCGAGGCCGTCGTGCAGGACGTGCTCGGCAAGCACCCGATCCGCGCCCAGGACCGGTCCGGTTTCGTCGTGAACGCGCTGCTGATCCCGTATCTGCTCTCCGCGATCCGGATGTTCGAGTCGGGCATCGCCAGCCGCGAGGACATCGACAACGGCATGGAGATGGGCTGCGCCCACCCGATGGGTCCGCTCAAACTGGCCGACCTGATCGGCCTGGACACCGTGGCCTCGGTCGCGGACTCGATGTACGCCGAGTACAAGGAGCCGCTGTACGCCGCTCCCCCGCTGCTCCAGCGCATGGTCGACGCGGGCCGCCTCGGCCGCAAGACGGGGTCGGGCTTCTACGCCTACTGAGTGTCCTACCGGCGGGCCCGGCGCTGACACCGCCGGGCCCGCCGGGCCCGCGATCCGGGCCCACCGCGCGCCGAGCCGGAACGCCGGACATGCGGCGCCACTGGATGTCGTGGCGCCGCATGTCATCGAGGTGTTCGATCAGAACTGGACGCCGTCGAGCTTGACGTCGTGGAGTGTCAGCCAGGCGTTGAGCCGTACCGGGGTCTCGCTGTACACGGACCGCTGCATCATCGTGAAGGGGGCGGAGAGCGGCGAGGAGAGGTGGGAGCGGACCGCGTCCAGGTCGAGCAGGGGCAGGACCGGCGACCGCTTGTCGGCGACGATCCCGGTCAGCTCCCGGTTGATCGCCTGGTCGTAACCGAGGTCCTGGGTCGACGGGTACGGAGCCTTGCGCCGTTGCAGGATCGACTCCGGCAGCAAGTCCTTGGTCGCGTGGCGCAGCAGGCTCTTCTCCCGTCCGTCGAATGTCTTCATCGCCCAGGGCGCGTTGTAGACGTACTCGACCAGCCGGTGATCGCAGAACGGGACGCGAACCTCCAGGCCCGTCGCCATGCTCATGCGGTCCTTGCGGTCCAGCATCATCCGTAGGAAGCGCGTGATGTTGAGGTAACTGGCCAGCCGCATCCGCCGTTCGGTCTCGCTGTCCCCGGGAAGATGGACGACCTCGGCCGCCGCGGCACTGTACTGATCGGCGACGTACTCGGCCAGGTTGAGCTGCTTGGCCAGACCCGGGGCGAGGAAGGCCGTCGCCTGTTCGCTCACCGGTACCTCGTTGATCGCGTGCCAGGGGTAGGTCTGCGCACGCGAGGCGACGGCGTCGTGGAACCAGAGGTAGCCGCCGAAGACCTCGTCGGCCGACTCACCGGACAGTGCCACCGTCGAGTCCTCGCGGACCGCCTTGAACAGGAGGTACAGGGAGGGGTCGTGGTCCCCGATGCCGTAGGGCAGGTCCCAGGCGCGCAGCACGGTGTCGCGTACACCCGGGTCGGTGAGGTTGCGTGTGTCCAGGAGTATCTCCTGGTGTTCGGTGCCGAGATGGCGGACCATTTCGGCGGCGAACGGGGCGTCCGGCGCCTCCCGGAACTTCTCCGGCTTGAAGCTGTCGGTGAGGCCGGCGAAGTCGACGGAGAACGTGCGGACCTTGCCCCCGCCCGCCGAGTCGAGTGAGCGCTGGGCGAGGGCGGTGAGAGCGCTGGAGTCGAGGCCGCCCGAGAGAAGCGAACACAGCGGCACGTCCGAGATCATCTGGTGGGTGACGGCGTCCTCAAGGATCTCCCGCACGGTCGCGACGGTGGTGTCGAGGTCGTCGGTGTGCGGGCGGGTCTCCAGCGACCAGTAAGTCTCCTCGCGCAGACCGCCGCGTCCGACCCGGACAATATGGCCGGGCCGTACCTCGTAGAGGTTCTTCAGCGGCGTCCTGCCCGGCACCCGGGCGAGAGCCAGCGCGTCGCGGAGCCCGTCCAGGTCCAGTGCGGCGGTGCTGAGCGGGTTGGCCAGGATCGCCTTGGGTTCCGAACCGAAGAGCACCCCCCCGTCGATGGGGTAGTAGAAGAGAGGCTTGACGCCGAGCCGGTCCCTGACGAGAAGGAGTTCGTCGGTCCGTGAGTCCCAGATCGCGAAGCCGAACATCCCGTTGAAACGATGGACGAAGTCGGTGCCCCACTCCAGGTAGGAGCGCAACACCACCTCGGTGTCGCTCCTGGTCCGAAACCGGTGCCCGAGGAGGACCAGTTCCTCTCGGATCTCCTTGAAGTTGTAGACCTCACCGCTGTAGCTGAGGACCACGAGGGGATCGCCGTCCGGGCCCGTCTCGGGCGAGCGCATGGGCTGGCTGCCGCCCTCGATGTCGATCACCGCCAGTCGGCGGTGGCCGAGCATCGCGTGCCGGGCGGTCCAGATGCCCTCGTCGTCCGGCCCTCGGCAGGCCATGGTGGCAGTCATGGCCTGCGCGGCGGCACCTTCTCCCGTCAGATCACGGCCGAAGTCCACCCATCCAGCGATCCCACACATGGACATGCCTTTCATCGGAGGATTCATGGCATTGCGGTTTGTGGCTCAGGTTCTGTGACTCAGGTTGTGCGGCTCAGTTGGTGCTGATCTCCGCCGGAGCCGCCGGCTGCCGCTTGGTCAGCCGGTGGCCCAACTCGGACAGTGCGAGGGCCAGTACGGCCACACCCGCGCCGATGAAGCTGATCCTGTCGGCCCCGATGGCGCCGATACCCACCGCGCCGATGACTCCGGAGAAGGCGATGGCCAGGTAGAGGAAGGCCGCGTTGAGCGAGATCAGCAAGGGCGCCGACTCCGGCTTCAGGCCGATCAGGCGGGACTGCTGGGGCGCGGTGATGGCCCACGCCGCAATGCCGTAGACGACCATGATCACCATCGCCGTGGCGAATGAGTCGGTGGCCAGGGGGAGCACCACGAGGCTGACCGCGAGCAGCGCGATGGCGCCGCCCACCACCAGCCGGGCACCGACCCGGTCGGCCAGCGCTCCGGCGCAGAAGTTGCCCACGGTCCCGGTCAGACCGAAGGCGAACATGAGAACGGCCAGGCGCGTGCCGCTCCCGTCGGTGGCACCGTGGAACACCTCGGCCATGTACGTGTAGACGATGTAGGCGGCGGTGAAGGAGACCAGGGTCGTCGCGAGGACCGCGACCACCCGGCGGTCACCGAGTGGCGCGAGGCGCTGGCGAAGCCCGCCGGGCGCCGAGACCGTGACCCGGGGCACCAGGGTCAGGACGCCCACGAGGCTGAGGCCGGTGAGTACCGTGATGAACCACATCGTCGACCGCCAGCCCAGGGCGCTGCCGACCACGGTGCCGATCGGAGCCCCCAGCGCGGTGGCCGCGGTCAGTCCCGTGGTCACGGTGGCGATGGCCCGGCCTCGGCGTTCGGGGCCGACGAGGGCGGCGGCCGTGACCGTGGCCGCCGGAATGTACAGCGCCGCGCCGGCCGCGGCGACCGCCTGCGCCACGAGGACGAGAGCGAACGTCGGGGCCAGGCCCGTACAGACGATGCCCAGCAGATAGAGCGCGAAGGCGAGCTTGATCACCCCGTGGCGCGGCCAGGCGGCGGTCAGGGTGCTCAAGGTGGGCGACATCAGCGCGCAGGTCAGCGCGAACACCGTCACCACCTGCCCGGCTGTGGTGACCGGGACGTCGAGCGACTGACTGAACTCGGGCAGCACACCGGCCAGCACGAATTCGTCCGTGCCGATCGCGAACGTGCCGAATCCGAGCATGACGACGCCTCGCCAGGCCTTCTTGGGCGACACCGCGTCAGTCGAAGCAGCCCGGTCGGGCACGTCGGCTGATAGCGCTCCCTGGTCGGGGGCGGACGGACGAGCCATGAACTCTCCCCACGTTGGTACCGATCGGTTCCGTATTGGATGGTACCGATCATCACCGTTTGACGTCAAGATCAGCTACTCTGGAGAAATGCCGACCCGTGCGCGTGACCGGTTGCTGCAAGCCGCCGAGGACCTCTTCTACGCCGAAGGAATCCAATCCGTCGGCGTGGAACGCCTTCTGGCCGTCTCCGGTGTGGGGCGCGCCTCGTTCTACCGGCACTTCGCCGGCAAGGATTCCCTGGTGACCGCGGTACTCGAACGCCGCGACGAACACTGGCGGGCATGGCTGGAGGGCGCCGTGACCGCCCACGGGGGCGGACCACTGGCTGTGTTCGACGCCCTGGCCGACGGCGCGGACGACCCCGGATTCCGGGGCTGCGCCTTCATCAACGCGATGGCCGAGTCGGCTTCCCCCCAGAGCGACGTCCACCGGCTCGCCACGGAACACAAGAGCAGAGTCACCGACTTCCTCGACCACCTGATCGAAGAGACCGGCCACCCCCGGCACCACGAACTCGCCGAACAGTTCGCGCTGCTCATGGACGGTGCGATTGTCACAGCGATGCGTGAACAGACCGGCGAACCGGCCCGACGGGCCCGGAGGATCGCGGAGAAACTGCTCGCCTGACGGGTTGTCGACCCGGCGTGCAGCCACCTCTGGCGGTAGCGGCCTCCCGGGCCCACCCAGACACTAGGGAAGACACCGCGGGGGGTGCAACGCCCGGAACCGGCCTGGCCGTAGACGGCCAGACGGCCGGACGGGCCGCACCACGCACCGCGCGGCAACACATCGCCCCCGCCGCTCCCCCCGCACGGCGGGAGCCGGCCGGCGGGGGTTCCCGGTCCTCCTCAGCGGCGCGCAGCGGCCTCGGCCAGCAGGGTCGCGTTCTCCGCCTCCAGTTCCGCGATGCGGTCGCGGATGGGCTGGAGCGCCTCCGCCAGCTCGGCCTCGGAGAACCGGGGCGTGATGTGCTGCGAGCAGTTCCAGTTGATACCCTCGACACGGATGGTCATCAGCCGTTCGACCCGCCCATCGGTCCGCTGGAGGTCGAGCCGCTCGGCCAGCTCCGGGTGCTCCTCGGGCTCCTTCACCTCCGCATGCCCGAAGATCTTCAGGCGGGCCTGTCGCGCGTAGTCCATGAGGAACAGCGCCACCCGCCCCCCGGCACGGACGTTACCGGTGGTGATGTACTGCCGGTTGCCCCGGACGTCCGCGTACGCCAGGGTTCGCTCGTCCAGCACATGGAGGAAGCCGGGAGGACCTCCTCTGTACTGCACGTACGGCCACCCGGTCTCGCCCACGCTGGCCAGATAGAAGCCGTCCCTGGATTCGATGAACCCCGCCTCGGCCGTCCCCATGAGGTCAGGTGCGTCCCCCTGGGAGAGTTGGCGGATGCCGGACAGCGCGCTGCCCTGCTCCCTCTGTACCTGTTGCACACTCTCGGTGTAGGCCACCTGCGCGTAGCGGCTCATTCAACGCCCTTCTTCGTAGCGTCTCGACGTGGGTGGGTACGGCGGTCAACGCCGACGTGAACCACTGGTGGACGGGTGCCGGCGAGCCAGGTCTCCCTCAGCCCGCTCGCCTCGGACAGCGGGAGACGGCGAGGGGCGGTCGGGCGGGACGGAGGCGGGGCGATCCGACCGCCCCGGCGTCCGGCCCTCACGTACCGTCGCTTATGGCCCCTTTGGAACGTGTCATGTCACTGCTACGATGCCCATCGAGGATAATGGTACTCATCGGTTCCGAAAGGTATCCCGAAAATGGCAGAGACGCCTGAGTCCTTCACCGATACGCGTCGGCGCGGACATGCGTACTGTCCGGCTCCTCCCCCGCACTGTCCGGCCCGGAGTCTCCGCGGCCCGCGTCGACCGGCCGCCCGGTCGCATCCGGCTCGCGCTTCGTGTCCGTCGTCACGACGGACCGGGTGAGGTGCGTTCGCACAGCCGGAACGCCGTCGCCCCACACACTCCCCCCGTACCTCCGACTCACCGGAGGTACGGATCGCGGGCACCGCAAGGTATAAGCAAAGGGTTTTCCTATACCGGATAGCCGGATTGCGGAGCGCCGTCCTTCCGGACTCCTCGATGCACCGACGGGAAGATGTCAGGTCCGCGCTCGCGCATCGCTTTCGCCGCTTCTTTTCGACCGTGCGACGCCCAGTGGCTCAAATGTACGGTCACGAACAGGCGATGCGACCCGCAGCGAACCGGCCGACAACCTCCGTGCCCTCGACGCCGCACCGCTGCCCCGTGCACCGATGTCACCGATGCCACCGACCTCAATGCACCGATGACAATGGCAGTTGACATGGACCTGTATTCGGTGGGTAGGATCGTTCAGTTGAATTGGCTCGATGGGCACCACTTCTCCTTCGACTGCCGATGTGCGCAGCGCCGACGGCTCACGTGATTCATGCACGAATCGGCAGCACAGAAGATTCAGGCGAGTCAGCTCGCATCACCAGTAATGGCGAGCTCCATAGTCCACCGCATTGTGCGCTCCCCTCGTATCGCCCTGTCGACGGATGGATGCTCCATGGACAACACCACTGCCACAGCCGCGAACGGTTGGCTGAAGAGTTATCACCCCTCACCCGATGCGGCGCTGACCCTCGTCTGCTGTCCGTACGCGGGCGCCTCCGCCAGCGTCTTCACCTCTCTGTCCGCAGCCCTGCCCGCGTCGGTCGAAGCGCTGTCGGTCCAGTACCCGGGCCGCTCAGGGCTGCGCAGCGAGCCCGCGATCAGCGACATCGGACAGCTGGCCGACCGTATCCGCGCCGAGCTGCTCCCCCGGATTCGCAACGGCCGCCCCCTCGCGCTCTTCGGCCACAGCATGGGGTCGGTGATCGCGTACGAGGTGGCCCGACGGCTGGAGGCGGAGGGGACATCGCCCGCGCACCTCTTCGTTTCGGGCCGGCGCTCCCCTTCCGACGGGCTCGGCCCGCACACTCCGCAGAACGACGAAGAGATAGTGGCGGAGCTCAAGGACATGGGGGCCATACCCTCCAGGCTCCTGAACAAGCCAAAGCTGCTTCAGGCCATCCTGACGGTGGTGAAGAACGACTATCAGGCGAATTACACCTACCGGGCGCCCGAAGAATCGACCATAGAGTGTCCCATTACCTTCCTCCTGGCCGACGACGATCCTTACCTGGACCCGGACTCCGCCCCCGGTTGGCGGAAGCACACGACCGGCGAATTCAGGACGGCACACTTTCCGGGCGGCCACTTCTTTCTGAAAGATCAGATTTCGGCCGTGATCGACGAGTTCCTCAGGGACTTAAAGATCATATCGGATTGAAGATCCGATCTCACCGATGGGAGTAAGCACCGTGGAACACATGCAGATAGTGGTCACACCTGAAGAACAGCAGCCTCCCGGCCGCCAAGAAGTTCACCCGCCGTCTTCATTCTCCTACCCGGCGATTTTGGGCGAGGAAACCGTCGGGACCACGGGCGCGGGCGCGTTCGACGCGTTGATGGTCCACGTGTACGAGCGCGCGTTGGCACACCACTCGGTCTTCGCCTCGGAGATCGCCGTGTGGCTTCGGCTGCCGACCGAAGCGGTCGAACGAGCCATCGACGCCCTGCGGGAACTGCGACTCGTCAAATACTGCGGGACACGGAATGCCTACATCGCGGTGAGTCCGGAAGCGGCCCAGTTGGAGCTGGTGTTCCCGCTGGAGCAGGCCATACATGACAAACGCCGCGAGCTGTCGGACATCAACCGCCAACTCCAGCCGTTCACCGAGACTTTCGGAAACGTACAGCGCAAGCGGCTGCAGAGCGGCACCGTCGTCGTCTCCAGCGACCAGGACGAGATCCTGCTGCGGCTCGCCGATGCCATCCGGCGCTGCACGCACGAGATCCTGGCCGTCTGGCCGGACGGCATCCCCATGAACACGCTGTTCACGAGGACCATGGTGCTGGCGAACGAGGCGTTGCAGCGCGGTGTGAACGTGCGTCTGCTGTACCCCCATACCGCCAGGTCCCACATGCGCATCCGCTCCGACATGGAGCAGTACGTGAGCGGTGGGGCGCTGGTGCGGACCTCCGACGAGTTCTCCGACTTCGTGGTCATCGCCGACCACCAGGCGGCGTTCATCCAGGATCACACCGCCAGTCAGGACACCTTCGCGGTCAGCGCTCTGTACGAGTCGTCCGTCGTGAACCACCTGCGCCGCACCTACGAGAACGGCTGGCAGTCCGCCAAACGGTTCGACGGCCATGTCACCTCCCCCTACGGAGACACGCTCGACGAACTGAAGATCACGATCCTGCGGATGCTCGCGTCAGGGCTGAAGGACGACGTGATAGCCCGTCGGGTAGGCATCGCCCCCCGCACCCTGCGACGCCATATCTCCGTCATCATGAAGGAACTGCGTGTCGACAGCCGCTTCCAGGCGGGTGTGGCCGCGGCGGAGGCCGGCTTTCTGCAGGGAGCGGCACTCGTCTGAGCCGCGCCGGCCGGGGGCTCGACCGTGTGCCCCGGTATGTCGGGCGCCGCACCGCGCCCGGCTCGCGCGCCAGCCACCGGGGGGCGTCTCCCACCGACCGCCTGGCCCCGGGGATGGATCACGCCCCGGTTTGCTCGACAAACCGGGGCACACCCATGGCCGCAGCGACGACCATTCCCTTCTTGTGCGTGATGGAGAGGTGGATGCCCGCCATGCCCGCCTCTGCGGCGACCTGTTGTGCTCTCCCCGACAGCCGGACCACCGGGGCTCCACCGCCGGTGCGCAGGATGGCGATCTGGCGAGGGGTCACTCCCGATCCGAAGCCGGTTCCGATCACCTTGAGCGCGGCCTCCTTGCCGGCGAACCGGCCGGTGAGGAACTCCCGGGCCCGGTCCTCCCCGAAGGACGCCGCGACAGCCAGTTCCTCGGGGGCGTACACATACGCGCGGAACCAGTCGCGGCGCAGAAGCCGGTCGAGTTCGCCCGCCTGGAGCACATCCACACCGATCCACACAGCACACCACCTCACCTCGTCACGGAAGCGTGCGGTCCTCGGGACTCAGTCCTTGAGGAACGTCCCCTTGAACACGCCCTGGAATACGGCCAGTCGCTGGATGTGTCCGGTGCCCTCCATGAACTCGAAGGCGCGCGCGTCCCGGTACGCCTTGTTCAGCCAGGGGTCCGTGACGAGGGAGCCGGGACCCAGCAGGTCGGCCGCCAGCAGTGTGCAGCCCTCGGCCAGCTCCGCGGCCCTCGTCTTGACTCCGGCGATGTGGTCGGCCCGTACCCGGCCCGCGTCGATGGCGGAGGCCACCTGGTAGTTCCGCTGCCGGACGGCGGCGACCCGGTCCCGCAGCTCCTCCAGACGCAGGCGGTCCGTTCCCGTGATGCCCGGGCGCTGTTCCTGGACATGGTCGAGGACCGCGCGGGCGAGACCCAGCGCCGTGCCCGTGAGCACCGGCCGGAACCGCTGGAGGGTCCGGATGGCGCCCACCAGCCCGCGCCGCGTGGACTTGAGGGTCTTGAACCCGAGGATCTGCTCGGGCTCGACCCGGACGTCGTCCAGGGTGATGTGGGAGATGCGCGCTCCGCGCAGTCCCACGGTGGGGATCGGCTCCGCGTTGAACCCGGGCTCGTCCGTGTCGACGAGCACCGCCTCGATCCCCAGCGGGCCCGGCGCCCGCCGGCAGAACACCACGCCCAGCTGGGCGAACGCGGCGTTGCCCACATAGCGCTTCGTCCCACTGAGCCGGAATCCGTCACCCTCCGGAACGAGCGTCGCCTCCAGCTCGGTGGCGGCCGAGCCCTTGCGCGGTTCCGTGAGTCCGAAGAACGTCCAGGTCGGCTCCCGGCCAGCGACCCGCTCGTAGTAGCCCTTGCGCTGTGAGGGGTCGCCCAGCGCGCCCACCGTCACACCGGACATCAGCGGGCCGGGACAGGCCAGCATGAAGCCGGTGTCTCCGTAGCTCAGCTCTTCTATGGTCACCACGTGTTCGAGGCATGAGGTCATGTCGTACGTGTAGGGGCCGGCCACGATGGGCTCGTCGACGTACTCCAACGGAATGGTGCACGACCGCATCAACTCCACGGCCCTGAGGCCCAGCCACCGGTCGATCGCCGTGGGATCCCGGTCGAGCTCCAGGCCCAGGCCGCGCACTCGCAACTCCGCGGCGGCTTCCCCGACATGGCCCCGCAGTACCGTTGTGCGGTCGCTCTCAGCTGCTGCCATCTCCTGTGTCCCCCCACTCGCTTCCCAGATGCAGATAGGTGTTGCCCAGCAGCTCGGCGACGTAGAGAACCGGTCCGGGGCCCTCACTCGTCAGGCTGTGGGCGCCGTACAGCTTGAGCACCGTGCGCCCCGCGCGAACCAGGTCCGCGTGTGCGCGCCGGAGCCCGGCCGCGCTGAGGGAGGGCAGCGCGAGCAGGTCCTGGGTCTCGGACAGGGCCAGGGCCACATCGGCCACCGAGCCCTGCACGAGCTGCCGGTTGAGCAGGCTGGTGCCCTCGGAGGTGCGTTCGCCGAGCCGGGTGACGGCCTCGTCGAGCACCGCGTGTACGGCCGCTCGGTGCAGCCGTACCAACCGATCGGCGAACGCCGCCAGTTCATGGCCGGCCGAGGGTGGTCCGCCGCTCGTCACCGCCAGAGTCCCGGAGCTGCCCGGAACCGGTACGCCGGTGCCCAGCCGCCGGACGGACGCGACCGTGTGTCCGCCCCGGGAGACCACGAGAGCACCGGGCACGGCCGCCTCGTGACAGCCGTCCAGCAGGGCGGCGAACTCCGGCAGGCCGGTGGTCGCGGTAGGAGCGGGGGACTTCGGCGTCGTCATGTGCCCGCTCCCGTCCCGGCCGCGCCGGTTCGGCCGGGAGTCTCCCGGTCCGAGCGCAGTACGGCGAGGTGGGTGCCGCCGGACCGGGGATCGGTGTCGCACAGCACGACCGCCGCGTACTCCTGCCGCCAGGTGCGCCAGTGGCGTGCCAGCGCCAGCCAGACACTGGTGGCGTACGTGCCGGTAGCAAGCCGTTGGCGGCGCACGGCCGGATCGAGCCCCGACTGGTCGAACCACGGTCCGAGGACCAGCAGGGTGCCCTGCGGGTCCTCGGCGACCAGCTCCGTCAGCCTCTCCACCGCGGCTTGCGGCGTGTCGATGGCCGACACATCCGTCACCCGGGGCCCGCCGTCGACACCGAGGACCAGCAGGGCCCCGGAGTCCGTGAGGGGAGTGTCGTGGGCCAGGGGGAAGCGGGTGGGCAGGGTGGTCTGCTCCAGGATCGCCAGCACGGCCGTCCGGCTGCGTCCGGACCGCTGGAACGCGGAGATGATGCGCAGCGCGGTGAACGGCGCTGCCAGTCCTTGTTGGGAGATACCGAAACTGGTGGCCTTGTCGCCGAGGAGCCAGTTGAGATGCGGTGCTATCGCGGCGAAGGGGGTGACGTCGGGCAGGGCGTGCGTCACGATCACCAGGTCGGGGTCGCACCGCCGGATGTCCTCCGGCGCGCCCAGACGGTCGATCAGCTCACGGTGGGTGACGTGGGACCCGGAGCGCAGCAGCTCCTCGTCCACCGTCATCCCGAAGGGTTCCACCAGGTCGCGGTAGTAGGAAAGGGTGGCGGGGGACTCGTCATAAGGCTTGCCCGGCGGGGAGAGCACCGCGCTGGCGGCTCGTAGTGTGGACATCGTGGTAGGCCTCACACCTCACTGGTCTGCTGGGCGAGGACGTAGTCGGTGAGGGTCCCGACGGACTTGAAGTCGTCCATGTCGAGATCCTCCGGGTCGACCACGATCCCGATGCCGTCCTCCAGCGCCATCAGCATCTCCAGCA
Organism: Streptomyces sp. NPDC102283; assembly: GCF_044766265.1. NCBI lineage: Bacteria > Bacillati > Actinomycetota > Actinomycetes > Kitasatosporales > Streptomycetaceae > Streptomyces > Streptomyces sp. NPDC102283. Next base: position 255,020 of record NZ_JBIWLQ010000004.1, read on the forward strand.
CCGAGGTCGAGTCCAGGTGGAGATCTTCGAACAGCCGGACGTCCCTGGTGAGGCCGTCGACCTCACGCTCCAGGACCTCGCTGAGGGCGGCCTCGATGGCGGTCACCACGTTCTGAGGTTCCATGGCATGTGCTCCTCTGGGTCATTTGAAGTCGACAAGGCGCTGCTTGACCAGCAGTTCCTCGACCCGGTCCCGCTCGCGGACCAGGTGCGGCATCCCGTCGTGGACGAGGACCTCGGCCGGGAAGCCGTGGCTGAGGAAGAGGCCGGGTGAGGCGGTCGGACCGTACGCGCCGGACCGCTCGACCCCCAGCAGGTCACCGGGCTCGACGGCGGGGAGGGCCACCTTCTTGCCGATCACGTCGTTGGGTGTGCACAACGGGCCGGTGAGGGTGTAGGTCCCGACCGGTTCGTCGGCGTACCGGGTCAGGGACCGAATGGGGAAGTTCCGCTTGACGAAGCTGCCGATACCGACCGCGGCCATGTGGTGGTTGGTGCCTCCGTCGGCGACCACGAACTGCTCGCCCTGGGACTCCTTGACGTACAGCGCGCGTACGACGTACGTACCGCACCAGGCCGTCAGGTACCTCCCCAGTTCGTTGATCAGCCGGCAGCCGGGGTGGGCCTCCGCGAAGGGGGCGACGACCTCGTTGATGCCGGCGGCCGTCCGTTCGATGTCGAGATCGCTCTCGTTGTCGAAGTAGCCGACACCGAAACCGCCGCCGAAGTCGACGGTCTCCAGGGGGATGCCGAGCTGCCCCGACAGGTCCTGGGCGGTCGCGAGGATCTGCCGGGTGTTGTGCACCAGGTCGTCCGCGTTGAGGAAGCGGGTGCCCATGTAGACGTGGATGCCCCGCACATGGACACGGTCCAGCCCGTCGAGCACCTCACGGGACCGGCGCAGCAGCTCCACGTCCATCCCGAACTGCCGGGGCTTGCCGCCCATCGACAACCCGGAGCCCTTGGTGTGGAAGTCCGGGTTGATCCTGAGCAGGACCGGGACCTGGGCCCTGCCCGTCTCGACGGCGATCCTTTCCAGCTGGAGCACTTCCTCCAGCGATTCGCACACGATGGCGTGGATGCCGGCGGCGACGCACGCCTCCAACTCGGCGGGGGTCTTGCCCGGGCCGAGGAAGATGATGTCCTCGGGGGCGATGCCCGCACGTTGCGCGGTCAGCAGCTCGACCATGGAGGAGATCTCCGCCCCCGCGCCGAGCGACCCGAGGTAGGAGCAGACGCTCACGTTCGGGTTGGCCTTGAGGGACAGGAATATGTCCACGGCCGGGTGCAGCAGATCCCGCAGGCGCTGGTAGACGGAACGCAGCACATCGGCGTCGTAGATGTACAGCGGGGTGCCGAACTCTTCAGCGATCTCGGAGACCGGTACACCCTGCACATGCAATTCCTTGGTCTTCACGGTGTCCTCTCGTCGATACCGAAGCGATGGAGCGCTCCCTCCACCCGTCGGTCGAGTTCTGTCAGGTGCCGCGCGTCGTGGGCGAAGAGCACGCTGTACAGCCGACCGCCGAACGGCGGTGGGGAGTCGGCCTGCGCGTTGACGGTGCCGAAGCAGGTGATGAGCAGTCCGGTGCCGTCCTCCGGGGGATCGGCCAGAGGACCGAGGGCCTCGGCCACCTCTTCGAACGGGACCGGTGCCCGCAGGCGCAGCGGATAGTGCTTGGCCAGTGCGACCCCGCCGGGCCGCAGGAAGAGCTCGGTGACCCGTCCCTGGTAACTCGACATGTTCAGACGGGCGTTGATCTCCAGGACCGGGTAGACCAGATCATCGGCGCCCAGGAGGGCGTCCACGCCGACGACTCCGAAGAACCCGTCGGCGTAGAGCCTCGCGCCGAGGAGCTGGGCGGCCTCGGCCAGCGTCGCGTGCTGCTCGGCGGTCAGGTTGGCGGGCATCACATGGCCGAGGTGCACGCCGCCTGCGGTGAGCGCCTCTTTGACGAAGTCGAGGCGTGTGCGGCCCGTGCGGTCGATGGTGAACTGGTAGTTGAGGTCGAACCGCTTGGGCAGGAACGACTCGACGACGACGTGGATACGGTCGTCCCCGGTGGAGCGCGCCCTGCGGTCGATCAGCCGGAGCAGCCGGTCGGCCTTGCGGCCGCTGTCGACCACCACGAGGCCCCTGCCGGAGACACCGAAGGCGTCCTTGACGATGACGGATCCCGCGTTGTCGCCCCAATCCCGGTCCAGAGCCCGGTGCAGCTCTCCCACCGTCTCGCAGCAGAAGCCGGGAATCGCCCGCAGCCGGAGTTCTTCGACCAGCCGTCGGCTGTAGATCTTGCTGTTGACACGCTCGTACACACCGGCGTCGGGCACGGCCGGCCGCAGCCCCGTCAGCTCCGAGATCCGCTGCTCCTGGGCGGAGTTCCCCATGGGCATCAGGTAGGCCCCTCCCTGGGCGAGGGTGCGCAGGCGGTCCATCAGCTCCGGGGAGTCGAGCACGGCCCGGCTGGTACCCCCGGCGCCCGCGGGGGCCCGGGTGAGCAGCTCCGTGGGCGCACCGAGTCCGGTCTTGTCGACGTAGTGGCGGTAGCCGCCCGACAGCGGCCGGTCCAGCAGGAGATAGTCGGCCGGCTCGGCGAGGAGGGCCCCCAGTTCCTCCATCCGCTGGACGGTCGCGGTGGTGTTCGAGACGCGGGGCGCCGGGAGACCGACGTAGTCGAGGGCCCACTCCCTCTCCACCTCGAAATTGCACAGCCAGACGAACCGGGCCTCGCGGTCACCGGTGAGCGCCTGCTTGAGGTCGCTCGTGTACACGGGATCGGCCACGGTGATCACCGCTTCCGATGGGTGATGACCATCGCGCCGAAGGTGGCTCCCAGTCCTACGGAGACCAGCACGTAGTTCGCCCCGTCGACGAGACGGTCCTCCTCGTCCCGGAGCGTCGTGTAGTTGACGAAGACGTCGGACGCGTAGCAGTGGCTGTAGCGCGGGATGTTGCTCAGGAAGAACTTCTCGGGGTCCGCGCCCATCTCCTTGATCGTCTGGCGCCAGGAGACCATGTTCACGTTGTGCGGGATCACGAGCTCGATGTCGGAGAACGCCAGTCCCGCCCGGTCCACGGCCTGCTCGATGACCTCGCCGAGTACGGAGCCGTAGGCCCGGCCGAAGTCCTGGGTCTCCTCCCTGCTGAGGTCGAGGCCCGCGGCGAACCGGCCGAGTGTGCGCGTCACGTAGGAGCGCACCACGTCACCGGGTCCGTCCACGGTGACCAGGCAGGCCGCCGCCGCGTCCGCCATGATCGCGCTGTTGGGGATCAGCTGCACCTTGGGTGAGTAGGCGCGTTCACCGGTGACCATCAGGGCGTAGGACGTCCCCTGGCCCTCGGCCCGCAGCAGTTCGCCCGCTACGTCGATAGCCCCGAGGCTGCTCACACACGCCTGGTGGCTGAGGGCGAAGGCCTCGGCGTCGTGCAGCCCCAGGTTGTCCCTGATCACCTGGGCCGCGTCGATCTGCGGCGGGGTGAGCGTCTGCATGGTGTGCGCGAAGATGACGTAGTCGACGGTGCGGCCCGCGGGCAGGGCCTTCAGGGCCCGCTGCGCGGCCGGCAGCACCAGGTCGAACAGACCCATGTCCGGAGCGAAGCGCAGCCGGTCGAGTCCGTAGATCTTCCGGAACACACCGACCTCGGGCCGCCTGAGGCCCAGGCTGCCGGCGACCTCGTCGATCGTCACGCTGGGTTCGGGGAGGAACGATTCGATCCTCTCCAGTGTCGTGGCCCCGCTCATCGGGTGTCCTCTCATCGACCGGCGAATTCGGAACGCACGAGCCAGCTCCGGGAGATGCCGCGACGGTCCCGGGACTGCACGTCGTAGGGCCAGCGCCCCGCTCCCGCTCCGGGCTGCCCGGGCTCCTTGACGTCCCGTACCTTCCAGCCCGCGGCACCGAGGAACTCCTCCGGCTCGTCGGTGCCGAAGAGCCACGGCGTGTCGTCGTCCTTCAGCGCCTTGAGGAACTCGCGGGAGAACGGGCTGCGCAGCAGCGCCTTGTTCACGAGGTCGACCGCCAGCCGGCTTCCCGGCGCCGAGACCGATCCCAGGGTTGCCAGGAGCGTCTCGGCCTGCTGCTTCTCAAGGAAGAACAGCAGACCCTCCGCGACCCAGAGAGTGGGCGCGGCCGGGTCGAAGCCGGCGCGCTTCAGCTCGGGCAGCCACTCTCCGGCGAGGTCGGCGGAGACCTCCCTGCGCTCGGTCCTGGGCTCCGCGCCCAGCCGTGCGAGGCGCCCACGCTTCTCCTCGATGAGGGCCGCGTGGTCGACCTCGTACACGACCGTGCCGTCGGGCCACTCCAGGCGGAAGGCCCGTGTGTCCATTCCGGCGGCGACGAGGACGACTTGCCTGATATCGCTTTCGCGCAGGCTTTCCTGGACGCTTTCATCCATGTATGCCGTGCGGATGGCAATGAACGGAAGGAGTCCGGCGCCTCCGTATTTTTTGAGCAACTCGAATCCGCGCGGCGCCGCGAGCGCTCGGGCATAGGGGTCCTGGAACAGGGCGTCACTGTCACGCTCAGATTCGAGCGCGCGAGCGGCCGCCGTCCATTGGGCGGTGTACGAAACGGCTTCCATGGTTCGTGTGCCCTCCGTGATCCGGGTGTTCAGACGACGGTGAAGAACGCCTTTTCGATTGCCGAAAGGGTCTGGAAGTCCTGGAGCTCGATGTTGTCGAAGTCGATCTCGGCGCCGCTCGCACCCTCGATCGCATAGACGAGCTCGACGAAAGAGAGCGAGTCGACGAGTCGGCTCTCGATGAGATTTTCGTCGGCTGCTATGGTCTGGCGTTCGGGGTGGCGGCTCAGGATCCACTCGCGTACTTCGCCGATGTCGGCAGAAGGCATGTCAGTCTCCTCGATCGCTCGGAGTGATGTGGGTTTCTCTTTTCCTCGGTCGCTCACGCAGGTCGAGTAGGCGACTGCGATGGCACAGGGGGAATCGTGCGCGATACTCACTTCGATATGTCCGATACCGACTGTGGCGGCCAGCTCGCTCGCCCGGCCGCTGAGCCGGACCTCCGGCCAGCCACCGGCCCCCCGAAGGATTTCGATACCGCGCCAGGGCAGCGCCTGTCCCGGTAGGTGAAACAGCTTGAAGACTGCTTCTTTCGCGGCCAGCCGGCCCGCGATGCCTTCGACGTCGGGGTCGTCCGGCAGGCGCAGTATCCCGATTTCTTCGGCGGTGAGCAGCCGGTACAGAGCCCGTTCCGACCCCGGGGCCAGCAATTTCCGTACGCGGCTGAAGGGGACCAGATCGATTCCGACCCGCCCGTCCCACATATCAGTCGACCTGTTGCGCGGCGGCCCGTACCGAGTCGAGCGCCTTTCGCGCGTCGCCGCCGTACAGGTCGTCGAGCACAAAGAGCCAGCGTTCGAGACCGAACGCGACACAGCCGGTATAGGCGTGTTCGCCGCCGTGGCGCAGCCGGATGTCGCAGCGCTCCCCGAAGAAATTCCGGTGGGTGTTCACGGAAGCGATGGCCAGGTCACCCCGGCAGAATTCGTACTTGACGGGGCTCAGCCGCTGCAGAAGAGCGCGGGCGCCGTCGTTCTCGAAGAACGGGTCGGACGCGGCGACCTTCTTGAGATCCAGTGTGAGCGCTCGGGCGAATCGATCGATGCGGCCGGTGAACTCGGCGATGACGTTCTGCGTGTGCTCGAACGTCCCCAGGGCGACGATCTCCCGCATCTGGAAGCTCACGAGCCGCCGGAGGCGGCTGTAGCGGTCCTCGTTCCTGAAACAGCGGTTCACCAGTGTGACCAGCGTGTTGTCGTCGACGCGCGTGCCTTCGTAGTAGAGGTACGCGCCGTAGCAGGTCGCGTGCGGCAGCCCGAACCGGGCAGCCCCCAGATCGCCGGCGGCGAAGCGTCCGTCGGCGGGCCTGCCGCGGCCGCCCTCCAGATCGAGCGGCGCCGCCACCAGGTTCAGGTGGGGGAAGTTCACATAGACGTCGAACTTCTCCAGATCGGAAACCGGGTACATGGGCGGCGGCAGGATCTCTCGCGCGCCGGCCGACCTTCCCCATCCGGTGAACGTCGAGTCGAGTTCCCTCAGCAGATCGGTCTGGTCAGGGTCCAGAATGACCAGCGCGTCGGAGAGGCTCGCCTCCTCCTGTGACGCCGGCATCAGATGATCCCCGTCTTCTCCAGGTACTTGGCGGTCTTACGGAAGACAGCCTTCTCCAGCTCGATTCGCTGGGGCGAGTCGAGCAACTCGCGCCTCAGCTGCTGCGGGTTCTCCATTCCGGCGTCGCGGTACACCTGGGGGTTGTACAGCGACTCGAAGCTGAAGGTCAGGTAGCGCCTGATGTACGTGGAGATGTCCTTCAGCTCTTCTTCGGACGCGCCCTTCCGGACGTCGGCAAAAAGAACCGTTACCAGTTCTCGGCCGAAGGCGATGTGCCGGGATTCATCCTGGTGGTGAATGCGGTTGATGGCACGGATCGTGTCGTCGAGACGATCGTCCAGTGCCATCTTGGAGTTGAAGTGGTCGACCAACTCCTCGAAGATCAGAATCCGGACGAAAACCAGGAGGCTTTCGATGTTCGACCGGGGTATCTCGATGTTGACACCGCCCGGCTGCCGATAGATCTTGTTCCCGTACCGCAGGCAGAACTCCGCGAAGAACCACATGTGCTCGTTCTCCTCACCGATGAAGTGGTGGAAGAACTCGGAAGGCGTCTCGAAGCCGGACGTGTGAATCCGCTTGGTCACCTCGATGAGCAGTTCGCGAATACCGTGCACGTTCAGGCTGTAGAAGTTGATGCTTTCGTGGCGCGAAAGCGCGAAGAGCTGGTTCTCGGTGAGCCGCTTTGCCGCTTCCGTTCCGTACGTAGTGGTGAGTTCCGGACTCATCCACCACATGTTCTCGGGAAGGCTGTCCGGCCATTCGAAAAGCTGGTACGGGTTGTAGTAGTCGTCAATCGATTTCGAGGTCAGACGATTCAGAATACCGAGGAAGCGCTCGTCCTGATCGATCAGGTTACTGACCATGTGCGATTGGCCTCCAACTCATCTCGAACCTGCACGCGTGCCCATTGGCGATTTCGTCGACCGCCCACATAATCGGCGACGTCATGACAGTAGAGACGGCCGATCGGCCGACGCAAGGACCAAAAGCGGCCTGGCCCGGAACGGCCAACACGACGCGGACCGCCTCGGCCACAGGACCGGCTCGGGCTTCCACCCGTACGCCTGAGCCACCCCTCGTTTCGCAGTCAGGAGCCGGCCCCGGTCACCCCGGGGCCGGCTCCTCGCCCGTACGGGACGCCTCTTCGCTGCCGGGTCAGCCCAGGCGCAGGTGGTGCAGCATCAGCAGGGCCGCCGCCATGTTCGCGGCGGGCACCTCGCCCCGGGCGATCATGTCCGGGACGACCTTCAGCGGTATCCACTCGCGGCGCGAGGACTCGAAGGCGTCCTGCGGGGGGCCGGTCCAGTGCGCCTCGTCGGACCAGTACAGGTGGTGGCGGGCGTCGGTGAGGCCGTTCGACGGTTCCACGGTGAGCAGCGGGCGCAGCGGGCCGGGGCGCCAGCCGGTCTCCTCCTCCATCTCGCGGGCCGCTGCCGACGCGATGTCCTCGCCGTCCTCGACGACGCCCGCGGCCAGTTCCCACCCCCAGCTGTCGGTGATGAACCGGTGCCGCCAGAGCAGCAGCACCTCGTTCGCCTCGTTGACCACGGTGGCGGCCGCGACGGGTCGCAACCGGATGACGAAGTGGTCGAGATGGCTGCCGTCGGGGAGCTGGACGTCCGCCAGATTCACCCGGAACCACGGGTTCTGATACACATTCTGTTCGCTTAAGTTCGTCCACTGCACGGTTCTGCCGCCTTTCGACATGTTGGGGTCAACATGTCAGCAGGCTCGACTGCCGGAGGGAGCGAACGACGGGGCGTCGGCAGAGCTCACAGAGGCACGCGGAGCGCCTCGTCGATGAGGTCGGTGGTCCCCACCGCGTCGGAGCAGCCGCTCGCGGCCAGTTCGCGCCGGACCTGCCGCAGCCGGTCGCGCAGCCGCTGGGACTCCATCCCCCGGGCCCTCATCGCCATTTCGGCCGCTGTACCGGCCGCGCGGTCGGGCTCGCCCTGAAGCAGCTCGATATGACTCAACATCGCGAGACGGTGCACGCGCCCCCGGTCGTGCGCCGGGGCGCGCACGGCGGAGGCCGCGTGCTCCCGGGCGGCGGGCAGGTCCCCGAGACCGAGCAGCGCCTCCGCCACCTGGACGTCGACCAGACCCGGCTGGACGTACCCGGTCTCCTCCGGCTCCCGGCCGGTGTGGATCCGGCCCGCCTGCGCCTCCGCCCGCCCGATGCAGGCCCGGGCGCTCGACGCGTCTCCCAGCCGGGCGTACGCCTTGGCCTGCATGGCGTGCAGATCGGCGGCGAGGGCGGGGGTGATGTGACCGCCGGCGGCCCGCAGCGCGGCCTCGGCGAAGGCGATGGAGCGGCGATGGTCGCCGAGGAACAGCGACTGGGTGACCAGCAGGGCGATCACATAGCCGCCGAGCCCCCGGTCCCCGCTGGACTTCGCGAGCCGCAGCGCCTGGTGGAAGTAGCGTTGGGCCAGTCCGTGGGCGTCGGAGTCGTAGGCGCAGATGCCCGCCACCGCCACCAGTCCCGCCGTCGCCCGGTGCAGGCTCCGGCCCAGGGCGTCGCCGTAGCCGCCGCGCAGCAGCGGCGCGGCCTCCGCGTTGAGGAAGCGGACGATCCGGGACCTGGTCGCGATGCCGCCCGTCTTGCGGTACATCTGCTCGTAGTGGTCGCGGGCCGACTTGAGCATCGCTATGTCGGCCGCACCGACCCGGCCCGGCCCCGGCCGTGAGACGTCGATGTCCTCCGGGGGGTTCTCCCACTCCCAGACCGGCATCACCGCCGGGGTGCCGGTGACGGCGGGCACGGTGGCCAGGTGCGGGCGGCGCTGCTCGTCGGAGCGCCACAGGGCGGTGGCCCGCTCGACGAAGCCGGAGAGGGAGGCGCCCTCGGAGCCGACGTCCGCCCCCGACCCGGCGAAGGCGCCCATCCCGACGTCGTCGAGCCCGACGGGCCGGCCCAGCCGGCCGGCCAGCACCTCGCAGATCAGGTCGGGAACCTGCCCGCGCGGACGCTGGCCCTTGAGCCAGCGGGAGACCGCCGTGTGTTCGTACCGCAGGCTCAGCCCGCGGGTCAGGCCCGCCCGGTTGACGTGACCGGCGAGGCCCGCACGGGACACACCGGCCTCCTCGATCAGGGCTTCGAGCAGGACATTGGGCTCCATCGTCCCCCCAGGTGCGTGTCGCAATAGCCTAGTGGAGCACGATTCACACGGGGTGTGAACGGAATGCCCGAACCCTCCCTCCGTGTGCTCTGCCGCGCGGATCCCGGGCTCGGTTGAATGAGCTCCCTCGCAAGAGGCGGCCGGGTCGTCGGCTCCCCCTCGTAACGGCCTACGACCCGCACCCGCGCCGTCCGCGCTGCTGACCTGCCCGACACTCCGAGGCAGCGCGGACGGCGCCCGGACCGCACGGCCCACTGACCGACGACGAAGGAGGGTGGCTGCGGAACGGACGGCGGAACCGCGTTCCTCCCGGTTCCGGCTCCGGCTCCGGCGTGTGGTCCCACCGTCGCTCGGCGGGATGGAGAAGGGGCGTATCCGGTGGCCGGATACGCCCCTTCTCAACGCCTCGGCGCGTGAGGACTACGCCCCGCGCAGCACCGCGCCCGTGCGCTCGGCGGCCAGGGCCACCGCGCTGTCGCGGGCTGCCGAGGCCTCCTCGACGGTCAGGGTGCGGTCGGCGGCGCGGAAGCGCAGCGCGTACGCCAGGGACTTGTTGCCCCCGCCGATCTGCTCACCGGTGAAGACGTCGAACAGCCGGAGCGATTCGAGCAGTTCACCCGCGCCCTCGCGCAGCGCCCGCTCCACGTCGGCGGCCGGGACGTCTCCGGCGACGATGAGCGCGACGTCCTGGGTCGCCACCGGGAAGGTGGAGATCCGGGGTGCCTGGAGTGCTCCGTCGACGGCCTTCTCCAGGACGTCCAGCTCGACCTCGGCGGCGCAGGTCCGCTCGGGCAGGTGGAGTGCCTTGATCACGCGCGGGTGCAGTTCGCCCGCGTGTCCGAAGAGGGTTTCCTCGCCGTCCACGGTGACGTACAGCGCGGCGCAGCGGCCCGGGTGCCACGGGGCGTGCTGGTCGGCGCGGACGACGACCTCCACACCGGCCTCCGCGGCGATGGACCGGGCGGCCTCGACGGCGTCCGCCCAGGTAGCCGGGGTGCCCTTGCCCCACCAGCCGGACCGCTCACGGGCGCCCGCGAGGACGACGGCGGCGCGGCGCGGCTGACGCGGCAGGGCCGCGTCCAGGGAGGCGATCTCCTCGTCCGTGGGGCGGCGGTCGACGGGCAGCCGGGCTGCGGCCGTCTCCTCGCCGGTCGGCCTGAAGACCAGGCCGGTCTCGAAGAGCGCCAGGTCGTGGCTGCCGCGGCCGTCGTTGCGCCGCAGCGCGCCGAGGAGGCCCGGCAGCAGCGTGGTGCGCAGCGCCGGCTCCTCGTCGGAGATCGGGTTGACGAGCTTGACCGTGCGGCGGCGGGCGTCGTCCGCCCCCAGGCCGAGCTGGTCCAGGACCGCGTCGCCGATGAACGGGTAGTTCAGCGCCTCGACGTACCCGGCTCCGGCCAGCACCCGGCCGACGCGGCGGTGCAGCCGCTGGCGGTCGGTGAGGCCGCGGCCGGAGGGGGGCGTCGGCAGGGTGGAGGGCAGGTTCTCGTAGCCCTCCAGCCGGATGACCTCCTCAACGAGGTCGTTCGGCTCGTTCAGGTCGGGCCGCCAGGACGGGACGGTGACGATCAGCTCGTCCTGCCCGTAGACGTCGCAGCCGACCTCCTGGAGGCGGCGGACGACGGTCTCGCGGCCGTACTCCACACCGGCCACCCTGTCCGGGTGGTTCGCCGGCATCGCGATGGTGCGCGGCGCGGACGGGGCGGTGATCTCGGTGACCCCGGCCTCGGCGATGCCGCCCGCGAGGAGGACCAGCAGGTCGACCGTACGCTGGGCGGCAGCGGCGGCGGCCTGCGGGTCCACGCCGCGCTCGAAGCGCTTGGACGCCTCGGAGGACAGCTTGTGGCGGCGCGCGGTGCGGGCGATCGAGATCGCGTCGAAGTGCGCGGCCTCGATGACGACCTCGGTGGTGAGGGCGTGCTCGCCGCCCGCGTCGGCGATCTCGGTGTTGGCACCGCCCATGACGCCCGCGAGGCCGATCGGCCCGCGGTCGTCGGTGATGACGAGGTCCTCGGCGTCCAGCACGCGCACGGTGCCGTCCAGCGTGGTGAGCTTCTCGCCCTGCGCGGCGCGGCGCACGCCGATCGGCCCCTCGACCCGGGTGCGGTCGTAGGCGTGCAGGGGCTGGCCGAGCTCCAGCATCACGTAGTTGGTGATGTCGACGGCCAGCGAGATGGGCCGCATCCCGGCCTTCTGGAGACGGCGCCGCATCCAGATCGGGGAGCGGGCCTCCGGCTGGAGACCGGTGACGGTGCGCGCGGTGAAGCGGTCGCAGCCGATCGGGTCACTGATCTTGACCGGGTAGCCGTACGCGTTCGGCGCGGGCACGTCCAGCAGCGCCGGGTCGCGCAGCGGCAGCCCGTACGCGATGGCGGTCTCCCGGGCGACGCCGCGCATCGAGAGGCAGTAGCCGCGGTCCGGGGTGACCGCGATGTCGAGGACCTCGTCGACGAGCTGGAGCAGCTCGATCGCGTCGGTGCCGACCTCGTGCTCCGGCGGCAGCACGATGATGCCGTGCGTGCCGTCGTCGCCCATGCCGAGCTCGTCGGTGGAGCAGATCATGCCGTGCGAGGTCTTGCCGTACGTCTTGCGGGCGGCGATCGCGAAGTCGCCGGGCAGGACCGCGCCCGGGAGGACCACGACGACCTTGTCGCCGACCGAGAAGTTACGGGCGCCGCAGACGATCTCCTGCGGTTCGCCGGTGCCGTTGGCGGTGCCGACGTCGACCGTGCAGAAACGGATGGGCTTCTTGAACCCCTCCAGCTCCTCGATGGTCAGGACCTTGCCGACGACCAGGGGGCCCTTGAGGCCCGCGCCGATCTGCTCGACGGTCTCGACCTCCAGGCCGACGGAGACGAGCTTGGCCTGTACGTCACGGCCGGTCTCCGTCGCCGGCAGGTCGACGTACTCCCGCAGCCAGGAAAGCGGGACGCGCATCAGATCTCCATCCCGAACGGCCGGGTGAACCGGACGTCACCCTCGACCATGTCTCGCATGTCTTCGACGTTGTGGCGGAACATGAGCATCCGTTCGATGCCGAACCCGAAGGCGAATCCGCTGTACTTCCGGGGGTCGACGCCACAGGCGACGAGCACCTTGGGGTTGACCATGCCGCAGCCGCCGAGCTCGATCCAGCCCTCGCTGCCGCAGGTGCGGCAGGGGCGGTCCGGGTTGCCGACGGACTCGCCGCGGCAGACGTAGCAGACCATGTCCATCTCGGCGGACGGCTCGGTGAACGGGAAGTAGTTCGGCCGCAGCCGGGTCTTCATGTCCGGTCCGAAGAGCGCCTGGACCATGTGGTCGAGGGTGCCCTTGAGGTCGGCCATGGTGAGCCCCTCGTCGACCGCGAGCAGCTCGATCTGGTGGAAGACCGGGGTGTGCGTGGCGTCCAGCTCGTCGGTGCGGTAGACCCGGCCGGGGCAGACCACGTAGACGGGGGGCTTGCGCTCCAGGAGCGTGCGGGCCTGCACCGGCGAGGTGTGCGTACGCAGCACGACGCCGGACTCGTCGCCCTCGGTCGCCTTCCCGACGGGCGTGGTGCCCCGCACGAAGAAGGTGTCCTGCATCTGCCGGGCCGGGTGGTCGGGCACGAAGTTCAGGGCGTCGAAGTTGAACCACTCCGCCTCGACCTCGGGGCCCTCGGCGATCTCGTAGCCCATGGCCACGAAGACGTCCGCGACGCGCTCCATGATGGTCGTCAGGGGGTGGCGGGCGCCGGCCGGAGTGCGGTCGTAGGGCAGCGTGACGTCCACGGCCTCCTCGACGAGCACCCGGGCGTCCCGCTCGGCCTCCAGCTCCGCCTGGCGGGCGGCGAGGGCCTTGGAGACGGCGCCGCGGGCCTGGCCCACGCGCTTGCCCGCCTCGGCCTTGGCCTTCGGGGGCAGGGCGCCGATCTCGCGGTTGGCGAGGGACAGCGGCGAGGTACCTCCGGTGTGCGCGGTCTTCGCCTGGGCGAGCGCGTCGAGGTCGCCGGCGGCGGCGAAGGCGGCGAACGCCTCGTCCCGCAGGCGCTCGATCTCTTCCGGTTTCAGTGCCTCGACCTCGACTGGGTCGTACGACTTGTTCGGTGCCGACATCTCTTCCCGTGCTTCCGATTGGCTGGTGGCGCGACCCGGCTGGAGACCGCTGGACGCAAAGGTGCCAAAGGTCGAGTCTAAAGGCCGCAGGACGGTCGGGGCGCCCGCGGGCTGCTCACACCAGGTAGGCGGGCATGCTCACGGGCAGAACAAAGCGGAACTCGGCTCCGCCGCCGGGCCCCCGGTCGACGGTGATGGTGCCGCCGTGGGCCTCGACGATGCCCTTGACGATGTAGAGGCCCAGCCCCGTGCCGCCGCGCTTGCTCCCCCGCCAGAAGCGGGTGAAGACACGACCCATCGACTCCTCGGGGATGCCGGGGCCTTCGTCGCTCACGGTGACAGCCGTTCCCGTCTCGTCGTTCGCGCCCGGCGCGGGTGCCGGGGCGATCTCAATGGTGACGGTTCCCTCACCGTGGCGCACCGCGTTTTCCAGCAGGTTGCCGAGGACCTGGTCGACCTTGTCGGGATCGGCCCACAGCGCGGGCAGGGGCCCGCGGGCCCGGACCCGGAAGCGGTCGGGCTCCTGGCCGCCGGTGATGAGCGCCTGGATGTGCCGGGCCACGGCGGCGGAGACGTCGACGGGCTGGCGGCGCAGCTCCAGGCGGCCGGAGTCGATGCGGGAGATGTCGAGCAGTTCGGCGATGAGCCGGGTGACCCGGCCGGCGTCCGCGTCGACGGTCTCCAGCATCAGCCGCTTCTGGTCGTCGGTGAAACGTTCCCACTTGGCGAGCAGCGTGGCGGTGAACCCCTTGACGGAGGTCAGCGGGGAGCGCAGTTCGTGGGCGACGGTGGCGATCAGCTCGGCGTGGCTGCGTTCGGTACGCCGACGGGCCTCGGTTCCCCGCAGCGAGACGATGACCCGGCGCACCGGGCCGAGCGGGTGCTCGCGGACGTAACGGGCGGAGACCAGCACCTCACGGCCGCCGGGCAGCAGCAGGTTGCGCTCGGGCTGGCCCTTGCGGGTGGCGAGACCGCCGTACGGGTCGGTCAGGGGCCACCAGCGCTTCCCCTTGAGGTCCTCCAGCGGGAGGGCGACGTCCAGGGGACGTCCGATGGCGTCGGCGCGGGGGGTGGAGGTGATGCGGGCGGCGGCGGCGTTGAAGCAGACGACGTGCCCGCTCGCGTCGGCGACGACGAGACCGTCGGGAAGGTCGTCCGGGTCGATGGCCGGGACGTCCTGGCCGAGGCCGTCCGGACCGGCCGCAGACCCGTCCGGCTTCTCTTCCGCTGCCCGCGGTGCGGTGGTGTGCGCCGGTCGCGGCGAGCTCATGCCGACAGCCATCTTCCCGTATCCCCACCTCTCGAACCGGTGCAGTGGGCCCCCGAGTTCGTCACCCTACTAGTCGTCGGTGAACCGGCGACACCCTGTGGGGGCGCGGAGGGGAGTGCGCCGGTGGGAGGGGCGCGGGAATGGCCGGGATCGTGTGCCGACGGGCCCCCGGAACGGCGCTGGGTTACGCGTCGGGGGCGCGCCGGGGGCGCTGTGCGCGGGCGGAGGCGTACAGGCAGACGGCGGCGGCGGTGGCGAGGTTGAGGCTCTCCGCCTTCCCGTGGATGGGGACGCGGACGACGGCGTCGGCGAGCGCGCGGGTCTCCTCGGGGAGCCCCCAGGCCTCGTTGCCGAAGACCCAGGCGGTGGGGGTGCCCATGGTGCCCGCGTCCAGCTCGTCGTCCAGGTCGTCGGCACCGGCCCCGTCGGCGGCGAGGATGCGCACCCCGGCGTCCCGGAGGCCCTGAACGGCCTGTTCGACGGGAACGCCGACGGCGACGGGCAGGTGGTAGAGCGAACCGACGGAGGCCCGTACGGACTTGGGGTTGTAGAGGTCGACCGAGGCGTCGGTCAGGATCACCGCGTCCGCGCCCGCCGCGTCGGCGCAGCGCAGGACCGTCCCGGCGTTCCCGGGGTCACGCACGTTGGCCAGAACGGCCACCAGGGTGGGCTTCGCGGCGAGGATCTCCTCGAACGGGGTGTCCAGGAAGCGGCAGACGCCGATGAGGCCCTGTGGGGTGACGGTCTGCGAGACGTCGGCGAGGACGTCGTCGTCGGCGAGGTGCACCCGGGCGCCCGCGGTGTGGGCGGCCTCGACGATGTCGGCGTACCGGTCGGCGGCCTCGGGGGTGGCGAACAGCTCGATGAGGGTCGGCTCGCCGTCGCCGCCCCGGTGGGCGGCGGCCTCGCGTACGGCCTGGGGCCCCTCGGCGATGAACCTGCGCTCCTTGCCGCGGAAGTTGCGGCGGGCCAGCCGGCGGGCGGCGGCGACACGGGGGGAACGCGGGGAGATCAGTTCGGGGGTGCCCATGGTCGGCGGCGAGCCTCTCTGCGTACGGCTGTGGCGGTGTGGGGTGTCGTCGGCGGGATGGGTCGGCGGGTCAACGCACCGGACCCGCAGGCGGCGTGCGCCTGCGGGTCCGGTTCGCGTACCTGGAAGGGGGTGCCTGGATCAGGCGGCCTTCGGGGCGTTGACGTCGCTCGGGAGGGCCTTCTGAGCGACCTCGACGAGGGCGGCGAACGCGTTGGCGTCGTTGACCGCGAGCTCGGCCAGGATCTTGCGGTCCACCTCGATGTTGGCGGCCTTCAGACCCTGGATGAGGCGGTTGTACGTCATGCCGTTCTGGCGGGCAGCGGCGTTGATGCGCTGGATCCACAGCTGACGGAAGTCGCCCTTGCGCTTCTTGCGGTCGTTGTAGTTGTAGACCAGGGAGTGGGTGACCTGCTCCTTGGCCTTGCGGTACAGACGCGAACGCTGCCCGCGGTAGCCCTTGGCCGCCTCGAGAATTGCCCGGCGCTTCTTGTGGGCGTTGACTGCCCGCTTGACGCGTGCCACTTGTTAACTCCTTGTAGCGGGGCCGTGGGTGTCTTCACACGGCCCGGAAACGAATTGGTCCCGGTGTGATCGAGGTCGTGCCTCCGGGACGAGCCCGGAGGCCGAACCTCACTTGCCGAGAAGCTTCTTGATCTTCTTGGCGTCGGCCGGAGCCACGACGACCGTGCCGGTCAGCGAGCGGGTCTTCTTGGACGACTTGTGCTCGAGCAGGTGGCGCTTGCCGGCCCTCTCGCGGAGCACCTTGCCGGAGCCGGTGATCTTGAAGCGCTTGCTGGCACCGCTGTGCGTCTTGTTCTTCGGCATCGCGCCGTTCTCTCCTCGTCAGTGGCGCCCCTCACGGTGCGGGGCACCGGACTGCAGGGGCGTCAGATCTCTATGGGATTCCGGGGGGACCCGGGGCCGCCTGGATGGCAGCCCCTGAGGTCACGCCTCGGACGGTGTCTCGGCCGGAGCCTCGACCGCTTCGGCCGGAGCCTCGGCGGTGTCGCCCTCGGACGGAGCGTCGGTCGGGCCCTGACGCTCGGCCTTGCGGGCGGCCTGGGCCTCACGGGCCTCGGCCATGGCTTCGGTCTTCTTCTTGTGCGGGCCCAGAACCATGATCATGTTCCGGCCGTCCTGCTTCGGGTTGGACTCGATGAAGCCCAGGTCCTCCACGTCCGAAGCGAGACGCTGGAGCAGTCGGAAGCCCAGCTCGGGGCGGGACTGCTCACGACCACGGAACATGATCGTGATCTTGACCTTGTCGCCCTGCTTGAGGAACCGGACGACGTGACCCTTCTTGGTGTCATAGTCGTGCGGGTCGATCTTCGGCCGGAGCTTCATCTCCTTGATGACCGTGTGCGCCTGGTTCTTGCGCGCTTCACGGGCCTTCATGGCCGACTCGTACTTGAACTTCCCGTAGTCCATGAGCTTGCACACGGGCGGACGGGCTGTCGCCGCCACCTCGACCAGGTCGAGGTCATACTCCTGTGCGAGTTCCAGGGCCTTGGCAAGCGGAACAATCCCGACCTGCTCACCGCTGGGACCGACAAGTCGGACCTCGGGAACGCGAATCCGGTCGTTGATGCGGGGCTCGGCGCTGATGGATCCTCCTCGGTAGCACCACGCGACCGCCTGGCGGACAGCCGCGTAACGTCTTATAACGTCAAGACCAACCGACCGGAAGCGCAAAAATGCCCCGGACGGGACACAGGCGGGGCTCCAGGAACTACCGGAACACCGCCGCGGTCAACCGCGGGGCGCATCGGACGGCTCCATCGTCCGTACGGAACGATGGGGACCGTCTGACCGGTGACCCGCCGTCCGGTGAGGACAGTCAGGTGGGAGATCGGAGCCTCCACTTGTGGGCCGGGCACATAGATGTCCGGCCGGTCGTTACACAAGGTTAGCAGCCCGGCCCCGGGTGCGCTAATCCTGCGCCTCCCCCGGCATCGCCCCGGCATGGCACCACGATCGCCCCAGCTCTCCACCGGCGGCCTCGAAGCGGCTCCCGCGCGCGGGAGGGCGGTGGCCTGGCCTTATCGTGTGGGCATGAGTGACGCGACCCCCAGCAGTGAGAACCCCGGCTTCGACGACATGGCCCGCGACATCGCGGAGGTCCCCGCGGTCGAGGTGATCGTGACGGTCGCCGTCAACCTGATGAGCGCAGCCGCCGTGAAGCTCGGCCTCACGGAGGAGGGCGAGCAGCACAAGGACCTCGACGAGGCCCGCAAGCTGGTCCAGGCACTGGCCGGACTGCTGGACGCGAGCGCCACCGAGATCAGCACCTTCCACGCCTCGCCGCTGCGCGACGGCCTGAAGTCCCTCCAGCTCGCCTTCCGCGAGGCCTCGCTGGTGCCGGACGAGCCCGGCCACGGCCCGGGCGAGAAGTACACCGGCCCCGTCTACGGCTAGCCGCCGCCCCTTCCCGTACGCCAGGAAGCCCGCCGTCCCCCCGTGGGGCGGCGGGCTTCCGCGTGTGCGGCCGGCCGGAGCGGTTCCTCAGATGGCGTCCTCGGTCTCCGCGGGCATGACGTTGGGGTAGGGGTGGGTGAGCCGGTGGGCGTAGGCGGCGATCGCTCCGCCGACCAGCGGCGCGACGATGAACAGCCAGAGCTGGGAGAGGGCCGCGCCGCCCGCGAAGAGCGCTGGACCGAAGCTGCGCGCGGGGTTGACCGACGTGCCGGTCAGCGGGATGCCCACCAGGTGGATCGCGGCGAGCGCCAGGCCGATGGGCAGCCCGTCGAAACCGGTGACCGCCACCTTGTGGGTGACCGCGAGGACCACATAGACGAGCAGGAACGTCAGGACCACCTCGGCGAGGAACGCGCCGCCGATGTTGATGCCGACGGCCGACCGGTCGTCGTAGCCGTTGGTGCCGAACTCGCCGCTGGTCTCCAGGCCCGGGATCTGCTTCGCCAGCAGGAACAGCAGGGCAGAGCCGACGATCGCGCCGAGGAACTGGGCCACCCAGCGTTCGACGGCCGTACGGATGTCGATCCGGCCCGCCAGATACATGCCCAGCGTCACCGCGGGATTGACATGGCAGCCGGAGATCGGACCCAGCGCGTAGGCCAGCGCGAGGAGGGTGAAACCGAAGGTGAGGGCGATGCCCACCGTGCCGAGGTACTCGACGGCGACCACCGCGGACCCCACGGCGAAGAACACCAGCAACAGGGTGCCGAGGAACTCGGACGCCACGATCCGCTTCTGCATGGAACCACCTCGCGCGCTTGATCGGTCGGTCGGATTTCTCCGCAATCCCGACAATTCTCACGGCGGTGGGCGCTTGGCGCGCGTCGGCCCGGAATCAACCCGCGGCGTCAGCGGGCGAAGAGGGGCTCCCCCGGCGTGGCCGTGCCGGCCGGGAGAACGGCCAGATCCAGGCCGCTCACCAGCCGGGCCCGCAGTACCTCGCTGGCCGACAGCGCGCGGGCGATGCGCCGGGCCGCCTCGGCGGGCACGGCGTCCGGGGCGAGGACGAGCGCGAGGGTGCCGTCCGCGCTGCCGGGCCCGAGGTGGGCCCGGACCACGGCGGGATCGGCCGCCACGGTCTCCCGTACGGCCTCGATGACGGCGGGGTCCTGGAGCGGGTCGGTGCTGGTGCGGTTCTCGGCGAGGGCCAGGAGCGCCTGCCCGCTCAGCTCGAAGGCGACGGGCCCGGCGAGGTCCAGCACGACGGTGTCCGCCTTCTCGTGGGCGGCGGCCCGGAGGGCCTGGTGCAGTGGCACGGCGACGGGGCGCGCTTGCGGGTCCCAGAGCGCCAGCGACGCGGTCGAGGTGAAGGCGGGGAGCGCGCGCCGGTCGCCGGCCCGGAGGGTGGGCACGGCCATGTCGCTGGTCTTCTCGCGCCGGAGCCCGTCCTCGCCCTCCTCGACCTCGCCGAGTACGGCGACGACGGGAACCAGGAGCCGGGCGTCGCGCAGGGCCGTGAGGACCGGGCCGACGGCACCGCGGTCGCGGGACCAGGCGTCCAGGGCACGGGTCAGGGCGGGGGACGCCGAGCCGTCGTCGTCGGAGAAACCGGGGTCCGGGATGTTCTTGAGCTCCACGGGACGAGGGTAGTGCCTGGGGTCCCGCCGCTCGCCCGCAGGTGGGACTGCGGGCGAGCGGCGGGACGACGGGGGCCGGGTCTCAGCTTCCGGTCGCCCCGGCCAGCAGGGCGTCGGCCTCCTCACGGGCGTGGGCGACGGGGTCGGGGAAGACCTTCAGGCCGTGCGCGACCAGGGCCCCTTCGTGCAGCAGCATGAGCGTCCGCCCCAGCCGGTCGGCGGCGTCGGGGCCGGGGCCCTCGACGTCCCGGGCGAGCCGGGTGAACAGGTCCAGCATCCACTGCTTCTGGCCGGTGATGACCGCGTGCGCCGGGTGGGACGGGTCGCTGATCTCCGCGTGGGCGTTGACCATGCTGCATCCCTTGGAACCGTGGTCCGACATCCAGTCGCGCGAGGCGTCGAAGACGGTCAGGATCCGGGCGCGCGGCACGGGGGGTGCGGCGTCCAGACGCTCGGCGAGAAAGGCGCGCCAGCGTTCGTCCCGGTCGGCCAGGTACTCCACGACGACCTGCTCCTTGGAGCCGAAGCGGTCGTAGAGGGTCTTCTTGGTCACCCCGGCCTCGGCGGCGATCAGGTCCACCCCGACGGCGTGGATGCCCCGGTCGTAGAAGAGCCGCCCGGCGGCCGCCAGGGCCCGTCGCGCGGCAGGCGTCATCGTGATCCGTCGCAGCTCCTCGGAAGTACCCATGGCATCGAGTATACCGATCTGTATAGTCGAGAGGGTAGGTATACAGATCTGTATAGCGAGGTGCGCCATGAACGTCCTTCTCCCGGTCGCCTTCGTGCTGTGCTGGAGTTCCGGGTTCATCGGGGCCAAGCTCGGGGCCGGCGGCGCGTCCGCCCTCACGATCCTGATGTGGCGGTTCCTGCCGCTGACGGTCGTCCTGGCCGTGGTCGCGGTGACCGTCGCGCGCGCCTCCTGGCGGGGCCTGGGCGTACGGGACGTGGTCCGGCAGGCCGTGATCGGCGTGTTGTCGCAGAGCGGCTATCTGCTGACCGTCTATTACGCGATCCAGCTCGGGGTATCCACGGGCACCACGGCCCTGATCGACGGGGTCCAGCCCCTGGTGGCGGGGGCGCTGGCCGGACCGCTGCTGCGCAGCCACGTGACAGCCCGGCAGTGGCTCGGTCTGTGTCTGGGGGTGGCCGGGGTCGTCGTGGTCACGACGGCCGACGCCTCGGCCGCCGCCGGGGTGGCCGGGTGGGCCTACGCCCTGCCGTTCGTCGGCATGCTGTCGCTGGTGGCGGCCACCTTCCTGGAGAGCCGTTCCGCCATCCGGGTGGCCCCTTCGGTGTCGCTGACCGTCCACTGCGCCGCCAGCACCGTGGTCTTCACCGCGCTCGCCGTCGGCACGGGAACCGCGCTGCCGCCCGCCGAGCTCGCGTTCTGGGGCGCGGTCGGCTGGCTGGTGGTGCTGTCCACCTTCGGCGGGTACGGGCTGTACTGGCTGATCCTGAGGCGTTCGGGCGTCACGGCGGTCAACACGCTCATGTTCCTGATGGCCCCCGTCACGGCGGTCTGGGGAGCCCTGATGTTCGGGGAGCCGTTCGGCCCCCGGACCGCGCTCGGCCTGGCGCTGGGGCTGGTGGCGGTGGTCGTGGTGCACCGCGGGGCCGCCCCGCGCGCCGACGGGCACACCGGTGATCGGGCTCGCGGTCAGGCCGCGCGCGACCGGTCGGACGCGGTGTCCGGGGCGCCCCGGTGAGGCGCGGGCCGGTCCCGGGCGAATCGGTGAAGCGGCACGGGCCGGTCCGGGCGCGGTGCGCTCAGCGGCGGCCGGGGGCGTTCCGGCCGCGCCACAGGACGACGGCCGCGGCCAGCAGCGCCGCGCCGAGGCCGCCGGCGAGCGGGGCGGCCCAGTTGGCCGTCGCGTCGGCGGTGCGGGCCGGGGCCGGGCCGTCGCCGAAGTAACGCCCCCGGTGTCCCGCCGGGGCGGCCTTGGCGTCCAGGTCGGCCGGACGCAGTCGGGAACCCGCCTCGATGGCCTCCGCCGGGTCGACGATCCCGTAGCCGCGGGCGTCGTCGCGGCCCTGGGCGGGGGCGTCGCGGGCGGTGTCGGCGAGGAGCTTCTTGATCTGGGCCGGGTCGAGGCCGGGGTGGGCGGAACGGACCAGAGCGACCGCGCCGGAGACGAACGCGGCGGCGGCCGAGGTGCCCCACTCGATGTAGTAGTGCCCGTCCGGGTTGGCGACCACGATGTCGACGCCGGGAGCGCTGACCGTGGCATACCAGCGGCGGGTGGAGAACGAGGCGTGCGTACCGTACTCGTCGACCGCGGCGACCGCGATCACCCCCGGATAGGCGGCGGGGTAGGAGATCCGGTCCCCCTTCTCGCCGCCGTTGCCCGCCGACGCGACGACGGGGACGCCCTTGGACAGGGCGTACTGGATGGCCGCGTCCTCGCCGGGGTCGGGGTGGGCGGACTTGCTGTCGTCGCCCAGGGAGAGGTTGATGACGTCGGCGCCGTTGTCCGCGGCCCAGCGGATGCCGTCGGCGAGGGCGGCCCCGCGGGACTTGCGGGCCTTGGCCCGGGCGGTGTCCTTGGACTCCAGAATGACTCGGACCGGCAGGATCCGGGCCTCGGGAGCTATGCCGAGGACGCCGTCGGAGCGGCCTGGGCCGTTGCCGCGTCCGGCGATGATGCCGGCCATCGCGGTGCCGTGCAGGGCCCAGGAGGAGTCGCCGCGGGTGGCGCCGAAGCCGACGAGGTCCTTTCCGGGGAGCACCTGGCCCGTCAGGTCGGGGTGGGCGTCGTCGACCCCGGTGTCCAGGACGGCGACGGTGACGCCCCGGCCCCGGGTGGTCTCCCAGGCCCGGTCCGTGTGCAGGGCGTCCAGCGCCCACTGCTGGTCGCGGATGGCGTCCGCGTGGGCGGGCGCGGCGGAGGTGAGCGCGAGGACGGCGGCCGCGCAGACCGCGGCGAGGACGCGGTGGGGTCGTCGGGTCATCCGGGCTGCTCCGTGAGTTCGGCGACGTGCGTGCGCAGCCCGCGCTCCACCCGGTCCGCGATGCCCTTCGCCTCGTGGCCGAGCCCGGCCTGGGCGATGTCCGTCGTGGCGCCCGAGGCCATGGCGTCGGGCGCGGGCTGCGGGTCGGCGACGGTGCGCCCGTCCGCGAAGCCGGAGACGGCGAGGACGACGACCGGGATCTCGGTGAGCGGGTTGACCGTCCAGCTGGCGCGCTGCCGGTCGCCGAAGGAAGCCGCGGGCGTGCCCTCGGGAGCGTACGTACGGGGCATGAGGTCCTTGCGCGCGCCGAGCTTCTGCTCGGTGAACCGGGCGCGCAGTGCCTGCATGCTCGGGGCGTCGGCCTCGGTGAAGACCAGGCCGACGGTGGTGACGGCGGAGCGGGTCGCGTCGGTGTAGGTGGCGCGCACCAGCCGTTCGCAGCCGACGGACCGGAGCGTGGTCAGGAGCAGCGGGTCGAGCCCGTCCTTGCAGGTGCCGTCGGCGGCGACGGCGATCCGCGTCCAGGTGCGGTGGGTGCCACCGGGGCCCGCGCCCTTGCCCTGGAGGGTGCGTGGGAACAGGGTGTCGACGGGGACGCTGTGCCAGGCGCCGCGTGCGGCGGTGTAGGGGTTCCCGGTGGTCTCGGCCGAGGAGTCGCCGGTCAGCCATGCCCCGGTGACCGCCCCGCCGATCAGCCCGAGGCCGAGCACGACACAGGCGGCGGCGGTCGCGGTACGCCACCGCTGCCGGGGCCGGACCGGCCGCAGCCGGGTCGTGGTCTCGGCCGGTGTCTCCGGGAAGCCGCCGTAGCGGACCGGCGTCCGGTAGCCGCCGGGGGGTGGCGGAACGGCTCCCGGCGCGGGCGTCAGGTCGACGGCTCCGACGGGTCTGCGCCGGGTGACGGGCGGCGGGCCGGCGGGCGGTGCGGGACGCGGAGCGTGAAGCGAAGGGCTCGCGGAACCCGCGGAGGGCGGGGCCGGGTGCCCGGGCCTCGTGGAGGCAGGCGCGGGCGCGTACGTCCTGGCAGGCGCGGGCGGCTGGGCCTGTGGGACAGGAGGGGCCTGCGGGACAGGAGGGGCCTGCGGGGCCGACGGGGCCGACGGGGCCGGTGCGGCCTGCTGGACGTGAGTTGATGGCGGGGCAGAAGCTCCCGGTCGGGCCGAGGGGCCCGCTGGTGCTGCCTGCGGGGCCGGAGCGGAAGCGGCCGGTGTGGCTTGCGAGGCTGCGGCGGCCGGACGGGGGGAAGTTGCCGGGGCGGCCTGAGGGGCGGAAGCCGCCGCCCGGGCTGCGGCTCCCGGACGGGCCTGCGGGACCGGTGCAGCCGGACGGGCCTGCGGGGCGGCGTTGGCCGCCAGAGTAAAGCGGGTCGGCGGGGCCTTCGGGTCCAACGGAACCGGTGCAGCCGGTGGTACCTGTGCAGCCGGTGGTACCGGCGGGGCCGGTGCGGACAGGTGCGGCGCAGAGGCCTGCTGGGCCGGAGCCGGGGCCGGGGCTGCGGACGCTCCCTGCGGGACCGGTGCGGACGGGCGGGCCGGGGCCTCCGGAGCATCCTGCGCAGTGGCCTCCGGACGAACCTGCTGAGGCGGTGCGGTCCGTGGGGTCCGCGGAGTCTGCGGGGTCGCGGAAGCGGGTGCCGAGGGTGTGGGGGCGGACGCCGCGGGAGGGGTGGTCGGGCGGGGCGGCACAGGGGCGCGCTGCGCTTCGGTACTCATCCGGCCCCCCGCATACACGTCCTCGTACCGACCACGGATCACCGCCGCTGACAGGCCCGTTGGTGCTCGCGTGCACGTCACTCTACGGGCTGCGGGAGGGCGGCGGGGAACGGGACGCCCCGGTCGGCAGACGATCGGCGGACGATCTGTCCTGATCGTCCCCCTACCCAGCCGTAGCGGCTCTCTGGCAAGCTGCGGCCATGACTGCCCGCGCCGCTGACCGGACCCGCTACAACCGGGCCACCGCCCATCTCGACGCCCCGATCGCGATCGTCGATCTTGAGGCGTTCGACGCCAACGCCGACGATCTGGTGCGGCGGGCGGCCGGGAAGCCGGTCCGGGTGGCGAGCAAGTCGGTGCGGTGCCGGGCCCTGCTGGAGCGGGTGCTCACGCGTCCCGGGTTCGCCGGGATCATGTCGTACACGCTGGCGGAGTCGCTGTGGCTGGCGCGGGCCGGATTCGACGACGTCCTGCTGGCCTACCCGTCGGCCGACCGGTCCGCGTTCGCCGAGCTGGCCGCCGATCCGAAACTGGCCGCAGCCGTGACCGTGATGGTCGACGACCACGCCCAGCTGGAGCTGATCGACGCCTCCAGGGCCGGCGGCCGGGAGGAGATCCGGGTCTGCCTGGAGCTGGACACCTCGCTGCGGATGCTGGGCGGCCGGGTCCGGATCGGGGCGCTGCGCTCGCCTCTGCGCTCCCCCGCGCAGCTCGCCGAGCTGGCCCGCTCGGTGGCCCGCAGGCCGGGCTTCCGACTGGTGGGGCTGATGGCGTACGAGGGGCATGTCGCCGGGGTCGGCGACGCGCTGGCGGGGCGGCCGCTGCGGTCCCGGGCGATCCGGCTGATGCAGTCGGCCGCCCGCAAGGAGCTGGCGGTCCGCCGGGCCGAGGTGGTGCGGGCGGTCCGCGCGGTCGCGCCGGAGCTGGAGTTCGTCAACGGCGGCGGGACCGGCAGTGTGCAGCACACGGCGGCCGAGGACGCGGTCACGGAGATCGCGGCCGGTTCGGGGCTGTACGTGCCCCGGCTGTTCGACAACTACACGTCGTTCACCGGCCGGCCCGCGGCCCTGTTCGCGCAGCCCGTGGTGCGGCGGCCCGGCGTGGGCGTGGTGACGGTGCTCGGGGGCGGCTATCCCGCGTCCGGCGCGGCCGGCGCCGACCGCTCGCCGGTGCCGTATCTGCCGGAGGGGCTGCGCTACGACGCGCAGGAGGGCGCGGGCGAGGTGCAGACGCCGCTGCTGGGCTCCCCCGCCGACGACCTGCTGATCGGCGACAAGGTCTGGTTCCGGCACGCCAAGGCCGGGGAGCTGTGCGAGCGCTTCGACGCGCTGCACCTGATCGAGGGCGACCGGGTCACGGCGAGCGTTCCGACCTACCGGGGCGAGGGCCGGACCTTCCTCTGACACCTGGGGCCCGTGGGCGATCCGGGCTTCAGGGGCCGATGGACGCGCCCACGCCGGCGCTCGTCGCGCTGTCGCCGAGCGGGCGGATGCCCCGGGTGATCGTGTCCATCAGGGACAGCGGCAGGCCGGAGACCCCGACGTCGAAGGCGAACCTGACGATCACCGGTGTCCCGGCGCCCACCGAGGAGGGGAAGGCGAGGGACTGCACGTATCCGCCGGGCCCCTTGCCGGTGGTGACCTGCCAGCGCACCAGGTAGCCGGTGCGGCCGGCGACGGTCAGTTCCTGGGCCCTGAGCACCCTGTGGGACGTGATGCCGCCGTGGGTGCGCCGGCCGAGGCCGTCCTCCTCGTAGGCCTTGTCGGCCGCGGTGACGATGTCGGCCTCGGCCAGGGCTCGGACATCGGTCTCGCCGCCCCGGGCTGTGCGGGTGGTGACCGTGCCGTGGTAGCAGAACGCCGCGCCTCCGGGGCAGTCGTAGGACTGCTCGGTGCGGATGGTGGCGGCGTCGTCGGAGGTGTTCTCCGGCTTCTCCCAGCCCTTGGGCACCGGCAGGGTGACCCCGTTGAGCTGGTCGACGAGGACAGTGGGGTCCTCGTCCGGGTCGGGGTCGGCGGAGGAGGCGGTGGCCGTGGGGGCGGTGACGGGGGCCGCGGACGAGGTGGTCGCCGTCGGGGCAGCGGGCGTACCGCCCTCGTCGCGGCCCAGCAGCACGGACCCGGCTACGGCCGCGCCCAGGACCAGCACCCCGGAGAGCGTGATCGCCAGGACCTTCGTCCGGCTGCCGCCGCCGGATCCGTCGATCGGACCGCGCCGGTGCGGGAGCGGAGGCGACGGCGGGCCGAACCCCGCGGGTGCGGGCGGCTGTTCCGGTGCCGCGTGGGCGGCGGCGGGCGTGCGGGTGTACCCGGTCCAGGCCGTGCCGTCCCACCAGCGCTCAAGGCCGGATGCGCCCGTGTCCGGATACCAGCCGGGCGGCGTCGCGTAGCTCATGCCCTCACTCTAGGGTCCGGCTCCGACA
The DNA here is from genome assembly GCF_044766265.1 of Streptomyces sp. NPDC102283. Lineage (NCBI taxonomy): Bacteria > Bacillati > Actinomycetota > Actinomycetes > Kitasatosporales > Streptomycetaceae > Streptomyces > Streptomyces sp. NPDC102283. Next base: position 281,789 of record NZ_JBIWLQ010000004.1, read on the forward strand.
CGGCGGCCGGGGTTCGACGGGTTCGCCGGGTCAGGTGTCGCGGCCGGTCAGGGACAGCAGATCGCGGGCGGGGCCGGTGGGGCGGTGGCCCGCGGGCCAGACCGCGCGCAGTTGGCGGCGCAGCCGTACACCCGCGATGGGGACCTTGACGAGGCGGCGGGACGACAGCTCCTCGCCGAGGGCGAGTTCACTCAGGACGCAGGGGCCCGCGCCGCTCTCCGCCGCGCCCTTGACCGCCGTGGTGGAGGAGAGTTCCAGCAGCGGCTGGGCCAGCCCGCCGTGCACGGCGAGCGCGGCGTCCAGGACCTGGCGGGTGCCGGAACCGTGTTCGCGCAGGATCAGCGGGGTGACGGCGAGCTCGCCGGGCAGCAGCGGGGTGCGGCGGCGGGCCCAGGGGTGGCTCGGGGCGACCACGACGACGAGGCGGTCGTGGGCGATGACGGTGCCGTCGAGGCCCTCCGGTATCGACAGGCCCTCGACGAAGCCGAGGTCGGCCTCGCCGGTGACCAGGCGGCGGGCGACGGCCGCGGAGTTGCCGACGAGGAGCGAGACCGCGGTGTCCGGCCGCTCGCCGCGCAGGGCGATCAGCCAGCCCGGCAGCAGGTATTCGGCGATCGTCATGCTGGCGGCGACCCGCAGCCGGGAGTCGCGGCGGTCGCGCAGCGCCTGGGCGCCGGCGTCGAAGGCCTCCGCCGCCTCGACGACCCGGCGCGCCCAGTCGGTGACCAGCGCGCCCGCGTCGGTGAGCCGGGAGCCGCGCGGGGAGCGGTCCAGGAGGGCGACGCCGAGCCGGCGCTCCATGGACCGGACGCGGCTGGAGGCGGCGGGCTGGGTGATGCCGACGTCCCGGGCGGCCCGCCCGAGGCTGCCGTGCCGGGCGACGGCGAGGAGCAGTTCCAGCGCCCCGAGGTCGGGGACCCGGTGGGAGAGGGAAACGTGGGGTGCGTGTGCGTCGTCGCCGGTCATAAAGCCAGCTTATGACCTCATAGCAACGAGGTCCCTGGTGGGCGGGGGCCCGGCCGCGAAGAATCGTGGCATGACCATCTTTCCGGTGACCCGGACCGTTGTACCGTCGCCCCCCGCCGCGCTTTCGACCGGCCCGGCGGAGGCGCCCGGCGACGGGACGCGGCTGCCGTTCCTGCGGCACATCGGCCCCAACTGGTACGCGAGCGTCATGGGCACCGCGATCGTCGCGAGCGCCGGCGCGATGCTTCCGGTGGACGTTCCCGGGCTGCGCGCCGCGTGCACCGTGGTGTGGGCGCTGTCGGCCGTACTGCTGCTGGCCGTCCTCGCCGCCCGTACCGGGCACTGGCTCTGCCACCGCGACCAGGCCCGCACCCATCTGCTGGACCCGGCCGTCGCCCCGTTCTACGGCTGTCTGTCGATGGCGCTGATGGCGGTGGGCGGGGCCACGCTGACGGTGGGCCAGGACGTGGTGGGCGCGCGGGCGGCGCTCGCGGTGGACGTGGTGCTGTTCGTGGCGGGTACGGCGATCGGTCTGGTGGCCGCGGTCGTGGTGCCGTATCTGATGGTCGTGCGCCACCGTCCCGCGCCCGGGACCGCGTCTCCGGTCTGGCTGCTGCCGCTGGTCGCCCCGATGGTGTCGGCCTCGCAGGGCGCGCTGCTGGTGCCGCACGTCTCGGCCGGGCAGGGCCGCGAGGCGCTGCTGCTGGCCTGCTACGCGATGTTCGGCCTGTCGCTGCTGGCCACGCTGGTGGTGCTGCCGCTGGTCTTCTCCCGGCTGGTCCACCAGGGCCCGCTGCCGCTGGCGCTTACCCCGACGCTCTTTCTGGTCCTGGGGCCGCTCGGGCAGTCGACGACCGCCGTCAACCAGCTGGCCGACGTCGCCCCGGGCGCGGTCGGCGCTCCCTACGCCTCCGCGTTCGGCGCGTTCGCCGTGCTGTACGGGGTGCCGGTGATGGGCTTCGCGCTGCTGTGGCTGGCCCTGGCGACCGCGATGGTGGTGCGGGCCGCCCGGAACGGGATGGGCTTCGCGATGACGTGGTGGGCGTTCACCTTCCCCGTCGGCACGTGTGTGACGGGCGCGGCGGGTCTGGCGGGGCACACCGGTCTCGACGCGCTGACCTGGCTGGCGGTGGCGCTGTACGTGGCCCTGGTGGCGGCCTGGGCGGCGGCCGGGACGCGGACGGCGCTCGGGGTGCTCAACGGAGCGCTGACGGCAGCGCCCGTGCCGCCTCGGCCAGCGACGGCCCGTACCACGTGAGCAGCCGCCCGTCGACGAGTGCGGCGGGCAGGGCGGGGAACGCCTCGGGCCCGTCGTCCGCGGTGAAGCGGTAGGGCTCGTCGGGCAGCACGACCAGCTCGGCCCCGGAGGCGTTCAGCTCGTCGAGCGGGACGCGCGGGTAGCGCTCGGGGTGGTCGGCGTACACGTTGCGGACGCCGAGGCGGGCGAGGAGGTCGCCGGCGAAGGTGTCATGGGCGAGCACCATCCAGGGCCTGCGCCAGATCGGTACGACGGCGAGGCGGGGGCTCCCGGAGGGAGCGGGCAGGGCCGCCCAGGCGGCCCCCGCCTCGTCCAGCCAGCGGGGCCGGGCGAGCCCGCAGCCGTCGACGAGGACGCGGTGCAGTTCGGCGAGGGCCTGGTCCAGGGTGCGGACCTCGGTGACCAGGACGTCGAGCCCGGCCGCCCGGAGCGCTGCGAGGTCGGGGGCCCGGTTCTCCTCCTCGTTGGCGATCACGAGATCGGGGGCGAGGGCGGCGATCGCGGCCACGTCCGGGTTCTTCGTGCCGCCGATGCGGGCGGCGCTGAGATCCGCGGGGTGCGTGCACCAGTCGGTGACCCCGACGAGCAGCCCGGGTGCGGTGTGGGCGACGGCCTCGGTGAGCGAGGGGACCAGGGAGACGACGCGCACGGACGGGCCTTTCACGGGTGGAGGGAGAGTCGACAGCGCCCCCGTACGGACTCGACCCGTACGGACACGCCCCGTACGGACTCGGCACCGCACCGGGCGAACTCGTACGGGTCAGCGGCGCGAGTCGAACGTGGCGTCGATGTGTTCGGCCACCGCGACGACCAGGAGCCGGGTGGCGGGCACGGTGGCGCGCCAGCGGTGGCGGACCCCGCCGGAGAGGAACAGGGTGTCGCCGCGCTCCAGGCGGTGGACCTGGCCCTCGGCCTCGACGTCGACGGCGCCCTCGACGACGTACATCAGTTCGTCGTTGCGGTGCTGGAACTCGCGGCCGAGGTCCGGTTCGCCGGTGAACTCCAGGGCGCTGAGCTGATGCCGGCCGCGCACCAGGCGGCGTACGCCCTCGCCCTCCTCGGCCCGGACGACGTCGACGGCGCGCGCGGAGTCGGCGGCGGCCCGCAGACGCCCGGTGGTGGTCTCCAGCGCTTCGGCGACCCGGTCGAGGGAACGGGCGCTGGGGCGGGCGCGCTCGTTCTCGATCTGGCTGAGGAAGGGCACGGAGAGGCCGCTGCGCGAGGCGACCGCGGCCAGCGTGAGTCCCAGGGTTCTGCGCCGTCGGCGGACGGCGGCGCCCACCCGTGGTGTGTCCTTGTCGTCCATGTCCCGGCTCCCTCCCGCCTCCGCCATCCTCCCGGTTGCCAGCACCTTACGCACATGGTTGCGCACGACGTCCGGTAAACGACCCCGGGCAGCCGGAAGGGGTGGCCCCCGCCCGAAGGCGGGGGCCACCCCTTTCGACCTGCTGCTTTCGTGCCCGTGGGCCCCTACTGGGGCGCCATGGTGTCCGCGATGCCCGGGTTGTCGTCCATCCAGGCCTTCACGGCTTCCTCCTCGTGGCCCACGCCGCGCTTCTGGATCTCGTTCTCCAGGCCGGCGAGCTGCTTCTCGGTGAGCTTGAAGTCCTTGAACCACTTCGTCAGCTGCGGGTACTGCTTCGGGAACTCCTTGGAGGCGATGGTGTGCAGGCGGTCGCCCTCACCGAACGCCTTCTTCGGGTCCTTCAGCTTGGTCATGCCGTACTCGTTGTACGCCCAGTGCGGGGTCCACAGCAGGACCGCGATGGGCTCCTTCTTGGCGTACGCGCGCTTCAGCTCGGCCAGCATGCCGGGCGTGGAGGAGTCGAGGACCTCGTACTCCTTGTCCAGGCCGTAACTCGGCAGGACGTTCTTCTTGAGGTTCTCCATGGTGGCGGTGCCGGGCTCGATGCCGACGATCCGGCCCTTGAAGTCGGAGCCCTTGCCCTTGAGGTCGTCGAGGGTCTTGACGTCCTTGACGTAGTCGGGGACGGCCACCTCGATGGAGGTCGGCCCGTACCAGGAGCCGATGTCGGTCAGCTTGTCGCCGTACTTGTCCCAGTAGTTCTTCTGGGTGTACGGCAGCCAGCCGTCGAACTGCACGTCGATCTGGCCGCGTGACATCGCGGCGTACATCGGGCCGACCTCGAACTGCTTGAGGTTGATCTTGTAGCCGCGCTCCTCCAGGACCGCCTTCCACAGGTACGTGGCGGCGATGTCCTCCTCCCAGGGGAACCAGGCGACCTCGACGGCACGGTCACGCTCGTCCTTGCCGCCGTCGGCCTTGGCGTCCTTCGGGACCGGGGTCCACTTGTCGGCGACGCCCGGGTTGTCCTCCAGCCAGGTGCGGACGGCGTCCTGCTCCTTGCCGGAGCCGGACTTCTGGATCTGGGCCTCAAGGCTGGTGAGCTGCGTCTCGCTCATCTTGAAGTCCTTGATCCACTTGCTGACCACCGGGTTCTCGGCGGAGAAGCCCTTGCGCGCCAGACTGTGGACGCCGTCACCCTTGCCCCAGAGGCCCTTGGGGTCCTTCAGCTTGGTGAGGTCGTACTCGTTGTACGCCCAGTGCGGCGACCAGAGCGGAACCACGATCGGCTCCTTCTTGGCGTACGCGCGCTTCAGCTCGGCCAGCATGGACGGCGTGGAGCCGTCGATGAGCTTGTACTCCTTGTCCAGGCCGTAGCCCGGCAGCAGCTTGTCCTTGAGCAGGCCCATCTCACCGGCGCTCGGTTCGATGCCGACGATCCGGCCCTTGAACTCGGAGGCCCGGCCCTTGAGGTCGTCCATCGTCCGGACGCCCTTCATGTACGCGGGGACGGCGAGCTCCAGCGAGGTCGGGGCATACCACGCGCCGAGGTCCTCCAGGCGGTCCTTGTACTTCGCCCAGTAGCTGGCGTGGGTGACCGGCAGCCAGGAATCGGTCTGGAAGTCGATCTGCCCGTTGGCCATGCCGGTGTACAGCGCGCCGGCCTCGTACTGCTTGACGTCGACCTCGAAGCCGCGCTGCTCCAGCATCTCCTTCCAGAGGAACGTGGAGGCGATGCCCTCGTCCCACGGGATGTAGCCGATGCTGACCTTCTTGCCGTCGCCGATCCGCGCGGTCTTGCCGGCGGTGTCGTCCTTGGAGCCGCCGAAGACGCTCATGCTGCCCGCGACGAGCGCGAGGACGACGATGCCGACGGCCGCGATACGGGGCTGCGGGCGGTAGGTCCAGATCTTCCAGCCCTCGGCCATGGCCTGGGCCTTGGCGACCGCGCGGCGGCCCAGCGGGGAGACCTCGGTGCCGAGCGCGCCGGTCATCCGGTCCAGGTACATGGCGAGGATGACGATGGAGATGCCCGCCTCGAAGCCGAGGCCGACGTCGACGTTGCCGATGGCGCGGTAGACGGAGCCGCCGAGGCCGCCGCCGCCGACCATGCCCGCGATGACCACCATGGAGAGGCCGAGCATGATGACCTGGTTGATTCCGGCCATGATCGTGGGCAGGGCGAGCGGCAGCTGGACGCGCAGCAGGGTGTTGCGCGAGGTGGTGCCGAAGGCCTCGGCCGCCTCGACGAGTTCGCCGTCGACCTGGCGGATGCCGAGCTCGGTCATCCGGACGCCCGGGGGCAGCGCGAAGATGATGGTGGCGATGATGCCGGGGACCACGCCGACGCCGAAGAAGATGACGCCGGGGATCAGGTAGACCATGGCGGGCATGGTCTGCATGAAGTCCAGGACCGGCCGGGTGATCGCGCTGACCGTCCTGGACCGGGAGGCCCAGATGCCCAGGGGCACGGCGATCACCAGGGTGACGAGCGTCGCGACGAGCACCAGGGTGAGGGTGTCCATCGCTTCGTCCCACAGTTCGACGGAGTCGATGAGGGCGAACCCGACGAAGGTGAGCAGCGCCGCGGGCAGACCGCGCAGCCACCAGGCGATGACGGCGACGATGCCCGCGAAGAGCAGCGGCGCGGGGGCGGACAGGACGGCGGCTATGCCGTCGAACATGCCGCTGACGAGGGAGCTGATGGCGTCGAAGAGCCAGGCGAGGTGGGTCTGCAGCCAGTCGACCGCGGAGTCGACCCATTCGCCGAGGGGGAGCCTAAACACTGGCCACCTTCTTCACGCCGTCCGCTGCCGCGGGTTCGGTGTCGCGGGGGGCCTCGGCCGGGGTCATCGGCTCGCCGAGGACGGCGAGCAGCCGGGCGCTGGGGACGACGCCGACGAGCTTGCCCTCGGCGTCGGTCACGGCGACCGGGTTCGAGCTCTGCGAGCAGGGCGTGAACAGGTCGATGATCGGCGTGGACTCCGGGACCGTGGCGGGGGCCGCGGCCAGCACGTCCTGCGGGGTGCGCAGTTCCTTGCCGTCCGCCGCCTTGGTGCCCATCACGGTGTGCGCCTCGGCCATGATCGCGCCCGCGGTGAGCACCCGGGAGCGGTCCACGTCCTGGGTGAAGGAGGCGACGTAGTCGTTGGCCGGGGTGACGAGGATGTCCTCGGCGGTGCCGAGCTGGACGATCTCCCCGTCGCGCATGACGGCGATCCGGTCGCCCAGGCGCATGGCCTCGTTGAGGTCGTGGGTGATGAAGACGATGGTCTTCTTCAGGCGCTTCTGGAGCTCCAGCAGCTGGTCCTGCATGTCACGGCGGATCAGCGGGTCGAGCGCGCTGAAGGACTCGTCCATGAGCAGCAGGTCGGCGTCGGTGGCCAGCGCGCGGGCGAGGCCCACGCGCTGCTGCATACCGCCGGACAGCTCGTCGGGCCAGGACTTCTCCCAGCCTTCGAGACCGGTCAGCCGCAGCGCCTCGGTGGCGCGCACCTCGCGCTCCTCGCGCGACACGCCCTGGACCTCCAGGCCGTACGCGGCGTTCTCCAGGACGCTCCGGTGGGGGAAGAGCGCGAAGTGCTGGAACACCATGCTGATCTTGGTGGAGCGGACGTTCCGCAGCTCGCGGGGGCTCAGGGCGGTCAGGTCCTGACCATCGAAGAGCACCCGGCCCGCGGTCGGGTCGAGCAGACCGTTGAGCATCCGCAGCAGGGTGGACTTGCCCGAGCCGGACAACCCCATGACGACGAAGATCTGACCCGGCTCCACGGTGAACGAGGCGTCGATCACCGCTGCGGTCGTTCCCTCGGCGCGCAACTCGTCGCGGTCGGAGCCGCTCTCGAGCTTCCGCACGGCTTCATCGGGTCGTCTGCCGAAGACTTTGTACAAGTGCTCGGCTTGCAGCCTGGACACATACACCTCACGCGTTGAACCGAAAAACGGTCTGCCACCCCCTCCGGCAGACCGTGGAGCGGTGCGGGTTCTGTCCGCGTGGCACATGCACTAGTTGAAAATGCGACGTGGTTCGCTCCGATGGCGTGCCTGCCCTCGCTTACACAGCCCAAACACAACAGTGACCCAGGTCACTGACCTGCGACGGAGCGACAGTAAGCGGTTACCCGGAGCGACCGTGGGAGCGGTGGGGCATCATCGGGTCTGTGACGCGACGCCTGATGCTCCTCGACACCGCCTCCCTCTACTTCCGCGCCTACTTCGGGGTGCCCGATTCGGTGCGCGCGCCGGACGGTACGCCGGTGAACGCCGTGCGCGGCCTCCTCGACTTCATCGGCCGCCTGGTGCAGGACCACCGGCCGGACGATCTGGTCGCCTGCTGGGACAACGACTGGCGCCCGCAGTGGCGGGTCGACCTGATCCCGACGTACAAGGCGCACCGGGTCGCCGAGGAGACACCCGCCGGACAGACGGACGAGGAGGAGATCCCCGACACGCTGTCCCCGCAGGTCCCGATCATCGAGGACGTGCTGGCGGCCCTCGGCATCGCCCGGGTCGGCGTCACGCCGTACGAGGCGGACGACGTCATCGGCACCCTCACGGGGCGGGCGACCGGGCCGGTGGACATCGTCACGGGCGACCGCGATCTGTATCAGCTGGTCGACGACGCCCGCCAGGTACGCGTGCTCTACCCGCTCAAGGGCGTCGGCACCCTCCAGATGACCGACGAGGCCTGGCTGCGCGAGAAGTACGGCGTGGACGGCGCGGGCTACGTCGACCTGGCGCTGCTCCGCGGCGACCCGAGCGACGGACTCCCCGGCGTCCCCGGTATCGGCGAGAAGACGGCGGCGAAGCTGCTGGACGCGTACGGCGATCTGGACGGGATCATGGCAGCGGTCGACGACCCGAAGGCGAAGCTGACCCCGTCGCAGCGCAGGCGGCTGGACGAGTCGCGCGCCTATGTGGCCGTCGCGCCGAAGGTGGTCCGGGTGGCCGGGGACGTCCCCCTGCCCGACTTCGACCCGGCGCTGCCCCGCGAGCCGCGCAACCCTGCCGCCCTGGACGCGCTGGCGGAGCGGTGGGGGCTGGGCGGAGCGCTTCAGCGGCTCCTGAGCTCCCTTCAGCACTGAGGTGTTAACTTAGGCATACCTAAGCTCACGTTTTCGATCCAGGGAGTACCTCGTGGCAGAGCGGCCGGCCCGGCAGGGACCCACGGCTCAGGGTGCGCAGGTCGTGCGCACCGAGCAGATCACCCCGCACATGGTCCGGGTGGTCCTCGGCGGCGAAGGACTTGCTGACTTCACCCTCTCCGGCTTCACCGACCACTACATCAAGCTGTGCTTCGCACCCGAGGGCGCCGACTACGCGCACCCGTTCGACATGGCCGCGATCCGGGAGCGGTACCCGCGCGAGCTGTGGCCCACCACCCGTACGTACACGGTGCGCTCGTGGGACCCGGTCGCCCGCGAGATGGCCGTCGACTTCGTCGTGCACGGAGACGCGGGCCTCGCGGGACCCTGGGCGCAGCGGGCCCGGGTGGGCGAGCAGGTGACCTTCCTCGGCCCCGGCGGCGGCTACGGCCCCGAGGCGTCGGCGGACTGGCATCTGCTGGTCGGCGACGAGAGCGCGCTGCCGGCGATCGCGGCGGCCCTGGAGCAGATGCCGTCGGGTGCGCTGGTGCACGCCTTCGTAGAGGTGTCGGACGCCGCGGAGGAGCAGAAGATCGTGACGCCCGACGGGGTGGCCGTGACCTGGCTGCACCGCGGCGACCGGCCCGTCGGTGAGCTGCTGACCGCCGCCGTGAAGGGGCTGGACTTCCCGGAGGGCGAGATCCAGGCCTTCGTGCACGGGGAGGCCGGCTTCGTGAAGGAGATCCGCCGGTATCTGCGCGTGGAGCGGCAGATCCCGCTGCCTCGGCTGTCGATCTCGGGCTACTGGCGTCTCGGCAAGGACGACGACGCCTGGCGCGCCGTCAAGCGCGAATGGAACGAGCAGGTGGAGCGCGAGCAGGAGAGCGGCACGACCGCCCCGTAGCAACCGCGCCGACGTCGGCCGCACCCCGATTCACCCGGCGGGCCGCACCCGGGCGGCCCGGCCGAGCGGACCACAGGACCCCGTCCACCGCACTCGCGGCGGGCGGGGTCCACGTGCAGGGGTACGAAGCAGGAGCCCCGGCCCCACGGCAACCGCACCCGGGACCACCGCGCCGGGGCCGGCGCACCAGGTACGCGAGGGCCGCGACGGACGAGCCCGGCGTCACGGCAAGCGCGCCCGTGCACGACCGGATACGCGACGCCGGCCCGCGCCGCCGGGGCCGCACTCGGGCCAACCTGGCCGACGGGTGCCGCCCCGCCGCCTCTCGGCCCTCGACCCTCGGCCCTCGCCCCTCGGCTTCAGGCGTCCGTAGGGCCGGCCTCCGCACGGCGCACACCAGCCCCGCCGCCACGCACCCCGCCTCCGCCCTCCTCCGCGGTGCGGAAGCCCTCCCGCTCGACCGGCCCCGAGAGGTACCCCGGGGACTCGAAGCGCCGGAAGGACACATCGATGTGCGCCAGTCTCCGCAGCGCGCCGAACATCGCCTCGCCGAGGACGGTCCCCACGACCACGCTCTCGACCAGGTCCTCGCGGGCTACCCGCCGCTGTACGTAGTCGAGGTCGGCGCGGGCGACCGGCTCGGCGGCAGCCGCGTAGACGTCCAGCAGGTCGATGTACCCGCCGTGCCCGGCCCGGCGCAGCGCGGCCAGGACCCTCGCGAGTGATTCGGCGGCGGGACCCCGCTCGTCGGCGTGCCAGCCCCTCCGCAGCAGCAGCCCGGCCACCTCCTCCCGTGCCTCCTCCAGGTCGGCCCCCGCCTCCTCCTCGTCCTCACCGGCCGGTGTGACGCCGTCCGCCGCGATGCCGAGCACCTTGTGCACCGGCTGTTCGGGGTCGTCCATGGCCTCCAGAACCTCGCCGATGTCGGCGAGCGAGAGACCGCCCACGTCCAGCAGCGCCCGGATCAGGCGGAGTCGGCGCTCGTGTCCGGGGCCGTAGTGCGCCTGATTCGGGCTGGTCAACTCCCCTGCCGGCAGCAGCCCTTCCCGTAGGTAGTACTTGATCGTCGGCACCGGGACCCCGGACCTGCGACTCAATTCGCCGATGCGCACCGCGTGTTCGCCCTTTCACCCTTGCCAGAAACCGCACTCATCATAGATAGTCCTCCTATCGGATAGCAGACAGCGCGACTATCCATACTGATCACATCATCACTCATATCACCGTCATCGAACGCACCCTCAGTGAAGTAACCGTCACTGGGCGCACCGTCACCGCACCCATCGTCACAGGAGGTCTCTCATGTCGTCGTCATGGCGTTCCTGGCATCGCCCCTTAGTCGTCTGCTCCGCCGCGATGGTCATTCTGGCGCTCGTTTCCGCCGTCGGCCTCGTGGTCGACGACCGGGCACTGGTCGGCGCACCGATCTGGGCGAAGCCGTTCAAGTTCGCCGTGTCCTTCGCCGCGTACTGCCTGACCCTGGCCTGGATGCTGACCCTGTCCACACGCGGGCGGCGCGTCGGCCGGTGGGCGGGGAACGCCGTCGTGCTGACGAGCCTGGGCGAGATGGTACTGATCACGGTCCAGGTCGTCCGGGGCCGACGCAGCCACTTCAACTCCGCGACCCCGCTCGACGCGGCTCTGTGGGACGCGATGGGGCAGACCGTAGTCGTCCTGTGGGGGGCCAGCCTGGTGATCGCCGTCCTGCTGCTGCGCACCCGCATCGCCGACCGGGCGACGGCCCTGGCGGTCCGGGGCGGGCTGCTGATCGCTCTGGCCGGCGCGGCCCTCGGCTTCCTGATGGGACAGCCGAGCGAGAGCCAGCGGGCGTCGGGGAACCTCGACACCGCCGACATCGTCGGCGCGCACTCCGTGGGCGTGCCGGACGGCGGCCCCGCCATGCCGCTGACCGGCTGGTCGACGACCGGCGGCGATCTGCGGGCCCCGCACTTCGTGGGCATGCACGCCCTCCAACTGCTGCCGCTCCTCCTGATCGCCCTGGTGCTCCTCGCGCCCCGCTTCGCGACGCTGCGCGACGCCGGGGTGCGGCTGCGCCTCGTACGGGTCGCCGTGGCCGGCTACGCGGCGCTCGTCGCGCTCATCACCTGGCAGGCGCTCCGGGGCCAGCCGCTGATCCACCCGGACGGGGCCACGCTGGCCGCCGCCGGGGCCCTCCTCGCGGCGGTGGCGTGCGGAACATGGAGCGCGCTGCGCCCCGCCGCCCCCACCCGCCCGTCCCGCACCACCGACGACAAGGAGACCGTCGCATGACCGGCGCACTGTTCGAGATCACGTTCTATCTGGCCGCCCCGTTCTGGCTTCTGATGATCTTCGCTCCCACCTGGTCCGGCACCGCCCGCGCCGTCGCCTCGCCACTGACCGTGCTGCCCGTGCTCGTCGTCTACGCCGTCATGGCCGTCCCGGTGTTCCCGGAGCTCTGGGCGGCGGTGAGCAGTCCGGACATCGACGCCTTCCGTGATCTCACGGCGCTGGCCGGCGGAGCGGGGGCCATCTGGGCGCAGGTGATCGCCTGGGACCTGCTGCTCGGGCAGTGGATGTACCTCCAGGGCCGGAAGCTGGGGCTTTCGCCGCTGCTGATGGGCCCGCTGCTGGTCCTGACGATCCTGCTGTCGCCGTTCGGGCTGCTGATCTTCCTCGCCGTCCGCGCCGTCCGGCTGCGACGGCGCGCGACGCTCGCCGGCTGAGTCGCGCCCTCGCGGGGCCCCGTCTGGAAAGATCGCGGGCATCCGACCAATCCGCATGGCCCTCGGCTTCGAATCACTGCCGGAAGCGACGATCGTCCCGGGAGGAAACCCGCGTGAAGGAAGCCGTACACATCAGTGGGGCGCCCTCGCCCGGTCCCGATCTCCAGGAGCTCCTGGTGCGGGTCGCGCGGGGCGACCAGGACGCGTTCGCCGCGGTGTACGACGCGGTGAGCGGGCCCGTGCTCGGCCTGGTGCGCAGCGTGCTCCGCGACCCGGCCCAGTCGGAGGAGGTGGCACAGGAGGTGCTGGTGGAGGTATGGCGCACCGCGCCGCGCTTCCGGGCCTCCCGGGGGAGCGCGATGAACTGGGTGCTGACCGTGGCCCACCACCGGGCCGTCGACCGGGTCCGCTCGGCCGAGTCCGCTGCCGCCCGGGAGCACAAGGCGGCGCTGCTGGACCGGACACCCGCCTTCGACGAGGTGTCCGAGCAGGTCGAGACCCGGCTGGAGAGAGAACAGGTACGGCGCTGTATGCGCACCCTGTCCGAGCTGCAACGGGAGTCGGTGACCCTGGCCTACTACCGGGGCCTGACCTACCGTGAGGTCTCCGAGCTGCTCGCCGTGCCGCTGGGCACCATCAAGACACGACTCCGCGACGGCCTCATCCGCCTCCGCGACTGCCTGGGGGTGAGTGCATGAACACGGCCGAACTGCACACGCTGACCGGGGCCTATGCCCTGCATGCGCTGCCGGAGCCCGAACGGCAGGCGTTCGAGCGGCATCTGGAGGACTGCGATGCCTGCGCCCAGGAGGTGCGGGAGCTGTCGGCCACCGCCGCCCGGCTCGGCCTCGCCGTCGCCGAGACCCCGCCGCGCGAGCTGCGCGAGAGGGTGCTGCGGGAGATCACGACCGTACGCCAGGAGGCTCCGGCGCACGGCGGAAGGGCGCGGACCGGCGGAGGCGGACGCACCGGTCGGTGGTACGCCTACGCGCTCGCCGCCTGTGTCGCCGCGGCCGCCTCGTTCGGCGGGGTCGCGGTCTGGCAGAACCAGGTGGCGCAGGACGCACGGCAGGAGGCGGACCGGGCTCAGCAGCAGAACGAGCAGCTGGCCCAGGTCATCTCCGCCCCGGACGCCAAGACCTCCTCGGGCGAACTGACCGGCGGCGCGCACGGCACCGTCGTCGTCTCGCAGAGCCAGAACCGCGCGGTGTTCCTGGCCTCGGGGATGGAACGGCCGCCGAGCGGCAAGGTCTACCAGCTCTGGTTCAACGACGAGGGCACGATGCGCTCGGCCGGACTGATGGACCCGAAGGCGAGCGACGACGCGGTCCTGCTGGACGGGCCGGTGGACCGGGCGTCCGGAATAGGCATCACGGTCGAACCCGCCGGAGGCTCGGACGAGCCGACCTCGTCCCCGGTGGCGCTGATGGACTTCCCGACCGCCTGACCCTTCACCCACGAACCATGCGAAGGAGCGCCTGTTCCATGAGTGTCGCGGTGGTGCTGTTCACCTCCGACCTGCGGCTGCACGACAACCCGGTGCTGCGTGCCGCCCTGCGGGACGCGGACGAGGTCGTCCCGTTGTTCGTCCGGGACGACGCCGTCCACCGCGCCGGGTTCGCCGCGCCCAACCGGCTGGCGTTCCTCGCGGACTGCCTGGCGGACCTGGACGCCGGACTCCGCCACCGGGGCGGCAGGCTGATCGTCCGGCAGGGCGAGATCGCCGCCGAGGTGAAACGGGTCGTCGAGCGGACCGGGGCCGCCTCCGTGCACATCGCCGCCGGAGTCAGCGCGTACGCGGCGCGGCGCGAGGAACGGATCCGGGAGGCCCTCGCGGGCGCCGGGTGCGAGCTGCGCATCCATGACGCGGTGGTCACCGCGCTCGCTCCGGGCCGGGTGGTCCCGACCGGAGGCAAGGACCACTTCGCGGTGTTCACCCCGTACTTCCGCCGTTGGGAGGCGGAGGGGGTACGGGGCACACTGACCGCTCCCCGCACGGTGCGGATGCCGGACGGCGTGGCCGGCGATCCGCTCCCGGACCGGGACACCGTGAAGAACCTCTCCCCCGGCCTCGCCCGGGGCGGCGAGGAGGCGGGCCGGAAACTGGTCACGTCCTGGCTGAACGGACCGATGGCCGACTACGAGGACGGCCACGACGACCTGGCCGGCGACGCGACGTCCCGGCTCTCCCCCCATCTGCACTTCGGTACGGTGTCCGCCGCCGAGCTGGTGCACCGCGCCCGGGAGAAGGGCGGGGCCGGCGGCGAGGCGTTCGTGCGGCAACTGGCCTGGCGCGACTTCCACCACCAGGTCCTCGCGGACCGACCGGACGCCTCCTGGTCCGACTACCGGCCGCGCCACGACCGCTGGCGCTCCGACGAGGACGAGATCGCCGCCTGGAAGGCCGGACGGACGGGCTATCCGCTGGTGGACGCGGCGATGCGGCAGCTCGCGCACGAGGGCTGGATGCACAACCGGGGCCGGATGCTGGCCGCGAGCTTCCTCACCAAGACGCTCTACGTGGACTGGCGGGTGGGCGCCCGGCACTTCCTGGACCTGCTGGTCGACGGCGACGTGGCGAACAACCAGCTCAACTGGCAGTGGGTGGCGGGCACCGGCACGGACACCCGGCCCAACCGGGTGCTCAACCCGGTGATCCAGGGCAAGCGCTTCGACCCGCGCGGTGACTACGTACGGCGCTGGGTGCCGGAGCTGGCGGAGCTGGAGAAGGCCGCGATCCACGAGCCGTGGAAGCTTCAGGGCCTGGACCGGGCGGCTCTGGACTACCCGGACCCGGTGGTGGACCTGGCCGAGGCCCGGTCCCGCTTCGAGCGCGCCCGAGGCCTGGACTGACCCGTACGACGACACGCCATCGAGGAGGGCCCCGTACCGCGGCAGCGGTACGGGGCCCTCCTCGTGTGCTCAGGTCCGGCGCGGCGGCCGGGGGAAGAAGCCGCTCGTCCGCGCCACGTACGCGTCGTACCCGGGCCGGTCGGCCATATGACGCTCCAGCAGGGCCGCGCCGCTGCCCTTGGTCAGCAGGAAGGTCATCACCAGCGGGGCGACGACGGTGGCGGCAGCGGCGGCCGGGGCCTGGCAGACGAAGAGGAAGAGGCCCCACCAGACGCAGAAGTCGCCGAAATAGTTCGGATGGCGGGTCCAGGACCACAGCCCCCGGTCCATGATCTTCCCCTTGTTGGCGGGGTCGGCCTTGAACCGGGCGAGCTGCGCGTCGCCGATCGCCTCGAAGGCGAGACCGACCGCCCACAGGAGTGCCCCCGCCCAGGCCCACCAGGCGAGCGGAGCGGTGAGGTACTGCGCGGCCTGCACCGGGAGCGAGACCAGCCAGACCAGCGCCCCCTGGAGCAGATACACCTTGCGCAGGGCGTAGAGATTCGGGTTGCCGGGGGCCTTGGCCAGCATCTTCGCGTAGCGCGGGTCTTCCCCGTGGCCCCGGCCGCGCCGCCCGATGTGGATCGCCAGGCGCAGCCCCCAGATCACGGTCAGCGTGGTCACCAGGAGGCGGCGGGCGTCGTCGCCGACGCCCGCCGACAAGCCGAAGGAGACCAGGGCGACGGCGGCGAACCCGACACCCCAGGCGATGTCGACGATCCGGTGCACACCCTTGCTCAGGGCGACGGCGAACGTGACGAGCATGACGCCGAGCGCGGCTACGGCCGCGCCCGCGAGCCCGCTCGCGAACGCGGGCCAGACGAAGCCGCTCACCGGTCCGCTCCCGGGTTCCCCGGTCCGTACCACTCACGCCGGGTGGCGGGCATGGCCGCGGAGCCGACCGGATCGGGCCGTACGGAGAGGATCTGGTCGACACCCATCCGTCGCTCCTCGAACGCGAGCGCGCCGCCGACGAGGTAGAGCCGCCACACCCGCGCGGTCTCCTCCCCCACCAGCGCGACGAACTCCGCCCAGCGCTCCTCGAGGGTGCGCCGCCAGGCCTCCACCGTCCACACGTAGTGCTCGCGCAACGATTCGACGTCACGCACCTCCAACCCGGCGCCCTCCAGCAGGGCGACGGTCTCGCCGAGCGGCCGCATGTGCATGTCGGGGGCGATGTACGACTCGATGAACGCGCCGCCGCCCGGGGCGGTCGTCCCCCGGGACATCTGCTGGACCAGGGCCCTGCCCTTCGGCCGCAGCGCGTCGTGCAGGATCGCGGTGAACGCCGGGTACTCGGCGTCCCCGACGTGCTCGCCCATCTCGATGGTGGACACGGCGTCGTACGCGCCCCGGGTCTCCGGCCGCCCCGCGATGTCCCGGTAGTCGATGTTCAGCACCTCGACACGATCGTCGAGGCCGCGCGCGGTGACCTGCTCCCGTACGTACGCGGCCTGTTCGGCGGCGAGGGTGACGGCCGTGACGTGGACTCCGTGGCGCTCGGCCGCGTACAGGGTCAGCGAGCCCCAGCCACAGCCGATGTCCAGCAGCCGTGCGCCGGGGCGCAGTCCGAGCTTGCGGCAGATCAGCTCCAGCTTGTCGCGCTGCGCGTCGGCCGCGCCGTAGTCGGGCGCGTCGCTGGTCCAGTAGCCACAGGAGTACGCCATCGTCTCGTCGAGGAGCAGCGCGTAGAAGGCGTTGGACAGGTCGTAGTGGTGGCTGATCGCCGCCCGGTCGCGGGCCTTGCTGTGCAGGGCCCCGCGCAGTCCGGCGCGGGCGGCGGGGGCCGGCGGCCGGGGACCGACCGCACCGAGGCGCAGAGCGAGGCCCGCCGCCCTGAGCCGGTCGGCGAGGGCGGGAGCGGGCGCGGTCAGGCCGCGGTCGCGCGCGGCGCGGCGCATGGCCCGCAGCCCGTCGCCCAGGTCGGTGTCGAGGTCGATGTCGCCGGTGATGTAGGCCTCGGCGAGCCCGAGTTCGCCCGGCTCCCACAGCAGCCGGCGCAGCGCTCTGCGGGTCCGCACATGGACGGTGGGGGCGTCCCTGGGCCCGGTCTCGCTGCCGTCCCACATCCGCACCCGGACCGGCGGCGGGCCGCCGAGGAACCGTTCGATCAGCGGTTCGACGCGCTGAGCGGCCCCGGTCGGGGTGCGCCGGGCGGGGGGCTTGGGTGCGGTCGTGGTCACGCGGTCTCCTCGCGGGTCAGAAGCAGTTGCTGCACATCGAGATAGCCGGAGCGGAAGCCCGCTTCGGAGTAGGCGAGGTAGAAGGTCCACATCCGGCGGAAGACCGCGTCGAAGCCGAGGGCGTCGACCTCGGCCGCGCGCTCGGTGAACCTCTCCCGCCAGAGCCGGAGCGTCTCGGCGTAGTGCGTGCCGAAGCGGATGCGCCGCGTGGTGCGCAGGCGGGTGTGGCCGGTGGTGATCCGCTCCACGGCTTCGGTGGAGGGCAGGAGTCCGCCGGGGAAGATGTACTTCTGGATCCAGGTGTACGTGGAGCGGCTGGCGCGCAGCCGGTCGTCGGGCATGGTGATGGCCTGGAGGGCGATCCGGCCGCCGGGGGCGAGCAGCCGGTCCAGGGTCTCGAAGTAGACCGGCCAGAACTCCTCGCCGACCGCCTCGACCATCTCGACGCTGACGATGGCGTCGTAGTCGCCGGTGACCTGGCGGTAGTCGCTCAGCCGCACCTCGACCTGGTCCGCGTACCCGGCCTCGCGGATCCGGGCGCGGGCCAGTTCGCGCTGTTCGGCGGAGAGGGTGACGGTGACGACCCGGGCGCCGCGGGCGGCCGCGCGGATGGCCAGCTCGCCCCAGCCGGTGCCGATCTCCAGGAGGCGCGTGCCCTCGGTGACCCCGGCGGCGTCCAGCAGCCGGTCGATCTTGCGGTGCTGGGCGGCGGGCAGCAGGGCGTGCTCGGCCGGGAAGCCGCGGAAGACGGCGGAGGAGTAGGAGAGCGTCTCGTCGAGGAAGAGGGCGAACAGCTCGTTGGACAGGTCGTAGTGGTGGCTGATGTTGTCCCGGGAGCCTTCGGGGGTGTTCAGCTGCGCGGCGGGCCTGCGCGGCGCCCAGATGCCGCGCAGGCGTTGCAGCGGCCGGGGGACGAGGTCGGCGGCGTTGTCGGCCAGCACGGTCAGCACGCCGACCAGGTCGGGCGCGTCCCACTCCCCCGCCATGTAGGACTCGCCGAAGCCGATGAGTCCGCTCGCGCCGATCCGGCGGAAGAAGGCGTCGGGGTCGCGGATGTCCATGAGGGGCCCGCCGAGGCCTATGTCGTCCCTGCCCGTGAGCCGGGCGCGCAGGGGGAGGCGGGCGAGCGCGTGGCGGACGACGCGCTCGGCGACGGCGCCCCGGGCGCGGGAGGCCCGGGGCGGCGCGATGATGTCGGGCCAGCGTTCCGGGTCGGTCCCGGGGGTGTGTTCTGCCGGCAGCGCGGAGGTGGGCGCGGTCACTGCATGCCTTCCTGTGGGCGGTGCGGGGGACGGGGTTGCACGGGGAGCCCGCGCAGGTAGAGCCGGATGCCGTGCAGGCGGATCGCGGCGGAGACGAGGACGGTGGAGAGGGGGTGGCGCAGAGCGAGCCGCACCAGCTCCCGAGGTCCGGCGGGCCGGCGGTCGCCCCGAACGGTCGCCGTGAACGGACGGGCCCCGTCGCGCTCCAGATGGATGCTCAGGTCGAGCCGGGACCCGGGCTCGGGCAGCCGCATCCGGTAGCCGCCGTCCACGGGGAAGAACGGCGAGACGTAGAACTCCTTGTCGGCCGAGGACCGGTCATTCCCGTCGGGGCGCAGAAGGTAGCCGTGCCGTCCGCCGTACGTGTTGTGCACCTCGGCGACGACGCAGAGAAGGCTCCCGTCGGCGCGGTGGCACCAGTAGACGGTGATCGGGTTGAAGACGTGTCCGAACACCCGGGCCTGGGTGAGCATGGTGACGGTGCCCTCGCCGAGCTCCACGTCCCGCGCCCGCAGGAAGCGCTCCAGGGCTGCCCGGATGGTGGGGGCGGTGCCGCCGAAGTGGTCGCGGGGGTCGAACCGGGCCAGCGGTCGCAGCAGGCGTGGCAGCCGGGGCGGCCGGTCGGGGTCGATGAGCCACAGATACGTACGGTGCCGGAACGCGTACCTCGTCGGCCGGTTCCGCACGTGCGTGATCGTGCACGGATAGAGGGCGCTCACCACCTCACCCCCAGGGCCGCCGCGGCCCCGACCCCCGAACGGCAGCCGTCCTCGTGGAACCCCCAGCCGTGGTACGCCCCCGCGTAGGCGGTGACGGGACCGGACAGGTCGGGCAGGCGGTCCTGGGCGGCGACGGATTCCGGGGTGTAGACGGGATGCTCGTAGACCATGCGGGCGCGTACGGAGGCGGGGTCGACGCGGTCGGAGCCGTTCAGCGTGACCACGAAGGTCTCCGGCGCGTCGAGCCGCTGGAGCCGGTTCATGTCGTAGCTGACGGTGACGCGGTCGGCGTCGGCGGCACACGAGGGCATCAGGTAGTTCCAGGAGGCCCTGGCACCCCGGGCGCGCGGCAGCAGAGCGGTGTCCGTGTGCAGCAGGGTCGGGTTGCGGGAGTAGCGGAACGCGCCGAGCGTGTCGCGCTCGGCGTCGGTCGGGTCGGCGAGCAGCCGCAGCGCCTGGTCGGGATGGGTGGCGATGACGACGGAGTCGTACGGGGTCGTCGTGCCGTCCTCGGTGGTGACCTCGACGCCGTCCGCGTGCCGGGTGATCGCGCGCACCGGGGTCGCGGTGCGCACGACGGTGAGCTGCTTGACGAGGAGGTCGACGTAAGCGCGCGACCCGCCGGTGACGGTGCGCCAGACCGGGGAGTCACCGATGGTGAGCATGCCGTGGTGGGCGAGGAAGCGGAAGAGATAGCGGGCCGGGTAGCGCAGGGCGGTGACCGGGTCGCAGGACCAGACGGCGGAGACCATGGGCGTGAGAAAGTGCGCGTGGAAGTAGGGCGAGAAGCGCCCGCGCCGGGCGAACTCCCCCAGCGTCATCCCGCTCGTCCCGCTCTCCGGCAGTTCCAGGAGGGCCCGCGCCGCGCGGTGAAAGCGCGGCACCTCGGCGAGCATCCGCAGGTAGGGGCCGCGCACGGCGGAGCGCGGCTGCGCGAAGAGCCCGGCCGGGCCGCGCGCCCCGGCGTATTCGAGGCCACACCCCTCGCACCGCACGGACATCGACATCTCGGACTCCTGGGTGGCGACGCCCAGTTCGTCGAAGAGCCGCAGCAGGTGGGGGTAGGTCCGCTCGTTGTGCACGATGAACCCGGAGTCGACGCGGTGCACCCGGCCGTCGGACGCGCCCAGGTCGTGCGTGTGGGCGTGGCCTCCGACGCGGTCCTCCGCCTCGTACAGCGTCACCTCGTGGGCGTCCCGGAGAACGTGGGCGGCGGTCAGGCCCGCCACTCCGGATCCGACCACGGCCGTCCGCCGTCGTTCCCCTGCCATTCCGGCTCCCTCCGGTCCTTCCGCGCGAGTCGGAGCGCTGCTGGAGTGCTCCTCACCCTGCATTCGTTGCAGGTGGCCGGATGGATTGGTCGATCAGCGCATCTACTCCAAACGAGTGAATGAGGGCCTGGGACCAATCCGCCGACCGACCGGCGTCGAACCCCTTGTGTGAGAGCAGGCCGGAACAACGCGTGGATGGACGGGGCACTTCCGCCCCGACGGTCCCGCCCGCCGCATGCCTCGCTCCCCTCTTCTTTCTCTTCCCTTCCTCTCTTCGCAAACGACCCACGATCCAGGAGAAACGCCATGAACACGCTCCTCTTCCGCCGTGCAGCCGTCGCCGTGTCCGCAGCGGCCGTGCTGCCGCTCGCCCTCACCGCCTGCTCGTCGGACGACTCCTCCAAGGACTCGGCGGCAGGTTCGACCCCCAGCTCGTCCGCGCCGGCGAGCCCCTCGGCCGATGACTCGGCGACCATGGACGAGCCGTTCGGTCCGGCCTGTTCGTCGGTGCCGAAGGAAGGCGCGGGCTCGTTCGACGGCATGGCTAAGGACCCGGTCGCCACGGCCGCCTCGAACAACGAGGAGCTGTCGACGCTGGTGGCCGCCGTGAAGCAGGCAGGCCTGGTCGACACGCTCAACAACGCCGAGAACATCACGGTGTTCGCCCCGACCAACGACGCCTTCGCCAAGATCCCGAAGGCCGACCTGGACGCACTGCTGGCGAACAAGGCCGAGCTCACCAAGGTCCTCACCTACCACGTGGTGGGCGAGAAGCTGACGCCGCAGCAGCTGGAGAAGGGCTCCTTCGACACGCTGGAGAAGAGCAAGCTGACGACGGCCGGCTCGGGTGTCGAGTACACCGTGAACGACTCCTCGAAGGTCGTCTGCGGCAACGTCCCGACCGCCAACGCGACGGTCTACATCGTCGACTCGGTCCTGATGCCCCCGAAGTAACCCCCCACCGACCCCCACGGACGAGGGGCGGGGAGCAGCGGTACGCCGCGGCTCCCCGCCCCTCGTCGTGCGTGGGCGCTACCCGTCTGATGATCCCCGCCAACAACATCGCCCGAAAAGTACACATAAGCGCCAGATAAGAGCATGATGGGGATAAGGGTGCCTGCCGCATCCGTCCGCACGCCGGCGGGGCCCGCATGACGAAGGAGACGAGATCTCATGAGCAACGTCTCACACGCGAGGAGTGACATATCGGGCCACCCCGATGCCTCCGAAATGCGTGCGCGGTACGACAGGGTGATGGGCGGTCGTGATGTGGCGCTGGTGGACGCGCCGGTGTTCCTCCTCGGCCTCTACTGCGCCGTTTCCCCGTGGGTGCTCCATTTCACGGTCAGCCAGCCGGCCCTCGTCACGCACAACCTGGTGATGGGCATCGCCATCGCGGTACTGGCTCTCGGCTTCACCGCGATGCCGGAGCGCATGTACGGCCTGAGCTGGGCGATCTGCGCGATGGGTGCGTGGATCATCGTGTCGAGCTGGGTGGTGGGCAGCAGCCCGGACCCCGGGATCGTGATCAACAACATCATCGTCGGCGGCTTGACCGTACTGCTGGGCATGGTCTGCGCGGGAGCAGCGGCAAGAACCCGCAGCACCTGACCCCGACCGACCCCCGACAGCCTCGCCCCTCTTGGAGCCCCTGGACCAATCAAGCCCTTCCGGCGCTTGAGAAGCGGAGCCCGGGCCCCTTCCAGCCCTTCCGGCGCTTGAGAAGCGGAGCCCGGGCCCCTTCCAGCCCCTCCGGCGCTTGAGGAGCGGGGCCCGGGGCCGAGCCCCGGTTTCGGGAAGGGGCGGGTAGGGGAACAAGCACGCCGCAGGCGCACCCGCACCACCTCCGTCGGCGTCAGCCGACAGAGCTGTACGCCACCACCCCCCGCAACACCGCCTCCACCGCCTTGCGCGCATTCTTCGCCACAGAGCTCGCCCCCTCCCCCGCATCCCGGGGAGCCGCCGCGGCCACCTGCCCCAGCACATCGATCACCTGCTTGCACCACCGTACGAAGTCCCCCGCCGGCATCTCCGCCTCGCGCAGCACCTCGTCCAGCGTCCGGCCGGAGGCCCACATGTAGACCGCCCAGGCGAAGCCGAGATCGGGCTCGCGCTGCCCGACCCCTTCCGTCTGGTTGATCTTGAAGTCCTCCTCCACGGCATCCAGCCGCCCCCAGATCCGCACCATCTCGCCCATGGCGACCTTGGCGGGACCGGACGGCAGCTTCGGCGCGACCGCGTCATCGGCCTGCCGCGCCTCGTACACCAGCGCCGAGACGCAAGCGGCCAGTTCAGCGGGGTTGAGCCCCTCCCAGACCCCCTCGCGCAGGCACTCGCTGGCGAGCAGGTCCAGCTCCCCGTACAGCCGGGCCAGCCGCCGCCCGTTCGCGGTGACCTCGTTGCCCCGGAGGTAGTCCAGCTCGGTCAGGAGCGCGACGATCCGGTCGAAGGTCCGGGCGATCGTGTTCGTCCGCCCCTCGATCCGCTTCTCCAGCTGCCGGGTGTCCCGCTGCAGCCGGTGGTAGCGCTCGGCCCACCGCGCGTGGTCCTCCCGCTCGTCGCACCCGTGGCACGGGTGGGCGCGCAGCTCGGTCCGCAGCCGGCTGATCTCACGGTCGTCGGCGGCCGGCGCCCGCCCCTTGCGGTGCCGGTCGGGCACGATGTGTCCGGCCTTCGTCCGCAGCGCCGAGGCCAGATCGCGCCGGGACTGCGGCGAGCGCGGGTTGAACGACTTCGGGACGCGTATCCGGTCCAGCGCCTCCACCGGCACCGGGAAGTCCATCGAGGCCAGCCGCTTGACCTGCCGCTCTGCGGTCAGCACCAGCGGACGCGGCCCGTCATGGTGGTCGAATCCGCGGTGCCCGTTGGCCCGCCCGGCGGGCAGCCCCGGGTCCAGCACCAGCGCCAGCCCCGCGAACTTCCCCGTCGGCACATGGATGACATCCCCGGGCTTCAGCTTCTCCAGCGAGGAGGCCGCCGCCGCCCGCCGCTGCGCCACGCCCTGCTTGGCCAGCTCCGTCTCGCGGTCCTTGAGGTCGCGCCGCAGGCGCGCGTACTCCTCGAAGTCGCCGAGGTGGCAGGTCATGCCCTCCTGGTAGCCCTCCAGGCCCTCCTCGTTGCGCTGGACCTGACGGGAGATCCCGACGACGGACTTGTCCGCCTGGAACTGGGCGAACGAGGTCTCCAGCAGTTCCCGCGAGCGGTGCCGCCCGAACTGCTGCACCAGGTTGACCGCCATGTTGTACGAGGGGCGGAAGCTGGAGCGCAGCGGATACGTACGCGTGCCCGCGAGGCCGGCCAGCGCCGTCGGGTCCATGCCGCGCTGCCACAGGACCACCGCGTGGCCCTCGACGTCGATGCCGCGGCGTCCGGCCCGGCCGGTGAGCTGGGTGTACTCGCCGGGGGTGATGTCGGCGTGCTGCTCGCCGTTCCACTTGACAAGCTTCTCCAGCACCACGGAACGCGCGGGCATGTTGATGCCGAGCGCCAGTGTCTCGGTGGCGAAGACGGCCTTCACCAGGCCGCGGACGAACAGCTCCTCGACGACTTCCTTGAACGTCGGCAGCATGCCCGCATGGTGCGCGGCGATGCCCCGCTCCAGGCCTTCGAGCCACTCGTAGTAGCCCAGGACGTGCAGGTCCTCGCCGGGGATGGACGCGGTCCGCTCCTCGACGATCTCCCGGACCAGCCGGCGCTTGTCCTCGTCGTTGAGCCGCAGTCCGGCGTACAGGCACTGCTGGACGGCGGCCTCGCAGCCGGCCCGGCTGAAGATGAAGGTGATGGCGGGCAGCAGTCCCTCGTTGTCCAGCCGGTCGATGACCTCGGGCCGGCCGGGCGTCCAGATCCGGCCGCGCTGTCGCCTCTCGCGCTCGCGGTCGGCCTCGCGCACCATCTTGCCCCGGCGGCGGTCACGGGGGTTGTAGACGTTCTGGCTCTCCTGCCGGGCCAGACGGACCAGGTCCGGATTGACCTCGCGCCGTCCGGCGCCGCGCCCCCCGTGATCGGTCGCCTCCTCGAAGAGGTCGTACATCTTGCGGCCGGCCATCACGTGCTGCCAGAGCGGCACCGGACGGTGCTCGGAGACGATCACCTCGGTGTCGCCGCGCACGGTGTCCAGCCAGTCGCCGAACTCCTCCGCGTTGGAGACGGTCGCCGACAGGGAGACCAGCGTCACCGACTCCGGAAGGTGAATGATCACTTCCTCCCACACCGCGCCCCGGAAGCGGTCGGAGAGGTAGTGCACCTCGTCCATGACCACATAACCGAGGCCGGAGAGCGACTGGGAGCCCGCGTACAGCATGTTCCGCAGGACCTCGGTGGTCATCACGACCACCGGCGCCTCGGAGTTGACGCTGTTGTCACCGGTCAGCAGGCCGACCTTGTCGGCGCCGTACCGCTTGACCAGATCGGCGAACTTCTGGTTGGAGAGCGCCTTGATCGGTGTCGTGTAGAAGCACTTGCGACCCTGTTCCAGGGCCAGATGCACGGCGAACTCGCCGACGATCGTCTTGCCCGACCCGGTGGGCGCCGCGACCAGCACCCCCTTGCCCGCCTCCAGGGCCTGGCAGGCCTCGATCTGGAACGGGTCCAGTCCGAACTCGTACATCTCGCGGAAGGGCCCGAGGGCCGTCGCCATCTCGGCCGCACGGTCCCGAGAAGCCTGGTATCGCTCAGCTGGTGAGAGGTCCTCTGTCATCTTGGTTACGAGCCTACCCGTCACCTCCGACACTCAGCGCGATCTTTAAATGCCCTTGGCCTTCCGCCTTTCCCGGGGCCCGGTCAGCGCCTGCTCAGCGCCCGGTGAGCACCCGCACGGCACCCGGTACGCAGGTGGCGGTGAGCGGCAGCGCGCCCAGCGGTTCACCGTCCGCGTACGCCGTGACCCCGTCCGCCGCCAGCTCGATCGAGGAGACCCGGCGCACGGTGACGGCGGGGTGGCCCAGGTGCGTGCCCCGGTAGACCTTGGGGAAGACCTTGAGGAGCGTGGTACGGGTGCACCGCCCCACCACGGTCACGTCGAAGAGCCCGTCGTCCATCTCGGCGCCGGCGCAGATCCGCATGCCCCCGCCGTACGTGGTTCCGTTGCCGACCGCGATGAGGGTGGCCTCGATCTCGGTGGTCTCTCCCCCGTCGAGCCGGATCCGGTACGGGATAGGCCGGAAGGCGGCCAGTTCGGCGAGGATCGCGAGGTCGTACTTGAACCGGCCGCCGACGAAGCGCATCCGGTTGCCCCGGTCGTTGACCCGGGAGTCGAAGCCGGAGGCGAGGACCGAGCCGAACCAGCGGTCACCGACCCGTCCGAGGTCGATGTCGCGGTGACCGCCCTCCTTGAGTGCCCGCGCGGCCAGCCGTCCGGCGGCGGCCGGGTCACGTATCGGCAGCCCCAGCGCGCGGGCGAAGTCGTTGCCGGTGCCGACGGCGACGACGCCGAGCGGGGTGGCGGTCCCGGCGACGGCCTGGAGGGCGAGGGACATCAGCCCGTCCCCGCCCACGGCTATCAGCGCCCCGGTCCCCGCCGCGACGACCCGGCGAGCCCGGCACAGGGCGTCGTCGGCGTCCTCGCCGAGCACCGTACGGACGGAGAATCCGGCGTCCCGCAACGCGGAAGCGGCCGGCTGCGCGGCATGCGCGCCCCGGCCGCGTCCTGCGGTGGGATTGACGAAGAGGGTGATCTCGCTGGTCACCCTTGCGGACCCTACAAGGTCAGGTGATGTCGTCGTAACCGTTCAGCCGGTGCGGTGCGCGACCGTCCGTCTCGCCGGACGCCTGCCCCGGAAGTGCGGCGCGGGAGCCGGAGACGCTCTCGATGCCGCCGACGGGCTCGGGCGTCAGATCGAGATCCGAGGCCTCGTCGTCGCTGAGCTCGGCGTCGGGGTTCTTGCGGTTGCGCCGCTTGTCGTTGAGCAGGGAGAAGCCGACGGCGATGAAGTAGAGGACCGCGAGCGGACCGGCGAGAAGCAGCATGGAGACCGGTTCGCCGCCGGGGGTCGCGATGGCCGCGAAAGCGGTGAGGCCCACGATCATCCCGCGCCACCAGCCGAGCATGCGCTTGCCGGAGACGACACCGGTCATGTTCAGCGCGATGAGGAGCAGCGGCAGTTCGAAGGCGAGGCCGAAGACGATCACCATGCGGACCAGCAGATCCAGATAGCTGTCGAGCTCGATCTGGTTCTGCACGTTCTCGGGGCTGAACCCGAGCATGATCTCGGCGGTCTGCGGCAGGATCGCGTACGCGAGGTAGGCGCCGGAGAGGAACAGGGGCGCGCCCACGACGGCGAAGGCGTAGGCGTAGCGCTTCTCGCCCTGGTGCAGTCCGGGGGCCACGAAGGCCCACAGCTGGTAGAGCCAGACCGGGGTGGCCAGCAGGACGCCGGACATCAGGGCGACTTTGAGGGCGTTGGTGAACGGGGCCAGCAGGGTGTTGGTCTTCAGCAACGCGCAGGGCTTGCCGTTGACGGCGACGACGACGCCGTCCTTGCACCCGACGGATTCGAGGAGGGGGCGCAGAAGGAAGTCGTAGATCTCCTTCTGGAAGAACGCTGCCACGATCGTCACCACGACGATCGCGAGCACGGCTTTCAGCAGCCGGTTACGCAGCTCACGCAGGTGATCGAGGAGGGGCATCCGCCCCTCGTCGTCCTTCTCCTGCTTGCGGGCAGACTTGAGCAACCCACTTCCCTCGTCTCGTGCGGCGGCTGTCGGCGGAGCGCGTCGGCTGTCAGCTCTGGGTGGTGGGCTTGGCCTCGCTGACCGGGCGGGAGCTGGTGACGTCTCCCGGAGCGGCCTGGATGGTGCGCGCGGTGGTGGACTGCGGGGGCGTCGGGTCCTCGACGGTCTCCGTCGTGGGCGCCGCGGTCGTCGCGTCGTCCTTCTTCATGGCCTTGGCCTCGCTCTTGAGGATGCGGGCCGACTTGCCGAGCGAGCGCGCCATGTCGGGAAGCTTCTTGGCACCGAAGAGCAGCAGGATGACAGCGATGATCAGAACGATCTCGAGGGGCTTCAGATTGCCGATCATGTGCGACTTCCTTCTCACTGAGGCGGCTGGAGGTGGGCTCACTATCCGTTCGACCGGGCGTATGTCCGATCGTTGCGCTTGGCAGCGATCGTAACCCGCAGGGGTAAACGCGAGGCAATGCGCGTGCGTACTCCCGATTGCGACCCGCACCTCCCTGCCTGGGCCGACCCATGCAGCGTACCCTCCGGTGCTGTCGAACATCAGGCCCCCGGGTCCGCTATCGCAGGCCTTCGCCCGTGGTCGCGAGGCGGGTCGCCGCCCGTTCGAGGTCCTCCGAGGCCTGGTTGATCCGCTCCGTGGTGACCGTGACCTGACGGCCGAGGCGCTGGGCCTCGACGAAGACCTTGACGCCGAGCACACCGAGCACGGCGATGCCCAGGAATCCCAGGGCGATGGCGAGCATGGGCCAGAACATACGGCGGTGCCTCTTCCTACGGGCTTCCTACGGGGCTGTCCGACGGGCGGCTGCGGTCGGGGCGCTACAGGGCGGTGTGCAGGCGCAACGTCCGTACGCCGCCGCCGGTGAGCAGTTCGATGATGCGCTCCCCGGCGGGCTTGCGGACCGAGGCGCCGCACTCGGGGCAGGTGAAGGTGTAGAAGGTGGTGCGGCTGGTGGCGCCGATGGCCAGGCGCAGCGCCGCGGCGGCCAGCTCGAATCGCCCGCGGCAGTCGGGGCAGGCGGCCCGGAAGCGTACGGCGGCGGGCACGGGCACCGGGACGGGTCCGGCGCCGGGCAGGGACACCGGGCGGATTCCGGTGGCGGCGGCCGGAAACAGGTGCGTCCGGTTCATCGTTGTCTCCCCTCCTCGGGTCTCAGACAGTGTCCTCGTAGGCGGCGAGCGCCTCGCGGGCGGCCTCGCGGGCGCTGTCCGCGAGTTCCGGCGGGGCGACGATGCGGCCCTCGCCGCCGAGGCGCAGGGCGAGCCGGCGCAGGGAGGCCGGGTCCGGGGTGCGCAGGGTGATCCGCAGGCCGCCGTCGGGAAGCTCCTCGGCGGAGTCGTGCGGGTAGTACTCGGCGACCCAGCGGCCGCCGGTGCCGACCTCGACGACGACTTCCGGGTCCTCGGCGGCGGGCTGGACCAGCCCCGCGGACAGGTCGCGCAGCTCCAGCTCGGGCGGGGCGGCGGGCGCGTCGAGGAGGCGGATCTCGGCGACCCGGTCCAGCCGGAAGGTCCGGCGGGCCTCGGAGAGCCGGCACCAGCCCTCCATGTAGGTGTGGCCGACGGCGAACAGCCGGATCGGGTCGACCTCGCGCTCGGTGAGTTCGTCGCGGGCGGGCGAGTAGTAGCGCAGCCAGAGCCGGCGGCGCTCCGAGATGGCCCGGTCGACGTCGGCGAAGACACCGCCCTCCGCCTCGAAGGTCACCGAGAGCCGGGAGCTGGCCGCCCCCGACTCGCCGGCGGCCGTCTCCAGCTTGGCGGTGGCGCGGACGAGGGCGAGCCGGTCGCTCTCGCGCAGTCCGGGCAGGGTGGCGACGGCGCGGGCGGCGACGAGCAGCGCGGTGGCCTCGTCGGCGGCGAGGCGGAGCGGCTCGGCGACGTCGTCCGGGTTGTGCCACCAGATCCGGTCGCCGTCGGTGTCGATGTCCAGGAGGTCGCCGCCGCGGAAGCTGGTGCCGCACATGGGCAGGACATCGAGGTCCGAGATCAGCTCGTCCTCGGTGATCCCGAAGGCCCGCGCCACGTCCTGGACGTGGGCGCCGGGGCGCTCGCGCAGATACGTCACCAGGGACAGCATCCGGCGGGTCTGGTCGATCGCGTTCGTGGCCATCGTTTCCCTGCCCCTAGTCCTTGGCCACGGCGCGGAGCCGGTCCACCACATCGGCCCGCAGATCGGCGGGTTCCTCCACGACGACGTCCGGGCCGAACTCGACGAGCCAGGCGTCGAGACCGTGCCCGTACGGGATCTCCAGCTCGTCCCAGCCGTCGCCGCGATCCCTCACTGTTATCGCGCGCGACCGCAGCGGGTAGCCGGCTCCGGCGCGCAGCGTGATCCGGGCGGTACGGGTCGCGGTCTCGCCGGCCCAGCTCTCGACGGTCTCGCGGACGGTGACGACGTCGGGCACCTCTGCGCTGAAGGCCCCGGCGCGGGAGCGGACCTTACCGGTGATGCGGGAGAGCCGGAAGACGCGTTCGGCGCCGCGCTCGCGGTCCCAGCCCGCCAGATACCAGTGGCCGCGCCAGCATTCGAGGGTCCAGGGTTCGACCTGGCGGTGCTCGGGGCGGGCGGAGTTGGCCTTGCGGTAGTCGAAGGTGACGGGTCGGCGGTCGCGGCACGCCAGCATGAGGGGCTCGAAGGCGGCCTCGTGGACGGGGATGCGGGGTTCGAGGGCGCTGTGGACCTCGTAGGCGTCCTCGGCCTCCGGCATTCCGGCGGCCCGCAGTTTCTGGAGGGCGCCGCTGGCGGCTCCGGCGAGGCGGGCCTGCTGCCAGACCTTGGCGGCGAGGCCGAGGGCCGCGGCCTCCTCGGCGTCCAGGGTGATGGGGGGCAGCCGGTTGCTGTCGCGGCGGGCGAGGTATCCGGTGTCGCCGTCGAGGTTCTCGACGGTCTCGATGACGAGGCCGAGCTCGCGCAGATCGTCCTTGTCGCGCTCGAACATCCGGTTGAAGGAGTCGTCGGAGCCCGCTTCGAGGTAGGCCTCGATGGATCCGCGGAGTTCGCGCTTGCTGAGCGGGCGCCGGGTCCCCAGCAGGCACAGCGCGAGGTTCATCAACCGCTCGGCCTTGGCAATCGCCATCGACGCCCTTTCTCTTGTTGCTCTACGACCGTCGACCGTACCGCCCCGGGGTGTGGGGACCAAAAGGCGGTCCGCCTACCGGAGAGCGATGACAGGCCCGCCGGAGAACGGTGAGGGCCCCCGCCGTGCGGCGGGGGCCCTCATTCGTACGACCGGAACCGATCAGACCGCGACGAGGTCGCAGACGAAGATCAGCGTCTCGCCCGGGGCGATCTTGCCGCCGGCGCCGCGGTCGCCGTAGGCGAGGTGCGCGGGGATGATCAGCTCGCGGCGACCGCCGACCTTCATGCCCTGCACGCCCTGGTCCCAGCCGGAGATGACCTGACCGGCACCGAGCTGGAACTGCAGCGGGGTGCCGCGGTTCCAGGAGGCGTCGAACTCCTCGCCGGTGGAGAAGGCCACGCCCACGTAGTGGACGGAGACGGTCTGACCCGCCTGGGCCACCGCGCCGTCGCCCTCCCAGATGTCCTTGATCTGCAGGTCGGCCGGCGGCTCGCCACCCGGGAAGTCGACCTCGGGCTTCTCGATGCTCACTGAACTGCTCCTCTAAATGATGAACTGGACAACCGGGACAGTGTTACACCTTGGCGAGGATGTCCACGGCGAAGACCAGGGTGGAGTTCTTCGGGATGGCCTGCTGCTGCTGGTCCCCGAAGGCCTGGTCCGGCGGGATGACGAGCAGTACCCGGCTGCCGACCTTCTTGTCGACCAGGCCGTTCTTCAGGCCCTTGAGGGTGACCTGGGACAGCGGGAAGGTCTGGGTCTTGCCCGTGGTGTACGTGTTGTCGAACTCCTTGGCGCCCTTCCAGATCATGCCGACGTAGTTCACGACGACACTGTCGGACTCCTTGACGACCTCGCCGTCGGACTCCAGGACGTAGTTGGAGACGAGCTTCTTCGGCGGGTCGCCCTTGGGGATGGTGACCGTGGGGGCCTTGCCGTCGGTCTTCACGCCGACCTTGGGCAGGTCGACGTTGTCCTGGGCGACCTCGGTGCCCTTGGCGGAGGCCGGGATCTGGGTGGCCTTCAGGATGTCGACGACGAACACGAGCGTGGCGTTGGGCTTGATGTCGCCCTGGCCCTGCTCGCCGTAGCCGAGCTCCGGCGGGATGACCAGCTCGACGCGGCTGCCGACCTTCTGGCCGACCAGGCCCTTGTCCCAGCCCTGGATGACCATTCCGGCGCCGAGCGTCAGATCGAAGGGCTGCTTGCGGTCGAAGCTGTTGTCGAAGGGCTTGGTGGAGTCCCACGCCTGACCGAGGTAGTTCACCTGGATCGCGTCGCCGTTCTTGAGCTTCGCGCCGTCCCCCTCGCTGAGGACCTCGGTCTTCAGCTCCTTGGGCGGGTCACCCTCCCCCTTGGAGAGGGTGGGCTTCTCGCCGAACTTGGCGCCCGCGGTGATCGCGGGGACGCCGTTCTTGGACGAGGCGGAGTCGGAGGCCTTGTCGTCGCTGCCGCACGCCACTGCCGACAGCAGCAGGAGGGGGGCGAGAAGAAGGCCGGCAATTCGGCGCACTGGTTCCTCAGATCTCAGGGGGCACGGTCAATGGGTCCCGCAACACTCTAGGCCCTTCGATCCGGTTGGGGCCGGACACCGCACGGACGGCCCCGGCCCCCAGGACCGGTGGGTCCTGGGGGCCGGGGCCGTGGCGCGGTGACGCCGGCTCACATGCCGGCGATCAGCTTCTCCACCCGCTCGTCGACGGAGCGGAACGGGTCCTTGCACAACACCGTGCGCTGCGCCTGGTCGTTGAGCTTGAGGTGGACCCAGTCGACGGTGAAGTCCCGCCGCTGCTCCTGGGCCCTGCGGATGAAGTCGCCACGCAGCCTCGCCCGGGTGGTCTGCGGGGGCACCGACTTGCCCTCGAAGATCTTCAGGTCATTGCAGATGCGGGCGGTCTGCCCCTTGCGCTCCAGGAGGTAGAAGAGGCCTCGGCGACGGTGGATGTCGTGGTAGGCGAGGTCTATCTGGGCGACCCGCGGATTCGACATGGTCATGTTGTGCTTGGCCCGGTACCGCTCGATGAGCTTGTACTTCATGACCCAGTCGATCTCGGTGCCGATCCGGTCGAGGTCCTCGGCCTCGATCGCGTCCAGGGTGCGGCCCCACAGCTCCAGGACCTGGTCGACGGTGCCGGTGCGGATGCCCCGGCGCTCGACGAAGTCCACGGCCTTCTCGTAGTACTCCCGCTGGACCTCGATGGCCGAGGCCTCCCGGCCGCTGGCCAGGCGCACCTTGCGCTGCCCCGTGAGGTCGTGGCTGACCTCGCGGATCGCCCGGATCGGGTTCTCCAGGGTCAGGTCGCGCATCACCGTGCCCGCCTCGATCATGCGGAGCACCAGATCGGTGGCGCCGACCTTGAGCAGCATGGTCGTCTCGGACATGTTCGAGTCGCCGACGATGACGTGGAGGCGGCGGTACCGCTCGGCGTCGGCGTGGGGTTCGTCGCGGGTGTTGATGATCGGCCGGGAGCGGGTGGTCGCGGAGCTGACGCCCTCCCAGATGTGCTCGGCACGCTGGCTGACGCAGTAGACCGCGCCACGCGGGGTCTGGAGCACCTTGCCCGCACCGCAGATCAGCTGCCTGGTGACGAGGAACGGAATGAGGATGTCCGCGAGCCGGGAGAATTCTCCGTGGCGGGCGACGAGGTAGTTCTCGTGGCAGCCGTAGGAGTTTCCCGCCGAGTCGGTGTTGTTCTTGAAGAGATAGACGTCGCCCGCGATTCCCTCCTCGTGCAGGCGGCGTTCGGCGTCGACGAGCAGGCCTTCGAGAATGCGCTCGCCCGCCTTGTCGTGCGTGACCAGTTCGGTCACGTTGTCGCATTCGGGGGTTGCATATTCCGGATGCGATCCCACGTCGAGGTAGAGGCGGGCGCCGTTCCGCAGAAAGACATTGCTGCTGCGGCCCCATGACACAACACGGCGGAAGAGGTAGCGCGCCACTTCGTCAGGTGACAGTCGGCGCTGTCCCCTGAACGTGCACGTGACGCCGTACTCGTTCTCCAGCCCGAAAATGCGGCGGTCCATGACTGAACATTACGCCTTATGGCCTGAGCTGAAACCGGGTTCGACGGCTCCGTTTCGATCATTTTCCGATCCCGTCACGACGGCGGGCGTACGGGAGACACTCCCGAGGACCCTCCCGGTGGCCAGCAGGACGATCAGGGCCGCCACTCCACCGGCCCCCGCGACGGCGAAGCTCCAGGCGGTCGAGCCGAGTTCGACGGCCGGTCCGGCGACGGCCGTACCGGCCGCCGCGCCTACGCCGAACGTGGTGACGAGCCAGGAGAACGCCTCGGTCACCGTGCCGCGCGGGGCGTGCCGGTCGACCACGATGAAGGAGCAGGCGATGGCCGGCGCGAGGAACACCCCGGCGAGGGCGGCGAGGGCGGACATGACGGGCACCGAGGGGGTGAGCGTCAACGGCAGATAGCCCAGAGCCAGCAGCCCGACGATGACCCGCAGCCGCTTCTCGGGCGCACCGGCCCACTCCCGCGCCCCGTAGGCGAGGCCGCCGATCAGCGCGCCGAGGCCGAGTGCGGCCATCAGCCACCCGTACACCGATTCCCTGCCGTGGTCGTCTGCGTACGCCACCCCTGCCACCGTGATGGAGCCGAGGGCGAGCCCGACGAAGAAGAACGCCCCGAGCAGGGCGAGGAGTCCGGGCGAGCGCAGGGCGCCGAGCCAGTGCGCCTCGCGGGGTGCGGAGCGCCAGGTGCGCGAGGGCTCGGACAGGACGACCGAGAGGGCGCCGAGCACTCCGATGGCGTTGATGACGAGCAGCGCGGCGGCCGGTGACCAGAGCGAGACGAGCAGGGTCACCAGGAGCGGGCCGACGGTGAACATGATCTCCTGCGCCACGGCGTCCATGGCGTAGGCCCGGTGCACCTGGCCCTCGCCCTTCAGGACGCTGGGCCACAGGGCCCGCAGGCCGCCCTCCAGCGGCGGTGTGGCCACCCCGGCGATGACGACGGCGAGGTAGGCCAGCGGGAGTGAGGAGAGCCCGGTGAAGGCCAGCAGGGACATGCCGAGCGCGGAGAGAACGGCGGCCGGGGGCTGGACGCGCGGTTGCCCGTGGAGGTCGACCGCCCGGCCGAGCAGCGGTTGCCCGACGGCGGTGGCCAGTCCGTAGGCGGCGGCGAGCGCGCCGGCCAGCGTGTAGCTGCCGCCCTCCGCCCGGGTGAACAGCACGATCGCGATGTGCGCGGTGCCGTTGGGCAGCCGCCCCACCAGGGTGCCCGTCAGCAGCCGGGCGGCATGCCGCGCCCGGAGGATGTCCAGATATCCCGCGGCCATGTCCGCCCCTCTCCGCCCCGACCGGCTGCGCCGCCCTGAGGTGTTACGTATAACGTCGAGGTTCATACGTACCATGTGCGCAGTTCGCGGGTCCACCTCGCGGCGTTACGGAAACATCTCGCACGGAGGCACGAGTGACCAGCGCGCAGCAGCCCGTCCCCGCCCGGCCCACCAGCCGCGACGTGGCCCGTGCGGCGGGCGTCTCACAGGCGACGGTCTCCCTGGTGCTCGGCGAGAAGTGGCCGGGCAGGGTGTCGGAGACGACGGCCCAGCGGGTCCGGGACGCCGCGGCGGAGATCGGCTACCGGCCCAATCTGGCGGCCCGCAGTCTGCGGCTCGGCCGCACCAGGACCGCACTGCTGGTGGTGCCCGCGCTCACCAACGAGTTCTTCGCGCGGGTGTACGCCGGGGCGGCGGCGCTCGCCGCCGAGCACGACTTCGGCGTGGTGCTCTACCCCTCGCCCGACGGCACGGGCCCGGCCCGCGACCCGTTCGCCTCGGCCCGCGCGGCGCTCGACGGGGTCATCGCGTCCTCGATGGCCGCCGACGCGCTCGGTGCGCTGCACGGGGCGGATCTGCCGCTGGTGATGCTGGACAGCGATCCCTCGGACACCGGGCCCGCCGCCCATGTGAACCTCGACATCGCGGACGGGATGCGGCAGGTGACGGACCATCTGCTGCGACTCGGCCACCGCCGCTTCCTGCATCTGGCGTCCGCCGTGGACACCTGGACGTTCGCGGTGCGCGCCGAGGCGCTGCACGAGGCGCTGGGGGCGGCGGGAGACGCGACGGTGCGCACGGTGCGCGCCCCGCTGGACGTGGGGGCGGGGCGCGCGGTGGCCGAACAGGCCCTGTCGGCCGGCGGAGGCCGGCCCACCGCGATCGTCTGCGACGACGACGTCCTGGCCGCCGGCGCCTGCAAGGCGGCCCGCAGGCTCGGGCTGCGAGTGCCGGACGAGCTGTCGGTCACCGGATTCGACGACCTGGCGCTGGCCACGGCGCTGGAGCCGGAGCTGACGACGGTGCGGCTGCCGGCGGAGCGGGTCGGACAGCGGGGCATGGAGGCGCTGCTCGCGGTGCTGGACGGCCGTCCCGTCGAGCGGGGCGGTCTGCCGGTCCGGCTCGTCGTACGCGGCTCCACGGCGCCGCCGCCCGCCGCCCGGACATGACGGCGCCCCCGGGCCAAGACCCGGGGGCACGACGCCCCTGGGGGCGCCGCTCGTCTACTTCTCCGTCTCCTCCGTGGAGTCGGGGCTGCTGTCGGTGGCGTCCGTGCTGTCGCCGTCCTCGGTGTCGGACGGGGCGTCCGTCGGCGTGCTGCCGGCGGTCTCCGTGTCCAGCAGCCGGGCCAGCTGGCGGCCGACGATCCGCTTGAACTTGCGCTGCTGGGGGCGGGTGCGGTCCAGGACCGCCACCTCCAGCCGCTCCGCTGGGATCTCCCGCTCGCCGCCGCCCGGCTCCCGCGAGAGCGCCTGGACCGCCAGCTTGAGCGCCTCGGCCAGCGTCATGCCGTCGCGGTGGCGCTGGTCGAGGAAGGTGCTGATCTGCTCGGAGTTGCCGCCGACCGCGACCGAGCCGTGCTCGTCCACGATGGAACCGTCGTGCGGCAGCCGGTAGATCTGGTCGCCCTCGGCCGCGCTGCCGACCTCGGCCACCACCAGCTCCACCTCGTACGGCTTCTCGGCCGCACTGGAGAAGATGGTGCCGAGCGTCTGGGCGTAGACGTTGGCCAGTCCACGGGCCGTCACATCGTCCCGGTCGTAGGTGTATCCGCGCAGATCGGCGTAGCGCACGCCGCCGATGCGGAGGTTCTCGTACTCGTTGTACTTGCCGGCGGCCGCGAAGCCGATCCGGTCATAGATCTCGCTGAACTTGTGCAGTGCACGGGACGGGTTCTCGCCGACGAACACAATGCCGTCGGCATACTGCAGCACAACGAGGCTGCGACCACGGGCGATGCCCTTGCGGGCGTATTCCGCCCGGTCGGCCATGGCCTGCTGGGGTGAGACATAGAACGGCGTCGACACCGGCTATCCGTCCCTTTCTGTCAGTGACGAGTGCGTCGGGAGGCTGGGGTCAGAGCAGCGCGGCGCGCGGGCCGTCGGGCTGCTCGAGTCGGCGTTCCAGGATGGAGCGCGCGATCTCGGAGGACTCCTGGTCGGTCAGCCTCCGGAAGCCTTCGTCGGTGATGACGGTGACGATCGGGTAGATGCGGCGGGCCACGTCGGGGCCGCCGGTCGCCGAGTCGTCGTCCGCTGCGTCGTACAGCGCCTGCACGACCAGGGTGAGGGCCTGCTCCTCCGTCAGGTCCTCGCGGTAGAGCTTCTTCATCGCGTTGCGGGCGAAGATCGACCCGGAGCCGGTGGCCGCGTAGCCGCTCTCCTCGCTGCGGCCGCCGGTGACGTCGTAGGAGAAGATGCGGCCCTTCTCGCGGTCGACGTCGTAACCGGCGAAGAGGGGCACCACGGCGAGGCCCTGCATGGCCATGGCGAGGTTGCTGCGGATCATGGTGGAGAGGCGGTTGGCCTTGCCCTCCAAGGAGAGCTGGGCGCCCTCGACCTTCTCGAAGTGCTCCAGCTCCAGTTGGAAGAGCTTGACCATCTCCACGGCCAGTCCGGCGGTGCCGGCGATGCCGACCGCGGAGTACTCGTCGGCCGGGAAGACCTTCTGCATGTCGCGCGAGGCGATCATGTTGCCCATGGTGGCGCGCCGGTCGCCGGCCAGGACCACGCCACCGGGGAAGGACGCCGAGACGATGGTCGTCCCGTGCGGCGCCTCGATGGCCCCCTGGAGCGGCGGCAGGCTCCGGTTGCCCGGGAGCATCTCGGGCGACTGGTCGGACAGGAAGTCCATGAACGAGGACGAACCCGGCGTCAGGAAGGCAGCTGGTAGACGCCCGGTGCTACGAGTGTTGGCTTCCACGCGTTTCCCTCCAGGTATGCGATGGCCCTGCGCGAGAGAGTCAGGATCATCCCCCGACTTGCCGATGGCCGAATTGCCGTTGAAGCAAGTACGTACGCCACGGACCCTACCCGCCCGGCGGGAGTGATCCACATGTTCGGAGGGGGTTATCCGCACCGATCCGGCGGGACCGGAAACCGGCCCCCGGAGCGGCGGGCGGGGTGACGACGCACGCCGTGGCGAACGCCGTCACCCCCACTCCCCCGTTGTCCGCGCGCGTGTCCGCGTGAGCACCCGGAGCACATCCGGGCGTTCACACCGATGAACTACTGTCCACCCTTTTGAACGAAGGACCGAACGAAGTCCTCGGCGTTCTCTTCGAGCACGTCGTCGATCTCGTCCAGGACCGAGTCGACGTCGTCGCTCAGCTTCTCCTGGCGCTCCGCGAGGTCCTCGGACGCCTGCGCGTCCTGCGCCTGCTCCTCGACCTCCTCGGTGGGACGTGTCGCCTTCTGCTGTCCGCCGCCGGTGTCCTTGGTCGCCATGTAGCTCACCCCGCTCGGTTCGAAGCAATCGAAGCTCTTGATCAGACCCTACCCACGGGGTCCGACATTTGACCCGGTAGTTGATGCAACGCCCGCGCCTCAGGTGATTGATTCCCAGCCCGGAGGCCTTTCAGCCGCCCGACAGGGCCCGGACCAGCTCCTCCGCCGTCCGGCAGCGGTCCAGCAGGTCCTTGACGTGCTCCTTCGTGCCGCGCAGCGGTTCCAGGGTAGGCACCCGCTGGAGGGAGTCGCGGTCCGGCAGGTCGAAGATCACCGAGTCCCACGAGGCCGCCGCCACGTCGTCGGCGTACTGCTCCAGACAGCGCCCGCGGAAGTAGGCCCTGGTGTCCTCCGGGGGCTTCGCACGGGCCCTGGTGACCTCGTCCTCGTCCAGAAGGCGCTTCATCTTCCCGCGGGCCGCCAGGCGGTTGTAGAGGCCCTTGTCGGGCCGTACGTCCGCGTACTGGAGGTCCACCAGATGCAGCCGGGGCGCGTCCCAGTCCAGCGCGTCACGGCGGCGGTAGCCCTCCATGAGCTCCCGCTTGGCGATCCAGTCCAGCTCGCCCGCCAGGCTCATCGGATCGGTCTCCAGCCGGTTGAGGGTGTCCTCCCAACGGGCCAGGATGTCTTTGGTCTGCTCGTCGGCGTCCGCGCCGTACCGCTCGTCGACGTACTTGCGGGCCAGCTCGAAGTACTCCATCTGGAGCTGGACCGCGGTGAGCGTCCGGCCGTTGCGGAGCGTGATCAGCTGGCGCAGGTCCGGGTCGTGGGAGACCTTATGCAGGGTGCGCACGGGCTGGTCGACCGCGAGGTCGACGTTGATGAAGGCGTCCTCGATCATGGACAGCACCAGGGACGTGGTGCCGAGCTTGAGATAGGTGGAGATCTCCGAGAGGTTGGCGTCGCCGATGATCACATGGAGCCGGCGGTACTTCTCGGCGTCGGAGTGCGGCTCGTCCCGGGTGTTGATGATGGGGCGCTTGAGCGTGGTCTCCAGCCCGACCTCGACCTCGAAGTAGTCGGCGCGCTGGCTGATCTGGAAACCGTGCTCGTTGCCGTCCTGACCGATGCCGACCCGGCCCGCGCCCGTGACGACCTGGCGCGAGACGAAGAACGGCGTCAGATGGCGCACGATGTCCGAGAACGGCGTCTCCCGCTGCATGAGGTAGTTCTCGTGCGTGCCGTAGGAGGCGCCCTTGTTGTCGGTGTTGTTCTTGTAGAGGTGGATCGGCTGCGCGCCGGGGATCGCGGCCGCCCGCTCGGCCGCCTCCGCCATGATCCGCTCGCCGGCCTTGTCCCAGAGCACCGCGTCGCGCGGATTGGTGATCTCCGGGGAGCTGTATTCGGGGTGCGCGTGGTCGACGTACAGCCGGGCGCCGTTGGTGAGGATGACATTGGCCAGGCCGATGTCCTCGTCGGTCAGCTGACTGGAGTCGGCGGTCTCCCGGGCGAGGTCGAAGCCTCGCGCGTCACGCAGCGGGTTCTCCTCCTCGAAGTCCCAGCGGGCTCGGCGCGCCCGGTGCATCGCCGCCGCGTAGGCGTTGACGATCTGGGACGAGGTGAGCATGGCATTGGCGTTGGGGTGGCCGGGGACGGAGATCCCGTACTCCGTCTCGATGCCCATTACTCGCCGTACGGTCATGCGGCCCTCCTTGCCCGGCGTCGGCCCCTTCCGGGGACGACGCTCAAGTACCGCTGCTGTGTCCGGTGCGTGTGCGGTGCCCGTCACCGCACTGCGCGACTCGGCGGTACCGCAGAGCCTAGAGCGCCTCCGCGCCGGTGGGGAGCTCCATTACGACATTGCTCCGGCACGGCCGGAACGGGGGAATGAAACCGGCTGCGGAGGCCCCTGGGGGCTTCCGCAGCCGGTCCGCGTATTACAGGTACTGGCCGGTATTGGCCACCGTATCGATGGAGCGCCCGGTGTCCGCGCCCTGCTTTCCGGTGACGAGTGTGCGGATGAAGACGATCCGCTCACCCTTCTTGCCGGAAATCCTGGCCCAGTCGTCCGGGTTGGTCGTGTTCGGAAGGTCCTCGTTCTCCTTGAACTCGTCCACGCAGGCCTGCAGGAGATGAGCGACCCGCAGTCCCTTCTGGCCCTGTTCCAGGAATGCCTTGATGGCCATTTTCTTTGCCCGGTCGACGATGTTCTGAATCATCGCGCCGGAGTTGAAGTCCTTGAAGTAGAGGACTTCCTTGTCGCCGTTGGCGTAGGTGACC
Organism: Streptomyces sp. NPDC102283; assembly: GCF_044766265.1. Taxonomy (NCBI): domain Bacteria; kingdom Bacillati; phylum Actinomycetota; class Actinomycetes; order Kitasatosporales; family Streptomycetaceae; genus Streptomyces; species Streptomyces sp. NPDC102283. Next base: position 322,053 of record NZ_JBIWLQ010000004.1, read on the forward strand.
TCCAGGAAGCGGTTCTCCTCGGACTCCGTGTACATCCGCTCCACGACGGACTGGATCATGGCGTGGGCGGCGGCCGGCCGGGAGCCGGTGTGCTCGGCCAGGTCGTCCGCGTGCAGCGGGAGCCCCGGGGTGAGGTACTTCGCGAAGATGTCCTTCGCCGCCTCGGCGTCCGGACGCTCGATCTTGATCTTCACATCGAGACGGCCGGGGCGCAGGATGGCGGGGTCGATCATGTCCTCGCGGTTGGAGGCGCCGATGACGATGACGTTCTCCAGGCCCTCCACACCGTCGATCTCGGCGAGCAGCTGCGGGACGATGGTGTTCTCCACGTCCGAGCTGACGCCGCTGCCGCGGGTGCGGAAGAGGGACTCCATCTCGTCGAAGAAGACGATGACGGGGGTGCCCTCGCTCGCCTTCTCCCTCGCACGCTGGAAGACCAGGCGGATGTGCCGTTCGGTCTCGCCGACGTACTTGTTGAGGAGTTCGGGGCCCTTGATATTGAGGAAGTAGCTCTTCCCCGTGGGCTGCCCGGTGACCTCGGCGACCTTCTTGGCGAGCGAATTGGCGACGGCCTTGGCGATGAGGGTCTTGCCGCAGCCGGGCGGGCCGTAGAGCAGGATGCCCTTCGGCGGGCGGAGTTCGTGCTCCTTGAAGAGGTCGGGGTGCAGGTACGGAAGCTCGACCGCGTCGCGGATCAGCTCGATCTGGTCGCCCAGGCCGCCGATCTTGTCGTAGTCGATGTCCGGGACCTCTTCGAGGACGAGCTCCTCGACCTCGCTCTTGGGGACCACCTCGTAGACGTAACCCGACCTGGAGTCCAGGAGCAGGGCGTCGCCGGAGCGGATGGTGATGTCCAGCAGCGGCTCGGCGAGCCGCACCACCCTCTCCTCGTCGGTGTGCCCGACCACCAGGGCGCGCTCGCCGTCCTCAAGGATCTCCTTGAGGGTGACGATGTCCCCGGCGCGCTCGAACTGCATGGCCTCGACCACGTTGAGCGCTTCGTTGAGCATGACCTCCTGGCCACGCCGGAGCTCCTCGAGCTCGACACTGGGGCTGACGTTCACCCGGAGCTTGCGGCCCCCGGTGAAGATGTCGCACGTGCCGTCCTCGTTGGCCTGCAGGAAGACGCCGAAGCCGGCTGGCGGCTGCGCGAGCCGGTCGACCTCCTCCTTGAGGGCCACGATCTGGTCACGCGCCTCGCGGAGCGTGTTGGCGAGCCGCTCGTTCTGCGCGGACACGCCTGCCAGGTTCGTCTGCAACTCGACGATCCGCTCTTCGAGAATCCTCGAGTGACGCGGAGAGTCGGCGAGCTTACGTCGCAGGACGGCGATCTCCTGCTCGAGATAGGCAACCTGGCCGGCTGGGTCCTCTGACCCTCGCGCGGGCCGGATGCCGCGGTTGATGTCGTCGTCGTGGGCTGCCACGGTCCTCACCTCCTCCATGGGGAGCTGGACGCTTCCTGACCCTACCTGGGTGGGTGGTGATTGAAACCCCTAGATCACAAAGACTGCGGGGCGTGTCCGATCTTCACCCTTGCGCTCTCCCTCACGTCAAGGGAATACCCACCCTTCGGCACCGGAAAGCCGCCGGTTGTATCGTCGAACTGTTCAACACCCGTCAGGGCTCGCTCCAATTGGTTCAGATACGCAGGAACGGCAGGACACATGACCGTGCAGCAGGACTCGCCGGGCGACAGTGACACCCAGGACCTGGAGGTCTGGATCGACCAGGACCTCTGTACGGGCGACGGCATCTGTGTGCAGTACGCCCCCGACGTCTTCGAGCTGGACATCGACGGCCTGGCCTATGTGAAGAGCGGCGACGACGAGCTCCTGCAGAGCCCGGGGGCGACCACTCCGGTGCCGCTGCCGCTGCTCAGGGACGTCGTCGATTCGGCCAAGGAGTGCCCCGGGGACTGCATCCACGTGCGGCGCGTCAAGGACAGCGTCGAGGTGTACGGACCCGACGCCGACTAGCCGGTACGGGGGCTCGTGCCCCGGCCTCGGCCGGAGCCCCGCGGAGCGCGCTCAGACGCTGCGCGCGAGGTCCCCGGAGGTGCGGACGAACGCCTTCCCCTTCCATCGCCAGGATGCCTGTTCCTCCTGGTCGGGGCAGCAGCGGGGCACGTCGAGCGAGGAGTAGCCGAGCAGGGTCGCCGAGACGAGGCCGTCGCGTACGGCGAAGTCCCCGACGGTCTTCCTGTCAGCGGGGTCCACCAGGGTCGCCACGACCCGGGGTGCGGCCCCGCCGCTCCGTGTCAGGACGTAGATGCCGCCGGGCGGGGTCCCCGATCCGGCGGCGCAGTGCACCACGGCGACGGTTTCCGGCCGCCCGTCGCCGTCGAGGTCCCCGGAGGCCTTCTTCGCGACGGTCGTCCCCGCGCCGCCGCACTCCAGCGGGAACTCCACGCCGGCCGGGTCCGGGGCGGGCACCGGGGCGCCGTGCTGTGTGGTGGTCCGCTGCTCGGGGGCCGTGGCGGTCGCGGTGGCCGTACGGGGCTGGAGCAGCCCGGCCAGCGCCACGACTCCGGCCATCGCCGCGGCCGTGGCGAGCCAGTGCACCGGCTTGGTGGCGGTGTGGGCGAGATCCGGGAGCGCGGGGGTCTGCACGCGGTACGTCTCCTGATGGTTCCTGGAAGCCCGGTGAGGGGGTGGGGGCACCTCCGAGGGGTTGCCGGCATCGTGCCACACCTCACATCCGGGCGGAACGGCGGGGGCAACGAAAAGGCGCCGCCGCGCAGTTCCCCGGTCGGTCGGGGAAGTGCGCGGCGGCGCCGGTGCGTTGGACGGCTCAGCCGCGGTCGGCGGCGGGGCCGCCACGGCTCTGGCTGCCGGGTCCGTCGTAGTCGTCGCCGTAGGCGCCCTTGGACGGGCGGCGGCGGCGGAGCGGCGGCTCGACGCCGTCCGCGAGGCGGCGGGCGGTGACCAGGAAACCGGTGTGGCCGATCATCCGGTGGTCGGGGCGGACGGCGAGGCCCTCCACGTGCCAGTTGCGGATCATCGACTCCCAGGGCTGCGGTTCGGCGAAGCAGCCGATCTCGCGGATGGACTCGACGGTGCGCGAGAGCTGGGTGGTGGTGGCGACGTAGGCGCAGAGGATGCCGCCGGGCACCAGGGCCTTGGAGACGGCCTCCAGGCACTCCCAGGGGGCGAGCATGTCGAGCACGACGCGGTCGACGTCGGTGTCGGAGAGGTTGTCCTGGAGGTCGCCGACGGTCAGCTGCCAGGCCGGGTGCGGGGAGCCGAAGTAGCGCTCGACGTTCTGCTGGGCGATCTCGGCGAAGTCCTCGCGGCGCTCGTAGGAGTGCAGCATGCCCTGCTCGCCGATGGCGCGCAGCAGGAAGGTGCTGAGCGAACCGGATCCGACCCCGGCCTCCACGACGCGGGCGCCGGGGAAGATGTCGGCGAAGGCCAGGATCTGCCCCGCGTCCTTGGGGTAGACCACGGCGGCGCCGCGGGGCATGGACAGGACGTAGTCGGGGAGCAGGGGGCGCAGCGCGAGATAGGCGACGTTTCCCGTGGTGCGGACAACACTGCCCTCGGGAGCACCGATCAGCTCGTCGTGCGGGAAAGAACCCTTGTGGGTGTGGAAGTTCTTTCCGGCTTCGAGCGTGAAGGTGTAGTGGCGGCCCTTGGGGTCGGTGAGCTGTACCTGGTCCCCGACCTTGAAGGGCCCACGTCGGCGGGCGGCACCGGTCGGTTCAGACATGTGACCAGCCTACCGGTGATTCCCGGGCCGCCGACCGCCCGGGCCGCACCGGCCGACGGCCCGGGAGCGCTGTCAGGCGCCGGGGCGGGCCATGGCCTTGACGAAGGCGCGCTCGACGTCGGAGGTGGAGAGGACTCCGTAGATCTCGCCGGTCTCCTCGACGACCAGGTATTCGGTGGCGGGAGTGGCCTTGAGCCGGTCCAGGAGGGCCTCGCCAGCCAGTTCCGCGGGGACCTTCATGCCGTCGGTGAGGTCCTGGGCGAGGCCGCTGACGGCGACCCAGGGGCGGCGGTGCTCGGGGACGCCGACGATGGCGGCCTCGCGGACGACGCCCTTGGGGTTGCCCTGTCCGTCGACGACGACCAGGGCGCGGGCGCCCGCCTCGTTGGCCCGGCGGAGCGCTTCGGAGAGCGGGGTGGCGGACTCGACGGGGACGGCCCGGCGGGTCAGGGTGCGGGCCCGGAGGTCGGGCAGGTGCTCGCGGAGGCGGGCCATGCGCAGGCTGTTCCCGGCACCGGTCCAGATGATGCCCGCGAGGATCGCGGCGAGGAGCGCGTCCATGACGGTCTCGACCCCGCCGATGTCCTGGGCGGTGCCTCCCAGCGCTCCGGTGTGGGTGAGCAGCGGCAGTCCGACGAGGACGACGACGGCGAGGCCGCGGCCGACCCAGGCGGCGGCGATGGTGCCGCTCATGGGCTTGCCGGTGATCTTCCAGACGACGGCGCGGAGCATCCGGCCGCCGTCCAGCGGCAGGCCCGGCAGCAGGTTGAAGGCGGCCACGATGAGGTTGGAGATCATCAGGCCGGCGACCAGGACGCCGGGGACCGTGCCGGGCTCGACGAACTGCATCGCGCCGTAGAAGACGCCGCCGAGGACCAGGGACAGGAGCGGTCCGACGAAGGCGAGGACGAACTCGCGTCCGGGTGTCTCGCTCTCCTTCTCGATCTCCGAGACGCCGCCGAAGAACTGGAGCTGGATACGGCGGACCGGGAGCTTGTAGCGCAGCGCGGCGACCGTGTGGGCCAGTTCGTGGACGAGCACGGAGGCGTAGAAGGCGATGGCGAAGAACAGGGCGACGAGATAGCGTGCGGCGCCCAGCTCGGGCAGCACGCGGTCGAGCTGGCCGCCGAACACCCAGGTGATCAGGGCGGCGACGACGAACCAGCTGGGGGCGACGTAGACGGGCACGCCGAAGGGCCGGCCCATGAGCAGGCCGCCGCCCGGCTCCGCGGGGCGTTTCGGCTTGTCGTTGTCGGGATCGGTGCCGGGGGCCGTTCCCCCTGCGCCGGGCTGCGGCCGCCCGCTGTCGCCGCTGTCGTCCACGGGGTCCCTTCGGTTCGGTGAGTGGCGTTGGCCACGATCATGCAGTGTGCGAGGGTCTGCCGTCGATGGTATGCCGCTCGCTGTCAGTGGCGGGCCGTAGGGTCTTCAGACATGACTTCCGTGCCGCGGCCGCCCCGGCCGCCTTCGTCCCTGTCGCCGTCGCGGGCGAGCGATTTCATGCAGTGTCCCTTGCTCTACCGCTTCCGCGTCATCGACAGGCTGCCGGAGAAGCCCAGCGAGGCGGCTACCCGCGGCACGCTGGTCCATGCGGTGCTGGAGCGGCTCTTCGACGCCCCTGCGGCCGACCGGACGGCGCCGCGGGCGCGGGCGTTGATTCCCGGCCAGTGGGACCGGCTGCTGGAGTCGAAGCCGGAGCTGACCGGGCTGTTCGCCGGGGACACCGAGGGCGAGCGCCTGACGCGCTGGCTGGGTGAGGCGGAGCGGCTGGTGGACCGGTGGTTCTCGCTGGAGGACCCGACGCGGCTGGAGCCGGCGGAGCGTGAGCTGTTCGTCGAGACGGAGCTGGAGTCGGGGCTGCGGCTGCGCGGGGTGATCGATCGGGTGGACGTCGCGCCGAGCGGTGAGGTCCGGATCGTCGACTACAAGACGGGGAAGGCGCCGCGGCCGGAGTATTCCGAGGGTCCGCTGTTCCAGATGACGTTCTACGCGCTGGTGATCTGGCGGCTGAAGGGCGTGGTGCCGCGCCGCCTCCAGCTGGTGTATCTGGGCAGCGGGGACGTGCTGACGTACGACCCGGTGGTGGCGGACCTGGAGCGGGTGGAGCGCAAGCTGCTGGCGCTGTGGGACGCGATTTCGCTGGCGACGGAGACCGGGGACTGGCGGCCCCGGCCGACGAAGCTGTGCGGCTGGTGCGACCACCAGGCGGTGTGTCCGGAATTCGGCGGGACTCCCCCGGTATACCCGCTGTCGGTCCGCCCTGCGGATTCGGGTGAGGATGGTCAGGGCAGAATGGGACCGGTCCAGGCCGAGGCCGGCCGTGCCGTGGCCCTTGAGGGCCCTTAAGGAGTTCCTGTGGCGATCCGCGTCCTTCTGGTCGATGACCAGCCTCTGCTGCGCACCGGTTTCCGGATGATCCTGGAGGCCGAAGGCGATCTGGCGGTGGTCGGTGAGGCCGGAGACGGTCTGCAGGCCATCGATCAGGTGCGGGCACTGCAGCCCGATGTGGTGCTGATGGACATCCGGATGCCGCGGATGGACGGGGTGGAGGCGACCCGTCAGATCACCGGCCCCGGGAAGGACGGCCCGGCGAAGGTGCTGGTGCTGACCACCTTCGATCTCGACGAGTACGTGGTGGAGGCGCTGCGCGCCGGGGCGAGCGGCTTCCTGCTGAAGGACGCTCCGGCGGCCGAGCTGGTGCAGGCGATCCGGGTGGTGGCGGCGGGCGAGGCGATGCTCGCGCCGAGCATCACGCGTCGGCTGCTGGACAAGTACGCCGATCACCTGCCGTCCGGTGAGGACCCGGTGCCGGACGCCCTGCACACGCTGACGGACCGTGAGGTCGAGGTGCTGAAGCTGGTGGCGCGGGGCCTGTCGAACGCGGAGATCGCGGCGGATCTGTTCGTCAGCGAGACGACGGTCAAGACGCATGTGGGTCATGTGCTCACGAAGCTGGGCCTGCGGGACCGGGTGCAGGCCGCGGTGTACGCGTACGAGAGCGGGCTGGTGCGTCCCGGCGCGCAGTAGCCCGTCTCGTACACACACGACGAAGCCGTCCGGCCCGTGCCCGTCCTGGGAGCAGGAGGGGACGGGCCGGACGGCTTTCCGGTCAGGTCTCAGACGCTGGGCCGGTTGAGCTCCCAGAGCTGGAGCTCGGAGGTGGCGCTGACGGACCGCTCCACCCCGGCGATCCCGTCGCGGGAGGCCACGTACTGCTTGCCCTGCCAGATCGGCAGCACCGGCACATCGGTGGCGACGATGTCCTGGAGCTTCTCGTAGGTGGCGGCCGCGGCGGTGCGGTCGGTCTCGCGGCGGGACTGCGGGATGAGGACCTTCTGCGCCTCGCGCGACCGGTAGGGCGAGTTGAGGAAGTTGTTCTCGTCCAGGAAGGGCGCGGTGTAGTTGTCCGGGTCCGGGAAGTCGGGGAACCAGCCCATGCCGTAGGCCGCGTAGTCGCCGCGCTTCTGCTCGGGGCGGTACTGCGACCACTCCTTGCCCTGGACGGAGACGTCGAAGAGGCCCGAGCTGTTCAGCTGCTGCTGGATCGCCTTGAACTCCTCGGCGGTGGCCGGGCCGTAGTGGTCGCTGGTGTAGTGCAGGGTGAACTTCACCGGCTTCTTGATCCCTGCCTCGCGGAGGATCGCCGCGGCCTTGGCGGTGCTGGGCTCGCCGTACTTGTTGAAGAAGGCGTTGGTGTGCCCGGCGATGCTGGACGGGATCAGTGAGTAGAGCGGTTCCGCGGTGGTGCCGTACACCTTGCCCGCGATCTCGCCCCGGTCGACGATCTGCGCCATGGCCTGCCGGACGGGCTTGTTGACCACGGGGTCCTCGGTGTTGAACCCGACGTAGCTGATGGCCAGGCCGGGCAGCTCGGTGAGCTCGATGCCCTCCTCCGGCTCCACGAGCATGTCGCCGGCCTGCTGGGGCGACATCGCCCGGGTCATCATGTGGATCTTCTCCTCGTCGAGCGCCCTGCCCATGGCCTCGGCGTCGGGGAAGAGGTCCATCTCGACCTTGTCGTTGAGGACCTTCAGCTCGCCCTTGTACGAGGGGTTCTTGGTGAAGGCGATCTCGACGACCCGGCCGTCCTCGACCCGCGGCTTCATGGTGTACGGGCCGGAGCCGTTCACCTGGAAGCCGGTGCGGCCCGCCTTCGCCGGGTACTGCGCCTTCGGGACGATGCCGGCGGCGGGGGTGGCGAGCTTGTACGGGAAGGTCGCGTCGGGCGTGTTCAGGTGGAAGATCACCTGGTCGTCGCCCTTGGTCTCGATCATGTCGATGTTGGCGAGCAGTCCGACCGGGCCGCTGTCCGCGTCGATGTCGATGACGCGCTGGATGGAGTGCTTCACGTCCTCGGCGGTGACGGGCGTCCCGTCGGCGAACGTGAGGCCGGCCCGCAGGGTGCAGCGGTAACTCTCGTTCGCGGTGTCGGTGAAGGCGCAGCTGCGGGCGGCCTCGGGCACCGGCTCGCCGCCGCCGCCCGGAACCGTGGTCAGGGTCTGCACGGTCTGCCGCAGGACGTTCCAGACGCCCGCCTCGTAGCCGATGGCCGGGTCGAGCGGCGCGGGGTTCTCCTTGGAGGCCACGAGCTGATCCGTGGTGCCGACGACGATGGCTCCCTCGCCACCGGCGCCGCTGTCCGTGCTGCCGCAGGCGGCGAGCACGGGGGCGAGCAGGCCGACGACGGCCGGCAGCACCAGGGTCTTGCGGTTCATCTGGACGTTCTCCCTCATCCCGGCAGGTGAGGAATCAAAGCTAGTAGCCGCGCGGGACCCCTCCGACCGTCCGGCGGGCGGCTCCCGCTCCCCCGATGCCCGAAGGGAGCGGCATACGGCCACCATTACGGACAGCTCACCCGATCCCGGCGACCCATCGGAGGCCTGCGGGTGAGGAAGGTCACCCGTCAGGCCTCTTCACAGATCACTCTGCAACTGATCCACATCCACGGAACGTTGCCGGAACGCACACGGCCCTGACCAGAAAATCCGCTGTTCGTTCACAAGTGGGCGACCGGTTCGGGCGCACGCCGGGCTCGGGTCAGCCCGTTCCGCCCGCCTGGGTGATGAGCTTGCGCAGGAAGGCGAGGTCGACCTCTTCCAGCGAGCCGACGACCACGCGTCCGGCCGCCGGCGCGATGGAGGCGACGGACGGCACGGCGACGACCCGGCAGCCGGCGGCCTCGGCGGCGGCCACGCCGGTCGCGGTGTCCTCGATGACGGCGCAGCGCCAGGGGTCGGCGCCGAAGCCGGCGGCCGCGGTGAGGTAGGGCTCGGGGTGGGGCTTGGTCCGGGTGACCTCGTCCCCGGCGACGGTGAGCGCGAAGTGGTGACGGCCCACCGATTCCAGCACCTTGTCGATGATCCGGCGGTGGGAGGCGGAGACGAGCGCGGTGGGCACCTCGTACGCGGCCAGCTCGGCGAGCAGCCGCTCGGCGCCCGGCATCAGCTGCACGCCGCGCTCGATGCGCTTCTCGAATCCGTCGTTGAGCAGCACGGACAGTTCGTCCAGCCGGACGTCGGCGCCGGTGACGTCGATGAGGTAGCCGGCGCTGCGGGTCATGGGACCGCCGACGACCACGTCCCGCCAGGACTCGTCCAGCCGGTGCCCGAGGCCGGCGAAGACCTCCTTCTCGACGTCCCACCAGAAGCCCTCGGTATCGACCAGGGTTCCGTCCATGTCGAGAAGGACCGCCTGCAGGGCGGCGCCTTCGGCCGTGCGGGTCAAGGACGCGGGGACCGTACTGGTCATCCGGCACACCTTCCGTAAGGGACGAGAAGGCCGGCCGCCCTTCCCGGAATACGGGAGGGCGACCGGCCTGCACTGGACCGACCAGTGTACGACGTCTCCGGCCGCGGCGCGCGAAGGGCGCGAGGCCGCGAGGGGAACACCGCGTTACCGGGCGTTGAAGTACTTCGCCTCGGGGTGGTGGATGACGATGGCGTCGGTGGACTGCTCCGGGTGGAGCTGGAACTCCTCGGAGAGGTGCACGCCGATGCGTTCCGGCTGGAGGAGGTCGGCGATCTTGGCCCGGTCCTCCAGGTCCGGGCACGCCCCGTAACCGAGCGAGAACCGCGCGCCGCGGTACTTCAGCGCGAACATGTCCTCGACGTCCGCGGGGTCCTCGCCCGCGAAGCCCAGCTCACTGCGGACCCGGGCGTGCCAGTACTCGGCGAGCGCCTCGGCGAGCTGGACGGAGAGGCCGTGCAGCTCCAGGTAGTCGCGGTAGGAGTTGGCGGCGAACAGCTCGGCGGTGGCCTCGCCGATCCGGGAGCCGACGGTGACGATCTGGAGGCCGATGACGTCCCTCTCGCCGGACTCCTCGGGGCGGAAGAAGTCGGCGAGGCAGAGGCGGCGGCCGCGGCGCTGGCGCGGGAAGGTGAAGCGGGTGCGCTCGGAGCCGTCCTCGTGGAGGAGGATCACGTCCTCGCCCTTGGAGACGCAGGGGAAGTAGCCGTAGACGACGGCCGCCTCCAGGAGGTTGTTGGACTGGAGGTGGTCGAGCCAGCCGCGCAGGTGCGGACGCCCCTCGGTCTCCACCAGCTCCTCGTACGTCGGTCCGTCGCCGGTCCGGGCCTGCTTGAGGCCCCACTGGCCCTTGAACAGGGCGCCCTCGTCGAGCCAGGAGGCGTAGTCCTTGAGCGGGATGCCCTTGATGACGCGGGTGCCCCGGAACGGCGGCTCGGGGATGGGGTTGGTGGTGGAGACGTCCGAGCGCACCGAGCCCTCGGGCTCCTCGACCTCCAGCACCGCGGTGTCGGTGTTCTTCTTGGGCACCCTGCGCTGCTTGAGCTCGGGCAGGGCCGCGCCGGGCACACCGCGCTTGACGCCGATGAGCGCGTCCATGAGGCGCAGGCCCTCGAAGGCGTCCCGGGCGTAGCGGACCTCGCCCTCGTAGATCTCGTGCAGGTCCTGCTCGACGTAGGCCCGGGTCAGCGCGGCGCCGCCGAGGATGACGGGGAAGTCGGCCGCCATCTTGCGCTGGTTGAGCTCCTGGAGGTTCTCCTTCATGATCACCGTCGACTTCACCAGGAGGCCGGACATGCCGATCACATCCGCGCGGTGCTCCTCGGCGGCTTCCAGGATCGCGGAGACGGGCTGCTTGATGCCGAGGTTGACGACGGTGTAGCCGTTGTTGGAGAGGATGATGTCGACGAGGTTCTTGCCGATGTCGTGGACGTCTCCGCGGACGGTGGCGAGCACGATGGTGCCCTTGCCGTCGTCGTCGGTCTTCTCCATGTGCGGCTCCAGATGGGCCACCGCGCTCTTCATGACCTCGGCGGACTGGAGGACGAACGGCAGCTGCATCTGGCCGGAGCCGAACAGCTCGCCCACCACCTTCATGCCTTCCAGCAGCGTGTTGTTGACGATGTCCAGGGCCGGGGTGTCCTGGAGGGCCTCGTCGAGGTCGGCCTCCAGGCCGTTCTTCTCGCCGTCGATGATGCGGCGCTGGAGCCGCTCGTCCAGCGGGAGGGCCATCAGCTCCTCGGCCCGGCCCGCCTTCATCGACTTCATGTTGACGCCCTCGAACAGCTCCATGAGCTTCTGGAGGGGGTCGTAGCCCTCGCTGCGGCGGTCGTAGATCAGGTCGAGGGCGACCTTGACCTGCTCCTCCTCCAGCCGGGCGATCGGCAGGATCTTCGAGGCGTGCACGATCGCGGAGTCCAGGCCGGCCTTGACGCACTCGTCGAGGAAGACGGAGTTCAGGGTGGTCCGGGCAGCCGGGTTCAGGCCGAAGGAGATGTTGGAGAGGCCCAGCGTGGTCTGGACGTCCGGGTGGCGCTTCTTCAGCTCGCGGATCGCCCCGATGGTGGCGATGCCGTCGCCGCGGGACTCCTCCTGGCCGGTGCAGATGGTGAACGTCAGGGTGTCGATGAGGATGTCCGACTCGTGGATGCCCCAGTTGGTGGTGAGGTCCTCGATCAGCCGCTCGGCGATGGCGACCTTGTGCTCGACCGTACGGGCCTGGCCCTCCTCGTCGATCGTCAGGGCGATCAGCGCGGCCCCGTGCTCGGAGGCCAGGGCGCTGACCTGCGCGAAACGGGACTCCGGGCCGTCGCCGTCCTCGTAGTTCACCGAGTTCAGCACGGCCCGGCCGCCGAGCTTCTCCAGGCCGGCGCGCAGCACGGGCAGCTCGGTGGAGTCCAGCACGATCGGGAGGGTGGAGGCGGTCGCGAAGCGGCCGGCCAGCTCCGCCATGTCGGCGACGCCGTCGCGGCCCACGTAGTCGACGCAGAGGTCGAGCATGTGCGCGCCCTCGCGGATCTGGTCGCGGGCCATCTCCACGCAGTCGTCCCAGCGGGCCTCCAGCATGGCCTCGCGGAACTTCTTGGAGCCGTTGGCGTTGGTGCGCTCCCCGATCGCCAGGTAGGCGGTGTCCTGGCGGAAGGGGATGGTCTGGTAGAGGGAGGCCGCGCCGGGCTCGGGGCGCGGGTCACGCTCGGTCGGCGTGAGCCCCCGGGCGCGCTCGACGACGGCCCGCAGGTGCTCCGGCGTCGTACCGCAGCAGCCGCCGATCAGGGAGAGGCCGTAGTCCCGGACGAAGGTCTCCTGGGAGTCGGCGAGACCGTCGGGGCCGAGCGGGAAGTGCGCGCCGTCCTTGGTGAGGACGGGCAGGCCGGCGTTGGGCATGCACATCAGGGGCGTACGGGAGTGGCGGGCGAGGTAGCGCAGGTGCTCGCTCATCTCGTCCGGGCCGGTCGAGCAGTTCAGGCCGATCAGGTCGATGCCCAGCGGCTCCAGGGCGGTCAGGGCGGCGCCGATCTCGGAGCCCAGCAGCATGACGCCGGTCGTCTCGAAGGCGAGGGAGCAGATCAGCGGCACGTGGACGCCGAGGGCGTCCATCGCCCGGCGCGCGCCGATGATGCTGGACTTGGTCTGCAGCAGGTCCTGGGTGGTCTCGACGATCAGGGCGTCGGAGCCGCCCGTGAGGAGGCCCTCGGCGTTCTTCTGGTAACCGTCGCGCAGGACGTCGTAGGTGATGTGGCCGAGCGAGGGCAGCTTGGTGCCGGGGCCGATCGAGCCGAGGACCCAGCGCTGGCGTCCGTCCTTCCGCGCGAACTCGTCGGCGACCTCGCGGGCGATCCGGGCGCCGGACTCGGAGAGCTCGACGATCCGGTCGGCGATCTCGTACTCGTTCGCGGCGGAGTGGTTCGCGCCGAAGGTGTTGGTCTCGACGCAGTCGACGCCGACCGCGAAGTACTCCTCGTGGACCGAGCGCACGATGTCGGGCCGGGTGATGTTGAGGATCTCGTTGCAGCCTTCGAGGTTCTCGAAGTCCTCCAGCGTGGGGTCCTGTGCCTGGAGCATGGTGCCCATCGCCCCGTCGGCCACCACCACACGGGTGGCGAGTGCTTCTCGGAGTGCGTCGGCGCGGGTCCGGCTGTCGGCGGCGGATGTCGGCAACGAGGCCATGGATGATCTCCCAGGGATGCGACGGCTGTCGGCTTTGCGTCCTTCTCGGGGAAGGCGCACCTCGCCAGCCTAGCCGGACGCCGCCCCGGACCGTAGGGGCGTCCATGGGACGGACTGCATGCTGTGCGGGGGCGACGCGCGCGGCGCGGTGGCGGAGACTTTCCCCCGGAGTCCGGCGCAGGTCGGCATCGACCGATAGTGTTCAGCATTGTCGAACCGAGGTGGAGGAGTACGGCGCGATGGCCAAGAACATCCAGTCGCTGGAGCGGGCGGCCGCGATGCTGCGTCTGCTGGCGGGCGGCGAGCGCCGGCTCGGGCTGTCCGACATCGCCTCCTCGCTGGGGCTGGCCAAGGGCACCGCGCACGGCATTCTGCGCACGCTCCAGCTGGAGGGCTTCGTCGAGCAGGACGCGGCGTCGGGGCGCTACCAGCTGGGCGCGGAGCTGCTGCGGCTGGGAAACAGCTATCTGGACGTCCACGAGCTACGGGCGCGCGCCCTGGTCTGGACCGACGACCTGGCCCGCTCCAGCGGCGAGAGCGTCCACCTCGGGGTGCTGCACCAGCACGGCGTGCTGATCGTCCACCACGTCTTCCGGCCCGACGACAGCCGCCAGGTGCTGGAGGTTGGGGCCATGCAGCCGCTGCACTCCACGGCGCTGGGCAAGGTGCTGTCCGCGTACGACCCCGTCGCCCACAGCGAGGTCATGGAGGCGGAGCGCCGCCCCTTCACCGGGCGGACCGTCACCGCCGCCGACGCCTTCGAGTCGATGCTCGACCTGATCCGGGCCCAGGGCTGGGCCGCCGACGCCGAGGAGACCTGGGAGGGCGTGGCCGCGGTGGCCGCCCCGATCCACGACCGGCGCAGGATGCCCGTCGGGGCGGTCGCCGTGACCGGCGCGGTGGAGCGGGTGGCCCCGGGCGGGACGCTGCGCCCCGAGCTGATCGCGGCCGTGCGCGACTGCGCCCGCGCGGTCTCCCGGGACCTGGGCGCCGGCCGCTTCTGAGCGCCCGCGCGGCCCGCCCCACCCTTCTTCGCGCTCCGTACCGAGCCGCACCCGCCCAGGCCCGGGGGCGCCCGGGCCCTTCGCGATAACGATCGCGTCGCGCACCGAGTCGTGGACCACAGAACCCTTGACGCTTCCTTCACTCGGGAGAAACACTGCCGTTCAACGGTCGGCATTGTCGAACGCCTAACGGCAATACGCGTTAGGGTGTGTCGATGCCAAGGGCCGGTCAAGCCCTTACAGGTGGGCTGCCCACGCTTCGTGGATACCCATCTGGGGCGCGGATCACCGGCGGGACCGGTGCTCCGCTCTCCCCTGGACGAAGGACAAAGGAGTCGCGGGTGTCCAGCTCCGACATTTTCATCGGCGAGACCATAGGTACCGCCGTACTCATCCTGCTCGGCGGCGGTGTCTGTGCCGCCGTCACGCTGAAGAGCTCGAAGGCCCGGAACGCGGGCTGGCTGGCCGTCACCTTCGGGTGGGGTTTCGCCGTGCTGACCGGCGCCTATCTCGCCGGCGGCGTATCGGGCGCCCACCTCAATCCCGCGGTCACGGTCGGCCTCGCCATCGAGGGCGGCACCGCGTGGGGCGACGTCCCCCTGTACCTCGGCTCGCAGCTGCTCGGCGCGATGATCGGCGCCCTGCTGGTCTGGGCGGTCTACTACGGGCAGTTCCACGCCCACCTCACCGACCCCGAGATCGTCGGGACCAAGTCCGCCGACGAGGGCATGGTCGACCAGACCGCCGCCCCGAAGGCCGGCCCGGTGCTCGGGGTCTTCACCACCGGCCCCGAGATCCGCAACGGCGCCCAGAACGTCATCACCGAGATCATCGCCACCGCCGTGCTGGTCCTGGCGATCCTGACCCAGGGCCTCAACGACGAGGGCAACGGCCTCGGCACGCTCGGCGCGCTGATCACCGCCCTCGTCGTCGTCTCCATCGGCCTCTCGCTCGGCGGCCCGACCGGCTACGCCATCAACCCGGTCCGCGACCTCGGTCCGCGCATCGTGCACTCCCTGCTGCCGCTGCCGAACAAGGGTGGTTCGGACTGGGGCTACGCGTGGGTACCCATCGTGGGTCCGCTCGTCGGCGGCGCACTCGCCGGCGGGCTCTACAACCTCGCCTTCGCGTAGGACCCCCAGCCCGAGCCGCACCTCTTCACTTCACAGACTTCCGGGAGCACACCGTGACCGACGCACACACCACCGGCACCCACGGCACCGGGCCGTTCATCGCGGCCATCGACCAGGGCACCACCTCCAGCCGCTGCATCGTCTTCGACAAGGACGGCCGGATCGTCTCCGTCGACCAGAAGGAGCACGAGCAGATCTTCCCGAAGCCGGGCTGGGTCGAGCACGACGCGACCGAGATCTGGGAGAACGTCCAGGAGGTCGTCGCCGGCGCCATCGTCAAGGCCGGCATCACCTCCGCCGACGTCAAGGCGATCGGCATCACCAACCAGCGCGAGACCACACTGATGTGGGACAAGAACACCGGTGAGCCGGTGCACAACGCGCTGGTCTGGCAGGACACCCGCACCGACGCGCTCTGCAAGGAGCTCGGCCGCAACGTGGGCCAGGACCGGTTCCGCCGCGAGACCGGGCTGCCGCTCGCCTCGTACTTCGCCGGGCCCAAGGTCCGCTGGCTGCTCGACAACGTCGAGGGGCTGCGCGAGCGCGCCGAGGCCGGCGACATCCTCTTCGGCACCATGGACTCCTGGGTCATCTGGAACCTGACCGGCGGCACCGACGGCGGGGTGCACGTCACCGACGTCACCAACGCCTCCCGCACCCTCCTGATGAACCTGCACACCATGGCGTGGGACGAGAAGATCCTCCACTCCATCGGCATCCCTGCCGCGGTACTCCCCGAGATCCGCTCCTCCGCCGAGGTGTACGGCCACGCCAAGGGCGGCATCCTCGACGGCATCCCGGTCGCCTCCGCGCTCGGCGACCAGCAGGCGGCGCTCTTCGGCCAGACCTGTTTCGCCGAGGGCGAGGCCAAGTCCACGTACGGCACCGGCACCTTCATGCTGATGAACACCGGGTCCACCCCGGTGAACTCGTACAACGGGCTGCTCACCACCGTCGGCTACCAGATCGGCGACAAGCCCCCGGTGTACGCGCTGGAGGGCTCCATCGCGGTCACCGGGTCGCTGGTGCAGTGGATGCGCGACCAGATGGGCCTGATCAAGTCGGCCGCCGAGATCGAGACCCTTGCCTCCTCGGTCGAGGACAACGGCGGCGCGTACTTCGTGCCGGCCTTCTCCGGACTGTTCGCCCCCTACTGGCGTCCCGACGCCCGCGGGGTGATCACCGGTCTCACCCGCTACGTCACCAAGGCGCACATCGCCCGTGCCGTCCTGGAGGCCACCGCCTGGCAGACCCGCGAGATCAGCGACGCCATGACGAAGGACTCCGGCGTCGAGCTGACCGCGCTCAAGGTCGACGGCGGCATGACGTCCAACAACCTGCTGATGCAGACGCTCGCCGACTTCCTGGACGCGCCCGTGGTGCGCCCCATGGTCGCCGAGACCACCTGCCTCGGCGCCGCCTACGCCGCCGGCCTGGCCGTCGGCTTCTGGCCGGACACCGACGCGCTGCGCGCCAACTGGCGCCGGGCCGCCGAGTGGACACCCCGCATGGACGCGGACACCCGTGCCCGCGAGTACAAGAGCTGGCTCAAGGCCGTCGAACGGACCATGGGCTGGATCGAGGACGAAGAAAGCTGACGAGGAGCATCACCATGACCACCCTGCAGAGCGTTCCCGCCCTCGGAACGCACCCGGCCTCCGGCTCGCTGCCGAGTCGCGCCGAGACCCGGGAACAGCTGTCCCGGGCCACGTACGACCTCCTGGTCATCGGCGGCGGCATCCTGGGCATCTCCACCGCCTGGCATGCCGCGCAGTCCGGGCTGCGGGTGGCTCTGGTGGACGCCGGCGACTTCGCCGGCGCCACCTCCTCCGCCTCCTCCAAACTCCTCCACGGCGGTCTGCGCTACCTCCAGACCGGTGCGGTCAAGCTGGTCGCGGAGAACCACTTCGAGCGCCGCGCGGTCTCCCGCGAGGTGGCCCCGCACCTGGCCAACCCGCTCACCTTCTACCTGCCGGTCTACAAGGGCGGCCCGCACGGCGCGGCCAAGCTCGGCGCGGGCGTCTTCGCCTACTCCGCGCTCTCCGCGTTCGGCGACGGCGTCGGCCATGTCATCTCCCCGGCCAAGGCGCAGCGCGACGTCCCCGAGCTGCGCACCGACAATCTCAAGGCCGTCGCGGTCTACGGCGACGACCAGATGAACGACGCCCGCATGGCCCTGATGACGGTCCGCGCGGCCGTCGACGCGGGCGCGGTCGTCCTGAACCACGCGGCGGTCACCGGGCTGCGCTTCACCCGGGGCCGGGTCACGGGCGCCGACCTGAAGGACAGCGCGGACGGCACCGAGTTCGGCGTCACCGCCCGGCTCGTGCTGAACGCCACCGGCCCCTGGGTCGACCACCTGCGGAAGATGGAGGACCCGAACGCGGCCCCCTCCATCCGGCTGTCCAAGGGCGCGCACCTGGTCCTCAAGCGGACCCGGCCGTGGCGGGCGGCGCTGGCCACCCCGATCGACAAGTACCGGATCACGTTCGCCCTGCCGTGGGAGGACATGCTGCTGCTCGGCACGACGGACGAGGAGTACGAGGGCGACCCGGCGGACGTCGCGGTGACCGAGGCGGACACCGCGCAGATCCTTGACGAGGCGGCGTTCTCGATCAAGGACCAGCAACTGTCGCGCGATCTGATCACGTACTCCTTCGCGGGTCTGCGGGTGCTGCCCGGCGGTCCCGGTGACACGTCCAAGGCCAAGCGCGAGACGGTCGTCACGGAGGGCCGCGGCGGGATGCTGTCGGTCGCCGGCGGCAAGTGGACGACCTTCCGCCACATCGGCCGCACCGTCATGAACAAGCTGGCCGCCCTGCCGGGGCACCCGCTGACCGAGGACATGGAGCCGATGAACCGGCTGCCGAGGAAGCTGCCGCTGCCCGGCATCGCCAACCCGAACGCGGTGGCGCACCGCCTGCTGATCGACGGCGGGACGCCCGGCCCCCGGATGGCGCCGGACACCGCCCGGCACCTGGCCACGCACTACGGTTCGCTCGCCTTCGACATCGCCCGCCTGGCGAACGAGAGCCCGGAGCTGGCCGAGCGCGTCCACCCGGACGCCCCGGAGATCTGGGCCCAGGTGGCCTACGCCCGGGACCACGAGTGGGCCGAGACGGCGGACGACGTGCTGCGCCGCCGGACCACGCTGACGATCCGGGGCCTGGCGACGGACGACGTCCGCGCCGGCGTCGAGAAGCTGCTGGCCGAGAAGGACTGACCTGTTTCCCCCGTCCCGCGTGGACGGGGGACGGGGGACGGGGGCGGCTTCCCGCGGGAACCGCCCCCGTCGGCGTGCGCGCCCACCCCGGCGCACGCGCCACACTCCCGCCATACGCTCGCAACGTGCCCCGGGGACAGTGGAGTTCATGAGATTCTCCGTGCTCTCCCTGATCGGCCACGAGCCGCACCCGCTCACCGGTGAACTCCGTCCGGCCGCCGACCGGTTCGAGGAGGTGATCGACACGGCAGCGGTGGCGGAGCGGCTCGGCTTCGACGCGTACTCCGTGGGCGAACGGCACGCCGGGGCCTTCCTCTCCTCCAGTCCGAACGTGGTGCTGGGCGCGATCGCGGCCCGTACGAGCACCATCCGGCTGCTCACCGGGGTGACCGTCGTCGCGATCCTCGACCCGGTCCGGGTGGCGGAGGACTTCGCGACGCTCGACCAGATATCCCGGGGCCGGGTCGAACTCGTCGTCGGCAAGGGCGCGGAGGCGGGCCACTTCGACCTGTTCGGGCTCGACGAGGCACGGCAGTGGGACCTCCAGAAGGAGAAGTACGAGCTGCTGCGGCGGCTGTGGAGCGAGGAGGGCGTCGACTGGGAGGGCGAGTTCCGGCCGCCCCTGAAGAACGTGACGACGGTGCCGCGCCCGTACGCGGGCGTGCCGCGCGTCTGGCACGGCTCGGCGACGAGCCTCAACTCCCCCGAGCTGGCGGCCAAGCACGGGGATCCGCTGTTCACGGCCAACGCCATCCAGCCCCGTGAGGCGTACGCGAAGCTCATCGCCCACTACCGGGAGCGGTTCGAGGCGTATGGACACGATCCGGCGGACGCCGAGGTGGCGGCGGGATCGGGCGGACTCCTCATCGCCGACAGCTCGCAGGCGGCCGTCGACCGGTACAAGGAACTGTACGAGGCGCGGGTGCGGCAGACCTTCAAGCCGCATCTGGAGGGCAAGGCCGGCTACAACACGCCGTTCCGCACGATCGAGGAGGCGATCGCGGGCGGCCCGCAGCTGATCGGCAGTCCGCAGCAGATCATCGACAAGGTCCTCGGCTGGCACGAGGTCTACCGCCACGACCTCCAGTCGATCACCGTGGACGGTTTCGGGCTGGACCGGCCGGAGCAGTTGGAGACGCTCCAGCGGTTCGCGGAGGAGATCGCCCCGGTGGTGCGGCGGGAGGCGCCGTCCTCGCCCCGGCGCTGACGCCGAGCCGACTCGCCGGCGTACCGGCGCGGCGGCCGGCCGCCGTGCCGCGAGGGCCATGATGCACCGATCCGCCCGATGATCCACTCCTGGTGGCAGGGTTCACCCGGCCGTGCAGGAGGGCTGCGGTGGGGACCCCCGGAAGCCGTAAGGTTGCTCCGTACGTATGGAGACATCGGAAGGAGGCCCGGGTGATCGAGCTCGAGTCGGTGCCCGAGCTGATCGACCCGGTCATGGTGGCCGCGTTCGAAGGCTGGAACGACGCCGGGGACGCCGCCTCCACAGCGGTCGGTCATCTGGACCGGGAGTGGAAGGGCGAGGTGTTCGCGGCGCTGGACGCCGAGGACTACTACGACTTCCAGGTCAACCGGCCCACGGTGTGGCTGGACGGCGGTACGCGGAAGATCACCTGGCCGACGACGCGGCTGTCCGTGGTGCGCGTGGGCGGGGACAAGCCCCGGGACCTGGTCCTGGTGCGCGGCATCGAACCATCCATGCGCTGGCGGTCGTTCTGCAACGAGATCCTCGGCTTCGCCCATGAGCTGGGCGTCGAAATGGTCGTCATCCTGGGCGCGTTGCTCGGCGACACCCCGCACACCCGGCCGGTGCCGGTGAGCGGGGTCACCTCGGACGCGGACCTGGCCCGGACGATGGACCTGGAGGAGACGCGGTACGAGGGCCCCACGGGCATCGTCGGGGTCCTCCAGGAGGCGTGCACGCACGCCGGGGTGCCCGCGGTCAGCCTGTGGGCGGCGGTCCCGCACTATGTGTCGCAGCCGCCGAACCCGAAGGCGACGCTGGCCCTGCTGAACCGCCTGGAGGACCTGATCGGGCTGCGCATCCCGCTGGGCGAACTGCCCGAGGACGCACGCGCCTGGCAGCTCGGGGTGGACCAGCTGGCCTCGGAGGACAGCGAGGTCGCCGAGTACGTGCAGACGCTGGAGGAGGCGCGGGACACCGCGGAGCTTCCCGAGGCGTCCGGTGAGGCCATCGCCCGGGAGTTCGAGCGCTATCTGCGACGGCGGGACGGTGGCCCCGGGCAGGGGCCGGGCGGCCATGCGACGGAGTCCGGGGACGTGCCCTATCTGCGCGACTCCGCCGGCGGCCGCACCCGCCCGCCGAAGCCGCCACGTCCGGAGACGGGGCGCGGTAAGGCCCCCGACGACAAGGGCGCCAAGGGGCCCGACGCGACGCCGGGGGACGACCTCGGCGAAGGCTCCGGGGACACCTCGGACGAGGACTGACCGCAGGGCGGTGGCGAACAGCGGGGCGCCGCACGGGAGACGATCCCGTGCGGCGCCCCGTTCGTGTGTCCGAAGCCGCGCTCCGTCCTACAGCGCGACCCCCAGCAGGGCGTCGACCGTACGCGAGACGACACCGGGCGCGCCCTCGTCCGTGCCGCCCTCCGCGCCCTGGAGCGCGGCCCAGCGGTCCACGGCCGCGAGCGCCGAAGGACTGTCCAGGTCGTCCGCGAGAGCCTCGCGGACCTCTTCGACCAGCGCGTCGGCGGACGGCCCGTCGGGGCGCGAGACGGCGGCCCGCCAGCGCGCGAGGCGCTCGACGGCGTCGGCCAGCACCTGGTCGGTCCACTCCCAGTCGGAGCGGTAGTGGCGGGAGAGCAGGGCGAGCCGGAGGGCCGCCGGATCCACGCCGTCGCGGCGCAGCGTCGAGACGAAGACCAGGTTGCCGCGCGACTTGGACATCTTCTCGCCGTCCAGGCCGACCATTCCGGCGTGGACGTACGCCTTGGCGAACGGGTGCTCGCCGGTCAGCGCCTGGGCGTGGGAGGCGCCCATCTCGTGGTGCGGGAAGGCGAGGTCGGAGCCGCCGCCCTGGATGTCGAAGCCCATGCCGAGGTGGTCGAGCGCGATGGCGACGCACTCGATGTGCCAGCCCGGGCGGCCCTCGCCCAGGGAGGCCCCGTCCCAGCTCGGCTCGCCCGGGCGGGCGGCCATCCAGAGCATCGGGTCGAGGGGGTTCTTCTTGCCGGGGCGCTCCGGGTCGCCGCCGCGCTCGGCGGAGAGCAGCCGCATCGCCTCGGCGTCGAGGCCGGAGACCTCGCCGAAGTGCGGGTCGACGTCGACGGAGAAGTAGACGTCGCCGTCCAGGTCGTAGGCGGCGCCCGCGTCCCGGAGGCGTTCGACGAGGGGCACGATGCCCGGTATCGCCTCGACCGCTCCGATGTAGTGCCGCGGGGGCAGCATCCGCAGGGCGGTCATGTCCTCGCGGAAGAGCGCCGTCTCGCGCTCCGCGAGCTCGGTCCAGTCCTGACCGTCGCGCACGGCCCGCTCCAGCAGCGGATCGTCCACGTCGGTCACGTTCTGGACGTAGTGGACCTGCCGCTTGGTGTCGAGCCACACGCGCTGAACGAGGTCGAACGCGTTGTAGGTCGCCGCATGACCCATATGGGTCGCGTCGTACGGCGTGATGCCGCAGACATAGATGCGGGCGACGGGACCGGGGTCAAGGGTGATCCGTCCGCCGGTCGCGGTGTCGTGGATCCGAAGGTCGCGGCCCTTGCCAGGCAGGGCGGGGACCTCAGAAGCGGGCCAGGCATGCATGTCATGAGCGTAACCGGACGATGCTTCCGGATACGAACCGGCTCCGGAAACCTGTCCGAAGAGGCCCTCTTGCGTGAAACCTCTGGCAGGCGGTAAAGCCTGGCGCGGGCGCCAGGGGCTTCTACACCGGAGGCCAGGGAATGGGCGGCCACTGGCCGCTCGGCTGCGGGTGCACGGCGCTCCTGACCAGCCCGGCGACCCGCTGCCGCAGGGCCTCCAGCTCGGCCGGTGTGATGAGTTCGGCCATCCGGGTGGCGAGGGCGGTGCCCGGCGCCAGCTCACCGTCGAGGCGGCCCAGCACCGCCAGCGCCTCCTCGGTCAGCGGATCGCCGGCCCAGCCCCAGAGCAGGGTCCGCAGCTTGTCGTCCGCGTTGAAGGTGACGCCGTGGTCGATGCCGAAGAGCCGCCCACCGGGAGCGGGCAGCAGGTGTCCGCCCTTGCGGTCACCATTGTTGATCACCGCGTCCAGGACGGCGAGGCGCCGCAGCCGGGCGTCGTCGGCGTGCACCAGCAGCGCGGTCCTCCCCTCCCCCACGTCCGCGAAGCCCACGGCCTTCCAGCCGTCACCGGGCTCCTCGCCCTCGACGAGCGCCAGCAGCGAGGGCGCGTCCTCCTCGGATGCGGGGCCGTCGATCCACAGCTGGCACATGCCCTGCCCGTACGGCCCCTCCCGCAGCACGGTCGGCGGCACGAGGTCCCAGCCGGTGGCCCGGGAGATCTCGTACGCG
This sequence comes from Streptomyces sp. NPDC102283, assembly GCF_044766265.1. Classification (NCBI taxonomy): domain Bacteria; kingdom Bacillati; phylum Actinomycetota; class Actinomycetes; order Kitasatosporales; family Streptomycetaceae; genus Streptomyces; species Streptomyces sp. NPDC102283. The sequence continues at coordinate 345,028 of NZ_JBIWLQ010000004.1, forward strand.
GCGACCTCCCGCTGGGCGAGGGTCCCGTCGGGGAAGTCCCACAGCGGCTGCTCCCCGGCGACCGGCTTGTAGGCACAGGTGCGCTCCTCGCCGTCGTACGCCACCGTGCAGTGCAGCACCGCGTTGGACGCACCGCCGACCTGCCCGAGGACGGTGATCGCGCCCTCGGCGAGCAGGGTGAGCAGCTCGGTGTCCGTCAGGCTCCGCGACGGTATCCGTTCTGGCGCGGGCATACGTGTCCTTCCGGATCGAGCGGCAGGCTGCACAGCGGGCACGGCGGGCGGCCGGCGTTGACGACGTCCAGCGCCCGCTTGGCGAAGGCGCGGGCCTGGGCGCCGCTGAGCCGGACGCGGAGCATCGGCGGGCCGTTCTCCTCGTCCTGGAGGAGCTTCTCCTCGGCCTCCGCGAGGTCGTCCTCGGACTCGGCGTCCAGCTCGACGAGGGCCTGCGCCTCGACGATCATGCGCTGTTCCTCGCCGTCCCAGGCAAGGGCCATGGTGCCGACCCGGAACTCCTCCTCGACGGGCACGTCGAGCGGCGCGGTGTCGGAGACGTCGGTGGGGGCCACCGCGGGCACCGGGGAGTTGCCCCCGGTGCGGCGCACGACCTCGTCGAGCAGTTCGTCGATCCGCTCGGCGAGAGCGGTGACCTGGGTCTTCTCCAGGGCGACGCTGGTGACCCGGCCCTGCGAGGACGCCTGCAGGAAAAACGTACGGCGGCCAGGCAACCCGACCGTACCGGCCACGAATCGGTCCGGTGGGTCGTAGAGGAACACCTGACGGGACACGTCCTGCTCCCTTGAGCTTCGATGGTGGTTTGGGCGGCGCTACGGCGCGTCCACCCTACTGCCCGGAGCGATCACGGCGCGCCCGCGCCGCCCCCGACCGTCGCGTCCCCCGCCGCGTCGTCCGCGGGGGACGCGGCGGCGTCCGCCCCGACGGACTGTTCGCGGGGGGCCAGGGAGTCGAGGTCGCCGGTGTCGCCGAGCCTCAGGACGAAGGGGCGCAGCCGGGTGTAGCGGATCGCGGTGACCGAGCAGGGGTCGACGTGGACACGCTGGAAGAGGTCCAGGTGCATGCCCAGCGCGTCGGCGACGAGGGATTTGATGATGTCGCCGTGCGAGCACATGACGTAGGTCGCGTCCTCACCGTGCTCCGCCTCGACCCGGTCGTTCCAGTCGCGTACGGCGTCGACGGCGCGGGCCTGCATCGCGCGCATCGACTCGCCGCCCGGGAAGGCCGCCGCGGAGGGGTGCTGCTGGACGACGGACATCAGCGGCTCGTCGGCCAGTTCGGCCAGCTTCCGTCCCGACCAGTGGCCGTAGTCGCACTCGCTGATGCGGTCCTCGGTGTGCAGGGGCAGGCCGGGGCGGGCGTCGAGGAGCGGCTGGAGCGTCTGCCGGCAGCGCTCCAGGGGGCTGCTGACCGCGAGGACCGGGACCACCGCGGAAAGCCGCGCGGGGAGGGCCGCGGCCTGTTCGGCGCCGCGTTCGTCGAGGGAGACGCCGGGGGTGCGGCCCGCGAGCACTCCGGCGGTGTTGGCGGTGGAGCGTCCGTGGCGTACGAGGATCAGGGTGGGCATACTCGCCAGCGTAGAGGGGCGGCGAAGGTGCGCGGGAGCCGGTCACGAGGAAGAATGCCCGCCGTGATCGTGGACTGTGCCATCTACCGGGACGGGCGCCGCACCGAACGGCCCGACGACTTCTCCGATGCCCTGGACGAGGCGCGGGACTCACATGACGCGTTCCTGTGGATCGGGCTGCACGAGCCGACGGAGGAGGAGTTCGACCTCGTACGGGACGAGTTCGGGCTGCACCCGCTGGCCGTGGAGGACGCTCTGCGGGCGCATCAGCGGCCCAAGCTGGAGGTGTACGACGACTCCTTGTTCGCGGTCCTCAAGCCGATCGTCTACGAGCCCGAGAGCGACACGGTCAGCGCCGACGAGCTGATGGTCTTCATAGGCGACTCGTTCGTGGTGACGGTCCGGCACGGCGAGGGCGCCCCGCTGGCGGCCGTGCGCCGCCGCCTGGAGGCCGAGCCCGAGGTGCTGAAGCACGGCCCGACCGCAGTGCTGTACGCGGTCAGCGACGCGGTGGTGGACCACTACATGGACGTGGCGGGCGAGCTCCAGGTCGACCTGGAGGAGCTGGAGACGCAGGTCTTCGCCCCGAGCGGCGGCGATTCGAAGAACACCGCCGCCCGGATCTACACCTTCAAGCGGCAGGTGCTGGAGTTCCGCCGGGCCGCCGGGCCGCTGACGGGCCCGATGGCCCGGCTCGCGGGGGCGGGCGTGCCGTTCGTTCACGAGCACGCGCAGCCGTTCTTCCGGGACGTGGCCGACCATCTGACGCGCGCCAACGAGCAAGTGGAGGGGTTGGACCGGCTACTTTCGGACATCCTGTCGGCGCATCTGGCCCAGATGGGCGTCCGGCAGAACGACGACATGCGCAAGATCTCCGCCTGGGCGGCCATGGCCGCCGTCCCGACGATGGTCGCGGGCGTCTACGGCATGAACTTCGACCACATGCCGGAGCTGCACTGGGTGTGGACCTATCCGACGGTGGTCGCGTCGATGGGCTGCGCGGTGTTCGGTCTCTACCGGCTGTTCAAGCGGCGCGGCTGGCTCTGAAACGCCCGGCGTCCGCGAGCCGTGTGCGCTCGGACGTATGCGCGAGCCGTCCGCGCTCAGGCGTACTCGCGTTCCGGTGTGGCGGGGCTGCCCAGCGCGTCGCGGCGCCGCGGCATCTCCAGGCTCACCATGCGCCGCCAGCCGACGAGGCGCTCGTACGCGTACACCGCGTGGATGCCCGCGGCGAGAACGGCGGCCTTGGGCCGCGACCAGCCGAGCAGGCGACCCATGTTGGCCATCACGGCGAGGCTGACGTCGCGGTAGACCCGGATCTCGGCCAGGGCGCACTCGCGCATGATCCGCTGGATGGTCCGGCCGTGCCCGGCGCGGGCGAGGCGCAGGAGTTCCTCGTGGCAGTAGGCGAGGTGGTTGTCCTCGTCGTGGGAGATCATCTTCACCGCGCGGCCGACGTCGGGGTGGTCGGCGAAGTACCGGCGCAGCAGCCGCATCTGCTCGGAGGCGCGCTGCTCGGTGACACGGCTGTGGGCCAGATAGGTGATGATGTCGCGCTCGGTGAGCCGCTCCTCGCCGCGCAGCCGGGAGTGCGCGAGGCCGATGCCCTGCTGTTCCAGCAGCATCGTGTAGTCGGTCTCCGGCGGGACCTCGACGGGCGGCAGTCCGCGCTTCTTCAGGAGCGCGTTGAAGATCCGGCCGTGCTTGTCCTCGTCGGCGCCGTGCCGGACGATCCTGGGGGCCAGTTCGCGGCCGCTCTCCGGGACGAGGGCGGCGATACGGGCGTTCTCCCAGCCCCCCTGGGCCTCACCGCTCGCGGCGATGGAACAGAAGAGCCGGTAGGACTCGTCGTTGTCCAGGATCTCCTGAAACAGGGTCTGCGCTGAGAGCATGACGGCCACCTCCGTACCCGTTGCCCGCGGAATCGAGGTCCGCGGAGCAGTAGTGCGCAGGGAGAGTCAAATGCGCCGCGGGGCGGTCGGCAACCGGAGCGGCCGGGGGCGGCGCCCGGCGCGGCGGCGTAACCCTTGGGCGCGCGGCGCGTTGTTCCGGGTGACGGCCGTGGCGGGGAAGACCCCCGAGCCCCCACCACGGCCGTAGTGCTGTCCCGGGATCCGTCAGGCGAGTCCGGAGCGCTCCAGGGCGTCCGTGCCGGCGCGCAGGGCGGTGAGCCGCTCCTCCAGCGTGAAGCCGGCCGGGGCGAGGTTGAGCGTGGTGACCCCGGCGGCGGCGTAGGCCTGCATCCGCTCGGCGATCCGCTCGACGGGGCCGAGCAGCGCGGTCTGGTCGATCAGCTGGTGCGGCACGGACGCGGCGGCCCCCGCCTTGTCCCCGCCGAGGTACTTGTCCTGGATCTCGGCGGCCTCCTTCTCGTATCCCATGCGCTGGGCGAGCTGGTTGTAGAAGTTCTGCTTCCGGCTGCCCATGCCGCCGACGTACAGCGCGGTGTACGGGCGGAACATGTCGGCGAGGCCGGCCACGTCGTCGCCGACGGCGAGCGGCAGGGTCGGGCTGACGTCGAAGCCCTCCATCGTCTTCCCGGCCTTCTCCCGGCCCGCGCGCAGCGGCTGGATCGCGGTCTCCTCCAGGTGCTCGGCGGAGGGGAAGATCAGCAGCGCGCCGTCGGCGATCTCGCCGGTCTGCTCCAGGTTCTTGGGGCCGATCGCGGCGATGTAGAGCGGGATGTGCTCGCGCTGGGGGTGCACGGTGAGCTTGATCGGCTTGCCCGGACCGTCGGGGAGCGGCAGCGTCCAGTGCGCTCCCTCGTACGACACGCGCTCGCGGGTCATCGCCTTGCGGACGATCTCCACGTACTCCCGGGTGCGGGCCAGCGGCCTGTCGAACTTCACGCCGTACCAGCCCTCCGAGACCTGCGGGCCGGAGACGCCGAGGCCGAGGCGGAAACGGCCGCCGGAGAGCGAGTCGAGAGTGGCGGCGGTCATCGCCGTCATGGTGGGCTGGCGGGCCGGGATCTGCATGATCGCGGAGCCGACGTCGATCGACTCGGTCCGGGCCGCGACCCAGGACAGCACGGTCGGGGCGTCGGAGCCGTACGCCTCGGCCGCCCAGCAGACGTCGTAGCCGAGCCGATCGGCCTCCTGCGCGACGGCGAGGTTGTCGCCGTCCATGCCGGCGCCCCAGTAACCGAGATTGATGCCGAGCCGCATAGCCGCTCCCCTTACTGATCAGTAACGTCCCTTCCCGGCGACTCTAGCGCGGCCGGCGGCGATCCGGCAGGCCCACGCGACCTCCCGTTGTCCACAGGCCTGCACCCCGTGGGGTCATGGCCAGTAATCTCAGCGCCCATGGAGCAGAGGCATCTCGGCCGTACCGGCCTTCGCGTGTCCCGGATCGGGCTCGGCACCCTCACCTGGGGCCGGGACACGGACGAGCACGACGCCGCCGACCAGCTCAAGGTCTTCTGGGACGCGGGCGGCACGCTGGTGGACACCGCCGATGTGTACGGGGGCGGCGAGGCCGAATATCTGCTCGGGCGGCTCGTCGGGAGCCTGGTCCCCCGTCAGGATCTGGTCCTCGCCACGAAGGCGGGCAACGTCCCGGACCCCTATCGCCGCTTCAACGGTTCGCGCGGCCACCTCCTGGCCGCGCTGGACGCCTCCCTGGAGCGGCTCGGCACGGATTACGTGGATCTGTGGCAGGTCCACGCCTTCGACCCGGCGACGCCGTTGGAGGAGACCCTCCAGGCGGTGGACCTCGCCGTGTCCTCCGGCCGCGTCCGGTACGCGGGCGTGTCGAACTTCTGCGGCTGGCAGCTGGCGAAGGCCGCCACCTGGCAGCTCGCCGCGCCCGGGGTGCGCACGCGGCTGGCCAGTACGCAGATGGAGTACTCGCTGCTCCAGCGGGGCATCGAGCGCGAGGTGCTGCCCGCCGCGCTGGACCTCGGGATCGGGCTGCTGCCGTCCTCGCCGCTGGGGCGCGGCGTGCTCACCGGTAAGTACCGCGAGGGCACCCCGTCCGGCTCCCGCGGCGCGTCGACACGGCTCGCCCCGTTCGTCGAGCCGTATCTCGACGACGCGGCGGCCCGTATCACCGACGCGGTGGTGACGGCGGCGGACGGACTGGCGACGAGTCCGCTCCAGGTGGCGCTGGCCTGGGTCCGGGACCGGCCCGGGGTGGCCGCGCCGATTCTCGGTGCGCGCAACGCCGGGCAGCTCGCGGAGGCTTTGTCAGTGGAGGCGCTTAGTCTTCCCTACGAGATCTGCCAGGCGCTCGACGATGTGTCGGCGCCCGTGCACCGCTATCCCGACCAGGACTGGAGCACGCTGTGACTGCGCTTCCCGGGGAGACCCCCGGCACCGTCGGCACGGACACACCACAGGACGCCGTGTCCCCGCCGGAGGCCGGTGCCGAAGGCCCCGAGCACGCCGAAGCGCCCGATGGGCCCGATGCGACTGAGGCAGACGAATCGTCCGATGTGCCTGGAGGCGCCGAGCCGTCGGGCGCTCCGACGGAGACGGAGGCGGAGGCCGACACCGAGGGCGATGCGGAGGGCGGGGAGGCCGGGGCCACCGCTGACGCCGCGCCCGCGGAAGCCGCGCCCGCCGCCGAGCTGTCGGAGGCGCAGGCCGAGCTGGCCGCCCAGCGCGAGCTGCGGGAGCGGATCGAGAAGCGCAAGGCGGAGAAGGCCTCGCCCATCGCCGCCGGTACGGGGCTGAGCGGCACGGCAGCCGATCTGCTCGCGGCCGTCCGGGCCGTGGAGAGCGGCGAGAAGGCGGGCACCGCGTTCTTCGACCGGCCCGCCGCGCCCCCGGCCTCCCGGCGCCCCGCACCGGCCGCCGCCCAGCCGTCCCGTGCCCCCGACCCCGCGGCCGCCCCCGCGGCGCAGGCCGCCACGCCGGAGGTCCTGGACGCGGTGCGCTCGGTGCTCACGGAGGGCGGGGCCCCCGAGTCCCTGGCTCGCCCGGCCGTCGCCGCCCTCGGCGAACAGGCGGCCGAGCTGCTGCGCGCCGACCCCTGGCAGCTGCTGGCCGTGCCCGGCGTGCGGCCGGAACAGGCCGACGGCTTCGCACGGGCTCTGCTGGGCGCCGACTGCGGCCCGGACGACGGCCGCAGGACGGCGGCCCTGGTCGGCTGGGTGCTGGAGCGCGCCGCGCTCCAGGGCCACACGGCACTGGACGCCGAGGCCGTACGGGCGGCGCTCGCCGAGCGCGCGGTCGGCGACCCGGAGGCGGCGGTGCGGGACGCCGTCGAGGAGGGCGTCGCGCTGCTCTTCCAGGAGGGCGACGAACCGGCGCCGGAGGACACCGGGGCCGAGGACGGCGAAGCGGACGGGGCGGGCCTGGCGGAGGAGGCCGCCGTGGCCCGGGAGCCGGTCCAGGTGCTGCTGGGCCTGGACCGCTACGCCCTGGCCGAGGAGAGCCTCGCCGATGGCCTGGCCCGGCTGGCCAACGCCTGCGAGAAGGCCGCCGACTGGACGGAGGCGGCCGCCGCGGCCCCCGGCCCGTCTGCCGCCGAGCTGATCCGTACGGCCGCGGCGGCCGGACTGGTCGCGCACAGCGGCGGGGAGGCGGCGCGGGCCGAGCCCGCCGCCCTGATCGCGGCGGCGCGCGGCCTGGGTCTGCGGGCACTGGGCGCCACCCACAGCGAGGACGGCCGCCGGAGGCTCGCGGCGGCCACCGGCGATCCGGACACGGCGGTCACGCTGGCCGGCCTGCTCTCCGGCGCGCAGGGCCCCGGCCGGGACGAGGACGGGGCGCTCGCCCTGGACCTGCTGGTCGTGCTGGACGCCCCGCAGCTGGACGTTGAGGGTGCGGCCGTCCTGGTCGAGGCGCTGGCCGACGGCGCCCGGCTGGTGCTGAGCGGCGATCCGGGCGTGCTGGGCTCCGCGGGCGCCGGGCGGGTGTTCGCCGATGTGCTGGCCTCCCACGCCTGCCCGCAGGTCGTCTCCCGCACCCCGGACCCCGGGCCGATCGGCGAGCTGGTCTCCGGCATCGGCATCGGCGAGCTGCATCAGGTCGACGCCCCGGGCAAGGAAGTGGTGATCGTCCCGGTCCGCGACGCGGGCGAGGCCGTCCACCGCACCGTGCAGCTGGTCGCGGACTCGGTGCCCCGGGCCTTCGGCATCCCCGCCGAGGAGACCCAGGTGATCACCGTGGGCCATGGCGGGGCCGCCGGGACCAGGGCGCTGAACGAGGCGCTGAAGCAGCGGCTCAACCCGGGCCCCGGCCGGTTCGGCGGTTTCGACCCGGGCGACCGCGTCGTCCATGTGCCCGCGCCCGGCCGGGCGGTGCCCGGGGTGGTGCGCTCGGCCGACGCCGAGGGGCTGCGGCTGGACTGCGGAGGCGTCCCCGTCGTCGTACCGCAGGAGCGGGTGGAGTCGTCGGTGCGGCACGGCTGGGCCCTCAGCGCCCATCAGGCGGCCGGGATGCGCTGGCCCGCCGCGGTCGTGGTGCTGCCGGGCGACGCCGCGCAGGGGCTCAACAGACCGTGGGTGTACACCGCGTTCGGCCGCGGCGAGCGGCATCTTTCCGTGGTGCACGGGGTGGACCAGGCGCTCCCGCACGCGGTGGCGCAGGTTCCGGCCCAGGAGCGGACGACACGGCTGCGCGCGTTGCTGGAGGCGCTCCCGACGCCCGACGCCTCGTCCTGAGCGGTCGAGCCGATCCGGACAGCGGTGGGGCCCCGGCGCGCTCGCGCCGGGGCCCCACCGTCACGTCCGGTGCGGGAGGAGGGGGAAGGGTCAGAGGCCGCCCGCCGAAGGCCCGGCGAAGTCCTCGTCCGACTCGTCCTCCTCGTCGAAGACGGCGCTGACGTCGAAGCGGCAGACCACCAGCTCGGGGTCGGCGTCCTCGAACGGGGCACCGAGCCACTCCCCCGGCTCGGGCGGCGCTTCCCCGGCCGAGACCCAGAGGGTGGAGTCGCCCTCCTCCAGACCGAATTCCTTGTGCCGGGAGGCGATCTCGTCCGGTTCGTACTCACCGAAGAGCACGCCGAGCGCGGCGTGGACGCTGGTGCCGACCACCGGGGCGGTGTCCTGTCCGCCGCCCGGACCCGCGTCGAGGTCGGCGAGGCGCTGAGCCTGTGCGAGCAGCCGCGGGGGCTCCACGACCACGTAGTCGCGCCGGATCAGAACGCTGAGCGCACTGGGCTCGGCGGGACCGGCGTAGGGAGGCAGGGAGTCGTCCGCGCCGGGGATCTCGAAGGGGGTGACTTCGTCGTAGCGCTCGTAGAGGAGTTCGTCGTAGACCTCGGCGGCAGCGGCAAGGGCGTTGAACGCGTCGTAGACGGCGGGGTCGTCGTCCCCGGTGCGGCGTTCGACCGCGTCGAGGTGACGGTCGATCGCGGCTTTGACCGCCTCGGCGGCGGCACGTACCTCGGCAGCGGTGGGCTGCGCAGCATCAGACATAGTGCAGACGCTATCCGTACAGGGGCTCTGCCCGCACAATAGATGCGATGCCGGAATACGAATTCGTCGACGTGTACGTGCCGCGCGGGGTCTCCCGCAAGGAAGCGGCCCGACTCCTGACCGACCACGCCGAGTACGGACACTGGGAACTGGACCGCCTGACGCTCCGCAGGGACGGCAGCCGCAGGGTGCGGCTGCGCAGACGGATCATCCGTCAGCTACGGGCCACCTGGTGACGGGAGAGCGGGCCCCGCGGTCGCGGGGCCCGCTCTCCCGTCCGGGCTGTGCCGTGCTGCGCGCGCCCGGATCAGGCGGCGCTGCGCGAGCGGCGGTAGAGAACCGATCCCGCGCCGGCGAGCAGCAGTCCGGCACTGGCCGGGATGAGCAGTTCGAGCCCGCCGCCACCGGTCTGCGCGAGCTGCTCCCCGGGGATGTGCTGGGTCTCGGGAGCGTTCGGCTCGGGCGGCTGGTTGGCCGGCGGGACGACCGGCTTCTCCGGCGTGACCGGGGGCTTCCCCGGCTGCTCGAGCGGCGGGGGCGGAACCTCGGCGTCGTTGGAGCAGCTGTTGCCGAAGACGGGGTTCAGCAGACCGACGACGGTGACGCTGTTCCCGCAGAGGTTCACGGGGATGTCGATCGGCGCCTGGATCAGGTTGCCGGAGAGGATGCCGGGCGAGCCCTGGGCGATCCCCTCGGCCGTGGCGCCGCCGCCCGTGGCGCGGTGACGGCCGGTGCCGGGCGCGGAGTGCCGGTCCGACGCGTCGGAGTGCCCGTCCGAGGCGGTGGTGTCACCGGCCCGGGCGCCGTTTCCGGTGCCGCCCGGGACCGAGCGCTCCTGGGGAGCCGCCGAGCGGTTCCCGGAGTGGTCGGATTCTGCTGATCCGTTTCCGCAGTCGTTGCCGAAGACGGGGTTCAGCAGACCGCCGACACTGATGGAGTTGCCGCAGACGTTGACCGGGACGTCGATCGGGACGCTGACCGAGTTGCCGGACAGCACGCCCGGTGAGCCGGAGGCGGTACCGGCCGCCCCGGAGTCGGCGTGGGCGTATCCGCCACTCAGCGCGAGCACTCCGCCCGCAGCCGCCATGGTGATCAGGCCTTTACGAGTGACCTGTCGCATAGGTTCGTTTCCTGCCTTCTGGCTTCCGAAAGACCCCCGGACATGACCGTGCGGGAGCCGAATGCCGAACGGTCCCGGAGTGCATGGAGTGCACTCCGGGACCGGTCGAACTCAAACCCTTACGGGTTGACGTTCAACGTCAGGCGTTGACGCAGGTGTTGCCGAAGCTCGGGTTCAGCAGACCGATCACGGAGACCGTGTTGCCGCACAGGTTGATCGGCACGTGGACCGGAACCTGGACGACGTTGCCGGAGAGCACGCCGGGGCTGCCGATGGCAGCACCCTGGGCGCCCGCGTCGGCGGAAGCCATGCCCGCACCCGCGAGAACGAGGCCACCCGTAGCAGCCGCAACTGCGACGACCTTCTTGATCATGATTCCTCCTAGTTGGAAAATGCGGTCCCAGCCGCGGACCGCAAACCTTGTAACGAGGAGGATGTGACGGGGCTACGTGTGAACGGCTCGTTTCACTCGTTCGGACATGTCCGCACAGGTGGGCGAATCGACGGTGAATCGGTCGGGGAGCGGTCAGGAGTGGTCGATGAACCGGTCGAGCACCCGCACGCCGAACTGCAGACCGTCGACCGGGACCCGCTCGTCGACGCCGTGGAACATCCCGGCGAAGTCCAGCTCCGGCGGCAGCTTCAGCGGGGCGAAGCCGAACCCCCGGATGCCCAGGTCGTCGAAGGACTTGGCGTCGGTGCCGGCCGAGAGCATGTACGGCACGGCACGGGCGATGGGGTCCTCGGCGACCAGCGCGGTCTGCATGGCGTCGACCAGCGCGCCGTCGAACGTGGTCTCCAGGGCCTTGTCCGCGTGCACGTCCTCGCGCCGGACGTTGGGCCCGAGGATGCGGTCCAGGTCCGCCAGGAACTCTTCCTCGTAGCCGGGCAGGTACCGGCCGTCGACGTGGGCGGTCGCCTGCCCCGGGATGACGTTGACCTTGTAGCCGGCGCCGAGCTGCGTGGGGTTGGCGGTGTTCTGGAGGGAGGCGCCGATGAGCTTGGCGATGCCGCCCAGCTTGGCGAGCGTCTCGTCCATGTTCTCCGGGTCCAGCTCGGTGCCCAGCGCGTCGGAGAGTTCGTCCAGGAAGTGCCGCAGCGTCTTGGTGACCCGCACCGGGAACTTGTGCCGGCCCAGTCGGCCGACCGCCTCGGACAGCTCCGTGATGGCGTTGTCCTTGTGGATCATCGATCCGTGTCCGGCGGTGCCGTCCACGGTCAGCTTCATCCAGTGCATGCCCTTCTGGGCCGTCTCCACCAGATACAGCCGCAGGTTCTCGTTGACGGTGAAGGAGAAGCCGCCGACCTCGCTGATCGCCTCGGTGACGCCCTCGAAGAGCCCGGGGTGGTTGTCGACGAGGTAGCGCGCCCCGTAGGTCCCGCCGGCCTCCTCGTCCGCGAGGAAGGCGAGCACGATGTCGCGCGGGGGCTTGCGGCCGGTCCGCATGCGCTCGCGGACGACCGCGAGGGTCATCGCGTCCATGTCCTTCATGTCGACCGCGCCCCGGCCCCAGACGCAGCCGTCCGCGATCTCCCCGGAGAACGGGTCGTGCGTCCAGTCCGCCGCGTTGGCCGGGACGACGTCGGTATGCCCGTGGATGAGGAGCGCGGGGCGGGAGGGGTCCTCGCCCTCGATCCGGGCGACCGTGGAGGCCCGTCCCTTGTGCGACTCGAAGATCTGCGGCTCCAGGCCGACCTCCGCGAGCTTCTCCGCGACGTACTCGGCCGCGAGCCGCTCACCGGGGCCGGAGTGGTCGCCGTAGTTGCTGGTGTCGATCCGGATCAGGTCACGGCAGAGGTCGACGACCTCCCTCTCGGCGTTGCCACCGGTGACGGCCTTGCCCGTGCTGCTCTCGCTCACGCTGATTCCTTCCGCTGTCGCTGTGGTGCTCCTTCTCATCCTCCCGCGCCCTCGGCCCGCACCCAAGGCCGCGCACCCTCCGTCACGCACCGTTCACAGCCATCGGGGCGTGATCGAGCACCCTCGAATGTTTGCTATGGTTTTCCACGTCGGAACGGGCACGGCCCGCGAGACAGACACCTTGTCCGGGTGGCGGAATGGCAGACGCGCTAGCTTGAGGTGCTAGTGCCCTTTATCGGGCGTGGGGGTTCAAGTCCCCCCTCGGACACCAGCAGGAGCCCCACTTCGGTGGGGCTCTTTTGCGTCACCGGGCGACCACGGAGGGACCGACGATGCGAGGGCGCAGGAAGCCGCCTCCCGCGCCGCTCCCCCAGCGGAGCGGGATCGACGCGGTGCGGGTGCGGTTGCCCGAGGATCCCGAAGGGCTCTGGGGTTGTGTCGGGGACCATCTGGTCGGGCGGTTCGGCGGGGCGATCGGGGCGGCCCGGGTGGCAAGGATGCTGGAGGCCGGGCGGTTCGTGGGGGCCGACGGGGTCGCCGTGCGGGGCGACGAGCCGTATGCCGCGGGGCGGTGTCTCTGGTTCCACCGGGACTTCGCGCCGGAGGAGACGGTGCCGTTCCCGGTCGGCGTCGTTCACCGGGACGATCGGCTCGTCGTCGCCGACAAGCCGCACTTCCTGGCGACCATGCCCCGGGGGCGGCACATCACCGAGACCGCGGTGGCCCGGCTGCGGCGGGAACTGGACCTGCCCACGTTGCAGCCCGCGCACCGGCTGGACCGGCTGACAGCGGGGCTCGTGCTGTTCGTGGTGCGGCCCGAGGACCGGGGCGCGTACCAGACGCTGTTCCGGGACCGACTGGTGCGCAAGGAGTACGAGGCGGTGGCCCCCTACGATCCGGAGCTCGTCCTCCCCCGGACCGTGAGGAGCCGGATCGTGAAGGAGCGCGGGGTGCTCGCCGCCCGTGAGGAGCCGGGCGAGGCGAACAGCGAGAGCCGGGTGGAGCTGGTGGAGCACCGGGGCGGGGTCGGGCGCTACCGGCTGCTGCCCGCTACCGGGCGGACGCATCAGCTGCGGGTCCATATGAACGCGCTGGGGCTGCCGATCGTCCACGATCCGCTGTATCCGGTGGTGGAGGAGGAAGGGGCCGCTGACGCCTTCTCGCGGCCGTTGCAGCTGCTGGCCCGCGTGCTGGAGTTCACCGATCCGGTCGGCGGGGAGCCGCGCCGCTTCGTGAGCGGGCTGCGGCTCTCCGCCTGGCCGAAGGGGTGAGGCGCGCGGCGCTCAGTGGCCGCGCTTGATCCACTCGTCGAGCTGCGGGGCCTCCGCGCCGATGGAGGTGGGGTCTCCGTGGCCGGTGCGGACGGCGGTGTCGCCGGGCAACACGAGCAGCCGGTCCCGGATCGAGTCGATGATCGTCGGGAACGACGAGAAGGACCGGCCGGTGGCGCCGGGGCCGCCCTGGAAGAGGGTGTCGCCGGTGAAGACCGTTCCCAGCTCGGGGGCGTACAGGCAGACCGCGCCGGGGGCGTGGCCCGGGGTGTGGAGAACCTTGAGGGTGGTGCCCGCCACCTCCATCTCCTGGCCGTCGGCCAGGGCGCCGTCGGGGGCCCGGTCCGGGTGGGTCTGCTGCCAGAGCGGCAGATCGTCCGGGTGGAGCAGGATCGGGGCGCCGGTGGCTGCCGCGAGGGCGGGGGCGGCGTCGATGTGGTCGTTGTGCGCGTGGGTGCAGACGATGGCGCGCAGCGTCCGGCCGCCGAGCGCGGCCTCGATGGCGGCGGCGTCGTGGGCGGCGTCGATGACGATCGCCTCGGTGTCGTCGCCGACGATCCAGACGTTGTTGTCGACGTCCCACTCCCCGCCGTCGAGGGCGAAGGTGCCGGAGGTGACCAGGTGGTCGATGCGGGCGGTCATCAGAAGACCACCACCGAGCGGAGGACGTCGCCGTCGTGCATCCGGGCGAAGGCCTGTTCGACGTCGCCCAGGCCGATGGTCTCGGTGACGAAGGCGGCGAGGTCGAGGCGGCCCTGCTGGTGGAGGTCGACGAGCATCGGGAAGTCGCGGGAGGGCAGGCAGTCGCCGTACCAGGAGGACTTGAGCGAGCCGCCGCGGCCGAAGACGTCCAGGAGCGGCAGTTCGAGCTTCATGTCCGGGGTGGGGACGCCGACGAGGACGACCGTTCCGGCGAGGTCGCGGGCGTAGAAGGCCTGCTGGTAGGTCTCCGGGCGGCCGACGGCCTCGATGACGACGTCGGCGCCGTTGCCGTCGGTGAGGGCGCGGATGGCCTCGACCGGGTCGGTGGAACGGGAGTTGACGGTGTGGGTGGCGCCCATCTTCTTCGCCGTCTCCAGCTTGCGGTCGTCGATGTCGACCGCGATGATCTTCGCCGCGCCGGCCAGCCGGGACCCGGCGATCGCCGCGTCGCCGACGCCGCCGCAGCCGATGACGGCGACGGAGTCGCCGCGGCCGACCTGGCCGGTGTTGATGGCGGCGCCGATGCCCGCCATGACACCGCAGCCGAGCAGCCCGGCGACGGCCGGGGAGACCTCGGGGTCGACCTTGGTGCACTGGCCGGAGGCGACGAGGGTCTTCTCGGCGAACGCGCCGATGCCGAGCGCGGGCGACAGCTCCGTGCCGTCGAGCAGGGTCATCTTCTGCTTGGCGTTGTGGGTGTCGAAGCAGTACCAGGGGCGGCCGCGCAGACAGGCGCGGCACTGGCCGCACACGGCACGCCAGTTGAGGACGACGAAGTCGCCGGGGGCGACGTCCGTGACTCCCTCGCCGACCGACTCCACGACGCCCGCGGCCTCGTGGCCGAGGAGGAAGGGGAACTCGTCGTTGATGCCGCCCTGCTTGTAGTGCAGGTCGGTGTGGCAGACGCCGCACGCCTGGATCTTCACGACCGCCTCGCCGGGGCCGGGGTCCGGGATCAGAATCGTCTCGACCCTGACCGGCTCGTTCTTCCCCGGTGCGATGACCGCTTGCACCTGCTGTGCCATAGCCCTGCTCTCCCTGCTCCCGCGCTTCGCGAAGATCGATCGCGGACCACGGTACGCCTTGGGAGACCTCCTACGGAGCGAGGACGTCCAGTTCGTGCAGGGCGCCGACCGCGATCTCCTTGGTGATCCGTTCGGCGGCCTGCGGGTCGCCCTCGCGGACCGCCTCGGCGAGCCGGACGTGCAGGGTGACGGCGGCCGGGTCGGGGTCCTCGAACATCACCTGGTGGTGGGTACGGCCCGCGAGCACCTCGGCGACGACGTCCCCGAGCCGGGCGAACATCTCGTTGCCGGAGGCGTTGAGGACGATCCGGTGGAAGGCGATGTCGTGTTCGAGGTAGCCCTCCAGTTGCTGGCCGCGCGAGGTGGCGACCATGCCGAGGGCGCGTTCGGTGAGCTCGGCGCACTGCTCGGCGGTGGCGTGGCGGGCGGCGAGGCCCGCCGCGACCGGTTCGATCGCGGAGCGCAGCACGGTGAGGGAGCGCAGCTGGCGGGGGCGGTCGGCGCCGGCCAGGCGCCAGCGGATGACCTGGGGGTCGTAGACGTTCCAGGTCTCGGTGGGGCGGACCGTCACACCGACGCGGCGGCGGGATTCGACCAGGTGCATCGATTCCAGGACCCGGACCACTTCGCGGACAACCGTACGGGAGACGTCGAAGCGCTGGGCCAGCTCGTCGGTGCGTAGGACGCTGCCGGGCGGGCACTGGCCGGAGGAGATCTCCAGACCCAGGGTGTCCAGCACATGTGTATGCAGCCCCTGGCTCTGTGTGGTCATGGGTCAAGCCTACGGGGAGACCCCCGGGAACAATAAGTACGACGTTTACGTCACAGACTCTTGAATAAGTCGTACCTAATAGGTTTCAGTAGCGCGACGGACCGATGTCGAAGAAGACAGCGAGACACCTCCATGAACACGGCACCCCCCATGAGCACCGCCCACGTCGTCGTGGTGATGGGCGTAGCAGGAACCGGCAAGACCACGATCGGTCCCCTGCTCGCCGCCGAACTCGGCGTTCCGTACGCCGAGGGCGACGACTTCCATCCGCCGGCGAACATCGCCAAGATGTCGGCCGGCACCCCCCTGGACGACGACGACCGGTGGCCCTGGCTGGACGCCATCGGCGCGTGGGCGCACGGGCGGGCCGGGGCCGGCGGGGTCGTCTCCAGCTCCGCGCTCAAGCGCGTCTACCGGGACCGGCTGCGGGACGGGGCGCCCGACGCCGTCTTCCTGCATCTGACCGGTGACCGGGCGCTGATCGAGGAGCGGATGGCGGACCGCAAGGGCCACTTCATGCCCACCGCGCTGCTCGACTCGCAGTTCGCGACGCTGCAGCCGCTCCAGGCCGACGAGGCCGGGGTGAGCGTCGACGTGTCCGGCACTCCCGAGGAAATCACCCGCCGAGCCGTCGCCGCGCTGCGCCGGCTCGATAGTTAAGGACCATCACCGTGACCAGTCTCAGCGTCGAGATGCTGGCAGCGGAAGCCGCCGAACCGATCACCTCGGCAGGCAACGCTCAGTTGGGCATCGCCGTCCTGGCGGGCATCGCCGTCATCGTTCTCCTCATCACCAAGCTCAAGATGCACGCGTTCCTGGCGCTGACCATCGGTTCGCTGGCGCTCGGCTCCTTCGCGGGAGCCGCCCCGGCCGACACGATCCTCAGCTTCACCGCGGGCCTCGGCTCCACCGTCGCGGGCGTGGGCGTCCTGATCGCGCTCGGCGCGATCCTCGGCAAGCTGCTCGCCGACTCGGGCGGGGCCGACCAGGTCGTCGACACCATCCTCGCGAAGGCCAGCGGCCGGGTCATGCCCTGGGCGATGGTGCTGATCGCCTCGATCATCGGTCTGCCGCTGTTCTTCGAGGTCGGGATCGTGCTGATGATCCCGGTCGTCCTGCTCGTCGCCAAGCGCGGCAACTACTCGCTGATGCGGATCGGCATCCCCGCGCTGGCCGGACTCTCCGTCATGCACGGACTGATCCCGCCGCACCCCGGCCCGCTGGTCGCGATCGACGCCCTGGACGCCAACCTCGGCGTGACGCTGGCGCTCGGCGTGCTGGTCGCCATCCCGACGGTGATCATCGCCGGTCCGGTGTTCTCCCGCTACGCCGCGCGCTGGGTGGACATCAAGCCGCCGGAGAACATGATCCCGCAGCGCCCCTCCGAGGACCTGGACCGCCGTCCGAGCTTCGGCGCGACCCTGGCGACCATCCTGCTGCCGGTCGTCCTGATGCTGCTGAACGCGCTCGTCGAGATCGTGGTCGACAACCCCGAGAACGGTCTCCAGAAGGTCACCGCGGTCATCGGCTCGCCGCTGATCGCCCTGCTCGCGGCCGTCCTCGTCGGGATGTTCACGCTGGGCCGGGCCGCCGGGTTCACCAAGGACCGGCTCGCCGGCACCGTGGAGAAGTCCCTCGCCCCGATCGCCGGAATCCTGCTGATCGTCGGCGCGGGCGGCGGCTTCAAGCAGACGCTGATCGACGCCGGGGTGGGCCAGATGATCCTGGAGTTCTCCGAGAACTGGTCGATCCCGGCCCTGCTGCTCGGCTGGCTGATCGCCGTCGCGATCCGCCTGGCCACCGGCTCGGCCACCGTCGCCACCATCTCGGCCGCCGGTCTGGTCGCCCCGCTGGCCGCCGATATGTCGACCTCGCACGCGGCCCTGCTGGTGCTGGCCGTCGGCGCCGGTTCGCTCTTCTTCAGCCATGTCAACGACGCCGGATTCTGGCTGGTGAAGGAGTACTTCGGCATGGACGTCGGCCAGACCGTGAAGACCTGGTCGGTGATGGAGACGATCATCTCCGTGGTGGCCATGGCCTTCATCCTGCTGCTGTCGCTGCTGCTGTAGCGGGCCCCGTCCTCGTACACACGTCTGCGCCCGACCCCGGACCGCCAGGGGTCGGGCGCAGACATGTGCGTACGGAGGTGTCAGCTGCGGGCCGACTCGCTCTCGGCCGCCTTCTCCAGCTGGAACGCCTCGTTGCCGAGGCCGATGCGGGCGTGCACCTCGGGCTTGACCGAGCGGAGCACCGCCCCGTACACGAGGCCTCCGACGAGCGCGAGGATGAT
The DNA here is from genome assembly GCF_044766265.1 of Streptomyces sp. NPDC102283. Classification (NCBI taxonomy): domain Bacteria; kingdom Bacillati; phylum Actinomycetota; class Actinomycetes; order Kitasatosporales; family Streptomycetaceae; genus Streptomyces; species Streptomyces sp. NPDC102283. The sequence goes on from NZ_JBIWLQ010000004.1 coordinate 363,016, forward strand.
CACGCCCGGCAGCAGCCAGTTGAGGGCCGAGCCGGAGCCGGAGCCGACGAGGACGTCGAAGTCGCGGACGGTGAAGACGGCGATCGACAGGAGCGCGAGGCCGGCGAGCCCGGAGGCGACCAGGCGCGGGGCCTGCGCGCGGCCGGCTCCACGCTTGACGAAGAAGGCGATGACGGCGAAGGAGGCCGCGGCCATCAGCAGGATGACGCCGAGCGCGCCGACGTTGCCCATCCAGGTGAACAGCCGCAGGACGGGCGCGGTGGGGTCACCGACCGGGTTGTCGTCGGTGAACGCGAACGCCAGGATGATCACCACGGAGACGGCGGTCTGGAGCAGGGAGCCGGTGCCGGGGGCGCCGCTCGCCCGGTTGGTGCGGCCGAAGCGGGCGGGCAGCAGGCCCTCGCGGCCCATCGCGAACGCGTAGCGGGCGACGACGTTGTGGAAGCTGAGGAGCGCGGCGAACATCCCGGTGACGAAGAGGATGTGCAGGACGTCGGTGAAGGTGGAGCCGAGCCGCGCCTCGGTGAGGCCGAACAGCATGCCGGGGCCCTCCTTGAGGGAGGTGTCGGCGATGGATCCGGGTCCGGCGGCGACGGTGAGGGCCCAGGAGCTGATCGCCAGGAACAGCGCGGCGTAGCCCACCGCGAGGAACATCACCCGGGACACCACGATCTGCGGGCGGCTGGTCTCCTCCGCGTACACCGGGGCCTGCTCGAAGCCGACGAACGCGGCGATGCAGAAGCAGAGCGCGGTGCCGAGCCCGGCGCCGGTGAGAGTCTCGGGGTTGAAGGCGTGCAGCGACAGGCCCTCCGGGCCGGGCTTGCTCACGGCGGCGATGTCGAAGATCACGACGAGAGCGCACTCGATGACCAGCAGGACGCCGAGCACCTTGGCGTTGAGGTCGATCTTCAGCCAGCCGAGGACGCCGACGACGGCCGCCGCGACCAGGGCCGGGATCCACCACGCCAGCTCGACGTCGAGATACGTGGCGAAGATGCCGGAGACCTCGAAGCCGAGGATTCCGTAGATGCCGACCTGCATCGCGCTGTACGCCACCAGCGCCACGAGCGAGGCGCCGGCGCCGGCGGTCGGGCCGAGCCCCCGGGCGATGTACGCGTAGAAGGCGCCGGCGTTGTGGACGTGCCGGCTCATCTCCGCGTAGCCGACGCTGAACAGCATCAGGACGACACCCAGGATGATGTAGAGCAGCGGCTGGCCTACGATGCCCATCACGCCGAAGACCGTGGGCATCACTCCGGCGACCACCATCAGGGGGGCGCTGGCCGCGACGACCGACAGCAGGAGGCCGGGGGTGCCGAGCCGGTTCGCCCGCAGGGCGCGTTCCTCGCCCTTGTAGGTGTTGATCCCGCCGGTATCGGCCCTCCCTGACGTGGTGCCGGCCTCGCTGATGGATGAACTGCCCCTCGACATGGCGGGATGGGTCCCTTCTTCGTGGTGGGGTGGTGCCTTTCGTGCTTCACGGGGTGCTTCACGGGGTGCCGAGCGCGTAGGCGCGCGCGGCGACGAACGCGGCGTGCGGCTCCCGGCCCGAGTACGACCAGGGCGCGGCGGTGGCGTACGGGCCGATGCGGTGGAAGAGGGCGGCGGCCTCGGCGGGCCGTCCCTCGCAGACCTTGGCGTGCGCCAGGAAGTTCAGGTCGAGGCGGTGGCGCGGGTGGTCCTCGCGCTCCCACTCCAGCCACCAGTCGAAGGCGGCCTTCATCACTTGGCGGGCCCGGCGTCCGGACCAGTGCCCGGAGGCCGCCGGGTCCTCGGACTCGATGCCGGCGGCGACCAGGACGCGGTAGCGCTCGGCGTGGGCGATGACCGGGAGAACGGCCAACGGGGAGTCCGCGGGGGCCAGTTCGGCGGCCCAGGCGGCGAAGTCGTACACCTCGTGGAGAGGGTCGTGGCCGCTGGCGGGGTTGCTCTCGGCCAGCAGGGCGGCCATCACGTGGTGGGCGTGATGGTGGTCGGGATGACGGGAGCGCACCTCCTCGAAGAGCCTGCCGGTCTCGTCCGCCCCGTCGTCGCGGCCCCGGTCCAGGAGGAGCAGTGCGAGCCAGGGGGTGGGGTCGTCGGGGATGAGGCGGGCGGCGGCCAGGCAGGCCTCGCGGGCACGGGCGGCGTCGTTCGCCTTGGCCTTGGGCCGCAGCGCGCGGGCGACCCGGGCGCAGCCGAGAAGGGTGGCGGCGTCGGCGCTCTCGGGTTCGACGAGCAGCCAGTCACCGGCCCAGTCCACGGCGGAGGAGGTCTCGGCGAGGGCCAGGAAGCGGTGTGCGCGGCGGTCCCAGTCCCGTCCGGTGCCCACCAGCAGGGTGCGGGCCTCGGACCATCTGCCCTGGACGAACCGGCCGCGTGCGGCGATGAGTTCATCGTCGTCGAGGGCCGGGTCGAAGACGTGGTCCGAGCGGCCGCCCCGACGACGGGAGCGGCCCAGGGGCGGCGGAGGCGGGGGCATGCCGCGGGCTTCTTTCGATGCGGTGTGCGAGCGGATGATCGCGCACAGCAAAGCGGCAGGCCATGCTCCACGTCAAGGGGCGCTTTGTGTCAACTCTGTTCACTTTTCGGCTACTTGGCTGGAACTCAGCCCGTCGGGTGCGGTGTTCCCACAGCGTGCGGCGGGGTCGGTGGGCGCGGAGTGGCGCCTGACACACTGAGGAGATGGAACCTCGCGAACCTCTCAGCCCCTTCCTTCTCGCCTTTCCCGGGCCGTTGCGCGACCGGTTGGTGGCGGCGGTCCTCTCCGGCGAAAAGGTGTCCACCTCAGGGCTGTTGGCCGAGTACGAACAGGAGCGGGAGGAGCTTCCCCCCGTGGGCGAACGGTCCGCGCTGATCGACTCGGAGGGGCGGGAGGTGGCGGTGCTGGAGCTGACCGACGTACGGGTGCTGCCTCTCGGGGAGGTGGATCTCCAGCATGCGCTCGACGAGGGTGAGGGATATCGGTCGGTGGCCGAATGGCGGGCGGGGCACGAGCGGTTCTGGCACAGCGAGGAGATGCGGGAGGCGCTGGGAAATCCGGGGTTCACGGTGGACGACGGGACGCTGATCGTCGCGGAGCGGTTCCTGGTGGTCGAGCGGTTGGGATGACGTCGGGGCTCCGCCCCGGACCCCACTCCTCGATCGCCGGACGGGATCGAGACACGGGCGGGCCCGCCTACAGGGCCTGCGCCGCCGCCCTCCCCGCCGCCCTGCCGGAGAAGATGCAGCCGCCCAGGAACGTGCCCTCCAGGGATCGGTAGCCGTGGACTCCGCCGCCGCCGAAGCCCGCCGCCTCGCCCGCCGCGTACAGGCCGGGCAGCGGGGTGCCCGCTGCGGTCAGGACGCGGGAGGACAGGTCCGTCTCCAGGCCGCCCAGGGACTTGCGGGTGAGGATGTTGAGGCGGACGGCGATCAGCGGGCCCGCCGCCGGGTCCAGGACGCGGTGCGGCTTCGCGGTGCGGATGAGGCGGTCGCCGAGGTAGGCGCGGGCCCCGTGGACCGCGGTGACCTGGAGGTCCTTGGTGAAGGGGTTGGCGATCTCGCGGTCACGGGCGGTGATCTCGCGGCGCAGGCTCTCCTCGTCGATGAGGTCGTCGCCGGTGACCGCGTTCATGCCCCGGACCAGCGCGCCGAGGTCCTTCTCGACGACGAAGTCGACGCCGTGGTCCATGAACGCCTTGACCGGTGCGGGCACGTCCGCACGGGCCCGGCCGATCACGTCGCGGACCGACTTGCCGGTCAGGTCGGGGTTCTGCTCGGAGCCGGAGAGCGCGAACTCCTTGCCGATGATGCGCCGGTTGAGCACGAACCAGGTGTAGCCGTGGCCGGATCCCATGATGTGTTCGAGGGTGCCGAGCGTGTCGAAGCCGGGGAAGAGCGGGACGGGCAGCCGCTTGCCGCGCGCGTCCAGCCAGAGGGACGAGGGACCGGGCAGGATCCTGATGCCGTGCCTGGCCCAGATCGGGTTCCAGTTCTCGATGCCCTCGGTGTAGTGCCACATCCGGTCGCGGTTGATGTGGTGCGCGCCCGCCTTCTCGGCGATGCCGAGCATCAGCCCGTCCACGTGCGCGGGCACCCCGGAGAGCATCTTCTCGGGGGGTGTGCCCAGGCGCTCGGGCCACTGGGAGCGGACCAGGTCGTGGTTGCCGCCGATGCCGCCGGAGGTGACGATCACCGCCTGGGCCCTCAGCTCGAAGGCGCCCGTGACCTCCCGGCCGCTCGCGGTGCCGCGCCCGGCCGCGCTGGGCTCCAGGATCTCGCCGGTTACCGTGTCGAGCGCCCCCGCGGTACGGGCGAGGCCGGTGACCCGGTGGCGGAACCTCAGCTGGACGAGCCCCTTGGCGACGCCCGCGCGGACCCGGCGCTCGAAGGGGGCGACGACGCCGGGACCGGTGCCCCAGGTGATGTGGAAGCGGGGTACGGAGTTGCCGTGGCCCATCGCGTCGTAGCCGCCGCGTTCCGCCCAGCCGACGACCGGGAAGATGCGCAGCCCCTGCTGGTGCAGCCAGGAGCGCTTCTCGCCGGCGGCGAAGTCGACGTACGCCTCGGCCCACTTCCGCGGCCAGCGGTCCTCGGTCTCCCGGTCGAAGCCCGCCGTGCCGTACCAGTCCTGGAGGGCCAGCTCCCGGCTGTCCTTGATCCGCAGCCGGCGCTGTTCGGGCGAGTCCACGAGGAAGAGGCCGCCGAAGGACCAGTGCGCCTGGCCGCCGATGGACTGCTCGGGCTCCTGGTCGAGGAGGATCACGGAACGGCCGGCGTCGACCAGCTCCGCGGTGGCCACGAGCCCGGCGAGTCCCGCCCCGATCACGATCACATCAGCGTCGTACGCCATGGGTTCCATCCTGTCGGGGTGGCTCGGGGGCGGGCGGGGAAGGTCGGTCCACCCGGTCGGCGAAACGTTCAAGTTACTCGTGCGTCAGATCTTGGATACCCGCCGGGTCCACGTCAACCGTCCGGGTGCTGTTGGATGAAACGCATGACGCCCTCTGACGAGATCCTGGACATCGTCGACGAGAACGACGAGGTCATCGGGCAGGCTCCGCGCGGTGAGGCGACCGCACGGAGGCTGCGGCACCGCTGTGTCTTCATCGAGGCGCGCGACGCCGACGGGCGGGTCTTCGTCCATCGGCGTACGCCCACGAAGCTGGTCTTCCCCTCGCACTACGCCATGTTCGTCGGCGGGGTGGTGGGAGCGGGCGAGTCGTACGACGAGGCGGCACTGCGCGAGGCGGAGGAGGAGCTGGGAGTCTCGGGGCTGCCGCGGCCCGAGCCGCTGTTCCGGTTCCTCTACGCCGACGCGGACACCGGGTACACCTGGTGGTCCGCCGTCTACCGGGTGCGGTGCGAGCTGCCGGTGGCCCCGCAGGTGGAGGAGGTCGCCTGGCACACGTTCCTGGACGACGCGGAGCTGGAGCGGCGGCTCGACGAGTGGCCCTGGGTGCCCGACGGGGTGGAGGCGTACCGGCGGCTGCGGGAGCTCCGGGCTGCCTGACCGGGCTCGGACGCCCGAACGGATCCGCACGCCCCGAACGGATCCGAGAAAGACGGAGCAGGACAGAGCGGGACCGGCCGAGGCCGACCGAGGCCGACGAGGGCCGACCGGGCCCGATCGGTGAGCAGCCTCTAGGGTTCCAGGTGTGGACAAGATCGTGCAGAGCGTACGGCTGTGGTTCGCGCCGCAGCGGATCCGGGACGAGGGGGACACCCCCGACTACCGGTTCTCGCTGGCCAACGAGCGAACGTTCCTCGCCTGGATCCGGACGGCTCTGGCCCTGATCGGCGGAGGTTTCGCCGTCGATCAGTTCCTGCCGGAGCTGGTGTGGGGCGTGCGGGCCGGGCTCGCGCTCGGGCTGCTGGCCGCCGGGGTGCTCTGCGCGTTGCGGGCGGTCAACCACTGGGTGCGGTGCGAGCGGGCGATGCGGCGGGGCGAGGACCTGCCGGTGTCCCGGTTCCCGACGCTGCTGAGTCTGGTGGTCGCCGTCGTCGCCGTGGCGATGGTGGTGGTGGTCCTCTTCGGCTGGGAGGGCGTGTGACGGCGACGGCGGACCGGGATCCCGGGCTGCAGCCCGAGCGGACGCGGCTGGCCTGGCGGCGCACGACACTGTCCGCCACGGTCGTCGCGCTGCTCGCGGTGCGGCAGGCGCTGCACGGCGGGGCGACGCCGGCCGCGCTGATCGCGGTGGCGCTGAGCGCGCTGGCCTGGCTGGGATTCCTCGTGGTGGCCCACCGCCGGATGCTGCGGATGGAGGCAGCGCGGCCGGAGCCGCTCGCCCCGCGCGGGGCACTGGCGGCGACGCTGTGCACGGTGGCGCTGGCGGTGTTCGCGGCGGCGATGCTGTTCTGAGCGCGCGCCCACTCCCGCGGAGGTCCTCAGGCGTCCCAGTCCACCGTCACCACGATCTTGCCGCGGGTCCGCCCCTCCTCGTTGAGCCGGTACGCGTCGGCGGCCTGCGCCAGCGGGAACACCCGGTCCACATGGACGGTGAGGATGCCCCGTTCGGCCAGCTCCGCGACCTGGGCCAGGTCGTCGGCGTCGGGGCGCACGAAGGCGTAGCGGCCGCCGTAGGAGAAGACCTCGCCGTCCGCGATGGAGGCGAGCCGGCCGTCCGGGGCGAGGGTGTCGGCGGATGCGCGCAGCGCGTCGCCGCCCACCGTGTCGAAGGAGGCGTCGAAGCCGTCCGGGACCAGTGCGCGCAGCCGGTCGACGAGGCCCTCGCCGTACTCCACGGGCTCCGCGCCGAGGCTGCGGAGGTGCTCGTGGTTGCGGGGGCTCGCGGTGCCGATCACCCGGCAGCCGGTGTGCCGGGCGATCTGGACGGCGAGCGATCCGACGCCGCCGGCCGCCGCGTGGACCAGGACGGTGTCGCCGTCGCGGATCTTCAGGGTGCGGTGCAGCACCTGGTAGGCGGTCAGCCCGGCCAGCGGCAGGCCCGCGGCCTCCTCGAAGCTCAGGCTCAGGGGCTTGCGGGCGAGGGTGCGCACGGGGGCGGCCACGTACTCGGCGAACGTACCGCGCGAGAGGAAGTCCTCGCGTACGTAGCCGATGACCTCGTCGCCGACCGCGAACTCGTCGACCGCGACGCCCGGTTGCACGACGACCCCGGAGACGTCCCAGCCGGGGATCACCGGGAACACGGCTTCGAGGCCACCCTGGAGGTAGCCCTCGCGGGCCTTCCAGTCGACCGGGTTGACGGCGGCGGCCCGGATCTTCACCAGGACCGTGTCGGGGCCGACCTTGGGGTCGGGCCGCTCGCCGTACTCCATGACGTCGGCGGAGCCGTACGCGCTGTAGCTGATCGCCTTCATCCCTCGACCTTCCGCGCAGGTCGGGGCCGACGCAACTCAGGGGGTACGGCCGGGGCCCGCCGCCCTCACCAGCGCGGTACCGACGGCGTCGTCCACTCCGGGTCGGCTGCGCGCATCGCCGCCGCGTCGTCGCGCTCGCGGTGGGTCTCGTCCGCCAGCCAGCGCCGGTGCAGGGCGGACAGGCGCTCGCGGTCCAGTTCGACGCCGAGGCCGGGGGCGTCGGAGACGGTGAGCCGGCCGCCGGTGAAGGTGTGGCGCTCGGTGATGACGTCCTCCGTCTGCCAGGGGTAGTGGCTGTCGCAGGCGTGTGCGAGGTCCGGCACCGTGGCGGCGACGTGGGTCATCGCGGCGAGGCTGATGCCGAGGTGGGTGTTGGAGTGCATGGAGAGTCCGACGCCGAACGTGCGGCAGATGCCCGCCAGTTCCCGGGTGCGGTGCAGTCCGCCCCAGTAGTGGTGGTCGCTCAGGACGATCTGGACGGCGTCGCGGGCGAAGGCCTCGGGGACCTCGGCGAGGGTGGTGACGCACATGTTGGTGGCGAGCGGGACGTCGGTTCCGGCCGAGACCGCGGCCATGCCGTCCGTGCCGCTGGTGGGGTCCTCCAGGTATTCGAGGACGCCCTTCAGCCGCTCGGCGACGTACAGCGAGGTGGGGACGGACCAGGCGCCGTTCGGGTCCAGGCGCAGCGGACGGCCCGGGAACGCCTCGGCCAGGGCGTGGATCGCGGCGATCTCCCGGTCGGGCTCGAAGACGCCGCCCTTGAGCTTGAAGGAGCCGAAGCCGTAGGTGTCGGCGAAGCGCCGGGCCTGGGCGACGACGCCGGCCGGATCGAGCGCGGCGCCCCAGTCGTCACTCTCGCCGGGGCCGGGGTGGGCGGCCCAGCGGTAGAAGAGGTAGGCGCTGTACTCGACGGTGTCGCGGACCTTGCCGCCGAGCAGCGCGTGCACGGGCAGGCCCCGGGCCTTGCCGAGCGCGTCCAGGCAGGCGACCTCGAAGGCGGAGACGACCGAGAGCCGGATCTTCGCCGCGTTCCTGACTCCGCGCAGTCCCCCGGCGTCGACCCGGTCGTCGGCGCCGCGCGATGCGCCGCACACCTCGTCGGCCAGGGCGAACAGTCCGTTCAGATCTGTGACCGACCGGCCGGGAAGCGCCTCCGCGAGGGAACGCGCTGGCCCCAGGTAGCCGCCGTCTCCGTAGGTCTCCCCCACGCCGGTCGTTCCGCCCCGGGTGACGACCTCCACGATCAGGCGCGGGGTGTACGGCTGGTGGACGCCCTGGGTGTTCAGCAGAGGTGGATCGGACACGAGGATCGGGGTGAGCCGGACGTCTTCGATCACCAGACCATCTGTATTCATACATGAACTGTATTCAGGGACGCGATTCTCCGCCAGAGTCGGGCCGACTTCCGCGCACCCGGATCACGGGAGGGCACTGGACGACATACCGACTGGTCGGCATCATGGTTCCCGATCGTCCAGTCGCCTCGTTCCGCCGCCCGGAGGTACGCACCATGAGCCCAGTCCCCCCACCAGGTCTCGACCCGGAGCTGCTGCGCGGCCATCTCGACCGCGAGCGGCCGGGGCTGGTGAGCGGGCCCCTCGAAGCGCGGCTGATCGAGGGCGGTCGCTCGAACCTGACGTACGTCGTCGGCGACGGGACCGGGCAGTGGGTGGTGCGCAGGCCCCCGCTCGGCCATGTGCTGGCCACCGCGCACGACATGGCGCGCGAACACCGCGTGATCAGCGGCCTGTACCCCACCGCCGTCCCGGTGCCGGAGCCGCTGCTGCTCTGCGAGGACGACAGCGTGATCGGCGCCCCGTTCTACGTGATGGAGTACGTCGAGGGCACCCCGTACCGCACCGCCGAGCAACTCGCCCCGCTGGGCCCCGAGCGCACCCGGGCGGCGGTCCTCGGGCTCGTCGACACCCTGGTCGACCTGCACGGCGTGGACCCGGGGGCGGTGGGGCTCGGGGACTTCGGGCGGCCGGACGGCTTCCTGGACCGGCAGTTGCGGCGCTGGGGCAAGCAGCTGGACGCCTCCCGCAACCGCGATCTGGCGGGCATCGACGAGCTGCACACCTCCCTCGGCCGGGGGCTGCCCTCCTCCCCCGCGCCCACCGTCGTCCACGGCGACTACCGCCTGGACAACGTGCTGCTCGGCTCCGACGACCGGATCAAGGCCGTCCTCGACTGGGAGATGTCGACGCTCGGCGATCCGCTGACCGACCTCGGGCTGCTGGTGATGTACAGCTCCGACCTCGACCTGCCGGAGTCTCCCGTCTCCACCACCAGCGGCGCGGCCGGGCATCCGTCCCCCGCCGAGCTGATCGAGCGCTACGCGGCCCGCTCGGGCCGGGACACCTCCGCCATCTCCTGGTACACCGCGTTCGCGTGGTTCAAGCTCGCCGTGATCCTGGAGGGCATCCACTACCGCTACACCCTCGGCCAGACCGTCGGCGCGGGCTTCGACCGGATCGGCGATCTGGTCCCCGTCTTCATCGAGCACGGCCTCACCACCCTCCAGGAAGGCTGAACCCCATGGACTTCGCATTCGACGCCCGTACCGAGGAGCTGCGGAGCAGGCTGCTCGCGTTCATGGACGAGCACGTGTATCCGGCCGAGGAGGTCGCCGAGGAGCAGCGGGCGCGGCTCGCCTCCCCGTGGGACACCCCGGCGGTGGTGGGCGAGCTGAAGGCCGAGGCGCGGCGGCAGGGACTGTGGAACCTCTTCCTGCCCGACGCCGAGTACGGGGCCGGGCTGACCAACCTCCAGTACGCCCCGCTCGCGGAGATCACCGGACGCTCCCCGCACCTCGCGCCGACCGCGCTGAACTGCGCGGCCCCGGACACCGGGAACATGGAGGTGCTCTTCCAGTTCGCCACCGACGAGCAGAAGAAGCAGTGGCTGGAGCCGCTGCTCGCCGGGGAGATCCGCTCCGCGTTCGCGATGACGGAGCCGGACGTGGCGTCCTCGGACGCGACGAACATCGAGACGCGGATCACCCGGGACGGCGGGGACTACGTCGTCAACGGGCGCAAGTGGTACATCTCCGGGGCGATGAACCCGGACTGCGCGGTCTTCATCGTGATGGGCAAGACCGACCCGGACGGCGCGGACATCCGCCGCCAGCAGTCGATGATCCTGGTGCCGCGCGACGCCCCGGGCCTCGAAGTGCGGCGCGCGATGCGCGTGTACGGGTACGAGGACCACTCGCACGGCGGTCACGCAGAAGTGGTCTTCCACGATGTGCGGGTGCCCGCGGCGAATCTGATCGGTGAGGAGGGCGGCGGCTTCGCCATCGCGCAGGCGCGGTTGGGCCCGGGGCGGATCCACCACTGCATGCGGCTGATCGGGATGGCGGAGCGGGCCATCGAGCTGATGTGCCGGCGGGCGGTGGCACGTACGGCGTTCGGCAAGCCGCTCGCCCAGCAGGGCGTCGTGCAGAACTGGATCGCGGACGCCCGGGTCACGGTGGAGCAGGTGCGGCTGCTGGTGCTGAAGACGGCCTGGCTGATGGACACCGTGGGCAACAGGGGCGCGCACACCGAGATCCAGGCCATCAAGATCGCCACCCCGCGCGCGGTGGTGGACATCCTCGACTCGGCGGTGCAGCTGTACGGCGCGGGCGGGGTGAGCCAGGACTTCCCGCTGGCGGAGCTGTGGGCCTCGGCGCGGACGCTGCGGCTGGCGGACGGGCCGGACGAGGTGCACCAGCGGTCGCTGGCCCGGCGGGAGATCAAGCGGTACGTGTGAGGGACAGCGGTGCGGCCCCCTCCCGAGGTGCTCGTCGGGAGGGGGCCGCGGCCGTAGGCGTACGGCGGGACTCAGAAGGTGAGCTTCCAGCTGTCGATGTAGCCGGTGTCCTGACGGGCGACGTCCTGGACGCGGAGCTTCCAGGAGCCGTTGGCCACCTCGGCGGAGGCGTTGACCGTGTACGTCGTGATGACGTTGTCGGCCGAGTCGCCGCTGCTGGAGTTCTTCAGCCGGTACGCGGTGCCGTCCGGGGCCACCAGGTCGACGACCAGGTCGCCGCGCCAGGTGTGCTTGATGTCGACGCCGACCTGGAGGGCGGCCGGGGCGTTGCCGGTCCGTCCGGTGACCGAGACCGGCGAGGTCACGGCCGCTCCCCCGTCCGGGATGGCGACGTCGGCGATGTTGCTGAACACACCCTCGCCGGTGGGCGGTTCGCCGGCGGCGGAGGACAGGGTCCAGATGGCGTGGGCCGCGGCGTCGCTGTTGCGGTCCAGGGCGGTGTCGTTGATGTTGCTCGTGGTGTCGCAGGACGAGTGGTAGCAGCGGTCGAAGGCCTGCCCCGCGGTCCCGCCCCATTTCTGCGCCTGGGCGGCGGACTTGGTGTAGCCGGCACCGGTGAAGAGTCCGCCGACGGGGACGCCGACGTTCTTGAACGGGGCGTGGTCGGAGCGGCCGTCGCCCTCGGTCTCGATCTCGGTGGGGACGTTCAGGCCCGCGAAGTAGTCCTTGAAGGTCTTCTCGATGACCGGGTCGTCGTCGTAGACGAAGTAGCCGGCGTTGGGCGAGCCGATCATGTCGAAGTTGAGATAGCCGGAGAGCTTGGAACGCTCGGTGGACGGCAGGTTGTTGACGTAGTACTTCGAGCCGATCAGGCCCAGCTCCTCGGCGCCCCACCAGGCGAACCGCAGGTGCTTGTCGGGCTGGTACTGGGCGCGGGAGACGGCGAGGGCGGTCTCCAGGACGCCGGCCGAGCCGGATCCGTTGTCGTTGATCCCGGCACCGGAGGAGACGGAGTCGAGGTGGGCCCCGGCCATCAGGACCTTGTTCGGGTCGCCGCCGGGCCAGTCGGCTATCAGGTTGTAGCCGGTGGCCCCGTTGGAGGTGAACTGCTGGAGCGTGGTGGTGTATCCGGCGGCGTCGAGCTTGGCCTTCACGTAGTCGACGGACGCCTTGTAGCCGGGGCGGCCGTGGGCGCGGTTGCCGCCGTTGTTCGCGGCGATCGTCGAGAGCTGCGTGAGGTGGGCCTTGACGCCTGCCAGGGGAATGTCGGGGGCGGCGACGGCGGCTGTCGGCGACGGCGCTCCGGCGGCCTGGGCTGCCGGGGCTCCGGCGCCGAGGACGGCGGCGAGGGCGACGGCCAGGGCGGCCGCCGGGGATCTGCGCAGGGTGAAACGATTCGGCTTCATTCACGGGCTCCGGATTCCGTTGGGGACTGACGGAACGTGCGGGGGGTCCCCGGCCGCGTGGTGATCCGGCCGGGTCCTGGAGCGTGGGCCGGACAAGCGGCCCGGAGGTGCGCAATGCGTGACCGATGCTCAAGGAAGTGACCGTGCTCCGTCAAGAGCGGAAACCGGACAGGACCGTTCTATTAACGGACAGTGCTGCGCCCGTGAACCCCGGCGCCCCATCGGGAGGCAGGACATACGTCATACATCCAGACTCACCCCGACCGGCGGAGCGGGCCAGTGGGTAGCGCGACCCGTGGGCCGGCGACCCCGTACCGCGCTTACGGCCGCAGGGCCCGCAGCAGCAGGTCCGCGAGGTGGTCGGCGACCTCCTGGCGGCTGAGCGGGCCGTCCGGGCGGTACCAGGTGGAGAGGTGGTGGACCGAGCCGAAGTGGTAGTCGACGACCAGGTCGGCGGGGGTGGCCGAGGAGAACACGCCGCCGCGCTGGCCCTCCTCGATCAGGGCCCGGAAGCGCTCGTGGTAGCGGCGGCGCTCGACGCGCACCTGCTTGTTCTTCTCGGGGCTCAGGTGGTGCATGGAGCGGAAGAAGATCGCCGCGTCGTCCAGGTTGTCGATGGTCGTGACGACCACGTCGGCCGCCGCGTCGCGCAGCCGCTGCTCGACGGGCGCCTCGGCGTCCGCGAAGGCGTCCAGCCGCTCCTGCTGGAGCCGCAGCACCCGGGCGTAGACCTCCTGGAGCAGGTCCTCCTTGGAGCCGAAGTAGTGGTAGAGCGCCCCCTTGGTGACGCCCGCCGCCTCGACGATCTCCTGGACCGAGGTGCGGTCGTACCCGCGCTCGGCGAAGAGCCGGGTGGCGGCGGCCAGCAGCCTCTGAGGGACGGGAGTGCCGTTCTGATCCGTCGCCTTGGCCATGAGCCGCCACCTTCCTTTCGTACCACGCGTGCGCTGTTTCGACGCTGTTCTAACGGGGGGAACGCAGTTCCCGCCTGAGGATCTTCCCACTCGCCGTCTTCGGCAGCTCGGCCAGGATCTCCACCTCGCGCGGATACTTGTACGCGGCGAGCCGTTCCTCGCAGTACGCGCTCAGCTCGCCCGGCTCCACGACGGCCCCCGGACGCAGGCTGACGTACGCCCGGACCGTCTCCCCCCGGTACGCGTCGGGCACGCCCACGACGGCCGCCTCGCGCACCGCCGGGTGGGTGTGGAGGACGTCCTCCACCTCGCGCGGCCACACCTTGAACCCGGCGGCGTTGATCATGTCCTTCTTGCGGTCGACGACGTACAGCCAGCCCGCCGCGTCCATGAAGCCGATGTCGCCGGTGCGAAGCTCGCCGTCCGGGAAGGCGGCGGCCGTGGCCTCGGGGAGGTTCCAGTAGCCGGAGACGACCTGCGGCCCGCGCACCGCGATCTCGCCCTGCTCCCCGAAGGGAACCTCCCTGCCCGTCTCGTCGAGGATCCGTACGAAGGTGTCGGGGCCCGGCACGCCGACGGAGAGGGTGCCCGAGACCGGGTCCACCGGGGCCTCGTGCTCGGGCGGGACCGAGGCGCAGGGGGCGGTGCACTCGGTGAGTCCGTAGCCGTTGCGGATGTACGGGCCGAAGCCCGCGCGGAACTTCTCCACGAGCGCGGGCGGCAGGGGCGCGCCGCCGGAGGAGATCACCCGGAACGAGGCGAAGTGGTCCGGGGTGGCGTCCGGATGCGCGGCCAGCGCCATGAAGGCGGTGGACGGGCCGACGGTGTAGGCGGGGCGGTGGACGGCGAAGGCCTCCAGGACGACGCCCGCCTCGAAGCGGTAGGCCAGGACGAGGGTGCCCGCGTTGGTGACGCAGGCGGCGAACTGGCAGACCATGCCGGTGATGTGGAAGAGCGGAGCGAGCGCGAAGTAGGCGGAGCCCTCGGGGATCGGGTGGCCCGCGCGCTGGCGTTCGGCGTTGACCATGATGTTGCCGTGGGTGTTCAACGCGCCCTTGGGGGTGCCGCTGGTCCCGGAGGTGTAGCTGATCAGTGCCGTGTCGGCGGCGGTGAGCTCCCGGCCTTCCGGGGCCGGGTTCCCGGCGCGGGCCGCGGTGAGCAGGTCGTCGGCGAGGTCGTCCGGGCCGGGCGCCGGGAGCCGTTCGAAGCCGAGGACGCGGGGGTCGTTCACGGTCTGGAGGTCCAGCTCGCAGGCGGTGAGCGCGACGGTGAGGTCCGGGGCCGCCGCCGCGGTGTCCCGCAGATACGCCTCCCACGCCCGGTCCGAGCAGATCAGCGCGGTGACCCCGGCGTCCGCGAGGACGTGGCCGACCTCGCCGGACTTGTACATAGGGTTGAGCGGGACGACGGTCGCGCCCGCCTTCCAGGCACCGAGCAGCGCGAGGACGAAGTGGGGGCTGTTCTGGAGCATGATCGCGACCCGGTCGCCCCGGCGCAGGCCCCGGGCGGCGAGGTGCCCTGCCACCGAGTCGGACAGCCCGTCGGCCTCGCGGTAGCTCAGGCGGCCGTCGAAGTAGGCCAGGGCCGGGTGCCCGGGTGCGCGCCCGACCGCGGCTCGGAAGGCGTGCAGCACGGTCGCGGGCGGGGCGACGGGGGCGCGCTGGGCGTCGCTGAGCAGCGCGAGCCACGGCTGGGCCGCGTAGATCGAGCCGCCGGGGGCCGGGGTGGCCGGGGTCGGGGCACTCATGCCTCGCTCGCCTCCCACTTCTGCTGGAGTCGGTTCATACCGCGCATCCACCGGTCGGGATCGGCGGCGCGGGCCTGGTAGTAGCGACCGACCTCGGGGTGCGGCAGGACCAGGAAGCGGTCGGCGTCCATCGCATCGAACAGCGCGTCGGCGACGGCTTCCGGCTCGACGGCCCCGGGGGCGAGGACCAGCTCGCCGGCCGAACCGGCGGCGGTGAGCATGTCGGTGCGCACGCCCTGCGGGCAGATCGCGTGGACCTTGATCCCGCGGTGGCGGTAGGTGAGCGAGAGCCACTCGGCGAAGGCGACCGCCCCGTGCTTGGTGACGCTGTACGGGGCCGCGCCGATCATCGTCAGCAGCCCGGCGGCGGAGGCGGTGGTGACGAAACGGCCGCTGCCGCGCTCCAGCCAGTCGGGCAGGAGGGCCTTGGCCGCGCGGACGTGGGCCATCACGTTGACGTCCCAGGCGGCGGACCAGACCTCCTCGTCGGCGAACACGTCGCCGGGCGAGGCCAGGCCCGCGTTGGCGCAGTAGACGTCCACCGTGCCGTCCAGCGCCTCCCGGGCCTCGTCCACGATGCCCGAGGCGTCCCCGGCGACGGCGAAGCCGCCGATCTCCTTCGCGAGCGGTTCGATCCGGGCGAGGTCGAGGTCGTTGACGACGACCCGAGCGCCCCCTGCGGCGAACCTGCGGGCCAGAGCGGCGCCGATGCCGCCTCCGGCCCCTGTGACCACTACGCCGGCGTCCTGCACCGTACCCATCGTCATCCCGCCCTTCCTGTCCGGCTGCAACGGCAGACTAACCGGTCGGTATGTGATCCGGGAAGGGTCGGGAGCGGGTCGGGCGGGCCCGTACGGATCTCCGGGACCGGCTGGGGGAATCGGCGCGGTCCAGGTCGTTCCGTGCGGCCCCGGCCCGCGCTAGCGTGCGTGGCCATGACAGTCGGCGCGATCATGGAGGTAGCGGAATGAGCCTGTCCCGACGTGGTGTGCTGGCCGCGGGAGGCGCTGCGGGAGCGCTCGCGGCGACGGCGGGCACCGGTCCCGCCGCGGCGTCGGCCGCCCCCGGAAGCGGCCCCGTTCACGGGCGCGGCCGGGTGCTCACCGGCTTCGACCGGCTGGCGGCCGACGGCTACCGGCTGCTGCGGGGCCAGAAGGTCGGGATCGTCACCAACCCGACCGGCGTCACGGCCGACGTCCGGCACATCGTCGACGTGATGCACCCGGACGCACGGGTGGACCTGACCGCCGTCTTCGGGCCCGAGCACGGATTCCGGGGCACCGCGCAGGCGGGCGGCTCCGAGGGGCGCTACGACGACCCGGCGACCGGGCTGCCCGTCTACGACACGTACCTCAAGAGCGGGCAGCCGCTCGCGGACGTCTTCACGGCCTCGGGCGTGGACACGGTCCTCTTCGACATCCAGGACGCGGGCGCGCGCTTCTACACGTACATCTGGACGCTGTACGACTGCATGGAGGCGGCGGCGCTCGCGGGCAAGCGCCTCGTCGTGCTGGACCGGCCGAACCCGGTGACCGGGCGGGCGGCGCTGGGCCCGGTGCTGGACCCGGCGTTCGGCACGTTCGTCGGCCGCCGGGAGATCGCCCAGGCGCACGGGATGACGGTGGCGGAGCTGGCGCTGTTCTTCAACGCGGAGTTCCTGCACGGGAACCCGGCGCGGCTGGACGTGGTGACGATGTCGGGGTGGCGACGCTCGGACTTCTTCGACGAGACCGGGCTGCCGTGGGTGCCGCAGAGCCCGAACATGCCGACACCCGAGACGGCTCTCGTCTACTCCGGCACCTGCCTCTTCGAGGGCACGAACCTCTCCGAGGGCCGCGGCACCACGCGCCCCTTCGAGCTGCTGGGCGCGGAGGGCGTCGACCACCGCTGGGCGGCCGCCGCGAACGCCCTGGAGCTGCCGGGGGTGGCCTTCCGCGAGGCGTACTTCGCGCCGACCTTCTCCAAGTTCGCGGGGAAGACGGTGGGCGGGGTGCAGGTGCACGTCCGG
The DNA here is from genome assembly GCF_044766265.1 of Streptomyces sp. NPDC102283. Lineage (NCBI taxonomy): Bacteria > Bacillati > Actinomycetota > Actinomycetes > Kitasatosporales > Streptomycetaceae > Streptomyces > Streptomyces sp. NPDC102283. Next base: position 380,131 of record NZ_JBIWLQ010000004.1, read on the forward strand.
GACCGGGAGGTCTTCGACCCGGTCCGCACCGGGATCGCCCTGCTGGTGACGGCGAAGCAGACGTGGAGCGGCTTCGCCTGGCGGCCGGACAACTGGATCGACAAGCTCACCGGGAACACCCGCGTCCGCACGATGATCGACGCGGGCGCGGACACCGACACGGTGGTACGCGCGTGGCAGCGGGACCTGTCGGCGTTCCGGGCGAAGCGGCGGAGGTATCTGCGGTACGGAGGGTAGGCCCCCGCGTCCGATCAGGCCGTGAGGTCCAGGTCGCCGAGGTGTTCGCCGTCGTCCGTGAGGCCCCGCTTGCGGTAGCCGAGGCGGAGGTAGAACTCCTCGGGGCCGCCCTCGCCGGGCTTCCAGGTCACGGTCGAGACCGTCCCGCCCCGTCGGCGGATCTCCTCGTTCACCGCCCCCACGGCGAACCGGCCGTAGCCGCGGCCCTGCTCGTCGGCGGCGACGGCGAGCCGCCAGAGCCCGGAGCGGGGCGGGGCGTCCGGCACCTCGGCGTCGAAGTCGAACGGCAGGTCGAAGTAGGCCATCACGAAGCCGACGAGGCGATCGCCGTCGCGGATGAGCCGGGGCCAGGCCAGGTCGGGATGCACATAGGCCTCGGCCAGGGACCGCGCGACGGGGGCGACGAACCGGCGCTGTTCGGGCGCGACTTCCAGCCGACAGGCGGCGAGCACGTTGTCGGGGGTGACCTTTTCCAGGCACGGGCGAGCTGTCGTCATGAGGGAACCCAACCGCAGGGGGCCGTGGTGCCGCCATCGGTTTTCGCCACCCGCGCGAGGACCGCGCGCCCTCGCACCACCCGTCCGCACGCCGCTCCGCTTCCGCCCGCGGCACCCCTCTCCACATGGGGAGTCTCGGCCAATGGACGGATTTCATCTTTCGATGGAGCCGAAACGGGCAGGCGTACGTCCATTCCATGACGTCCATGGACGAGCGACGGAGGTGGCGGTGTCATGGCCGGTTTCCGGAGTCTGGCGAGACAGGTCCGCGATCCGATGGGGGATCTGGCCCTGCGGCGGTATTCGCTGCGCAAGTGTTTGGAGAGGTTCGCCCCGTACGGGCACCGGGCGACCTGGGACCATCTGTGCGCCCGGCACGGGATCGGCCCCGAGGACCGGGCGCCCGATCCGGCGCGCCTGCTGTGCGCGCTGGACGAGCTGGAGGAGGCGCGGGCGGTCTGGCTCGCGTACGAGGCGGGTTTCGCCGAGCGGCGGCGGCGGGAGAAGCATGCGGGGCTGCGGCGGCCCGGCGCGTTCGACGACTGGCACCGCCGCACCTGGGGCGGCCACGGGGTGGCCCGCTGCACCGACCCGGGCATCCACCCCACCGAGCCGCTCGCCGAGGTCCTGCGCCGCCTGATCACCGCTCTGGGAGCCGGCCCCGGCTCCGCCTGCCCGGTCTGCGCGGGCACCGGCATCGAGTGGCGGCAGGAGCGGGGCGAGGAGCCGTGGGCGGGGCCGGTGTGCACGGGCTGCGGGATCGCGGTGCCGCAGCCCGCCCTGACCGACCGCACGCTGGCCAGGGCCAGGCTGCCACGGCACCGGAGGCCGGCCGCGGCGGCGGCGTGAGGCCTCGCGCCGCCACCCCGCGAACTACGCGCGCCGGGGCGGCTTCCGGCGCTCGGGCATCAGACGGGAACCGGTGATCCGCTCCCCGACGACATCGTCGGGGTTGGACAGCACACAGGTCTCCAGCGACAGACAACCGCATCCGATGCAGTCGGCCAGATGGTCGCGCAGCCGGTGCAACTGCCCGATGCGCTCGTCCAGTTCCTTGCGCCAGACCTCGGAGAGGCGGGCCCAGTCCTCGCGGTTGGGCGTGCGCTCCTCGGGCAGTTCGGCAAGCGCCTCCCGGATCGTGGCCAGGGGAATGCCGACGCGCTGGGCCGCCCGCACGAAGGCGACCCGGCGCAGCGCGTCCCGCGAGTAGCGGCGCTGGTTGCCGCTGGTGCGGCTGCTGCTGATCAGGCCTTTGGACTCGTAGAAGTGCAGGGCCGAGACGGCCGCGCCGCTGCGCGCCGAGAGCTGGCCGACCGAGAGTTCGTGGAGTGTCTGTGGGATCTGGGGCACCCCTCGAATCTACTGCCATGTCGTTGACAGGAACGCGCCGCACAACGATGCTGAGCAAGCGCTTAGACATCGCGCCTGATGGTGCGCCGAGCCGGAAGGCAGGAACCGGGAACATGACAGAGCCGAGGATCTTCACGTCCGCACAGGAGCTGCGGGACGGAGTGGGCGAGCAGCTGGGACACAGCGACTGGCTGGAGATCGAGCAGGAGAGGGTCGACCGGTTCGCCGAGGCGACCGGCGACCACCAGTGGATCCACGTGGACCCGGAGCGGGCGAAGGACGGGCCGTTCGGCACGACCATCGCGCACGGCTATCTGACGCTCTCGCTGCTGCCCGCGCTGGTGCCTCAGGTGATGCGGGTCGAGGGCATGAAGATGGGCATCAACTACGGGACCAACAAGGTCCGCTTCCCCTCGACCGTCCCGGTCGGCTCGCGGCTGCGGGCGACGGCGGTGCTCCGCGACGTCGAGGAGACGGGCGGAGGCGTGCAGGTCACGGCGGTCGTCACGGTCGAGCGCGAGGGCAGCGAGAAGCCGGCCTGCGTCGCCGAGTCGGTGTCCCGCTACTACTTCTGAACCCGCCGGGCCGCCGCGGGGAGCGCCGGGCTACTTCTGCGCCTGCCGGGCGCCGACCATCCGCAGGACGAGGCCGGCGTACAGCTCGCCGACCTCGTCGGGGGTGCGACTGCCCCGGGCGTTGAACCAGCGGGCCACGTCGATGCAGAGGGAGAGCACCGCGAGCGCGGTGCCGGGGACGTCGGGGACGTCGAACTCGCCGTCCCGCACCCCTTCGCCGATGATCCGGCGCACCACCGCGTCACTCCGGCGCCGCAGCGCGACGATCTCGGTGCGGTGCTCCTCGCCCAGCGCGTCGAGCTCGTACTGCACGACCCGGGCGGTGGTGTGCCGTTCCGCGTGCCAGCGGACGAAGGAGCGGACGGCCCCGGCGAGCCGTTCGGCGGCCGTGCCGTCCCGGTCCGCCTCGGCGTCGAGCACGTGCAGCGCCCGCTCGTGGCCGATCTTGCTGATCCGGTGAAGCAGCTCTTCCTTGGTCTTGTAGTGGATGTAGAGCGCGGCCGGGCTCATCCCGGCCCGGCCGGCGATGTCACGGGTGGTGGTCGCGTGGTACCCGCGCTCGGCGAAGGCGTCCACGGCTGCGACGAGGAGCCGCCTGGCCGCCTCGGGAGTGACCTCGCCCCACGGCGTGTCCTCGTCGCTCGTCTCCTCCGCCGCACACATCGCCCAGGGCCCCTCTCCGTCAGCAGGACGAACACCATACCCCGAACCTGAGCAAGCGCTTAGGGGTTGCCCGGTCGATCCTGCCCGTCAGAGCTTCTGGAAGGGGTCGTGCTCGGCGAGGATCTTCTCCAGCCGGGCCTGGTCCACCCGGCTGACGATCTGCCCGGCCTCCTGGCGGTCCCTGATCACCTTGGCGAGCGTGAAGCAGGAGGTGACCAGGTAGAGCACGCCGATGGCGAGGAAGCCGCGCACCCAGGCGTCGGCGTCGAGGAAGAAGATACCCAGGGCCACCGCGCCGATCGCCACCATGAAGGAGGCGACGGCCTGGCCGTAGAAGGCGGCGGTGCTCTGCTGCTTGACCGATGTCGTGTCACTCATGGGTTCAGCATCCGCCGACGTGGCGCACGCCACATCCGCGCCCGTACTCAGGCCCGCGCGCGTACTCAGGCCCGTACTCAGACACCCGTACGAATCCGTGCGCCGGTCAGAAGGCGGAGACCCCGGTCAGCGCGCGGCCGATGATCAGCTTCTGGATCTGGCTGGTGCCCTCGTAGAGCGTCATCACGCGGGCGTCCCGCAGCAGCTTGCCGACCGGGTACTCGTCGATGTAGCCGTAGCCGCCGAAGACCTGGAGGGCGTTGTTGGCGCAGCGCACGGCGGCCTCGGAGGCGTACAGCTTGGCCTTGGACGCGGCGGTGGCGAACTCCTGGCCCCGGTCGATCAGGTCGGCGACCCGCCAGGTCAGCAGCCGGGCGGCGTCCACGTCGACGGCGATGTCGCTGAGCAGCTCCTGGACGAGCTGGTGGCGGGCGATGGCCTTGCCGAACTGTTCGCGCTCGCCGGCGTAGCGCACGGCCGCGTCCAGGGCGGCCTGCGCGATGCCCACGCAGCCCGCCGCGACGGACATCCGCCCCTTGGCCAGGGCGGACATGGCGACGGAGAAGCCCTTGCCCTCGGGGCCGAGGAGGGACCCGGCCGGTATCCGGACGTCCTCCAGGACCAGTTCGGCGGTGGCCTGGCCGCGCAGGCCGAGCTTGCCGTGAAGGGTGCGGCGGGTGAGGCCGGGGGTGTCGGCGGGGACGAGGAAGGCGGAGACGCCCCGGTGGCCGGGGGCGTCGTTCGTCCGCGCGAAGAGCAGCACGACATCGGCCCAGGTGCCGTTGGTGATGAACATCTTGGTGCCGTTGACGACGTAGTCACCGCCGTCGCGCACGGCCCTGGTCGCGAGGTTCCCCGCGTCCGATCCGGTGCCGGGCTCGGTGAGGCCGAAGCAGCCGATCGCCTCGCCCGCCGTCAGCCGGGGCAGCCACTGCCGCTTCTGCTCCTCGCTCCCCCAGGACGCGACGGTCTTGGCCACGAGGCCGAGGGACACGGAGACGATGCCGCGCACCGAGGAGTCACCGCGCCCCAGCTCCTCGGTGACCAGGCAGTAGGACAGGTGGTCGCCGCCGGAGCCGCCGTACTCCTCGGGGACGGTCAGGCCGAGGAAGCCGAGGTTCCCGAGCTTCTTCACGATCGACTTGTCGACGTTCTCGGCGCGGTCCCACGCGGCGGCATGGGGGGCGACCTCACGGGCGACGAAATCCTCGGCCAGCTTCCGGACGGCTTCCTGCTCCTCGCTGAGCGCCAGGTCCATCGTGCCCACCCACTGCCTCTCACCGGCGCCGCTCGGGCGCACTTTAATTAGCACTGCTAGTTTCTGGTTCGCAGGCCCTACTATGAGCCGCATGGCCCGACCGCGCAAGCCCCTCCTCAGCAGAGACCGCATCGTGGGGGCGGCGAGCGCGCTCGTGGACTCCGAAGGGCTCGACGCCGTCTCCACGCGCCGGCTGGCGGCCGTCCTGGGGGTCAGCGGGCCCTCGCTCTACAACCACTTCCGCAACAAGGAGGAGATCCTCGACGCCGTCGCCGACGCGGTCTCCGTACAGGTCGATCTGTCGATGTTCGAGGAGTCGGATCCGCGCGACTGGCGCGAGGCCCTGCACGACTGGGCGCTGTCCTACCGGGCCGCCCTCGCCGCGCACCCGCACATCGTCCCGGTCCTCGCCCGGGGCCCCGGGCGGCGCCCGGCGGGGCTGCGGGTCGCCGACGCGGTGTTCGGGGCGATGACCGGCGCGGGCTGGCCGCCCGCCCAGGCCACCCGGATCGGGGCCCTGATGCGCTACTTCATCACCGGTTCCGCGCTGGGCTCCTTCGCCGGGGGATTCGTCGACGACGAGACCGCCTACGACCCCGCCGACTATCCGCACCTCGGCCAGGCCCACCTGCTGGCCGACCACCGCCGCCAGGTCGACGAAGGCGCCTTCGAGACCGGGTTGCGGGCCCTTCTGGACGGGCTGACGATCCAGTACGCCCCGTACGCGCCGCCCACGGGCGAGCGGCTGTCCAGCCCGTCCGGCGCTTGAGGACGGGCTGAGCAGGAGGAGGCCCCGCTGAGGCCGCCGATTGACGGTCCTCGACAATTCGGTGGGGGCCGCGTCGTTCCGGGTCTACGGTCGTGGCCATGACGACGACCCCGACACCCCTTCCGGTCTCCCCGCCGGCCCACCGCTGGCGCGCCACCGCCGCCGCCTGCACCACCGTCGTGCTGTGGGCCTCCGCCTTCGTGTCCATCCGCAGTGCGGGCGAGTCCTACTCCCCCGGCGCGCTCGCCCTCGGGCGGCTGGCGACGGGCGCGCTGGTGCTCGGGGCGATCCTCCTCGTACGGCGGGAGGGGCTGCCCGGGCGCGGCGCCTGGCGCGGAATCATCACCTCCGGAGTGCTGTGGTTCGGGCTGTACATGGTGGCGCTCAACTGGGGCGAGCAGGAGGTCGACGCCGGGACGGCGGCCATGCTGGTGAACATCGGGCCGATCCTGATGGCCCTGATGGGCGCCCGCATGCTCGGCGAGGGGCTGCCGCGCCGCCTGCTGCTGGGGATGGGCATCTCGTTCTCGGGCGCCGTCGTCGTCGGCCTCGCGATGTCCGGGCACGGCGGCTCGTCCGTGCTGGGCGTGGCACTCTGCCTCCTGGCCGCAGTGGTCTACGCGCTGGGTGTGGTCAGCCAGAAGCCGGCGCTCGCCTACGGCTCCTCGCTGCAGATCAACACCTTCGGCTGCGTGATCGGCGCCGTCGCCTGCCTGCCGTTCACCGGGGTGCTGGTCTCCGAGGTGGCCGACGCCCCCATGTCCGCCACGCTGAACATGATCTATCTGGGCGTCTTCCCGACCGCACTGGCCTTCACCACCTGGGGCTACGCCCTGGCCCGGACCACCGCGGGCCGGATGGGCGCCACCACGTACGCGGTCCCGGCGATCGTCGTGCTCATGGCGTGGGTGCTGCTGGACGAGGTGCCGACCCTGCTCGGGGTCCTCGGCGGGCTGCTCTGCCTGGTCGGGGTGGCGGTCTCCCGGAGCCGTCAGCAGACTGGGGCCACACGCGGAAATCCGGCCCGGCCGGTGGAGGGATCCCGTCATGACGAGGAGCGCCAAGCGGAACGGACGTAGCGGGGCCGGAGGCAAAGCACGCGGCGGGGCCCGGGGCGCGGCGGGACGGGACGAGCCCTCCGCCCCCGGGGCGAACGAGCGGGCGGCCCGCCACGGCGGCCCGTATCTGGACGGGTTCGGCGTGGTCGACAGCGGGGACGACGACCCGGTCCTCGTGACGCCCGAGGGCCACGCCCGCGACGCCTGGCGCGAGGACTACCCCTACGACCGCAAGCTGCGCCGCCGCGACTACGACAAGGCCAAGCGGGCGCTCCAGATCGAGCTGCTGAAGCTCCAGCACTGGGTGAAGGAGCGCGACCAGCGGCTGGTGATCCTCTTCGAGGGGCGGGACGCGGCGGGCAAGGGCGGCACGATCAAGCGGTTCACCGAGCACCTCAATCCGCGTGGTGCCCGGGTGGTGGCCCTGGAGAAGCCGACCGAACGCGAGCGCACCCAGTGGTACTTCCAGCGCTACACGGCGCATCTGCCGAGCGCCGGGGAGATCGTGCTGTTCGACCGCTCCTGGTACAACCGGGCCGGGGTCGAGCGGGTGATGGGGTTCTGCACGACCCGTGAGTACCTGGAGTTCATGCACCAGGCGCCGGGCTTCGAGCGGATGCTCGCCCGGGACGGCATCCACCTGGTGAAGTTCTGGTTCTCCGTCTCCCGCGACGAGCAGCGCAACCGGTTCATGATCCGGCAGATCGACCCCGTACGGCAGTGGAAGCTGAGCCCCGTCGACCTGGCGTCGCTGGACAAGTGGGACGCGTACACGGAGGCGAAGGAGCTGATGCTCTTCCACACCGACACGGCGGACGCGCCCTGGACGGTGGTGAAGAGCAACGACAAGAAGCGGGCCCGGCTGGAGGCGATGCGGCATGTGCTGGACCGCTTCGACTACCCCGGCAAGGACCTGGAGGTGGTCGGGAAGCCGGACCCGCTGATCGTGGGCCCGGCCTCCCGGCTGTTCGAGGAGGGCGAGATGGACGCCCGGCTGCTGGGCCCGGTGACGTCGACGTCCCGGACCACGGACCTCTAGGGCCTTCGGCCGGAGCTAGGGACCCTGGAAGACGACCAGCGCCCGGCCGCCCTTGCCCGCGATCATGTTGTCGAAGGCCGTGGGGATGGAGTCCAGGGCGATGTGCTCGGTGACCATCATCGACAGGTCGAAGCGGCCCGCGCGGATGTGGGCGGCGAGGACGGGCAGGTCGCGGGCCGGGTCGCTGTTGCCGTAGACGCAGCCCGTCAGGGTCCTGCCCCAGTGGAAGATCTCCAGGGCGTTGAAGGTGACTTCCTGGTCCTTGCCGCCGATCCCGACGACCGTGGTGCGCCCGCCGCGCCGGGTGGACTCCCAGGCGGCCCGGATGGTCGCGGGCCGGCCGACGCACTCGACGGCCACGTCCGTGCCCTGACCGCCGGTCAGCTTGCGGATCTCGCGCGGGGTGGTGGCGGAGGCGATGACGTAGTCGGTGGCCCCTGCCTGCCGGGCCAGCTCCTCCTTGGCCGGGGAGACGTCGACCGCGATGATCCGGGAGGCGCCCGCGATCCGGGCGGCCTGGAGCACGGCGAGGCCGACGCCGCCGATCCCGAAGACGACGACGCTCTCGCCCTCGCGGACCTCGGCGCTGTGGTGGATCGCCCCGTAGCCGGTCAGGACCGCGCAGCCGAGGAGGGCGGCGTCGATGAGCGGGATGCCGTCGGGGGCGGGGAGCACGCAGTTCGCGGCGACGACGGTCTCCTCCGCGAAGGCCGCGACGTTGAGGCCGGGGTGGAGGTCGGTGCCGTCGGCCGTACGGGCGTGGAGGTTGGCGGTCCCCTTCAGGGCGTCGGCGCAGAGCCACACCTCGCCGATCCCGCAGTGGAAGCAGGCCCCGCAGGAGGGGGCCCAGTTGAGGACCACGCCGTCGCCGGGGGCCACGTGCGTGACCCCTTCGCCGACCGCCAGGACCGTGCCGGCGCCCTCGTGGCCGAGGACGGCGGGCACGGGGACGCGCATGGTGCCGTTGGACAGGGACAGGTCGGAGTGGCAGACGCCGGCGGCGGCGAGGGAGACGCGCACCTGGCCGGGGCCGGGCTCCGGCAGGACGATGTCGGTGATCTCCAGCGGAGCTCCGACGGCGGGCAGTACGGCGGCGCGGACCACGAACAGACTCCTTGTACGGAAGGGGTTACGGGGTTCAGAACTGGAGCGACTTGGTCTGGAGGTACTCCGCCAGACCGTGCGGTCCCAGCTCGCGCCCCACCCCCGACTGCTTGTAGCCGCCGAACGGGGCCAGCGGGTTGAACCGTCCGCCGTTGATGTCGACCTGCCCGGTGTCCATCCGGCGGGCGAAGGCCGCCGCATCCTCGTCGTCGGCTGCCCACACGGCGCCGGCGAGGCCGTACACGGTGTCGTTGGCGATCCGCAGGGCGTCGTCCACGTCCTCGTACCGCAGGATCGAGACCACCGGGCCGAAGATCTCCTCGCGGGCGATCGTCATGTCCGGGGTGACGTCGGCGAAGACGGTGGGGCTGACGTAGTAGCCGGTCTCCAGGGGCGCGTCCGGGCCGCCCGCGACCAGCCGGGCGCCCTCCTCGACGCCCTTGGCGATGTATCCGCGCACCCGGGCCTGCTGCTTGGCGTTGACGAGGGGACCGACCCGCTCGCCTGCCACGTACTTGGTGACGGCGTTGGCCGCGAGCTCCACGGCCTCCTCGTAACGGTCGGCGTCCACCAGCATCCGGGTCCAGGCGCTGCACGTCTGGCCGGAGTTGGTCATCACGTTGGCGATGCCGACGTTGACGGCCTTGGCCAGGTCCGCGCCGGGCAGGATGACGTTGGCGGACTTGCCGCCCAGCTCCAGGGCGACCCGCTTGACGGCGGCTCCGGCGGTGGCGCCGATCTGCCGGCCCACGGCGGTGGAGCCGGTGAACGAGACCAGGTCGACGCCCTCGTGGGCGGCGAGCGCCTGTCCCGCGATCGGTCCGAGGCCGGTGACGAGGTTGAAGACGCCGGGCGGCAGACCGGCAGCCTCGGTGGCCTCCGCGAAGAGCTGGGCGGTGAGCGGGGTGTCCTCGGCGGGTTTGAGGACGACGGTGCAGCCCGCGGCGAGCGCGGGGGCGACCTTGGCGACGATCTGGTGGAGCGGGTAGTTCCAGGGGGTGATCGCGCCGACCACGCCGACCGGCTCCAGCAGTACGGTGGAGTTGCCGATCCGCTCCTCGAAGGCGTGGCGGCCGGCCAGTTCGGCGTACGAGGCGGCGACCAGCACCGGCAGGCCCGCGTGGACCGTCCGGGACAGCGGCAGCGGCGAGCCCAGTTCGGCCGTGATGGTCTCGGCCAGCTCGTCCTTGCGGGCGGTCAGGGCGTCGGCCAGCGCGGTGAGCCGGGCGGCGCGCTCGGCGGGCGGGGTCGCGGCCCAGGCGGGGAAGGCGGCGCGCGCGGCCCGTACCGCCGCGTCGACGTCCTCGGCCGTCCCCGCCGGCACGTGGGCGATGACCTGCTCGTCGGCCGGGTTCACGACCGCGATCGTGTCCTGGCCGGCGGAGGGCCGCCACGCACCGTCGATGTACATCTGGTCATGGGCCTTCATGGCTGTTTCCTCCCGGACGTGCGGTGCGGAGCCGTGCTGTGCGGAGCCGTGCTGAGCGGAGCGCCGGAACGGCGCGGGCGCGGGGCAGCCCGTCGCACCCGCCCAAACTAGCGCCGTTAGTTTTCTGACGCCAGGGAGCTTCCGGAGACGCCCGTCACGCCCGGCCCGCACGCCCCCGGCGCGTGCGCCCCCCGCCCCGACGCCGCGGGCAGTGGGCGGAGACCGTCTGTCTCGATCGCCGGGGTGGCGCTATGTTCTTCGGGCATCACCCGGGAGGAATTCGGCAGGCGGCGCGTGACCGGCGGTCCCGTGCCCGTACGCACGACGGGGGCGGACGAGCGGATGAGCTTATCTTTGGGGCGTCCCGGCACACGGCAGGACCGCCGGTGGCGGCGCGTGGGCGGGTCGGCCGCCCGCTTCGCCGGTGCCGGTGCCTGTGCCGGTGAGGCCGAAGTCCTCGTCGGGCAGGTGCCCGCCCCTCGTGGCCCCGACGTCCGAACCGGGAGGAGCAGCACCACGCCGCCCGGCGAGGACCGTTGGACCGCGCGGTGATCCTCGCGGCGATGCGCGGGGGACGCCTGCGCGGGCATCGTGCGGGCGGCGCCCCTCGCGGCGAGCCGGGCGCATACGACGCGTTCATCTCGTACAGCCACGCCTGGGACAGGGACGTGGCGAAGGCCTTCCAGGACGCGTTGCAGGGTTTCGATCGCCCCTGGTACCGGCCGAGGAGCCTGAGGCTGTTCCGTGACGAGACCCATCTCGCGGCAAGTCCCCACCTGTGGCGGGAGATCGAGCAGGGGCTGGCCCGGTCACGGTGGCTCGTGATCATGGCGAGTCCGTTGGCCGCCGGGTCCCCATGGGTGCGGCGGGAGATCCGCTGGTGGCTCACCCACCGGTCCGCGGACACCTTGCTCATCGGCTGGACCGACGGCACCTTGCTCTGGGACTCCGAACGGGCGGGGTTCGACTGGTCGCACACCAACGCCCTGCCGAAGCAGGAGATGGAGCGGGCGTTCGAGGAGGAGCCCCGTTGGGTGGACCTGCGCTGGCTGCGCAGTCCGGAGCAGGCCAGTACGGCCGACCCCCGGCTGGTCGGATGCGTCGCGGAGTTCTTCGCACCGCTGACGGGCAGGTCCAAGGACGATGTGCTCGGCGACCACGTACGTCGGCGCCGCCAGACCCGCCGTGTGGTGCGGGCCACGCTCGCGGCGCTCACCGTACTGTTCCTCCTGGCCGTCGCCGGCGGGATCACCGCCTACACCCAGCGCAACGAGGCCCGGGCCCAGACCCTGGTCGCACAGTCGAGGCAGCTGGTCGCCGAGGCCTCGTCGATCAGGGACGCCCAGCCGGACCTGGCACGCCAGTTGATGGCGCAGGCATACCGGCTCGCGCCGACGGCCGAGGCGGTCGGCGCGCTCGTCGACAGCTACGCGATTCCCCGGGTCGTCCGCGGCCGCGGACCGGTGCGCGCGGCCGCGTACAGCAGCCGGGGCCTGCTGGCCCTGGCCGACGACGGGCTACGGCTGTTCGACCCCGCGAGCGGAACGCGGCCGGTTTTCACGGAGTCCGTGAAACGCCGGGCGACCGCGCTCGCCTTCAGCCCGGACGGCAGACGGCTGGCTCTCGGCGGTGCGAACGGCACCGTGCGGTTGCTGGACGTGACGGATGCCGACAGCCCGAGGGTCCTGGTGGAGACGGCAGGGGTGAGTGACCGCAGGGAGGTCGCGGTGCTCGTCCTCACCTCCGACGAGCGGCTGATCGCCATGACGTGGAGGACCGGTGCCGTCCTCGACGTCTCGGATCCCGCCCGGCCCAAGCCTCTCGGTCCGTTGCCCGACTATCCGGTAGCGGCAAGTCCGGACGGCACTCTGCTCGTCACCGAGGGACGAGCCGCGGACGGAGGGTACTTGGGACACCTGCGGCTGTGGACCCTGTCCGGCTCCGCCGGGCCGCGCCAGTTCACCACCATCGCCTCGCCCCCTGTCGACAACTCCGCATCCCCGCAGCGCGCGGTGTTCAGCCCCACCGGCCCGCTGCTCGCCATCGCCGCCGAGGACAGCAGGGTGAAGCTCTGGGACGTCGCGGACCCCGCCCGGCCGGTCGCCCGGGCGGACCTGTACACACGGAGCAGGTTCGGCATCTACTCGGTGGCCTTCTCCCCCGACGCGGGGACCCTCGCCACCGGGGACAGCGACGGCACCGTCGCCCTCTGGGACGTGTCCGACCCCTTGCGCCCCCGTTCCGGCGCCCGGTTGAACGGCCACACGAGGACGGTGGGCAGGCTCTCCTTCAGCCCGGACGGGCACACCGTGGCCTCGGCCGACGCCCACGAGACGCTGCTCGACGACAGAGCGGGCCCCCACGCCGTCCGGCTGTGGGCGGTGTCGGGAAGCGAGCGGACCTCCACGTTCACGACCCTGCCGACCGAGGGGGTCTTTCCGCCCTCGTTCGATCCGGACAGCCGCATACTGGCCGCCGGCGGCGAACCCACGACCGTATGGAGCGTGGACGGCGCCGACTCGCCCCGGCTCCTCTCGACGGTGGAGACGGTCAATCCCGGCGGCCAGGCCGCGGCCTTCGGCACGGACGGGCGCACCCTGATCTCCGGCACGCCCCTGAAGGCGTGGGACATGACCGACCCGTCCCGTCCACGGCTCTCGACCCGGGGTGCGGCCCGCGCGGTCGGAGCGAAGAGCCTGGCCGTCAACCCCGTCCTGCCGGTGGCGGCTTCGCGGGGCGGTCCTGGTGACCGGGCGCAGGTGTGGGACATCGGTGACCCGGCCGAACCCGCCCTGCTCGGCGCGTTCGACAGCGCGGACTCCGGTCACCAGGATCTCGCCTTCAGCCCGGACGGTGCGCTGCTGGCGGCGCCGACCCGGACGGGAGGCGTACGGCTCTGGTGGGCAGCCCGGCGGGCCCCGCCCAGGCCGGCGGGTGACCTCCCGATGACGAAGGGCGTGCGCGCGCTGGCATTCGGCCCGCGGGGCCGCAGCCTGCTCGTCGGGGACGAGACGGGAACGATCAGCACCTGGGACGTGTCGCGACCCGGTCATCCGGTGCGCCGGGGGGTCTCCGCCCGGCACACGGACGCCATCTCCGGGCTCGCCTTCCATCCCGACGGGGAACTCGTGGCCACCGCGGGCCTGGACGGCCGTATCCGCCTCTGGGACTTCAGGAACCCGGCCCGGCCCGTCGAAGTGACCACGCTGAGTACCGCTGCCCTGTACCACCACGCGACCGTGGGCTTCAGCCCGGACGGGCGCCTGCTGGCGGTGACCGACGGCTCCGGCACGCGGCTGTGGACGGTGGACCGGACCGGCATCCTGCAGCGGCTGTGCGCCGAGTCCCCACGCATCACCCCCGATCAGTGGGCCCAGTACCTCCCGGACCGGCCCTACGACCCGCCCTGTTCCTGACACGAGACGAGACGGAGAACACTGTGGCAAACGGCTTACGGCGCGTCATCACGCTCACCGCGTTCCTGACGGTCCTACTGACGACCGGCGCGTGCGACGCCTCGGACCCCGCGCCCCGGATCACGCCTTCGACCCGGGGGCCGGACTCTTCGGCCCCCGCCTCGCCGCCGGAATCCCCACGGGAGACCCCCTCGGTCGTCGGACCCGCGCCGGCGGACCTGCGCGACGTGGACTGGTCCGAGATCCCTGTCCCGGGAGAGTTCTGCGGCGTGCCGGGGCTGGTGCGCGTCGACGCCGCGGGCGAGGCCCTGGCCACCTCGCGGACCTGGGGAACGGTCCGCGTCAGGCAGACGCGGAACGTCCTCTACGGCGATTCCGACGGCGACCGCCGCGACGAGGCCGCCGTCTTCGTCGGGTGCGACGACAACGGCCTCACGCAGAACGCGGACATCGCCGTCGCGTACGTGGTGTACGGGCATGCGGGGAAGAACCTCGCCGCTATCGGCTCGATCACCCCGCGCCAGAAGTCCACCACGAACCACACCGCGCTCGCGGGAGTGGAGTTCGCACCGGGCCGGATCGTCGTGAGCGAGAAGTGGTACCGCCCCAACGACGCGCGCTGCTGCCCGAGCGGGGACGCGACCACCGTCTGGACCCGTGAGGGCGACCGGCTGACTCCCGGCGCCCCTCGCGTCACCTCGTGAGGGGGCCCCGCGAGGGAAGCGGTGTGACGCGAGCGGTGTCGGGCGGCGGCGCGCGGGGAGGGCGGAGGGGTCAGGCTTCCGGGCCCTTGAGAGCCTGCCCCGGCCCGGTACGCCCGGTTCGTACGGCGCGCCCGTCAGCGATGCTCCGGTGAGGTTCCGGGGCCGGGGCGGGGGCCGGCGGTGCTGGGGCGGGGGCCGGGGGTGCCGGGGCGGGGTCCGGGCGCCCCTCGCCGCGCAGCCCGAGTCCCGCCGCCCCGATCAGGAACACACCGAGCAGCGCGAACGGGGCCGCCACTCCCACCGCGCCCGCGATCAGCCCGGCAGCGGCGGGGGCGGCGACCTGGCCGAGCCGGTTTCCGGTCAGCCGGAGGGCGAGCGCGGTGGACCGGGCCCGGTCGGGGGCGGCCCGGACCACGGTGGTCATGGACAGCGGCTGGCCGACGCCGAGGCAGAAGCCGAGCACGGCGAGCATGACGGCGAGGACCGGGACGGACACGGGGAGGGCGACGCCCGCGCAGAGAAGTCCGGCGAGCAGGCAGCTGGTGGTCAGCAGGGCCCTGCGACCCAGCAGCCGCAGCAACGGCGACATGACCAGCCGGCAGGTGATCGTGGCGGCGGCGCGCAGACTCAGCAGCAGCCCCACGGTGGCCGGCGCGATGGAGCGGTGTTCGCCGACGACCGGCAGGTAGGCGGTGAGGATGTCGGTTGCGGACAGCACCGCCATGCTGATGAAGATGCCGGCGGGAACGCCCCGCGCGCCCAGGATCGCGCGGACCGGGACCTTGTGGCCGGGCTCGGCACCGGAGCCCTTCGCCCGGCGGTGCTCGATGCGCCAGAGCGAGGTGAGGGCGACGGCGGCGACCGCGGCCGACACGAGGAGGGCCAGCGCGCTCGTACGGCCCAGGGTTCCGCCCTGCCCGGAGATGAGCGCGCCCGCGGCGACCGGGCCGATGAGCTGGCCGAGCGAGGCCCCGATGGTGAAGTGCCCGAAGTTGCGGTCCTGTTCGTCGGGCGCGGACTGCCGGGCCACGATCGACTGCGCGCCGATCACGAAGCACAGGTGGCCGAGGCCCATCACGCCGCTCCAGGCGGCCATCGCGGGCAGCGAGGAGGCGATGCCGCTGAGCGCGCAGCCGCCGGAGACGAGGAGCACGCCGAGCGGCAGCAGGGGCGCGCAGCGGCCGTGGTCGGTGCGGCGGCCGAGCGGCACGGCGACGAACAGCGGGAGCAGGGCGTAGACCCCGGCGATGACGCCGACGGCCGCCTCGTCGGCACCGAGCGCGAGGGCCCGGTAGGAGACGGCGGGCCGCGCCATCGACACCGCCCCCTGCGCGAAGGCGAAGGCGATGACGAGGCGCAGCAGCCAGCCCCTGCCGGGCCCGGTTCGCGGGGTGCGTGTCATCACATGATGCCGAAGAGGACGCCCGCCGCGAGCACCACGAGCGAGGTGAGGACGGCCCACTTGACGGTGAAGCGGGTGTGGTCGCCGAACTCGACCTTCGCCATGCCGACGAGGACGTACACGGCGGGCACGAGCGGCGAGGACATGTGCAGGGCCTGGCCGGCCAGGGAGGCGCGCGCGATCTCCAGCGGCGAGACCCCGTGGGCCGCGCCGGCCTCGGCGAGGACGGGGAGGACGCCGAAGTAGAAGCCGTCGTTGGACATGAAGTAGGTGAGCGGCAGGCTGAGCAGACCGGTGACGATGGCCATGTGCGGGCCCATCGCGTCGGGGACCGCGCCGACGACCCAGTCGGCCATGTTCTCGACCATGCCGGTGCCGGTGAGGACTCCGGTGAAGACGGCGGCGGCGAAGACCATGCCGGAGACGTTGAGGACGTTGTCGGCGTGCGCGGCGATCCGGGCCCGCTGGTCGGGCATGTGGGGGAAGTTGACGGTGAGCGCGAGGGCAGCGCCGAGCAGGAAGAGCACCGGGATCGGCATCAGTTCCATGATCATCGCCGTCAGCAGGGCGGCGGTGAGTCCGGCGTTGAACCAGTAGAGCTTCGGCCGGAGCGTGGGCCGGTTCGGGTCGAGGCCCTGGAACTCGTCGTCGTCCCCGTCCGCGAGGTCGTCCGCGGGGGCGGCGTCGGCGCCGGCCCCCGTACCCGTACCCGTACCGCCCGCCGAGGCGGATGCGCCCTTGCGGAGGCGGTCCTCACCGCCGGTGCCGCCCGCGCCGGTGGACACGGTCTCCGGCTCCGGCTCCCGGGCGAGCGCCTCGTCGAGCGTGAGCGTGCCGAGGCGCTTGCGCTCCCGGAGGCCGAGCACGTACGCCAGCACGAACACGGCGAGCAGCCCCATGGCCAGCGCCGGGATCATCGGCACGAAGATCTCGGAGGCGTCCAGCTTGAGGGCGGTGGCGGCACGGGCGGTGGGGCCGCCCCAGGGGAGGGTGTTCATGACGCCGTTGGCGGTGGCCGCGACGCCGGTCATGACGACCAGGCTCATCTTCAGGCGTTTGTAGAGGGGATACATCGCCGAGACGGTGATCATGAAGGTGGTGGAGCCGTCGCCGTCCAGCGACACGATCGCGGCGAGCACCGCCGTACCGACGACGATGCGCATCGGGTCGGCCTGGCAGAACTTCAGGATGCCCCGGACGATCGGGTCGAACAGGCCGACGTCGATCATCACGCCGAAGTAGACGATGGCGAACATCAGCATGGCCGCGGTGGGCGCGAGGTTGCCGACGCCTTCGATGACGTAGTCGCCGAGCTGCGCTCCCTGTCCTACGGCGACACAGAACAGTGCGGGGATCAGTACCAGCGCCGCGATCGGCGACATCTTCTTCGTCATGATCAGGACCAGGAAGGTCGCGATCATGGCGAAGCCGAGGATTGTCAGCATGGGGGATACCTAACGTTCATCCTTGAACTCCCACCGGTCTCGGCGGTCCGGATGACGTTAGGGGCGCTCTCCCGGCGTTAACAAGATGTTGACGTGTGAGCAATACGAGCAAAACCCCAGGTCAACACGGTGATGCTAAGGAGCGGGGGTCACGGAGACCGGAATGGCGTTCAGTACGGCGGTGCCGGACAGCGGGTCCAGGAGCGTGCCGTCGAGCAGTTGGTTCACGTTCACGCCCGGGTGGGCGGCGGCGACCGTCATACGAGTGCCGGGGCGGCTGTGGCCCCATCCGTGCGGCAGGCTCACCACCCCGCTGCGCACGGTGTCGGTGATCTCGGCGGGGGCCTCGACCCGGCCGCCCGACGACTCGATCCGGGCGGTGGCCCCGTCCACGAGACCGAGGCGGGCCGCGTCGTCGGGGTGGATCTGGAGGGTGCAGACGTTGGACCCGCCGGTGAGCGAGCCCACGTTGTGCATCCAGCTGTTGTTGGAGCGCAGATGGCGGCGGCCGACGAGGACGAGCGGGGCGGGCCGGTCGCCCAGCGCCCGGCGCAGGCGCGGCAGATCGGCGGCGATCGGCTCCGGGAGCAGTTCGATGCGGCCGGAGCGGGTGCGCAGGACCTCCGGGACGCGGGGTTTCAGCGGGCCGAGGTCGATGCCGTGCGGGTGGGCGAGGAGCCGCTCCAGCGTCAGCCCGTACGGGCCGAGGCGCAGCATGAGGTCCAGCCGCCGTTCGGGGCCGTCCTCGCCGGTGAGGCCGGCGGACCTCTCCTTCGGGGCTCCGGCGCGGGTGAGGGCGGTGGTGATGGCCAGGTCGTCGACGGCGGAGGGCGGCGCGCCGTGCGTGCCGCCCACCGCGAGGACGAGCCGGGCGTGGATCTCGCTCTCGTCCATCCGCCCGTCCTCCAGGGGCACGGCGGCGCGGGTGTAGCGGACCTGGTTGTGCACGGCGAAACCGTTGAACGCGAAGTCGAAGTGGGCGCTCTGCGAGGGCGGCGGCGGTGGCAGGACGACATCGGCGTGCCGGGAGGTCTCGTTCAGGTACGGATCGACGCTGACCATGAAGTCGAGCCCGTCGGCGAGGGCGGCATCGAGGCGGTCGCCGTCGGGCGCGGAGAGCACGGGGTTGGCCGCGATGACCAGCAGGGCGCGGATGCGTCCCTCGCCCGGGGTGTCGATCTCCTCGGCGAGGGCGGCGATGGGCAGTTCGCCCTTGGCCTCGGGGTGCCCGGAGACCCGGCTCGCCCAGCGACCGAGCGCGAAGCCCTTGCCCGGGGCGGCGGGCCGTGGGGCGCGGGCGGTCGCGGAGAGCGGGAACAGCGCGCCGCCCGGCCGGTCGAGGTTGCCGGTGAGGATGTTGAGGACGTCCACCAGCCAGCTGGCGAGGGTGCCGTGCTCGACGGTGCAGCTGCCGATGCGCCCGTAGACGGCCGCGGTGGGGGCGGCGGCGAGTTCGCGGGCGATGGCCGTGATGGTCTCCGCGTCCACGTCGCAGGCGGCGGCGACGGCGTCCGGGGTGAAGTCCGCCAGGGCCGCGGCCAGTTCGTCGATCCCTTGCAGGTGGCCGGCGAGCGGACCGGGGTCGGCGAGCTTCTCGTCGATGAGCGTGTGCGCGAGCGCGGCCAGCAGCAGGGCGTCCGCGCCGGGCCGGATCGCGACGTGCCGGTCGGCGAGGCGGGCGGTGCGGGTGCGGCGCGGGTCGATGACGGTGAGGGTGCCGCCGCGCCTGCGCAGGGCCTTGAGCCGGCCGGGGAAGTCCGGTGCGGTGCAGAGGCTGCCGTTGGACTCCAGCGGGTTGGCGCCGATCAGGAGGAGGTGGTCGGTGCGGTCGAGGTCCGGTACGGGGATGGCGTGCGGGTCGCCGAAGAGCAGGCCGCTGGAGACGTGCTTGGGCATCTGGTCCAGGGTGCTCGCGGTGAACACGTTGCGGGTGCGCAGGGCCCCGAGCAGCAGGGGCGGGTAGAGGGAGCCCGCCATCGTGTGCACGTTGGGGTTGCCGAGGACCACGCCGACCGCGTTCGGCCCGTGGGTCTTCGTCAGCTCCGGTATCCGTGCGGCGATCAAGTCGAACGCCTCGCTCCAGGCGGCTTCGCGCAGTTCCCCGTCGTCGCCGCGTACGAGGGGGACGCGCAGCCGGTCGGGGTCGGCGTCGAGCCCGCCGAAGGAGGCCCCCTTGGGGCAGATGAAGCCCCGGCTGAAGATGTCGTCGCGGTCGCCGCGCGCTCCGGTGACGGTGGTCCCCTCGATGGTGAGGGTGAGACCGCACGTGGCCTCGCAGAGGGGGCAGATACGCGGTGCGGTGCGGGTGTCGTGGGACATGGGCCCTCCCCGGGGCGGCGGCGGTGGCAGGACGACATCGACGGCATGGGCCGGGCGGGCGTGGGAGCCCCGGCACGGGCGAGCATACCGACCGGTACGCACGGTGGGGAGATGCTGGGCGGAGGAGAAGGCGATCGGACCTCGGCCGACCGGTGCCACACAAGGTGCACAGACAGGCGGCCGGGCACGCGGAACGGCCGGAGGCTCCCCCGGCCCGGGGCTCGCGTTCAGTCGAGCGTCTGGGCGAGGTAGGACCTGACCAGGGTCCGCGTCTCGGCCACGATGGCGGCGTCCCCCGACGGCTCCATGCGGAAGGCCAGTTGGAGGAGCGCGTCGGCGGCCTCGACGCTCACCAGGATCGCCCGGGACAGCACCTCGTCGGGCCGCCGGCCGAGGTGGCCGGCGAGCAGGACGGCGAGCCGGTCCGCCAGCCGCCGGTTGGCGTCGTCCGCCGCGCCCTCGGCCGGGGACGGCGGCCCGAAGTCGACGAGCGCGAAGCCGGGGATGCTCCGCTTCATCGCGAGGTACTCGTCGAGCACCGCGTCGATGGCGGCGCGCCAGTCGCCGGCCGGAAGGTCCACGAGACGGGCGGCGATGCGGTCGGCGTAGATGTCCAGGTTGCGCAGCGCGAGGGCGTCGACGAGCGCGCGCTTGTTGGGGAAGAACCGGTAGACGGAACCGATGGGCACCTCGGCGCGCTCGGCGACGGCCCGGGTGGTGAGCTGCTCGTAGCCGGTCTCGTCGAGGAGTCCGGCGCAGGAGTCGAGTATCCGGGCCAGCCGGTCGGCACTGCGCTGCTGCACGGGGGCACGGCGGAGGTTCGGGTTGACGTGGGGCACGGGCCCCATGATGCCGTGCCCCCTCGACCCGGCGAACCGCACCCGCCGCCCGACGGAGGCGGCGGCCCGTGCCACCCGGCGGACGGCGGCGGCGCCCGACCGCCGGGAGCACCCTCCCGCACCCGCACCGCACCGCATCGCATCGCATCGCAGGAGACGGGCCACGAATGGCGCGATGTATGCCGTTGACGCGCCCCGCTCCGATTCCTACGGTAGTACATAGGATTCGTCGTCCGACGGATCCTATGGCTTTCTTGGGCAACGGGAGTGCGGGATGAGCGCGATCGACCAGGCGAGGAAGACGGCCGAGGGGCTGACGTATTCCTCGGGCTTCGGCAACGAGCACGGCTCGGAGGCGGTTCCCGGGGCGCTGCCGCACGGCCGCAACTCCCCCCAGCGCGCCCCGCTCGGGCTGTACGCGGAGCAGTTGAGCGGCTCCGCCTTCACCGAGCCGCGCGCGGACAACCGCCGCTCCTGGCTCTACCGGATCCGCCCCTCGGCCGCCCACCCGGCGTTCACCCGGATCGACAACGGCGGCCTGCGCTCGGCTCCCTTCACCGAGACGGCGCCGGACCCGAACCGGCTGCGCTGGAACCCGCTGCCCGACCCCGCGCCCGGCACGGACTTCCTGAGCGGCCTGTGGACGCTCGGCGGCAACGGCGACGCCGCGCAGCGCGCGGGTATGGCGATCCACCTGTACAGCGCCGACTCCTCGATGACGGACCGCGTGTTCAGCGACTCCGACGGCGAGCTGCTGATCGTCCCCGAGCGCGGCGGACTGCTGCTGCGCACCGAACTGGGCCTGCTGCGCGCCGAGCCGGGCCATGTCGCGCTGATCCCGCGCGGGATCCGCTTCCGGGTGGAGCTGCTGGAGGAGACCGCGCGCGGCTACGTCTGCGAGAACTACGGCCGCCCGTTCGCGCTGCCCGATCTCGGCCCGATCGGCGCCAACGGCCTGGCGAACGCCCGGGACTTCCTCGCGCCCGTCGCCGCGTACGAGGACCACGAGGGCCCGGTGGAGGTGGTCAACAAGTTCTGCGGGAACCTCTGGTCGGCGACGTACGACCACTCGCCTCTCGATGTGGTGGCCTGGCACGGCAACCACACCCCGTACGTCTACGACCTGCGCCGGTTCAATGTGATCGGCACGATCAGCTACGACCACCCCGACCCGTCGATCTTCACGGTGCTGACCTCGCCTTCCGACACCCCGGGGCTGGCCGGGGTGGACTTCGTCGTCTTCGCGCCGCGCTGGCTGGTCGGCGAGGACACCTTCCGCCCGCCGTACTTCCACCGCAACGTGATGAGCGAGTACATGGGCCTGATCGACGGGGCGTACGACGCGAAGGCGGACGGCTTCGTCCCGGGCGGCGGCTCCCTGCACAACATGATGTCGGCGCACGGACCGGACCGGGAGACCTTCGACCGGGCGAGCGCGGCGGAACTGAAGCCGCAGAAGATCGACGACGGTCTGGCGTTCATGTTCGAGACCCGCTGGCCGGTCACGGCGACCGCGCAGGCGGCCGCCGCCGAACATCTGCAGCGTGGTTACGACGACGTGTGGCAGGGTCTGAGCCGCAACTTCCGGCCGTAGCCGGCGGAAGGCCGGAGGGGACGGACGGGGACGGGACGGGGACGACGTGACAGAGAGCCAGGAGAGAGCCGGAGCGGAGAGCCGGAGGACCGGCGGCGACACCACGGCCGGGGCCGGGACCGGCGGGAACGCCACCACCGGGGCCGGTGACGACGCGGACGCGACGGCCTCCCCCGCCGGGGCCGACGCGGACGTCCGGGCGGCCCCGGCGCCGCCCCCGCCCGCCTTCGCCCCCGACTCCCTCGTCCTGAACCGGAAGCTGCCGCTCTGGTACCAGGTCTCCCAGTCCCTGCGGGCCTCCATACTGGGCCGCCCCCGGGACGCCTCCGCCCGGCTGCCCACCGAGGAGCAGCTCGCCGCGCACTACGGGGTCAGCGTGCTCACGATGCGCCAGGCGCTCAAGGAGCTGGAGACGGAGGGGCTGATCAGCCGGCACCGGCGGCGCGGCACGTTCATCGAGCCGCGCGCCCGGCGGGTCTCCCCGGTCCGGCTGCTGGGCTCGGTCGACGCGATCGTGGCCCAGCAGTCCGGAGAGGCGACGACCGTTCTCGGCCACGGCCCGACGGCGGTGCCCGGTGATCTCGCCGAGTTCTTCCCGGGCTGCGCCGAGGTGACCTGCTACCGGCGGCTGCGCCGCGACGGGCAGAGCGACGAGCCCACCAACTGGGCGGAGAACGCTGTCCTTCCCGACATCGCCGCCCGGATCGACGTGGCCGACCTTGAACGCTGGCCGATGACCAAGGTCCTGCGCGACGTCGTCGGGGTGAGGATCTCCCGGATCACCGACACGGTGGAGGCGCGGCTCGCCGACCCCGTCACCGCCGAGCTGCTCCAGGTCCCGCTGCTCAGCCCGATCCTGCACTACACGGGCGTGACGTACGACGAGGAGGGGCGCGTGGTGGACGTGGCCCGGATCCGCTACCGGGGCGACCGGTTCTCCTTCTCCGTGACGGTGGAGGCCACCTGACCCCGCCCCACGGGGACGCCGCCCGCCGTTACGATGCGAAAGGGGCACGGCGGACAGGGGAGGACGGGCAGGTGACAGCGCACGGGACAGCGGCGGCCGGCGGCGACGGGACCGCCCGGTCCTCGCCTCCGGAGACACCCCGACCGCCGGAAGGACCCCCCTCGCGGGACGGGCACCTGTCGCCGGACGGGCTCCTGTCGCTGGACGACCTGATGCCGTGGTCCGTACGGCCGCTGCGGACCGGCCGCGCCTGGGTGAGCGGCCCCGACCCCGTGGCGCTCCGGGCCCGCTGGGAACGGCTGGCCGCCGCCGAACCGGCCGATCAGGAAAGGCTGTTCGCGCCCAGCCGTTCCCGTACGCCGCACACCTCGGTCGCGGCCCTGCCCGGCCGGTCCGCCGGAACGGGCCGCTTCGCCCGGACCCCGGGCCCCTGCCCCGACCCCGTACGGATCCTCCACGGCCCCTACGACGAACAGTGGCTGCTCCCCGACCACCGGCTGATCGACGCGGCCCGTCCGGAGCTGTGGCGGGTCGCCGACGGGCGGCAGCTCTTCGCGGTCGAGCACAGCTCCGCCCCCGAGGATTCCGGGCCCGCCCTGTCCGTGACCGCGCTGCTGCCCGACGGGCACTCCCCCGCCGGGCGGCCCGGCCGGATCAGGCCGCTCTACCGCAGGCCCGGCGGCTCGGAACCCAACCTGGCTCCGGGGCTCACGGACCTGCTGCGCGAGCGGCTCGGCGGCGCGGCGGAGCCGGACGCGTTCACCCCGGAGGCGGTGCTGGCCTGGGTCCTGGCCGCCGCCCGGCCCTCCGCCACCGGCCCCCGGGTCCCGTTGCCGGCCGACGCGGAGGTGTGGTCCTCGGGGGTGGCGCTCGGCCGGGAGCTGATGCGACTCCAGTTGCGCGGGGCCCGGGGCGGGGAGCGGCCCCGGTTGCCGGGCGGACGCAGGCCCTATGTGCGGGCAGCGCTCCCGGCCCGTCCCACGGAGCTGGTCCACGAGGCCGGGGACGAGGCGTTGGTCGTCGGCGATGGCCGGATCTCGCCGGTGCCCGCGGCGGCCTGGGAGTTCACGGTGGGCGGGGTGCGGGTGCTGGAGCTCTGGTTCGGGCGCCGGGCGGCGGCGACCGGCCGGGGGCCGGACGGGGTCGCCCCGGACGGTCTGGATGCGGTCGGTGCGCGCGGCTGGCCCCGGGAGTGGACCTCGGAGCTGCTCGAACTCATCACCGTGCTCGCTCTGCTGGACGGCACGGCGGGGCCCCGGACGGAGCTGCGGGCAGCGCTGGAGGCGGGAGAGCTGATCGGGCCCGCCGAGCTGCGCGCCGCCGGGGTGCTGCCGGCGCCGTCCTCGGCACGGCGTCCCGCATCGGTGCTCGGGCACCAGGAGGAGGGCCCGGAAGGGCAGTTCGCGCTGCTGTAGCGACGGGCAGGGGGCGCGCGGGACTGCCGGAGCCGGCGGAGCGGCGGCCGGGAGGTCCGCAGGCCGGCCGCAGGTGGTCCGCGGCGCGGCCGGAGGTGGCACGAGCGGCGCCCAGAGGGTAAGCACGGGGTCATGAACACCTTGCCACTCCCCCTCGACGGCATCACCGTGGTGGCCGTCGAGCAAGCGGTCGCCGCCCCCTTCGCCACCCGGCAGCTCGCCGACCTCGGAGCGAGAGTCATCAAGGTGGAGCGCCCGGACGGCGGCGACTTCGCACGCGCCTACGACACGGCGGCGCGCGGCCTCGCCTCGCACTTCGTGTGGTGCAACCGCGGCAAGGAGTCCCTCGCCGTCGACCTGAAGGATCCGCGCGGCCTCGCGGTGGTCCGTGAACTCGTCGCCGGGGCCGATGTGTTCGTCCAGAACCTGGCCCAGGGGGCGGCGGCCCGGCTCGGCCTCGACGCCGCCTCGCTCTGCGCGGCGCACCCGCGCCTGGTGGCGGTCGACATCTCCGGTTACGGCACGGTGGGACCGTACGCGCACAAGCGGGCCTACGACATGCTCGTGCAGTGCGAGGCCGGCCTGGTCTCGGTGACGGGGACGGCCGAGCAGCCGGTGAAGGCGGGCGTGCCGGCGGCGGACATCGCGGCGGCGATGTACGCGTTCTCCGGGGTGCTCGCGGCGCTGCTGCGACGGGCGAACACCGGGCGGGGCGGCCCGGTGGAGGTCTCCATGCTGGACGCGCTGGCCGAGTGGATGGGCCACCCGCTGCACCAGGGGACGCACGGATCCGCTCCCCCGCCGCGCACCGGTCTCGCGCACTCGGTGATCGCCCCGTACGACGCCTACGCGACGGCCGACGGCGAGCAGGTGCTGCTCTCCGTGCAGAACGACCGGGAGTGGCGGCGACTGGCGGAACAGGTGCTCGGGCGGCCCGAGTTGGCCGACGATCCGGACTTCGCGACGAACGCGGCACGGACCGCGAACCGGGAGCGGACCGATGAGGAGGTGGGCCGGGCGCTGGCGGGCCTGACGGGGCGGGAGGCGCTGGCCGGCCTCGATGCGGCGGGCATCGCCTGTGCGCGGCTGAACACGGTGGCCGATGTGGCGGCGCATCCGCAGCTCGCGGCACGGGACCGGTGGCGGGAGGTGGGCACACCGGTGGGGCCGTTGCGGGCGCTGCTGCCGCCGATCACGCTGCCGGGGAGCGAGGAGGCACGGATGGGTGCCGTACCGGCGCTGGGTGAGCACACCGATGCGCTGCTGCGAGCCCTGGGGATGACGGACGAGCAGACATCGGCGCTGCGCCGGGACGGAGTGATCGCCTGAACCGCCCCGAGCGGCGGGCCGGTCCTGACGGGCGGTGCCGTGGGTCAGCGGCGGCTGCCGAAGAGCGAGCGCCGCAGACGTCGCAGGGGCGCGAAGAGCGACACGCGTGCGCTCCTGCTCCTGCGGGTGTGCGCGGCGTCACGCGAGGTCAGCTCACGCATGAGCAGCGTCGCTTCCGCCGACTCGCGCTGCGGGACGACGGGGCCGCCGAGCACCGCGAGATGGCGGTCGAGGCGCGTACTGGTCGCACCGCTCCCGCATGTGATGGCAGGCACACGCGGCCTGCTTCGCACCGTTATCTGTTCCATGTCACTCCCCACCCGTACGAGGGCACCCGGTCCGGGCAGGTTAACCCTATCGTCCCGCGGTGACACCCGTGTATCCCGGCCACAGGATTACGCACACACATACGGAGGTTGACGCCTCGTTACCGAATTCGCGCGATTCCGGGGTGACTTCGGGCAGTTCGAGCGGTTCGGACGGTTCGCACGGTTCGCAGGTCCTGCCCGGCCGTCCCCCTGCGCGTGCAGCGCGGAGGGACGACGGGGAGGGCGGGACGCTCCGGCCGAAAGCGCCATCCCTCCGGGTCAGAGAGCGGACTTGAGGACGGGAAGATAGCCGCCCGACTGTCCGGCGGCGGTGGGGTGGTAGGACTCGCCGATATTGAGCCAGTTCACGCTGTGCAGCCAGGCGTTGCCCGAGCAGATCTCGTGCCCGGTGAAGGCCGGCCTGACATCGCCGAAGGTGAAGCCGTGGTCCGCGGCCCGCTTGGCGGTGGCCGTGTTGAGGTGGTCGGACGCCCCGTTGATGGCGGAGCGCTCCTTCTCGCTCAGACCGGCGAGGCAGCCGCCGCCGAGCTGGTAGAAGCGCGGGTAGCCGAGGACGACGACCTGCGCGGAGGGGGCCTTGGAGCGGATGGCCGTGTACACGGAGTCGAGCCTGCCGGGCAGGGTGGAGTCGACGTAGGCGCGGGCGGTGGCGACGCGGTTGAGGCAGGTGGCCTCGGACTGCAGGACACAGGTCGTCATGACGTCGGCGAAGCCCGCGTCGTTGCCGCCGATGGAGATCGAGACGAGGTCGGTCGAGGCGTTCAGCCGGCCGAGCTGGCTGCCCGTGACGTCTCCGGTCCGGGCGCCGGAACAGGCGGCGAAGTCGAACGAGGAGGGGGAGTTGGCGGCCGCCCAGAGGGCGGGGTAGGCGCGGCTGCTGCGCTTGCAGCTGGAGCCGTCGTAACCGCCGGCTCCGACACCGGAGGAGTACGAGTCGCCGAGGGCGACGTAGTCGACCGCCGCGGCGGACGAGTCGGCGTTCGCGATCCCGGCACCGGTGAGGGCGAGGGCGGCGCCGAGCAGGAGCGAGGACGAGAACGCCACGAGTCTGGACATTTTCATGGGACCTCCTTGAGCAGCGGGTTTCTGCCTACTCCGTAGTAGCAGCACGCGCACCACACTGGAAGTGTCCATGCCAAAAATAGGCGTGGTGTGCTTCCGTCCGCCCCCGGTCGTTCAACGGGCGCTCCTTGACGCCGTGCTGTCGCTCCGTCGACTGCCGGGCGCGCCGCCGGCCCGGTCCGCGAGCCCGCGAAACCCGGGTGCACGGGGCCACACCGTGCCGGATCATGGGCACCATGCCCGACTCCCCCGAATCCGCTCTGCCGATCCGGCTCACCGTCGACGACAGCGATTCACCGTCCGATGTCGTCGACGCGCTCTTCCTCGGCCGCTTCGCGACGGGCGAGCAGCCGTATGCGCACAGCTCCTCCCTCGATCGGGTCAAGGCCGGGGCGACGCTGCTGCCGCCGGACGCCACGGTGCTGCGGGCCGCCCGCGACGACGACCGCAGCGCCACGCTCGCGGAGGGCGAGGGCTGGACCCTGCTGGCCTCCCGGTGGAACCGGGGCGCGGACGTCACCGTCACCGCGATCAGCGAGGAACTGGCCAGGAGTGTCCTCGACCAGGCCACCGAGGGCGCGCAGGACGAGCAGGAGCCCCAGTCCGACAACGTGACCATGGGCTTCTGGTACGTCTCCCCGCGCCGCGGCCCGTACCGCACCACCCGCCGGATCACCGCCGGAAGCTGGGACGAGGTCCGTCCCAACTACACCGGCCCGGTGGCCGAGGCGATGGGCCGGCTGATGAAAGTGACGCCGGACGACATCGCGGGCCGGCTGCTCCTGCTGCACGGCCCGCCCGGCACCGGCAAGACGTCCGCGCTGCGCACCCTGGCCCGCTCCTGGCGCGACTGGTGCCAGGTCGACTGCGTGCTGGACCCCGAGCGGCTCTTCAACGACGTCGGCTATCTCATGGACATCGCGATCGGCGAGGACGACGGCACGGCCGGGGGGCGGTGGCGGCTGCTGCTCCTGGAGGACTGCGACGAGCTGATCCGCGGCGAGGCCAGGCACACGGCGGGCCAGGCCCTGTCCCGGCTGCTGAACCTGACGGACGGCCTGCTGGGACAGGGCCGCAACGTGCTGGTGGGGGTCACCACCAATGAGGACCTGGAGCGGCTGCACCCCGCGGTCGTGCGCCCCGGCCGCTGTCTGGCCAGGATCGAGGTCGGCCCGTTGACCCGCCAGGAGTCGGTGGCCTGGCTGGGTAGGGACGACGGGGTGAGCCGGGAGGGCAACTCCCTCGCCGAGCTGTACGCGCTGCGCCGGGGCATCGGGCCCGCCTCGGTGCCGAAGCAGGACGCGGGGTCGGACGCCGGGCTGTACCTCTGACCCCGTGCGTCACGGGCAGTACGCCAGTTGCCCCCGTGTGTCACGGGCGGTACGTCAGTCCCCGTACGCCGCGCGCACCGCGTCCTTGGCCAGCGACAGGGCCTGCTGCCGGGTGAGGCCGAGCCGCTCGGCGGTCT
This sequence comes from Streptomyces sp. NPDC102283, assembly GCF_044766265.1. Classification (NCBI taxonomy): domain Bacteria; kingdom Bacillati; phylum Actinomycetota; class Actinomycetes; order Kitasatosporales; family Streptomycetaceae; genus Streptomyces; species Streptomyces sp. NPDC102283. The sequence continues at coordinate 408,777 of NZ_JBIWLQ010000004.1, forward strand.
CCGCGTACACCTGCGCGGCGGTCGCGGCCCGTTGTTCGGCCGCTCCCCCGGCGGCCGCGACGAAGGTTCCGTTGCGGCCCCGGGTCTCGATCACCCCGTCCGCCTCCAGGGCCCGGTAGGCCTTGGCGACGGTGTTGGCGGCGAGACCCAGCTCCTCGGCGAAGCCGCGTACGGTCGGGAGCCGGTGGCCCACGGGCAGCGCGCCGGAACGGGCCAGTTCGGAGAGCCGGGTGCGCAGTTGCTCGTACGGCGCGATGCCGGAGTCCGGGTCGAGGACGATCTTGTCAGTCACGGGCCGATTCTCCCCCACCTGCGAAAAAAGGGGAGGCGTTCGGGGCGCGGCTGCGCATACGGTCCACCGCATGACTGTGATCGTGCGCGATTTCCGGCCGTCCGACGCGGAGGCGTGGACCCGTGCCCGCCGGGCCTCGGTCCCCTGGATGGTGGCCACCCCCGAACAGGTCGTCCACGATCTGGTCCACGCCCATCCGGACCGGCACTACCGGCTGCTGGTCGCCGAGGAGGACGGCGAGATCATCGCCACGGCGCAGGCGGGCATCGCCCACGACAGCGCGGAGCCGGGGCAGGGGTACTTCACCCCCCAGACGCTTCCCGGCCGGACGAACCGCGGCGCGGGCTCGCTGCTGCTGCGCACGGCGGAGGAGCACCTGGCCGAGGCCGGGGCCACGGTCCTGTACGCGTGGGTCCTGGACAACCCGGAGAGCCTGGAGTTCGCCCGCAAGCGGGGCTACCGGCCCAGCCGCTCCGCGCACTTCCAGCGCCTCGACCTCGCGGGCGGGGCCCTGCCGCCGCGTCAGGAACCGCCGACGGGCGTCGAGCTGCGGCCCGGCTCCGACTTCGCCGACGATCCCCGGCCGCTGTTCGAGGCGGACGCCGAGGTGACGGCCGACGAGCCGGGCGACATCACCTCCGAGCTGGACGACTACGACGACTGGCTGACGAACATCTGGCGGCACCCGGCCTTCGACCAGGGGCTCACCTCGGTGGTGCTGGTCGACGGCGAGGTGGCGGCGTTCAGCGCGGCCACCACCGACGGCGCGCGGACGTATCTGAGCGCCATGACCGGCACCCTGCGCGACTTCCGGGGGCGGGGCCTGGCGAAGCTCGCGAAGAACGACTCGCTGCACCGGGCGCGGGCGGCCGGATACACGGACGCCTACACCTCCAACGACACCGGCAACGGCCCGATGCTGGCCGTCAACCAGTGGTTCGGCTACCAGGTCTGCGCGACGGAGGTCCGCCATGTCCGCACCCTCTGAACCCCGCGCGGGCCGTACGAAGGGCCTGGTCGTCGACCTGTCCAAGGCGGGCCGCACCAAGATCAGGTATCCGGCGGAGCTGGTCCGGGACGACGGCGTCCGCGTCACGGTCCGGGCGCCGTGGGCCGCGCCCGGGGCACGGGACTTCGGCTTCGTCCGGTTCGAGCCGGGCGACGTCCTCACCGAGCACTACTGGCGGGACCGGTGGTTCGCGGTGAAGGAGGTCCGCACCGGGGACGGCCGGCTCAAGGGCTGGTACTGCGACATCACCCGGCCCGCCGTACTCGCGGACGGGGTGCTGGCGGTCGAGGACCTGGACCTGGACCTGTGGGTGTCGGCCGACGGCTCGACGGTCCTGCGGCTGGACGAGGACGAGTTCGCGGCGAGCGGCCTGGCCGGGCGTGATCCGGCGGCGGCCGGGGCGGCGGCCCGGGCCCTGGACGAGCTGGAACGTCTGGCCCGGACGGAGGGGCTGACCGCTCTGCTCGGCTGAACGCCCGTCGGGCGTCGGGCGCGGGGGCCGGCCCGCACGAACCGCCGGGCGGCTCAGGGACGGGGCCGGGAGCCGGCGACGAGCTCCACCTCGTACCCCGCCGGGTCCTCCAGATAGGCGGCGTGATGCCCCTCGCCGCCCGCGTACGGATGGCGGTCGGGGAACAGCAGCCGCCAGCCGTGCGCCGGGGCCCCGGCGACCAGGGCGTCGAGGGCGGCCCGGTCCGCGACGTGGAACGCCAGGTGGTTGAGGCCGGGGCGGCGGCGGTCGTGGCCGCCGGCGGCCAGGTCGGGCGACTGCTCCACCACGACGTACGTGTCACCGCGCCGCCAGCTGCGGCCGTGGGTCCAGCGCTGGTACGGAACATGGCCGAGCCGGCCCAGCAGCCAGCCCCAGCCGCGCTCCGCCTCCGCCAGGTCCGCCACCCACAGCTCGATGTGGTGCACCCGCCCGGTGGTCTCCTCGGCGGCGGGCAGCGGGACGGCCCTGCGGGGGCCACCGGGCACATACGCGATCGGCTCCCCGTCCCGGTGCCAGTGGATCATGAAGTGCTCGCCCGCCCGGTATCCGTCCAGACCCGCGCGGCAGTAGGCGACCATGTCGTCCGGCGGGGCGGCCAGCGGGAACCAGTCCAGCTCGGAGCACTTCTCCGGCTCCGCGTTGCGCGGCGGGCGGGCCGGGTCGTGCTCCGCGACGAAGAACCAGCCCATGCGCGCCCCGCCGCCGGGGCCCCGGTGCTGCATCACGAGGGCCACCTTCAGCTCCTCGGGCTCCAGGTCGAGGCCGATCTCCTCGGCGGCCTCCCGGACCATCGCCTCGCGGACGTCCTCGCCGTCCTCCGCGTGGCCGGAGGGCATGTGGAGCAGTCCGTCCGCGTACCCCGTGCCGGAGCGGCGGGCCAGCAGGACGTCCGGGCCGCGCCGCAGGATCAGATGGACGTCGACGACCTCGGTGTGCCGGTGCGGCGGCATCGCGCGGGCGACCAGCGCATAGCGCTCGTCGTCGACCTCCTTGCCCCACAACCGGGAGTCGGGGGCCAGGTCCTCGTGGTGGATGCGCTCCGTGTGCGCGGAGAGCAGGGCGGTGAGCGCGGCGGCGGACAGGCCGGCGCCGCCCCACACCCCCTCGACGAGGACGAGCCGCCCGCCCGGCTTCAGCAGGCCGAACCAGTGAGCCAGGGCCGCCGCCGGGTCGGGCAGCAGCCAGACGACGTGCCGGGCCACGACGACGTCGAACACCCGCTCCCCGACCGGGGGCCGGGCGGCGTCCCCGACGAGGACCTCCGCGCCGGTCCCGGCGAGCTTGGCGCGGGCCCGGTCGGCCATGCGGGGCGAGCGGTCGACGGCGGTGACGCGGTGGCCCTGGCCCGCGGCGAGCAGGGAGAGGCTGCCGGTGCCGCACCCCAGGTCCAGCACCTCGGCGCGGGTGCCGGGCAGCCAGCTCTCCAGCCGCCCGGCCCAGGCGTCGCGCACCGCGGGGTCGAGGAGCCCGTGGTCGGGCTCCTCGTCGAAGGATCCGGCAGCCGCGTCCCAGTCGATCGTGGTCATGGAGCCGATGCTCTCAGCCGCCACCGACAGTGCGGGACTCCTCCTCCGTTTTCCGGCCACCGCGCCGCCGCAGGACGAGGCGGCTGATCAGCGGCCACGCCACGATCAGCACCACGATCGCGTAGACCGTGACGGAGAACGGGGTGTTGACCAGTCCGGACACACTCCCGTCGCTGATCTGGAGCGCCCGGCGCAACTGCTGTTCGGCGGCCGGGCCGAGGATCACCCCGATGACGGCGGGCAGCACCGGCAGCCCGTAGCGCCGCATTCCGAACCCGATCAGCCCGATGATCAGGAGGATCACCAGGTCGAGGGGCTCGCCGCCGACCGCGTACGCGCCGACCGCGGCGAAGAAGAGGATGCCCGCGTACAGATAGGGGCGCGGGATCCGCAGGAGCTTCGCCCAGACGGGGGCGAGCGGCAGGTTGAGGGCGAGCAGCAGCACCATGCCGACGAAGAGCGAGGCGATGAGGCCCCAGACCAGCTCCGGTTCGCGTTCGAACAGCAGGGGGCCGGGCTGGATTCCGTACTGCTGGAAGGCTGCCAGCATCACGGCGGCGACGGCGGTCGTGGGCAGTCCGAGCGTGAGCATCGAGACGAGCGTTCCGGCGGCGGAGGCGGAGGCGGCGGCCTCGGGTCCGGCGACGCCCTCGATGGCCCCCTTGCCGAACTGGTCGCGGTGCTTGGAGAGCCGCTTCTCGGTGACGTAACTGAGGAAGGTGGGGATCTCCGCGCCGCCCGCCGGGATCGCCCCGAAGGGGAAGCCGATGACGGGACCGCGCAGCCAGGGCTTCCAGGTGCGCTTCAGGTCGGCGCGGCCGAGCCACGGTCTGCCGACGGGGATCGGCTTCCCGGTGGAGCGGCGCAGGTGGGCGGCGACCCAGAGCGCTTCGCCGATCGCGAAGAGTCCGACCGCGACGATGACGACGTCGACGCCGTCGGCCAGTTGGAGCGAGCCGAAGGTGAGGCGCTGCTGGCCGGTCATCTGGTCGAGGCCGACCAGTCCGATGGTGAGGCCGATGAGGAGCGAGGCGATGCCGCGGATGCGGGAGGCGCCGAGGACGGAGGTGACGGCGATGAAGGCCAGCACCATGATGGCGAAGTAGTCGGGGGCTCCGATGCCGATGGCGAGGGAGGCGACGGTCGGGGCGAGGACGACCAGCAGGATCGTACCGATCATGCCGCCCGCGAAGTGACCGATCGCGGCGGCGGCGAGCGCCTGGGCGCCGCGTCCGCCCTTCGCCATCGGGTTGCCCTCGATCGCGGCGACCACGGCCGCGCTCTCCCCGGGGGTGTTGAGGAGGATCGAGGTGGTGGAGCCGCCGAACATCGCGCCGTAGTAGATCCCGGCGAACATGATGAACGCGCCGGTCGGATCGAGTCCGTACGTCACCGGGAGCAGCAGCGCCACGGCCATCGCCGGGCCGATGCCGGGGAGCACGCCGATCGCGGTGCCGAGCAGCACGCCGATCGCGGCCCAGAGCAGGTTCATCGGGGTGAGCGCGGTACCGAAGCCGTCGATGAGGGAGTTGAGGGAATCCATCGGTCAGAGCACCCCCATCAGCGGGCCGCCCGGAAGGGGGACACCGAGCAGGTTGTCGAAGACGAAGTAGGTGGCGAGGGAGATGCCGGCCGCGATGAGCGGGTCCCGGCCGTGGTGCCGGCTGCCGAGCGCGTAGGCGGAGCCCCAGAAGAGCAGCGCCCCGGCGATCGGGAAGCCCAGGGGGCCGATCAGGACGGCGGCGCCGAGGAAGACCCCGGTGAGCAGGAGGACGGTGCGCCAGTCGGCCGGTTCGTCGAGGTCGACGTCCTCGCCGCCCTCCGCCTCGCCGCGTCCGCCGCGCAGGACGTCGCCGGCGAGCAGGACGGAGATGAGGAGGAACAGTCCGCCGATGACGAAGGGGACCGTCCGGGGGCCGACGGGACCGCGCTGGGCGATGTCGACGCTCATGGTGAACGCGTCGGTGAGAACGAGCACGCCGAGCGCGAACAGCAGCACGCAGACGCCGAGTTCGGAGTGCTCGCGCAGCCAGGCGCGGGTGGCGTTCGGCTCGTGCGCGGCTGCGGCGCCCGGCTGCGCCGCGGAACCGGGAGGTCCGGTGGGTCCAGTGGGTTCGGTGGGTCCGGTGGGTTCGGTGGGTCCGGTGGTCACAGCCCCAGCTCCTTGAGAACGGTGGCGACACGCTGGTTCTGCTCGTCGAGGAAGTCGCCGAAGGGTTCGCCGATGAGGAGGGCGTCGTCCCAGCCGTTCTTCTTCATCGACTCCTTCCACTGCTTCGTGCCGTGGAGTTCCCGGATCAGGCCGGTGAGCTTGTCGCGCTCGGCCGGCGAGAGGCCGGGCGGGGCGACGATGCCGCGCCAGTTGGTGAACTCGGTGTCGAGTCCGGCTTCGCGCAGGGTGGGGGCGTCGAGGCCCGGCACCCGCTTCGGGCCGGTCACGGCGAGCAGGCGCAGCTCGCCCGCCTCGATCTGGTCGCGGTACTCGCCGAGGCCGGAGACCCCGAAGCCGACCTTGTCACCGAGGATCGAGGCGAGGAGTTCGCCGCCGCCGTCGAACGGGACGTAGTTGACCGTCCTCGGGGCGATGCCGGCCGCCTGCGCCATGAGCATCGGGGCGAGGTGGTCCGGGCCGCCGGGCGAGGAACCGCCGCCGACCGGGACGCGGGCCGGGTCCTTCTTCCAGGCGGCGAGCAGGTCGGCGATGGTCCGGTATGGGGAGTCCTTGGAGACGACGACGATGTCCGGCTCCTCGGTGAGCCGGGCGATCGGGGTGGTGTCGGCGAGCGTGCTCGGGGACTTGTTGGTGTGGACGGCTCCGACGACGCCGAGCCCCATGGAGAGCGCCAGCTTGCCGTTGCCGTGTTCGCCGACGAGCCGGCTCAGGCCGACCGTTCCGCCGGCGCCCGGCAGGTTGAACACCTCGATGTTGTGGGTGAGTTCGGCGTCCTCGGCGTTCTTGGCCAGGGTGCGCGCGGTGATGTCGTAGCCGCCGCCGGGTGTGTTGGGGACCATGAAGCGGAGCCCGGGAATCTGGGTGCCGGTGTCGGAACCGTCACCGGTGGACAGCAGGGGTGGTCCTACCACCACCAGCAACGTGGCCCCCAAAAGGGCGAGGAGAGTGCGCAGTCGCACGGGTTCCGCCTTTCAACTGTGAAGTGGCCCACATGTTGCCTGCGCGTTAAGAAGCTGTCTCTCTTCCGGTATCAACGGACGTTGTGGTCATTGCGGTCGACGCCTAGCGTGGCGGCGTGACAACTGTGCTGGTGGTGGACGACGACTTCATGGTCGCGAAACTGCACAGCCGCTATGTGTCCGCCATGGACGGCTTCGCGGTCGTCGGGGTGGCGCACAACGGTGCCGACGCCTTGCGGGCGGCCGAGCGGCTGCGCCCCGATCTGGTGCTGCTGGACATCTATCTGCCCGATATGGACGGGATCGGAGTGCTGCGTGCCCTGCGGGCGGCGGAGGAGCTGGACGCCTCGCGCCCCAGCGTGGACGCTCTGTTCATCACGGCGGCCCGGGATGCGGGGGTGATCCGGGCGGCGCTGCGGGCAGGGGCCCTGCACTATCTGATCAAGCCGTTCAACCGGTCCGCGCTCCAGGAGCAGCTGCGCCACGTCGCCTCGCTGCGCACTCGCCTGGACAAGCTGGGAGAGGCCCGCCAGGAGGACGTCGACCAGATCTTCGGCACCCGCCCGCCCGGCTCGCGCGAGCTGCCGAAGGGCCTGGCCGCCCCCACGGCCGACCTGGTGGAACGCACCCTGCGCGACCACCCCGAGGGCCTGTCCGCGTCGGAGTGCGCCGAGGTGGGCGCGCTGTCCCGGGTGAGCGCGCGCCGCTACCTGGAGCACTTCACCGCGACGGGCCGGGCCGAGGTGACCCTGCGCTACGGAGGCACGGGGCGGCCGGAGCGGCGGTACCGGTGGACGGGGTGAGGTGGCACGTCCCGGCCCTCCACCTGAGCGCCCACTTAGCGGCGCCTTAAAGCGACCATAAGGATCGTCACCACCCCCTCCCATCAGGCGTTTTCGACCTTCCGAGCGGCTAGCTTGCTGATCGCCACCCTCACAGCCGTGCCGTCTCGAAGGAGATCCGTCCATGACCGCTCGTCGCAAGGCAGCCGGTGTCCTCGCCCTCGGTCTGGCCCCGCTCGCACTGACCGGGCTGGCCTCCGCCCCGGCCGTCGCGCACGGTTCGCTCACCGACCCGGTGAGCCGGGTGTCCGCGTGCTTCGCGGAGGGGCCGGAGAGCCCGACGTCGGCGGCGTGCCGGGCGGCGGTCGTGGCGGGCGGAACGCAGGCGCTGTACGACTGGAACGGGGTGAACATCGCCAACGCGGCGGGCAAGCACCGTGAGTTGATCCCGGACGGCAAGCTGTGCAGCGCGGCCAACGACAAGTTCAAGGGCCTGGACCTCCCGCGCGCCGACTGGCCGGCCACCGCGATGTCGGCGGGCGAGCACACCTTCCGGTTCCGCGCGACGGCCCCGCACCGGGGGTCGTTCGAGCTCTACCTCACCAAGCCCGGATACGACCCCACGAAGGCGCTGGCCTGGTCGGACCTGGAGGCGAAGCCCTTCGCCCAGGCCACCGACCCGACACTGGAGAACGGTTCGTACGTCTTCGACGGGACGGTCCCCGACCGCTCGGGCCGACAGCTCGTCTACACCGTCTGGCAGCGCTCCGACTCCCCCGAGGCGTTCTACGCCTGCTCCGACGTGACGTTCGGCGGCGGGACGCGGGACGGCGGGGCGGAGAAGGAGGAAGGGCAGCAGGGTTCCGGTGGTGACTCCGGCGCCGAGGCCCCGACGTCGGCCCCCTCCGCGCCGTCCGAGGACGCCATCGCCGAGGGTTCCGAGAAGTCGTCGGTCGAGCACGACGGCCACGGGGACGACGACGCGAACACCGGGGCGAAGGTCACCGCCGCCGCCCCGGCCGCGCCGGAGGAGAAGGCCGAGGGCAACGCGCCGGAGGCCAACGCGGCGGGCGCCGAGGAGGTGCTGGCCGAGACGGGCGGCTCCAGCAGCAGCACCTACCTGGCCATCGGGGGTGCCGGGGTGCTCGCAGCCGGTGCGGCCGTGCTGTTCGCCACGCAGCGCCGGCGGGCCGCCGCCGCCGCCGCGGGGCGCCACAGCCGCTGACCGTCGCAGCACCCCTCTCATACCCCTGCCGCGCCCCTCCGGGACGTCGGGCGCGGCAGGAAGTGACGGGCCGGGGCCCGCCGTCCGCCCCATCGGACGCCGCGCCCCGGCCCGTCTTCACGTGCCAGGTCAGCCGATGACCGAGCCGCAGGTGGTCGGGGTGGCACGTGCCGGGTCGAGGGCGTTGGCCACTTCGTGGAAGGCGATGCGGTCGACGGTCCCGATCGCCACGTGCTCGGAGAGGTCGAGCGGGCACAGGTCCTGGAGCAGCACGTTGCGTACGTTCGGCCCGTCCAGGTACTGCGTGCGGTACGGGGTCACGACCTGGTCGTACTTGGTCGCGATGACGGTGTAGCGCACGCCGGGGACGGTGTCGCCGCCCGCCGTGAGCTTGGTGATGAAGGGCGATCCCGCGATCTGGTCGGCGAGTCCGGGGGTCGTGTCGCTGATGAACTTCTCGACGCCGGGGAAGTGCGGCAGCAGCTTGGTGAGGCCGAGCAGCGTGGTGCCGTGGTTGTCCGGGGCGATGCCGACGAGGGCGTTGACCTTGCCGGCGCCGCCGAGGAACTTCAGGTAGTAGTTCGGCATCATGCCGCCCTGGGAGTGACCGACGAGGTCGGCCTTCGGGGCTCCGGTGGCGTCGAGGACCTTGTCGACGAACACGTCGAGCTGTTCCGCGGACTCGTCGATGGGTCCGAGGCCGTGGAAGAACGGCACGCCGGGGAGCCGGCCGTAGTCGAGGGAGAAGACGCAGTAACCCCGGTTGACCAGGTAGGGGGCGAGGACCAGCCAGTTGTCGATCGAGTTCCCGAAGGTTCCGTGGACCAGGACGACGGGGCGGGGATGGGCTGCGGAGGGCTTGCAGGAGTAGTCGTTCCAGCCACGCGAAGTGGCCTCGGCGGCGGCCGGGGTGGCCGCGGTCGCGGTCGCCGTGGGGGCGACGAGGACGGTGAGGGCGAGGAGCAGGGCGGCGAGCAGACTGCGCGTGCGGGGAACGCGCGCAGCACGGATCCAGGGCAGCATCGTGTGGTCTCCTTGCGGCTCAAGGGGGGTGCGATGGCGGTGCGCCCTGTGGCCCGGACCACAAGCTTTACGTGCTCATGCCAAATTACGCACGAGTAAGGTGGCGAGGGAAGTTACGCGTCGGTAAAAACTGGCGGGCGGCGGTACCCGCTCGCTCCCGGCCCCCGACGCGGCCGGCCATCCGCCTCCCCCGCCGGGGGCGACCCATGGCCGGCCGGATGCTTTCCTACCGCTTCGCCCCTTCCCGCTCCACCCCTTCCCGCTTCACCCCTCCCTGCTTCACCCCTTCGCGGTCCGCGCTCCCGCCGTCGCGCCCCACCTTCCGGAGCAGCAACGTGGCGGTGACGGCCAGTGCGAGCATGACCGGGACGGCTCCCATCGCGATCCACGCGAGACCCTGGGCGAAGGAGTCCCGTGCCGCGGCGACGAGTTGGGCTCCCGTCCCCGCGGGCAGTCGGCCCGCGGCGTCGAGGGCCGCGGGCAGGTTGTCGGTGGCCGTTTCGCGGGCGGAGGCCGGTACGCCGTCCGGTACCGAGCCCGTCATCCGGCTGTGGTACGCGACGTTCAGTACGCTGCCGAGGACCGCGATGCCGAGGGCGCCGCCCAGTTCCTGGGTCGTCTCCCCCACCGCGGCCGCCGAGCCCGCCTGCTCGGGCGGCGCGGCGTCGACGATCATCCCGATCCCGAGGGACGAGACCGGCATCAGGCCGGCGAACAGCAAGGACGCGGCCGTCACGACGGTCCCGATCCCGGAGTCGCTGTCCACCTGCGCGAGCACGGTGAAGCCGATGGCGGCGATCGTGAGACCGGCGCCGAAGACGTACCCCTTGCCCACCTGGTCCGCGACGCCCTGGGCGACGAACATCGCGAGTGTTCCGCTGACCACCATCGGCAGGCTCCACACCGCCGACTCCAGCGGCTCCATGCCCAGCACCATCTGGATGTACTGGGAGACGAGGAACTGACTGCCCAGCATGAACACCACGGTCAGGGTCAGTGTTCCGAGGGAGACGCTGAAGCCGCGGTTCGCGAAGAGCTTCATGTCGAGCAGCGGGGCGGTGAGCCGACGCTGCCGCACGACGAAGAGGGCGCCGATCACGAGGCCTGCCGCCAGGGACAGCAGCGGCAGCAGGGCGACACCCTCCTCGGCGAACCCCTTCACGCCGAAGACGACCAGCAGGATGGCGGCCAGCGACATCGCGGCGCTGGTCAGGTCGAGCCGGCCCGCATCCGGGTCGCGGACCTCCGGAAGCACCAGCGGGCCCGCGACCAGCAGGAACACCATGACCGGCACGGCCACGAGGAAGACCGAGCCCCACCAGAAGGCCTCCAGCAGCACGCCACCGACCAGCGGCCCGACCGCACCGCCCAGCATGAAGCTCGTCATCCATACCGTGATGGCGAAGCCGCGCTGCCCGGCGTCCTGGAACATGGCGCTGATCAGCGACAGCGTCGACGGGCCCAGCACCGCGCCGGCGAGGCCGAGAAGGGCGCGGGCCGCGATCAGGGTCTCCGCGGTGGGCGCGTAGGCGGCGAGCACCGAGGCGCAGCCGAACGCGACAGCCCCGATCAGCAGCATGCGGCGTCGGCCGATGCGGTCGCCGAGCGTGCCCATGGTGATCATCGCGCCCGCGATGACGAATCCGTAGACGTCGGTGATCCAGAGCAGTTGCGCCCCGGAGGGCTCCAGATCCCGGCTGAGGGTCGGCAGCGCCAGATGGAGCACGCTCATGTCCATGATCACGAGCATCGCCGGCAGCGCCAGCGCCACCAGCCCGATCCACTCGCGCACCCCTGCGCGCGGCGCGGTTTCCGTGTCCACCACAATCTCCCTTCCGGGCCGCCCGGCCCGACGGGCTTACCTTAGGTTTTGGGCTTTCGATAGGTAAGGGCTTACCTGCCGGTCAGCCCCGGACCGGGTCGATAGCGCGCAGGCCGGACCGCCGGACCGGGGAAATATTCGACACGGGAACTCGACGCAGGAGCTCGACACGGGGACTCGACACAGAAAGGCGCCCCGCTCCAGAGAGCGGGGCGCCGACGAACAGCAGGGTCACATCACCTCGTCGTGGCGCTCGCGCGCGGCGACGATGTCTCCGATCCGATGCGTGATCCACTCGACCAGGCCGCCCAGCGTCAGTGCCAGCTCCCGCCCCAGAGGGGTGAGCGAATAGGTCACCTGGGGCGGCACCGTGGGCTCGACCTCACGGTCGATCAGCCCGTCCCGCACGAACACCCGCAGATTCTGGGACAGCATCTTCTCGCTGATGCCGCCGATCCTGTCCCGCAGCACGTAGAAGCGCATCGGCCCCTCCTGCAACGAGGCCAGGATCAGCACGCCCCAGCGGCTGCTGACATGATTCAGCACCGTGCGGGCCGGGCAGTCCGCCGTGAAGACGTCACTCATCGCGCCGGCTTTCCCATCCTTGACCTCCGAGCTCACATCCACGCCTAAAACTTACCGCAGGCCATGACCTTACGAAAGGAAAGCCCGGAGGCCGGCCGCCCCCGGCGCTACGCCACCCGCCCCCGGCATTACGCCGTTCGGCCCTGCCCCGCCTGCGCGCACGCCGCCCCGCCCGGACCGTGGGGGCATGACATTCGTCGACGAGGTGAAGAACGCCGTCACCCCACGGGCCGCTCTGCTCGTGATCGGTGTGCTCGGACTCCAACTGTTGTTCATCGCGTCCTACGTCGGAGCACTGCACAAGCCGAAGCCGACAGATGTCGCCTTCGGGGTGGTGGCCCCGCGGCAGCTGTCCCAGCAGCTCGTCGACCGGCTGGACGGACTGCCCGGCGGACCGCTCGACCCCCGTACGGTGAGCAGCGCGGCCGAGGCCCGCGAACAGATCATGAACCGCGACATCGACGGCGCCCTGATCGTCTCGCCGGAAGGCCGCACCGACACCCTGCTGGTCGCCTCCGGCGGCGGGACCGTGCTGTCCGGGGCGCTGGAGCGGATCCTCACCCAGGTCGAGGCATCCCAGCAGCGGACCGTACGGACCGTGGACGTGGCCCCGGCCTCACCCGAGGACTTCGACGGGCTCTCGTCCTTCTACCTGGTGGTCGGCTGGTGCGTGGGGGGCTATCTCTGCGCCTCGATCCTGGCGATCAGCGCGGGCTCCAAGCCCGCCAACCAACAGCGCGCGGTGATCCGGACGGCGGTCATGGCGCTGTACGCGATCGCGGGCGGCATCGGCGGAGCGATCATCATCGGCCCGATCCTCGGCGCACTGCCGGGCAGCTTCTGGGGGCTGTCCGGCCTGGGCGCGCTGGTGGTCTTCGCGGTCGGCACGACCACGCTCGCGCTTCAGGCCCTCACCGGCATCGTCGGCATCGGCCTGGCCGTCCTCATCGTCGTCATCGCGGGCAACCCGAGCGCGGGCGGCGCCTTTCCGCTGCCGATGCTCCCGGACTTCTGGCGGGCGATCGGCCCGGCCCTTCCTCCGGGCGCGGGCACCTGGACGGCCCGCTCGATCGCCTACTTCCGGGGCAACGCGGTCACCGGGCCACTGCTGGTGCTCTCGGCCTGGGCGGTCGTCGGCACGGCGCTGACCCTGCTGCTGTCGAGGCGGCACCGGTCGGGCCGGGACGACGACCACGGTACGGAGACGGCGCGCGCGGCGGGCGGATCGACGGCCGCCTGACGCCCGCTCCACCCCGCCGGCTCCCACCCGCCCTGCCCACCCCGCTCCCGCTCCCGCTCCCGCTCCCGTTCGGTGAAACGTTCATGGGGCCGCCTCAATGGCGGCCCCATCTGACGTGCGCCCCAATTCTTGGTGTCCGGTCAGCGCGACACCTAGTCATGACAGGTGCATGGCGACATGCTGGAGCGGCCTCGTACCACCCGACGAGAAGCACGACCAGGACCACTCCTTCCACCCCCACGGAGGTCGCTCATGCGTCGTCGATTCACGCTTCCGCTCGCCGCGGTCGCCCTGTCACTCCCGCTCGGCCTGATCACCGCCGCTTCCGCCTCGGCCGCTCCCGCGGACAAACCCCAGGTGCTCAGCTCCTGGACCCAGACCAGCGCCTCCAGTCACAACGCCTGGAAGGCCGCCCGCAACAACCAGGGCGCCTGGTCCGCGTACGGCTTCGACTGGTCGACGGACTACTGCAGCAGCTCCCCCGACAACCCGTTCGGCTTCCCCTTCCAGACCTCCTGCGCCCGCCATGACTTCGGCTACCGGAACTACAAGGCCGCCGGTACGTTCTCCGCCAACAAGGCACGCATCGACTCCGCCTTCTACGAGGACCTCAAGCGCGTGTGCGCCGGCTACTCGGGCGCGACGAGGACCTCGTGCAACGGCACGGCCTGGACCTACTACCAGGCGGTGAGCGTCTTCGGCGTCTCGCCGGCCAAGGCCGACTCCGCCCATCTGTCCAAGGCCGCCTGACCGCCCGACCGCCCGACCGCCCGCAAGCGGCTCCCGCTCCACCCCGCACGGCACCAGAGGGAGAGGCCCCCGGCGTACCGGGGGCCTCTCCGTGTCGCTGCGGCGCGGTGGTGCGGTGGTACGTCAGCCGATCTCGGCGCCGTAGGCGGCCAGCGCCTCCGGTACCGGCTGGAAGAAGGTCGTACCGCCCGAGGAGCAGTCGCCGCTGCCGCCCGAGGTCAGCCCGAGCGCGGTGTCGCCCGCGAAGAGGGCGCCGCCGCTGTCGCCGGGCTCGGCGCAGACCGTCGTCTGGATGAGGCCGTTGACGATGTCGCCGTTGCCGTAGTTGACCGTGGCGTCCAGCGCGGTGACCTCACCGTCGTGCACCTGGGTGGTGGAGCCGCTGCGGGTGACCGCCTGGCCGACCGTCGCGTCGCCCGCCCGGGTGATCGCCCGGGTCGAGCCGTCGTAGAGGTTCACCTCGCTCGGGTGCGCGGTGTCCGAGGTGTACTTGACCAGGCCGTAGTCGTTCTCCGGGAAGCTGGAGCCCTCGTTCGCCCCGATCTCCGAGCCGCCCTGGGTGTCCGACCAGCTGGTGACCGACTCGGTGCAGTGGCCGGCGGTCAGGAAGTACGGCTCGCCGCCCTTGACCACGTTGAAGCCGAGCGAGCAGCGGGAGCCGGAGCCCCAGATCGCGTCGCCGCCCGCGATCAGCGGCGTGAACTCGCCCGCCGTCCGGTTGAGTTCGGCCGTGCCGCCGAGCCCCTCGACCACGGTCGAGAGCTTCTTCCAGGCCGCGCCGTCGACCGTGCTGTCGGCGGTGACGAGGACCTTGTTGCTCACCGGGTCGACCGCCCAGGAGGTGCCCGGGATCGTCGCCTTCTCGGTGAGGGCCCCCCGGGCCGACTTCAGCTCGGCGAGGGAGTTCTCCACGATTCTGGCCTTGCCGCCCGCCTGGCGGACCTGCTCGGCGCCGGCCTCGTCGACGACGTTCACGACGAGGGTCTTCGCCGTGGTGTCGTAGTACGAGCCTGCCGCGTCCGCGCCCAGGTCACGGTCCAGGGCGGTGGCCAGCTTTCCGGCCGCGTCCGCGCTGAGCGTCTTGGCCGCGAACGCCGGCACATCGTCACTGGCGTTCGCAGTCTGGAACGTGAATCCCGCTGCGACGAGGGCGACGACGGCCGAGCCGGCCAGCGTCGCGCGCTTCCTGGATATGCGTCGATGCTTCAACTTCGACCTCCTGTGGGGCCGCGCACGGAGCAAGTGGGGTGCCCGTACACGGAGGATGGGGCGCCCACTATTCCGAGACGGCGATACGCACACAAGGTCGACTTCCAGACGTGCACACGACAGCGACGCTTCGCGCGCGAGGCGTTCACCTGCCCCGGGTCGTGCCACGTCGGTTCCGATCGCGAACACCCGGTGCAACCACAGATGGCCCCTGGGTGAGGACTAGTCCTGTCCGGTATTCGCCGTAGCTGGTCCGGATGGTGTGCCCACCCGTCCGGATGTCGGCGGCAATCGTCCACCGGCGGCCTCCCCGTACCTTCACCATTCCTTCCTGCCGCCCAACGGTCCCGGTAACGCCTCTGATGGGTCATCATCGAAAGGGCAGCACACGCCGGGCACACCGTGCCCGGGCCGGCCGGGTGACCGAGCGGAGGAGGAACGGGTGCGCAACCGGGTGCTCGCGGCGGACGGGCGGCATCTGATGGTGGAGCGGATGGGCGACCCGCGGGGAAGACCGGTCTTCCTCCTCCACGGGACTCCCGGCAGCAGGCTCGGACCCGCTCCCCGCGGCATGGTGCTGTACCAGCGCCATACGCGGTTGATCACCTACGACCGCCCCGGATACGGCGGCAGCGACCGGCACGAGGGCCGCCGGATCAAGGACGTCGTCGAGGACGTCCGGGCCATCGCCGACTCTCTGGGGCTGGACCGGTTCGCCGTGGTGGGCCGCTCCGGCGGGGCCCCGCACGCCCTGGCCTGCGCGGCGCTGATGCCGGAACGGATCACCCGGACCGCGGCTCTGGTCAGTCTCGCGCCCCCGGACGCGGCCGGTCTCGACTGGTTCGACGGGATGACCGCGTCCAACGTGCTCGCGTACTCCACGGCGGCCGACGACCCCGACGGCCTGGCGCGGTCCTTCATCATGCGCTCCGCGCAGATCCGGCGGGACCCGGTCAGGCTTCTGGACGACCTGCGCCGGGAGCTGACCGACTCCGACCGGGTGGTGGTCAACGACGCGGGCATCCGCTCCATGCTGCTGCGCAACTACAGCGAGGGGCTGCGCACCTCGGCGTACGGCTGGATCGACGACGCCATCGCGTTCTGCAGCCCCTGGGGGTTCGATCCCGGCCGGATCACCGGCAAGGTCCTCCTCTGGCACGGGGTGAAGGACGTCTTCTCCCCGGTCGGTCACTCCCGTTGGCTGGCCGGGCAGATACCGGGCGCCACCGCCGTACTGGAACCGGCGGCGGCCCACTTCGACGCGTTCCCCATGCTTCCCCGCATCCTCGACTGGCTGCTCGACGAGCGGGAGCACCCGGACGGGGCCATGCGGGCCGCCGTGCCGGGAGGGTGAGCCCTCCCGGCCGGACGGTCACACCGACATCGGTTCCAGCTCCCGCCTAAACCGTTGCTCGGTCCGTGCTATCCGGACCAGCGGGTGGTCGTCGCCCAGCTGGCGCGACAGCTCGACGACGATCTCCGCCCGCAACTGCGCCGCCTGGTCCTCCCGGCCCATGGCATCGAGCGTGACCGCCATGTTCGAGGTCATGGACAGGGTCTCCGGATGGTGCGCCCCGAGCGCCTCGCGCAACTGCCCGGACAGCCGCAGTTCGGTCTCCAGCACGATGTCCAGCTCTCCCCGGTCCGCTGTCGCGCTGGCCAGGTTCATCACACAGAACAGGGTGTTGGGGTGCTCCCGGCCGAAGGTGTCCCTCATCGAGGCGACGACCAGCTTCAGCACCCGCTCCGCCGCTTCCGGCTCCCCGGCGCCCGTCAGATAGACGCCCAGGTTGTTCTGTGCCGCCAGGGTGTACGGGTGCTTCTCCCCCGGCACCTTCATGTACTGGTCGACGACCTCCTGGGCCGTGTCCCTCGCCTCGGCGCTCTCGCCCGCCGCGAACAGGTCCGCGGCGAGGTTGAGGTCACAGGCCAGTGAATCGGGGTTGGCGGTGGTGTACTTCGCCCGGTAGCGGGCGCGGGTCGCCACCGTGAGCCGGCGGGCGTCCTCCAGCCGGCCCGCCCTGCGCAAGGACACCGCGAGGCTCTTCGCGGCGCTCAGCGTGGCGGGGAAGCTGCGGCCCATCGTCGCCTTGAAGCTGTTGTACGTCGTGCTGAGCAGCCCCACCGAGTCCTCGTACCGTCCGACCTCCCGCAGGTCGCGGGCGAGGTTCATGGCGGAGGACAGGCTGTAGGGGTGTTCCGGTCCGAGCACCTGGGAGCGCAGGTCGTAGACGTCCTGGTCGATCTCCCGGGCGCGGGCGTACTGGCCGACGCTGCGCAGGTTCAGGGCCAGGTTGTTGGCGGCGGCCAGGGTCCGGGGGTGGGAGTCGTGGAAGATCTGGCCGAACCCCTCGTGGGCCTCCGTCGCCATCTCGATCGCCCGGGCGTAGTCCCCCAGCAGACCCAGGTCGATGGCCAGACTGCTGGTGGTCATGTACGTGTGCGGGTGCTCGGGTCCCAGCACCGCCCGCTGCCGTTCCAGGGTGAACTCGTCCAGCTCCTTCGCCTCCACGTAACGCCCGCGGGTGCGCAGGATGTTGGAGAGGTGGAAGCAGAGGTAGAGGTACTGCAGGTCGCGCTCCCCCAGCTTCTCCTTCCAGATCTCCCGCAGCTCCTCGCCCAGCGCCCCCGCGGTCCTGACGTCACCGCGCTTCCAGAGGTAGCGGACCCGGTCGATCAAGAGCCTGCGGGTCTCCGGTTCCTTGCAGTTGCGGGCGTCGGAGGGGCCGAGGTGCGGCCAGATCGTCGCGAAGCGCGGCCAGGTCTCCGGGTTGTCGATCGGCTCGTCGTCGTCGGGCCGGGCGCCGGCGAGGATGCGGTGCACGACGTGCCGGGCCTCGCGCTGCTCCTCCTCGCTGAGCTGCGCCTTGATGACGGCCTGGACGAGGCGGTGGACCTGGATGGAGTTGGAGACCTGGTCGACCTTGGCGAGGGCGAACCGGCCGATCTCCCGGATGACCCGGCCGAGCACCAGCTTCTCCTGGAGCGAGGAGTCGTACGGCTTCAGCGCGTCGATCATCTCCTTGCTGTAGAGGAGGTTCGCGGAGATCGGTTCCGGGGCGAAGAAGGCGCACAGCTGGAGCAGCCGCACGGCGGCGGGCGAGCGTTCCTTGAGCCGGGCGATGGAGATGTTCCAGGTCGCGGCGACCGGTTCCGGATAGCCGGCCGGCTGGTTGAGGGCGAGGACCTGGGTCGCCTGCCGGGCGAGCTGTTCGAGGTAGGCGCCGATGGGGGTGGCGGTCTCCGCGATCCAGGCCGCCGCCTGCTCCACGGCGAGCGGCAGGTCGCCCACGGCCGTCGCCACCTGGTCGGCGTCCTCGTCGCTGAGCCCCGGCGCCCGGCGCTGGAGGTGCTCGATCGACTCCTCGCGCAGGAAGACGTCCACGGGCAGCGCGTCGCCGTGCTGGGACCAGCTCTGGTTGCGGGAGGTCACCAGGATGTGGCCCGAGCCGCCCTGCGGGAAGTAGCGGCGCAGCTGCTCGGGGTCGTCGGCGTTGTCGAAGACCAGCAGCCAGCGGTCCGAGGGCACGCCGCGCCGCAGCAGGTCGACGGCCTCCTGGGAGGCGGCGGCCATGTCGTCGCCGCCCTGGGCGCCGAGCCGGACGGCGAGTTCGGCGAGCGAGGCGACCACGTCGTCCGGCTGCTCGGACGATATCCACCAGACCAGGTCGTAGTCGGCCATGAAACGGTGCACGTACTCCAGGGCCACCTGGGTCTTGCCGACGCCGCCGAGTCCGTACAGGGTCTGCGGCTGCGGCAGGACCACGGCCAGGCCGCCGCCGAGCTGGTCGCGCATCCGCTCCAGGACGAGCGAGCGGCCGGTGAAGCCGGGGTTGCGGGGCGGCGCGTTCCAGATCCTCGGCACGGTACCGGGGAAGCGGGGACCCGGCGAGAACCCGTCCGCCGCCTGCACCGGGCGGTCCAGGGCCCGCATCACGGCGGTGGTGGCGTGCACCTCGTCCAGCCGGAAGAGGTCGACCGGGTTGCGGTCGATGTACGGGGCGCTCAGCCGTACGTCCCCGACCCGCAGGGGGACCAGTCGGCTGCGGCCGCTGCCGACGGCCTCCGCGGCGGTCCGTTCCCACAGCTCCACCGCGCGCTGGGACTTCAGATAGGCGCTGGAGAGCAGCACCACGGTGCGGGCGGCGCTCGCGGCGGTGGTGGCTTCGTCGGGGGAGCGTTCGGCGGAGACGTCGCGCGGAACCACCCGGAAGCCGGCCCGGGAGAGAATCGATTCGAGCCAGTCGGCCCACATCCGGTTCTCCGCCACATAGCTGAGGAAGAGATCGGCGGGCAGGGCGGGCCTGCGCCGGGTGAAGGCGTCGCGGATCCGCAGCCGGACCTCTTCGCCGATCGGGGGCATCGAGGTGATCTCCCGGTCGGTGATGACCGCGGTGAGCCGTTCGAAGGCGGAGAGCAGCGAGTTGGTGAGCCCGGCCTCGTCGCCGAAGGTGGCGAGCGTCTCCTCGTAGGCGTAGTAGGGCCGGTAGGGGATCTCGACCGCGCCCCAGTAGGCGGTGAGTTCGTCGCCGGACAGGTCGCGCGGCAGCCGGTCGAACTTCAGCCGGGCCAGCGCCCGACCGGCGTCCGCCTTCTCCTTCTCGCCCTCGTCGATGCGCATCGGGACGGGGTAGAGGGCGATGGGGCGACCGGTGTTGCGCTCGGCGATCTGGCGGGCGACGGAGGCCGCGCCGTCGATGGACTGGTCGCTGAGGGTGAAGCAGTCGACGAGCACGTCCGGCAGGTGGATGGTGCAGATGTCGGCGATGTCGCTGAGGCCGGTCCGGCTGTCGATGAGGACGTAGTCGTAGTTGGCCTTCATGTCGTCGCGCAGCGCGTCGAAGAAGTGGCCGCCGCCGAACCGGTCGTAGAAGTTGTCCCAGTCGAAGGTGGAGACGGTCGCGGAGTATTCGCGGTTCTGCCGTCCGGCGGAGACGAAGTCGAGCGTGCCGCCCTGCGGGAACTCCCAGCCGAGCGACTCCGGGGTCAGCGACACGGCGTGCGGCTGGATGCGGGCGTAGTCGCGGTGCCAGTCCTCGGCGCGCTGGGCTGGGCTGGTCGCGGCCCACGCGTACTCGGTGATCAGGTCGATCACGCCGGTGGTGGCGCCGAGGGTGGCCGGGTCGAGGAAGGGGTGGAAGAACCGGTGCAGCCCGGGGGCCTCCAGGTCCCAGTCGACGGCCAGCACCCGCTTGCCGTTGGCCGCGAGGATCCAGGCGGTGTTGGCGAGCGCCATGGTGCGCCCGGTACCGCCCTTGTACGAGTAGAAGGTGACGATGCGCCCGTCACGACCGGCACTCATAGGTCCTCCGCTTCCGTCGCAGGGTCGTGCGGGTCGGGGATGTAGCTCGTGCTGCCCATGGGACCGGTGAGCCGGGTCCGCTCGCCGGAGCCGCCGCCGGATCCGGGAGGGTAGGCCTTGGCGTGCTTGAGGTACTGCTGGGCGGCCACCTCGACCACCTGGGGCAGGAGTTGGCCGAACGCCTCCATGGTGGGCACTCCCTTCGCCGCGGCGCGGCACAGGGCCCGGCCCTGGCCCATCTTGACCGGCATGGTCGCTTCGAGCGTCTCGGTGAGCTCGCTCTCCGCCGCTCTGCTCTGGTGGTCGTCGCGGCTCCACGGCACGACCATGGTCACCCAGGGCCGGTTCTCGGCGTCGAAGGCGGCGAGCCTGCGGCGGTGGTCCTCGTCCCTGAGGGCCCAGCGGTCGACGAGCAGGATCTCGGGGGTGCTGGGCGGGGTCTTGCCGTCGTGCCGGTCCTCGTCGAACGAGGTGATGTGGGCCTGGTAGTTGAGCGAGCGGACCAGTTCCTCCGCCACATAGGCCAGCGGGCGCGCGGCGGCCGGGTAGTAGGGGTTCCAGTCCTGGGGGTGATCGCCGTAGTGGTCGCTGTTGCGGCCCTCGGGCAGATCGTGGCGGGTGGGTGCCGCGATGGTGATCTGCATCGGCCGGGGTGCGCCGACTCCGCTGCTGGGGGAGCCGAAGGCGCTGGGTGCGAGGCGGTAGTCGACGGGGCGGCCGGTGTCGATGCGGACCGAGTCGGCGACGCTGACGATGCGTTTGGCCAGTTCGTAGACGGCCCGTTCGTATTCCTCGGCGAAGAGTCTGAGCTTGATCAGGCCGTAGAGGCCGTCGCTGACGTACCGTTCCCCGAAGTCACGGTGGTTGAACTGCAACCGCTCGGCGGAGCCGGGCAGTTGGCTCGGCGGCACCGGTACCCAGAGGGCCGGGACGATGGCCTCGGCGGGCTGGTTGGAGCGGGCGCGGTGGTGGATGGCGCGCTGTTCGAAGGCGTGCCACTCCTTGCCGCACATCTCGCTGGCGAAGTAGCGCGGCGAGAACAGCGGGACGAAGACCCGGCAGGTGGCGAGGACGTCGCCGAGCCGTTCCGACCAGCCCTCACCGGAACGTATCTCCCGGTCCATGAAGCCCGCGGGCGCTCCGGCGGGTAAGTCGGTCATGGCCATCACATGGCCGCAGAGGTCCTGGAAAAGCCGTTCGACCCACATATCGGGGTCCGTGCCGCCGCCGTATCCCGGCGTGTGGGCGTAACTCAGAAAGAAATACGGCCGATGGCCCACCGCTCGCTGTTGCGTCGATGCGTGCACACGACCCCCGTCCTGTGTGAGCACTCGCATCCCGGAAGGAGGAAGGGAGTGGAAGCGAACTCATCATTCCGGAGCGGACCGCTTTCCACCCCCCTGCCGTTCGGTCATTCGAACGTCACTTTTTGGTCAGATGCAAGGACGTTCGGCGCCTGACCGGACGCCGGGAAGCTCCTGTCGCGATTCTTCTCGGTCGCACTCCGTGTTCCGCTGATCTCCTTGCGGACAGCGGAGATCAGCTGTTTACCGTCGACCGTCACCTCCGCCGCGTCTTCGATCTTGTCGAGAGCTTCCGGAACACCCGTGAGGAAGCGCGGGTCGTAAAGCCCGAGCCCCGCCCGTTCGAATGTCTCGGCCAGCAGTCGGGAGAACGTCACGTGTTCGTTCCCCCAAGGCGTTCGATGTTCCCAGGTACCGTCCAAGGCGTAAAGATCCGTCACTTCACCGAGCGCCCGCAGTTTCGCCCGGCGGAATCCGCTCAGCAGGCCGAGTGCCAGCTCGTGCGCCTCCGCCGACGGCCCGACGCCGAGCGCGCCGGGTCCGTGGCGCCCCGGCTCGCCCGCGCCGCCGGCCAGCGGGGTCACCGTGGTGAGCGTCCGGGCCGCCTCGGCGGCCTGGTCGGGGACGGCGTCGGCGAGCAACGCCCAGGCCTCGGCGATCCGGTGCGCCCAGCCCTCGGACCGCTCCGCCGGGAGGCGGTCGGCCGCCGGAATGTCGAAGCAGTCGCGGAAGGGATCGAGGTCGTCCAGCAGGAGTCCGGGGGCCGGCGGCTGCCGCAGGACGCGCACGGGACGCCAGTGCGGGCCCTCGGGGGCCTCGCGCGCGATGCGCAGCTCCGCGCCGGGCGGGGCCTCCTGGCGGCGGACGAGGAATCCGTCGCCCCCGGCCCGCACCACCGCCGTTCCCCGCTCCCCCGGGGCGCCGAGGACCACGGTGCCGAGGGTGGGCAGGTGCAGGATTCCGTCCCGGTACGCCACGGGCACGGGCAGGTCGAGTCCGGCACGGACGGCGGCGGCGGCCACGGTGGCGCCGAGCCGTTCGGCGGCGGGTCCCGTCATGCCGCGGCCCGCCTCGGCGTCCTCCAGGGCGCCGAGCAGCCAGGTGCGGGTGTAGGGGTGGGCGAGCACCGCGTCGAGCGCCTCGGCGCCCGGGGGGGCCGCCTCCACCGTCGCCGCGAGCCGCCAGGCCTCGTCCCAGAGGTCTCCGCCCCGCCCGTCGAGGGTGTCGTGGAGAACCGCGAGCAGGGTGCGCGTCAGGTCCTGGTGGGCGGCGAGCAGTTCGTCCGGCGCCCGGACGGCGGGCGACCCGGTGGCCGCGGCCGTACGCTCCTCGACGCCCCGGACCAGGGCGGCGAGGTCGGCGCAGTAGACCGACGGGTTGTCGAACCCGCCGGCCTGGCCGCCGTCGGTGCGGTAGCGGTGGGTGTAGAGCCCGCCGCCGCACGAGCGCACGACGGGGCAGCGACGGCACGTCTCGCTGACGCCGGCCAGCCCGAGCTGCCGCGCCCGGACGCCGGGGTGGGCCGCGACCTCGTCGAAGGTGTTGCGGAAGACGTCGAACCCGGTGGCGGCGGCGCCCTCGTAGGCGCTCTTGAGCGAGTCGACCTGTTCCAGCGTCCCGTCGGTCTCGATGACGACGAGGTCGGTGGGGGCCAGGCCGAGGGACTCGGTGAGGCTGGGGCCGCCGGTGAGGCTGGAGAGCACCGAGGCGAACATCCGGACGGGCATGGGACGGCCCCGGTCCGTCCAGCGGTCGAAGACCGCCAGGAGCCACTCGGCGTACGCGGTGGGCGAGCCGTCCGGCCGCGGGGGCGGTTCGTCCCAGGTGGCGTGCGGCAGCAGGAAGTCGACGAGCGGGGGTTCGAGCGCGGCGAGAGCGTCGTGCACGGCCATCGGGTCGTTGTGGATGTCGACCGTGCACAGCAGGCCGAGGTCCAGATGGCGGTAGCGCTGCTCGCGGAGCAGCTCGACCGCTCGCATCACCATCGGGTGGCTGCTGCGCCCGTTGGCGAACAGGCGGTGGCGGTCGTTGGCCGCGCGGTCGCCGTCGAGCGAGATCCCGACCCGGACGTGGAACTCGTCGAACAGGTCGAGGTAACGGGGGCTGAGCTGGACGCCGTTGGTGTGGATCCTGAGGTCCAGCTCAGCGATGCCGTTCAGAGCCGAGCCGAGCTCCTCGCAGACCCGTCGTAGTCGCGCGGGCCCCGCCAGGAGCGGTTCCCCGCCGTGCAGGATCACTGTGACGGAGGGAATCGCATGAGTCGTCGCATGCTCGGCCAGGCGCCGGGCGGTCCAGGAAATCGCCTCGTCGGAGATGGTCTTCGGGCGGGTCGACCAGCTCTGATCTGCATGTTCGTAGACATAGCAGTGGTCACAGGCGAGATCGCATCTGCTGTGCACTTTCAGAATGAATTCGCGGAAGGGGACCAGGGGTCCTGTCATTCCTTCATTCTAGCCACTCCTGACGCCTGCTCAGAGAGCCGAACTGAAAGTGGAAATCCGGGTCGACCGGGCCGTTGCCGCACCGGAGACGCGGCTGAGCTTCCTGACGGCCTCGGCGCTGTGGACGTCGGTCGCCGCGAGGGTTGCGCGGGTCTTCGCAGGGGCGAAGTCGGGGGTGGTTCCGTAGGTCTTCACGGCCGTCCTAGGGGGATCCTGAAGGGGTCTGTTTCCGGACATTGAAACGCCGCCGGATTCCGTGTCATCACACGGCCCGGCACGCGAACTTTACTACCGCGGGGACCCCTCCACATGCCGGCGGAGAGCCTTCATCACCTGTGTTGCAGAAATTGAAACACGCCTTCCGTCCAGCCGCTCGGGTGAGCGGGGAAACCGCCTCGCGACCGGCGGGCCGGAGAGCCGGCTTCCCCGCCGCCGGCCGGTGCTGGTGGGAGGCTTCCCGCCATCGGCGGGACCGCCCACAAACGCGCCGCGCACGCGACTCGTGATCCTCCTGCCACGCCTCGCGCCGGGAGGCTCCGACGGTGCGGCCGTTCACTCGTTCACCGGTTCCTCGCCGGGGATGTTGTGTCCGGCACGGGCGCCGCTCACACAGTCCAGGACGCGTTCGTGGCTGTCACCCACGACGTCCGTGACCCGCACCCGGATGTGGAGCACGTCGACCAGCTCGACGCACCGCTGCGAGAACACCCCGACCGGCACCGTGTCGTAGTTCCCCGTGCCGACCAGCGGAAAGCCCGCCCCGAAGGCGATGAGCTGGTAGTCCCGCCCCACCGAGAGACCGGCCGCCGCCAGGGTGGACACGACGTCCGGGACCGCGACCCAGGGCGCGGTCGCCCCGCCGGACCCGCCGCGCAGCACCACGCGGCACTCCCAGCTCTCGACGACGGCGACGTGCTGACCGCCGTTCAGTATCCCCACCCGCCAGGCGGGCTCCCCCTCGGCGAGCAGCCCCTTGCGCCAGGAGCCGCGCGAGCCGAGGCAGGGATGGACCGTGCGGGCGTACTGCGCCCTGGCCAGGACGGCGCCGACCGCCACGGCAAGCAGGCTCCCGAGCGCCTCCGTGTCCAGCAGTTGCAGGCGCCAGGGCCAGTCGTCCCGGGAGCCCGGCGCGATATTGGCCCGCACGGCCTCCCACACCAGGATCAGGATCAGGATCGCGAGCAGCGCCAGTGGAGCGGTGAAGAGCAGCGGGCTGCGGCGGATCCGGCGCTGGCCGTGCTGGAGCGACACACCGTCGTCCACCCCTGCGCGCCGGTCCCCCTCGATGGCCACTCCCTCGCCCGGAGGTGATCGCATCCGCCCGGGAGGGGCGGCAACTCACCTGCTGGACAGTCCAGTTGGCCAACCTTGCCACAGCCGCGCCGGCTGGGGAAGGACGCCCGCGGGGAAGTGGCCGAACCGCGTCGTGGCGGCCCCCCGGGGAGCCGGGACGCTCTTGTCGCCTCCGCCCCTCCCCCTTACTCTCGTGGCCCCGGGCGGGGCAGGCGCCACGACCGGCCGGGTCATACGACAACTGCAGACGGAGGCGTCCATGACGGCGTTGCCTGAGCCGCTGAGATCCATGGTCTTCAGGAACGATGACCTGCCGGCGCTGTTCCATCACACGGACGCGGTCGCCGTGGCCCGCCAGCGCGAGGCCGTGAACACCACCCGGGCGCAGCTCGCGCTGCTCGTGGCGGGCACGGTGCCCGCGGCGCTGCCCTGGCACACCGAGGACGGTCCGGCGGCCCGCGCCCTGTACGGCGCCGCGGTCCTGGCCTACCTGGGCGTGCTCTTCGCCACCTTCCTCGCCTCCCACCGCAAAGCAAAGTCGCACTGGCAACTGAACCGCTCCGCAGCCGAGTTCATCAAGTCCAACTGCTGGCGCTACGCGGTGCACGGCGCGCCGTTCGACAGTGCGTCCGAGCACCCGGAGGCGCTGTTCGCCAATCGCCTGGAGGACGGTCTCCAGGAGTTGCGGAAAGTGGGCTGGGCCGACCCGCGGGAGGAGCTGCCGGATTCCGGCGGCCTCATCACGGAGTCCATGCGCGCGTTACGGAACAAGGCCTACACGGTCCGCAAGGAGACGTATGTACGGGACCGGCTCATCGAACAGCGGCGCTGGTACCGCAGACGTCAGCAGGCTTCCCGGCGCGGGGCGATCCTGTGGTCGGGCGCCATCGTCGCGCTGACGCTCCCGGCGCTGGCGCTGAGCCTGTTCCAGACCTTCGGAGTGGGGCGCTCGTTCGGTCTGACCGGGGCGTTCTCCGCGGCGGCGGCGGCCTGTCTCACCTGGAACGAGATGCGCCGGCACCATCCGCTGATCTCGGCGCACTCGCTGGTGGAGAAGGACCTGGAGTCGATGCAGGCCGCCATGGAGACCACCCTCACCGAGCGGCACTGGCCGGCGGCGGTGTTCGAGACCGAGCGGATCGTGTCGCCCGAGCACACCGACTGGCTGGTCAGGCACCGCGTGTGAGTCGGGGGCGCCGCGCGGGGGCAAAAGCGCCCCTCCCGTACGGCCCGGTGGGCGTCCTCCCGTACGGACCCGTTCGGTGGACGCATCCGGTCAGCCGCGCAGCACTCCGTCGCGCCAGATCACGGTGACGGGGCGGCCCAGGGCGCGGGCGTACGTCACGATGTCGCCCGTGCCGCCGAGGCCCCGCGCCGGGAGGCCGTCCCAGACCGCGAGCAGCCGGTCGCAGTGGTCGGCGATGTAGGCGCCCGCCGCGTAGTACGCCTCGTCGGTGGAGTGCGGGAAGTCGAGCCGGACCTCCTGCGCCGCGCGCCCCTTGAGCGTCCGGTAGCGGGCGAGGTCGAGGGCGTTCTCGAAGGAGTCCTCGTAGTCGCCGCTGGGGATCACGGCGGTCAGTTCGGCGCCGCAGGCGAGGGCGAGGTCGGCGAAGAGCTGGTCGGCGCCGACCGCCAGGCTGGAGAGCGCGTGCGTCGCGCCGTCGAGTCCGCACAGGGCGGCCCGCAGCCCCGCGAGCACATGGGCCTCGGCCTCGGCGGGGATGGAGCGGTGACCGGTCACTCCGATGCGATTCACGGACCTGCTACCCCCTATGCCAGCGGAGCAGGGCCGGGAGCGCGCCCGCCCCCGTCGCCCCGCCCCCGTCGCCCCGTAGCGGCGACCCGTCGTGGCGACATCCTCTCAAGAGCTCCCCGGCGAACGGGAGCCCCCGTCCGGAATTCCGGACGGGGGCACGTATGTACGGACTGTTCCGTAACCGACCGGTGTGGGACCGGTCAGTACACGCTGACGCCGTACGCGCTCAGCGCCTCGGTGACCGGCTGGAAGAAGGTCGTTCCGCCGGAGGAGCAGTTGCCGCTGCCGCCGGAGGTGAGACCGATCGCCCGGGTGCCGGAGTAGAGCGGGCCGCCGGAGTCGCCGGGCTCGGCGCACACGTTGGTGCGGATCATGCCGTAGACGACGTCGCCGCCCCCGTAGTTGACGGTGGCGTTGAGTCCGGTGACCGAACCGCTGTGGGTGCCGGTGGTGGAGCCGCGGCGGGTGACGGCCATGCCGTTGGTGGCGTTGGCGGCGCTGGTGATGTCCTGGCCGCCGACGGTGCCGTCCTTGGGGATGGTGGTGTTGGTGTAGCGCACGATGCCGTAGTCGTTGTTCGGGAAGCTCGACCCGGAGGTCGTGCCGAGCACGGTGGTACGGGCCGAGTTCGCCCACCAGGTGGTCGCGCCGTCCGTGCAGTGGCCGGCGGTCAGGAAGTAGTAGGTGCTGCCGCTGCGGACGTTGAAGCCGAGGGAGCAGCGTCCGGTGCTGGAGTAGATCGCGTCGCCGCCGGAGATCAGCTTGGTGAACTTGCCCGGCGTGCGCTCGATGCGCAGCGCGTCGGCGTTGGCTCCCGCCGACTTCTTGATCTGGTTGATCTCCGCCTTCGAGACCGTGCTGTCGACGGTGACGACGAGGCGCTTGGACTGCGGGTCGATGTTCCAGGCGGTGCCCGCGATGTCGGCGCCGAGCACGGCGTCGCTCGCCGCGGTCAGCTGGTTGGCACTGAACGTCCGGGGGGTTTCGGCGTTCGCGGTGGGGATGGCCATCGCCGCGACGGCGGCGAGCCCCGCGAGTACGGCCGTGGTACGGACGCGTCTCGCCGCGGTCGAGCGGTTACTGGTGCGCTTGATCCTCACGTCGGGTTCCTCCGAGGGGAATCGGGGGCCCTCCTGTGGGGTGGCGGGCCCGTGAGGCGCAGTCGGGGGCCTGTCCGGATTCCGGAGTTGCCGTGCCCCTGACAATCGCTGACCGGAGTATCGAGGGGTCCGGACAGGGGGCGCAAGCATGCCTTTCGGCCACGCGGGTCACACACGCATCCGGCCCCGGAAGCCGTGGGGCCGCCGGGGCCGGATGGACCTCTCGGGGGTCAGGCGTCGATCCGGTTCCGCTCCCCCGCCGGGACCGCCACCGAGAGCGTGTTGCCCGGGGGCGGGAAGGGGCAGATGAAGTGATCGGCGAAGGCGCACGGCGGCAGCAGCGCGCGGTTGAGGTCGACGCTCACGCTGCCGTCGGCGGCGGGCGCGGCGGGCCGCAGGAAACGGAAGCGGTAGCTGCCGTTCCCGCTGGTCGCGTCGGCGAAGACGGCCCACAGCGACCCGTCGGGTTCGACCGCGACCTGGAGCGTGTGCTCGTCGCCGTCGACCGTGAAGGCGATCTCCCCGCCGAGCCCGAGACCCCGCTCGATCCCGTCCGCGTTGACCACCTGTACGGTCCGGTCCCCGCCATAGGGACGGAAGGTCCCCGACAGTGCCCAGCGGGGGTCGTACGGGGTGGCCTCGATGGTCGAGAAGGCGTGCCGGGCCGGTGATCCCGGGTCGAAGTCCCGTACCGCCCACAGCCCCTCGCGGCGGAGCACCACCAGCCGCCGCTCCCCCTGCGCCACCCGGGAGTCGTCGATCGGTCCGCGGTCCGCGCCGAGCCGGACCTCGCCGGTCAGCGGCTTGCCGTCGACGACGAGGCCGTCCTCGGCGGCGGCCGTGAGGACCACCTCGTCGCCCCTCTCGCGCCAGCGCCCCGGGACGGCCGGAATTCGCCCTTCCGGGTAGTCGGAGAGCCAGTGGGTTCCGGTCAGGGAGAGAGGGCCGTACGGGGCGGCGACGGCGACGACGCGCCCTTCGTGCCACCGCTGCCAGTCCTGTGCGGCGTCCGGCCCGCCGCCCTGCTCCTGCTGCTGTGCGTCCGTGCTCATACGGTCAACCTTTCCATACCGGCTCCGGGAGGCCGAGGTGCGACCGCAGCGTGGAGCCGGCGTATTCGGAGCGGAATGCTCCGCTCTCCTGGAGGAGGGGGACGACCCGGTCGACGAAGTCGTCCAGGCCGCTCGGGGTGAGATGGGGGACGAGGATGAAACCGTCGGCGGCCCGTTCGTCGACGAACGCGGTCAATTCCGCCGCGACGGTCCGGGGCGAGCCGATGAACGACTGCCGGGTGGTCGTCTCGATGACCGTCTGCCGCAGGGACAGCCCCTTGGCCTCGGAGATCGCGCGCCAGCGGGCGACGATCGCGAAGGGGTCGCCGTGCCGGACCCGGCCCTGGGTGATCTCGGAGTCGGGGACGGGGTCGATGTCGGGGAGCGGCCCGTCGGGGTCGTACGCGGAGAGGTCGGTGCCCCAGATCTGCTCGGCGGTGAGGATCGCGTTCTGCGGCGAGACCTGCTGCCGGCGGATCTCGGCGGCGCGCTCCTGGGCCTCGGCGTCGGTGTCGCCGGTCACCACGGTGACGCCCGGCATGATCTTCAGGTCGCCGGGCTCCCTGCCGTACGCCGCGAGCCTGGCCTTGACGTCGGCGTAGAAGGCACGGCCCGCCTCCAGGGTGCCGTGCCGGGTGAAGATGACGTCGGCGGCACCGGCGGCGAACTCCCGGCCCTCGTCGGAGTCCCCGGCCTGGATGACCACCGGGTGGCCCTGCGGCGAGCGCGGGACGGTGAACTCCCCGGAGATCGCGAACTGCGGCCCCTCGTGGGCGAAGGGCCGTGACGTGCCCTCGGGCGTCCAGGAGTCCCACAGCTCGCGGGCGGTGGCGACGAACTCGGCGGCCCGGGTGTACCGGTCGGCCCGGTCCAGATAGCCGCCCCGGCGGAAGTTCTCCCCGGTGAAGGCGTCGGACGAGGTCACCACGTTCCAGGCGGCCCGGCCCGCGCTGAGGTGGTCGAGGGTGGCGAGCCGCCGGGCGAGTTCGTAGGGCTCGTTGAAGGTGGCGTTGACGGTGGCGGCGAGGCCGAGCCGGTCGGTGACGGCGGCCAACGCGTTCAGGACGGTCAGCGACTCGGGCCGGCCGACCACGTCGAGGTCGTGGACGCGGCCGTTGTGCTCGCGCAGCCGCAGCCCCTCGGCGAGGAAGAAGAAGTCGAACTTCCCGCGCTCGGCCGTCCTCGCCAACTGCTCGAAGGAGGAGAAGTCGATCTGGCTGCGGGAGCGGGGATCGGCCCACACGGTGGTGTTGTTGACGCCGGGAAAATGGGCGGCGAGGTGCATCTCACGGGGCACGGTCAGACCCCCTTCGCGACGGTCCTGGCGGCGGCGTAGCGGCTCACGGGACGCGCGAGCCCCAGGTGTTCGCGCAGGGTGCCGCCGGGATGGAAGGTGCGGAAGAGACTGCGGTGCTGGAGGAGGGCCACGGTGCCGTTGACGATCCTTTCGAGGTCGCGTTCGGGAGTGATGGGCGTCAGGTGGAAGCCGTCGGCCGCTCCCGCCCGGTGCCACTGGGCGATGAGGTCGGCGAGGTCGACCGGGCCGCCCCGGAAGTAGGTGCCGCGCCCGGCGAGCCGCGGCCCGCTCTCCAGACCGGGTTCCGGCGCGGTCTCCATGTCGCCGAGGTCGACGGTGAGGGCGACCAGGACCCGCAGCGCCCCGGGGTCGCGCCCGTGGGCGGCGGCCTTGGCCCGCACCTCGTCGCGGACGGCGGCCGCCTGCTCGGGGGTGGTGGCCCGGATGTGGACGACGTCCGCGTGCCGGGCGGCCGCCTCGCGGGCCGGGCCGGTGGTGGCGTCGATGACGGTGACGGGACGGCCCTGCGGCGGGCGCGGCACGATGGCGGGGCCCCGTACCGAGAAGGCGGAGCCCTCGAAGTCGACGTAGTGCAGCTTGTCCCGGTCGATGAAGCGGCCGGTGGCGGTGTCGCGGATCTCGGCGTCGTCCTCCCAGCTGTCCCACAGCCGCCCGGAGACGTCGGCCACTTCCCCGGCCTCCTGCCACAGGGCGGCGGGCGGCGCCGCGGGGCGTCTGCCGAAGAGCCGTGCCTCCGCCTCGGTGGTGGAGACGTCCGCACTCCAGCCGGCGCGGCCCCGGCTCACCCAGTCCAGGGTGGCGACGGCCGAGGAGACGTGGAAGGGCTCGGTGTGGGTGGTGGTGACGGTCGGGACGAGGCCGATGCGGTCGGTGGCGGGCGCGACGCGGGCGAGGACGGCGAGCGCGTCGAGTCCGGGGCGGGCGAACGAGTCGCCGAGCGTGACGTAGTCGAGCGCGCCGTCCTCGGCGAGCCGGGCGAGCCGGAGATAGTGCCCGGCGTCGTAGTGCGGCGGGCCGCCGATCTCGGCGGCCAGGTGGAGGGATGTACGTGCGGACATGCGGGGACCTCTCGGGTCGACGGTCGGTCGGGGCTGCGCGAGGCCTTTCACCGTTGCCCCCGCCGCTCGCCGGCCGCACGCCGGACGGGGCGCGCGGCCGGGGTGGCGGGCCCGGTGGGCCCCGGCGTCAGCTCTTCGTCTTCGGCAGGCCGGGCGGGTTGATCTCCGACTTCTCCACGGCCTCGCCGCTGAGCCCCCAGCGCCCCAGGACCTTGGCGTACGAGCCGTCCTCGACGATGTGGTCGATCGCGGCGGCGTACGCCTCGACCAGGCCGCTGCCCTTCTTGGTGGTGGCGGCGATCTTGCCCTGGAGGCCGCCGCCGGCTCCGGAGATCTGTCCGGCGATCTCGCTCTGGCCGGACGTCGCCACGTGGTAGGCGGCGGACGGGCTCGGGCCGAGGTGGGCGTCGATGCGGCCCGACTGGAGGGGCAGGTAGTAGTCGTTCTCCTTCTGGAAGTACTTGATCTCCACGGGCTCGCGCCCGGCCTTGACGTTCTCCTCGCTCCACTCGACGAGGATCTTCTCCTGGTTGGTGCCGGAGGAGACCGAGATCGTCTTGCCGGCGACGTCGGCGGGGCCCTTCACCTTCCAGCCGGAGCCCTTCTTCGCCTCGAAGGCGATGTTGTCGAGCCGGTAGGTGGCGAAGTCGTACTTCTCCTTGCGCTCCTCGGTCACGGTGACGTTGGAGAGGACCCCGTCGAACTTGGAGCTGTCGAGGCCGACGAAGAGGTTCTCCCAGGAGACCTGCTCGAACTCCGGCTTCAGGCCGAGGGTGTCGGCGACGAGGGTGGCGATGTCGATCTCGGAGCCGATCCGGGTCCTGTCGTCGGTGGCGTAGAAGCCGAGCGGCGGCACGGCGTCCGCGCTGGCCCCGAACCTCAGCGTGCCGCGCTCGCGGATCGCCTCGGGGACGAGGGCGGCGACGGTGTCCACCTTCTTGCCTCTGAGGCGGTCCTGGTCGGGGCTGGTGTTGAGACCGGTGTCCTTCTTGTCCTTGGACGCCGCCACGTCGGCGGAGACGTCGGGGTCGCCGCAGGCGGTGAGCAGTCCGATGGCGGTGAGCGTGGCGAGGGCGGCGGTGATGCTGCGGCGGATGGACACCTGCGTACTCCTTGCGGATGAGGGATGCATGAGGGTCAAGTCAGAGAACCTTGGAGAGGAACGCTCGGGTGCGCTCCTGGGTGGGGCGGTCCAGCAGGTCGGCGGGCGGGCCCTGCTCGACGATGCGGCCCTCGTCCATGAAGACGACAGTGTCGGCGACCTCGCGGGCGAAGCCGATCTCATGGGTGACGACGATCATCGTGGTGCCGCCGTGCGCCAGGTCCTTGATGACGTCGAGGACCTCTCCGACGAGCTCCGGGTCCAGTGCGGACGTCGGCTCGTCGAAGAGCAGGAGCTTGGGCTCCAGCGCCAGGGCGCGGGCGATGGCGACGCGCTGCTGCTGGCCGCCGGAGAGCTGTCCGGGGTAGGCCGCCGCCTTTTCGGCGAGCCCGACCCGCTCCAGCAGCTTCTCCGCCGCGGCGACGGCCTCCTTGCGGGGGCGGCGCAGCGCGGAGACGGGCGCCTCGATGATGTTCTCCAGCACGGTGAGGTGCGGGAAGAGGTTGAAGTTCTGGAAGACGAAGCCGATCTTGGTGCGCTGGCGCAGTACCTCGCGCTCGCGCAGCTCGTAGAGCTTGTTGCCGTCCCTGCGGTAGCCGACCAGGGTGCCGTCCACGCTGATCCAGCCCTGGTCGACCTTCTCCAGGTGGTTGATGGTGCGCAGCAGGGTGGACTTGCCGGAGCCGGAGGGGCCGAGGATGACGGTGACCTCGCCGGGCCGCACCAAAAGGTCAATGCCGCGCAGCACTTCCAGGGAGCCGAAGTTCTTGTGCACGGAGCGGATTTCGACCATGGCATCGCTGGGTGCGCTCATCGCACGGCCCCCTTGGCGTAGTGACGTTCGACGTAGTGCTGGACGATCGAGAGGGCGGTGGTCAGGAGGATGTACCAGGCGGTGGCGACCATCAGCAGCGGGACGACCCGGCCGCTGCGGCCGTAGACGACCTGGACCTGGTAGAAGAGTTCGCCGATCGCCATGACGGAGACGATCGAGGTGCCCTTGAACAGCGAGATGATCTCGTTGGCCGCGTTGGGCAGGATGGAGCGCATCGCCTGCGGGAGCACGATCCGTCGCAGCTGCCGGAGCTTGGGGATGCCGAGGGCTGCCGCCGCCTCCAACTGGCCTCCGCCGACGGCCAGTACGCCACCGCGCACGATCTCCGCCGCGTACGCCGCCTGGTGCAGCGCGAGGCCCAGGACGGCAGCGCTGACCGCGCCGACCAGATTCATCGTGTCGAAGGTGAAGAGGCCCGGCCCGAACGGGATGCCGAACTGCAACTCCTTGTAGAGATAGGCGAGGTTGAACCAGAACAGCAGTTGCACGATGAGCGGGATCGAGCGGAACGCCCAGATGTAGCCGTACGCGACCGTCCTCAGGAACGGGCTGGCCGACAGCCGCATGAACGCCAGCACGATGCCGAGCGCGAAGCCGAGGACCGTGCCGTAGAAGGTCAGTTGGAGGGTGAGCCAGACCGCCTTGAGGATGACCGGTGCGGAGAAGAACTGCGCGAAGACGTCCCACTCCCAGCCGGGGTTGGTGACCAGCCCGTTGATGAACTGGGCGACCAGGACGGCGGTCACGGCGACGGCGACCCAGCGCCAGGGGTGGCGGGCCGGGACGACCGTCAGCTCTCCGTAGTCGGTGCCGGGTTCGGCGACTTTCAAAGCGGGTGGACCGTCGGGGGTCCCGGCGGGTGGATCGATGGGTGGATCGCTGGTCAGCGACATGAGTGGAGTCCTTGGGCACGGAGGCGGCGGTGGTACGGGAAGGGTGCGGGCGGCCGGTCAGGAGGCGAGGCGGCCGCGACAGGAGAGGTCGCGCAGGAACATGAGCGCGGCGCGCGCGGCGGCGTCGTTCTGCCGGAAGGCGGGGCCGCCGGTACGGGGCCGGGTGAACGCGCCGCTGCTGCGGGCGGTGGTGAACGGGCCCAGCGCGAAGCGGCGCGGGTGCGGGCGGCCCCCACGGTCCAGCACCCGGCCGTCGGCCGGGTCCACGGAGAGCAGGCCGGTGTCGGTGACGGCCGCCCCGTCGTCGCGCAGGGAGCGCAGCAGGGGGCTCGCGGTGTGCTGGAGCGAGGGGTCGGGGAGGCGGGCCTCGGCCAGGGCGCGGGCCTCGGTGTACGCACCGGGGACGGTGGTGCCGGTGGCCCGGAAGACCCCGTGTTCCTCGTCGGTCTCCACGGTCAGGCCGGCCCCGAGGAAGCGGACGACGCCGGCCCGGGAGAGGGCCAGGAGTTGGTGGAGGCGCGGGCCCGGCGGTCCGGAGGCCAGGTAGCTGAAGAACCCGTGCCACCAGTCGCCGATGTCGCCGATCCGCACGAGCTGGGCGTAGGCGGAGAGCAGTCCGAGGAAGACCGCGAGATCCTCGCTGTGCCCCGGGTCGTGACGGCGGGCCAGGTCGGCGGCGACGTAGGCGCGCAGCGCTTCCTGGAGAGCCTCGGGCGATGCGTGGCGGACGCCTTCCAGGGGCCGGTCCAGGGCATGCAGGTCGAGCCGGTCGGCGGGGTCGGGCACGGCCTCGGCGACGATCCCGGCCAGTTCGGGGCTGCCCGGGTCGGCGGCGGCGTACTTCTCGGCGAAGACCTCGTGGGCCAGGGCGGTGCGCTCGGGGTGGGCGGTGAACAGCCGGTGGTAGTGGGCGTGGCCCAGCTCCTTGGCGACCGCCGGCCAGACATCGCGGCGGAAGTCGAGGGGCCCGGGCCTGCTCAGCAGCTCCTCGGTCCACGCCTGCCCCGCGTGGAGCGGCAGCGGCGGGCGTTCGCCGGTCCAGCCGTAGCCGATCTTCGCGTGGTACGGGACGCCGCGCCGCGATCCGACGTACAGCACGGGTTCACGGCCCGACGGCAGGTAGACCCCGTTCTCGTGGCGTCCGCCGCGCCCTTCGGTGAGCAGGACCATCAGATCGATGAAGGCGAGTCCGAAGCCCCGGACGATGACCGGCGCCCCGGGGCTCAGGGCGTCGAGATCGCTGTCGGCGGTGAAGTCGGGCGGCAGGTGGACCAGGTCGTGCCGACGGGCGAAGGCGCCGAGCCGCTCCTGCTCGGAATCCCGTTCGGCGTCGAGGTGGCCCACGGTCAGGACGACGAGATCGGCGGACAGGGGTTCGGCGCGGCCCTGGAGCCGGACGCGCTGGCGGCCGCCGCGCGGCCCGGTGACGGCGAGGGCGGTGGTGCGGTGCTCGTGCACGGTGATGCCGGGCGGCAGAGCGGCCAGGGCGCGGTCGTAGGTCCAGCGCAGATAGGCGCTCTGGAGGCGCCGGGTGGGGAAGTCCGCTCCGGCGAGGCCGTGTATCTCGGCCAGGACGGCGGGATCCGCGTCCGGGACGACCCGGCCCGCGCGGACGTCCTCGGCCCAGGCGTCCAGGGCCGGGCCCGCCACGACGGGCCCGGCCAGCTCCACCGTCTCGTCGGTGAACATGGTGACGTCCTCGGCCATGGAGTTCATCCACAGCAGCGGCGACTGGTCGGGCCGCCAGATCCGCCCGCCGCCCGCCGGGTAGGGGTCGACCAGATGGATGTCCAGGCGCTGGTTCCCGTACAGCTCACCGGCGTTGGCGGCGATGCGCTCGATGACGCCGGTGCCGCGGGGGCCGCCGCCGATCACCACGACGCTGGGTGCGGAGGTCATCGCGCACCCGCTGTGCCACGGGCGTAGTACCGCTCCACATAGCGCTGGCCGATGCTCAGCAGCGTGGTGACGATCGCGTACCAGAGCGTGGCGACGAGCAGCAGCGGGATGACCTGGTAGGTGCGGTGGTAGACGAGCTGGACGGAGTACAGCAGGTCCTGCACGGCGATGATGCTGACGATGGAGGTGCCCTTGAGCGTGCCGATCAGCATGTTTCCGGCCGGCGGCACGATGGACCGCATCGCCTGCGGCAGCACGATGCGCCGGAACCGCCGCCAGGGGCCGAGCCCGAGGGACTGGGCTGCCTCCACCTGGCCGCGCTCGACGGAGAGGATCCCGCCGCGCACCACCTCGGCGGCGTACGCGGCCTCGTGGAGGGTCAGTCCGATGACGGCGATGGTGACCGGGCCGAGGAGGGTGACCGTGGAGACGCCGAGGATCTGCGGGTACAGGGCGCCGATGTTGAACCAGAACAGCAGCTGGACCAGGATCGGGGTGGACCGGAACAGCCAGACGTATCCCCAACCGACCGCCTGGAGAACGGGGTTGCCGGAGAGGCGCAGGACCGCGAGGACCGCTCCCAGCACGAAGCCGAGCACCACGACCACCGCGGTGAGCCAGAGGGTGAGCCAGAGTCCGCGCAGGACGGGGACGGTGGCGAAGTAGGAGAGCACGACGTCCCACTGGAAGGCGTCGTTGCGGATGACCGAGTTCAGCGCCAGCGCGAGCAGCACGAGGACGGCGACAGCCGCTGTCCAGCGGCCTGTTCGGCGTACGGGAACGATGCGCGGGACCGCGTCGGCGTCGTCCTTGACGAGCGGCCGGGAGGAGGGAGGGGGCAGCGAGACGGTCTGCGGGGGCATGCGGGAGCTCCGTGGATGCTCAGATCGAACACGGGGCGTGCCTTCACACCGGAAACCACACATGGGCCGGGCCCCTCAGCGCCGGTCCGCCTCCGAGATAAGCGGCGTGCGACGGGAGTTGTCAAGCCTGTCCACACTGTGAGCCGTACATCTCACCTCGGTTGACGCGCACTCGGATGCCTGTTCAACTTGGCCCATGCATCCGCAGCAGTGGCTGGTCACCCGCTCCCACATCGACTTCGGTCGCGTGTGGTCCTCTTCCTGTTGAGCTGACCCTCTGCTGTCCGGTTCCACCCGCTCACGCCTGTTCTTCCGGCGTTCGAGCCCCGTTCCCCGTGTGACTTCACCTCCACCACACCGCGTCGCCCTCCCCTCGCTCCGCTGAACGCTTCTGTCGCCGCTCTTCTGTTCTGTCGCCACTCTTCTGTCGCGTTTCCCTGTCGCCGCTTTCCTGTCGCCACGCCACTCCTCGCTCGCCCCCTCCGTGCCGCCGCGGCCCGTGCCGCCGCGCCCCGGGGGTGGTCGGCCTCCCCTGACGAACCCGGAGAAGCACCGCCATGTCCCGATCCCGGCATACCGCCCTGTTCACCCTGATCACCGTGGCCGCGCTGACGCTCACCGCCTGCGCGGAGCCGACCGACACGTCGGGCGGCGGATCCGACAAGGGCGCCTCCAAGGGGAAGACCCCGACGACGGATGTCGTCTCGAAGGTCCGCAAGGACGAGGCCGCGGCGAAGCTGCTGCCCGCCGGGGTCCGCGAGGCGGGCACCCTGCGGATCGCCTCGTCCGTCGGCACCCCGCCCGGGGCGTTCTACGAGGAGGACGGCTCCACCCCGGCCGGCGCGGACATCGACTTCGCGGACGCGGCGGCCCGGGTGCTGGGGCTGGAACTGAAGCGCGAGGTGGCGTCGTTCGAGGCGATCCTGCCGGCGCTCGGCAGCGGTAAGTACGACCTGGGCACGGGGAACTTCGGCGTCACCGACGAACGCCGCAGGACCATCGACTTCGTCACCTACATCAACGACGGGCAGGGCTTCGCGGTCCGCGAGGACAGCGAGCTGAAGAAGGTCACCGACCTCACCCAGCTGTGCGGGCTGGACGTGGCCACCGGGGCGGGCACCACCTTCGAGGTGACGCTCCAGGAGAATCTGCCCCGGTGCGCGGAGGCGGGCAGGAAGCCGTACAACGTCAAGACCTACGCCGACCAGGCGGCCGTCTGGATCTCGCTCCAGCAGAACCGCACCGATGTGGTGATGTCCACCATCAACGGGCTGCGCTACGCGGTGAGCCAGCAGGAGGGCCTGCGCTTCCTCAACGAGTTCAAGCGGCTCGACGTGGGCTTCGCCTTCAAGAAGGGCACCCCGCTGGCCCCCGCCTTCCAGGCCGCCGTCAACCGGCTCAAGGAGGACGGGACCTACGACCGGATCCTGAAGAAGTGGGGCACCTCCGAGTCCGCGATCGAGACGTCCGAGATCTCGCCGCCCGAGCTGAAGTGACCTGACACCGGTCCGGCTGCGCCCGGCCGCTCAGCAGTCGCAGCCGCAGGAGTCCCCGCAACAGCAGCAGCCCTCGCCGCACTGGCCGCAGCAGTCGCAGGCCTCGCAGCAGTCGCCGCAGCTCTGGCACGGCGACTGCCGCTGCTCCCGGCTCCAGGGGTCCTCGAAGCTGCCGCAGCACATCTGGCAGGTGCAGGCGAGCCCGGCCCAGACCAGGCATCCGGCGATCAGCCCGCGCCGCTCGCGGGGCGGGCGCGGCGGAGGCGGGGCGGCCGGGCCGCCGGGCGGCGGACCGTAGGGGTGGCCGGGGGTCGGTCCGTACGGGTTTCCGGGCGGCGGGCCGAAGGAGCGGTCGGGCAGCACCAGCCCCTGGTGCTCCTGGTGCCCCTGGCCCTCCTGGTGCGAGCAGGACGACGTGCCGAAGGCCCGGTCGACCGAGCGCCGCAGCTCATGGGCGAGCAGGACGTGGACGAGCGTGCCGTCGGTGAACTCCGCCTCCCGCAGCGCGAGCCGCACACCGTGCAGCGCGTCGTCGCAGAGCCGGCGCGCCTCGGAGAGCGGGGTGCCGGTGGCGGTGAGCGGGTTCCAGGCGCCCGACGCGGCGTCGGCCTCCCGGTCCTCCACGGCGTCCAGGAGATGGGCGAGCCGCCCGAAGAGCCGGCCGGCCTCCGCGAGCGGCGCGGCGTTCTGCGGCTTCCCGGCGAGGTGCGCGGTGTGCGCGAAGGCGGCGGCGGTGGCGGTCTCGGTCGGTTCGGTGACCGTCAGCAGCGGGGTGCCGGGCCCGGCGAGCGTCTCGATCCCGGTCTGCCGGTCGACCGCGTCGACCAGGAGGGCGGTGTCGAAGCCGAGGGCCGCCCCGGTCCGCGCCCCCGCCCGGTCCCACCCGGCGGCCACCCGGCGCGCGGCGGCGGCGACCGGGCGGCGGGCCAACAGCCCGTCCCGGTCGGCGACGTGGTCCCGGACCTTGGCCGAGGCCAGAACGAGCGAGACGGCCGCGGCGAGCCGCGCCCCTTCCCCCATGGCGACCGGGGCGGTGCGCATGGCGCGCAGCGGGCAGGGACCGGCGGTACGCCGGCCTTCGGGCGTGCGCCCCACCTGAGCCTCCGTCAGGACGGAGACGATCAGGCCGTCATAGTTCGTGACGATACGGGCGAACTGTCCGTGATCCGCCCTCAGGGCCAGGCACAGACCGCAGAGATGGGCCATCCACTCGACCCTGAGGCCTTCGGAGAGCCGATGGGTACAGGGCCTGACTATTCCGAACACGACGATCCCCCGTGAGCCGTTCAACCGGTGCGCGACGCTCGCGCACCGGAGCGTCGTGCATCGTATCGAGTGACCCGTTCACCCGTACGTCCCCCGGATCACCCGTACGGCCGGAGCATCATATTTTCCTTCTACAAGCCCCCTTACGGGGTACGAACCCTGACGAATCGCCACATCTTCTGCACCAGTAACGTCACGAATCGCCTGCGGGCCGACTATCCACTTGGCGCGGTATCCGCATCATGGACGACCATAGGGATACGAAAGAGATGCGGAACACCAAGGAACCGCGGTGAGAGGAGGCGTCCATGGGATCGGTGCGCAAGGCGAGTGCCTGGCTGGGCCTCGTAGAGGACAACGACGAGCGGTACTACGACGACGAGTACGCCGAGGGTACGGAGACCGGTACGGGCAACCAGGCCTGGGTCACCGACCCGCGGGTGCAGGTGGCCGCGGAGACGGCCGAGGAGCAGGACCGCCGGATCGCGACGGTGACCCCGGACAGCTTCCGGGACGCACGTGCCATCGGTGAGCTGTTCCGGGACGGCGTCCCGGTGATCGTCAACCTCACGGCCATGGACCCCGCCGACGCCAAGCGCGTGGTGGACTTCGCCGCCGGGCTGATCTTCGGTCTGCGCGGCTCGATCGACCGGGTGGCCACCCGGGTCTTCCTGCTGTCCCCCGCCGACACCCAGGTGCTCGCGGGCGAAGCCGCCGGCCGCAAGGCCAACGGCTTCTTCAACCAGAGCTGAGCAGGGCGCTCGCCGGAAAGATCCGGTCAACGCATCCGGCCGGCGCGCGCGGACCGGCGCGTCCCGTTCACCGGAAGGCGTCGAGGCCGGTGAGCGCCTTGCCCAGTACCAGCTGGTGCATCTCCACGGTTCCCTCGTAGGTGAGCACCGACTCCAGATTCGTGGCGTGCCGCATCACCGGATACTCCAGCGAGATCCCGTTGGCCCCGAGGATCGTGCGCGAGGTGCGGCAGATCTCGATCGCCTCCCGCACGTTGTTCAGCTTGCCGAAGCTGACCTGCTCCGGCCGGAGCCTGCCCGCGTCCATGCGGCGGCCCAGGTGGTGGGCGAGCAGGATGCCCTTGTGCAGCTCCAGGGCCATGTCCGCCAGCTTGGCCTGGGTGAGCTGGAAGCCGCCGATCGGCCGCCCGAACTGCTCCCGGCTCCTCGCGTAGTCGAGGGCCGACTCGAAGCTGGCCCGCGCCGCACCCATGGCGCCCCAGACGATGCCGTAGCGCGCGTGGCTCAGACAGCTGAGCGGGCCGCGCAGCCCGCTCGCGTCCGGAAGCACCGCGTCGGCGGGCAGCCGCACCTCGTCCATGACCAGCTCGCTGGTGACCGAGGCGCGCAGCGACCACTTGTGCCGGATCTCCGGGGCCGAGAAGCCGGGGGCGTCGGTCGGCACGACGAATCCCCGGATGCCCCGCCCGTCCTCGCCCTCGTCGGTCTGCGCCCAGACGACGGCGACTTCGGCGACCGAGCCGTTGGTGATCCACATCTTGCGGCCGGTGAGGATCCAGTCCTCGCCGTCGCGCTTGGCATAGGTCCGCATCCCGGCCGGGTCGGAGCCGTGGTCGGGCTCGGTCAGGCCGAAGCAGCCGATGATCTCGCCGGACGCCATGCCGGGCAGCCACCGCTGCTTCTGCTCCTCGGAGCCGAAGCGGTGGATCGCGTACATGGCGAGCGACCCCTGTACGGAGACGAGTGAGCGGATCCCGGAGTCGGCGGCCTCCAGCTCCAGGCAGGCGAGGCCGTACTGGACGGCGCTCGCCCCGGCGCAGCCGTACCCGTCCAGTGACATGCCGAGCGCGCCCAGCGCGCCGAGCTCGCGGGCCAGCTCCCTGATTCCGGGCAGCTCGCCCTTCTCGTACCACTCGGCGATGTGCGGCAGGACGCGGTCGGTGGCCCAG
The DNA here is from genome assembly GCF_044766265.1 of Streptomyces sp. NPDC102283. Lineage (NCBI taxonomy): Bacteria > Bacillati > Actinomycetota > Actinomycetes > Kitasatosporales > Streptomycetaceae > Streptomyces > Streptomyces sp. NPDC102283. The sequence goes on from NZ_JBIWLQ010000004.1 coordinate 450,764, forward strand.
GTGCGGACGGTGTCGCGGATCGCGAGGTCGTCGGGGCCGAGCAGGTCGTCGATGCCGAGGGGATCCGACGCGTCGAACGGCGGGAGTTTCGACGGCTTCGCGGACTCGGTGCTGGACATGAGGATGCCTCCGGCGGCTCGCACGGTGCTCGGAGGGACCGGGAGACGCCCGCCCTCCGAAAACTAGCAGTGGTAGTCAGGGCGTCGTGCTGACGTTACGGCTCAGTGTGCCGCTCGTCCAGAGCCGGTCGCCTCGGCCGGCTCGCGGCGCGCGGGCACCATCGGGCGTGGGGCCGGGCGGCCCGTCCCGGCCGGCCGGACGGCGCCGAGGACCCGGTGCTCGTCCGCCTCGCCCGGGCGGCACGTCTCCTCCGGCGGACACTCCATGGCCTTCGGCAGTCGCAGGGCGGCCAGCGCCCCGAGCAGCAGCAGGCCCGCGCTGACGAACAGGGTGGTGTGGAGTCCGCCGATGAAGGCGTGCCGAGCCGTGGAGCGCAGCAGGTCGCCCATCGGGCCGCCCAGCTGCGCGGCCACCTGATAGGCCTCGCCGAGCGAATGGGAGGCCTCCGCCCCGGCGCGGGCGGGGACGCCCTTCTCCCGCAGACCGGCGAGGCCGGGGGCGTAGGCCGCGTTCATGACACTGCCGAGCAGGGCGATGCCGAGGCCCGCGCCCAGTTGGTAGGAGGTCTCGCCTATGGCCGCCGCGCCGCCCGCCCGCTCCGGAGGGGCGTCGCTGAGCATCGACTCGTACGCCCCGAAGAGCGTGGTCTGCAGCCCGAAGCCGAGCAGGACGAACGCGCAGGTCAGCAGGGCGGGCCGGTCGTGCTGCCCCATCGAGGTGAGCAGCAGGACCGAGGAAGCGGTGAGGACGAAGCCCCAGCCGACCATGCGCCGGGGGCCGACGCGGCGCAGGGTGTGCGAGCCGGTGGCGCCCGCGGCCATCGCGGCGAAGGTCAGCGGCAGCAGCCGCAGCCCGGTCTCCAGCGGGCTGAGCCCGAGCACCAGCTGGAGGTACTGGACGGCGATCAGCTGGAGGCCGACGAGGGCCAGCATGGCGAGCACGATGCAGCCGACGGCGGTGGAGAAGGCGGGGCGGGCGAACATCGAGACGTCGATCAGCGGATGCCTGCGGCGCTTCTGGCGGCGTACGAAGAGGACGAGGAGCGCGAGCCCGAGGGCCAGCGGGCCCAGCGAGGCCGGATCCGAAAGCCCCGCGCCACCGCCCAGACGCTTCACGCCGAGGACGACGCCGAGCACGCCCGCCGCGGCGGTCAGCGCGCCCAGGACGTCCCACGGGCCGTCGTCGCCGCCGCGTGACTCGGGCAGCAGCCAGCGGCCCAGCGGCAGGATCACGGCCATCAGCGGGATGTTGACCAGGAAGACCGAGCCCCACCAGAAGTGCTCGACCAGGAAGCCGCCGACGACCGGTCCGGTGGCGGCGCCGACCGCGGCGACCGCGGTCCACACGCCGATGGCGAGCGCCCGCTCCCGGCGGTCGGGGAAGACCTGGCGCAGGATCGACAGCGTGGCGGGCATGATCATCGCGCCGCCGACGCCGAGGAGGGCGCGGGCCGCGATCAGGACGGCCGGGGTGTCGGCCGTCGCGGCGAGCGCGGAGGCCACGCCGAACAGCGCGTAGCCGAAGAGCAGCACGCGCCGTCTGCCGATCCGGTCACCCAGCGTGCCGAAGAGGATGAGCAGCGAGGCGCAGACGAGGGGGTAGGCGTCGACGATCCACAGGAGGGCCGTGCCGCTCGGGCGCAGGTCCTCGGTGACGGCGGGAACGGCGACGTGGAGCACGGTCGCATCGAGCGCGACGACCAGGAGACTGAGGCAGAGGACCACGAGGACGACCCAGCGGTTGGCGTCGTCGGCGGCTTCGCGCAGCCGGACCCCGGCCGTGGTCGTCCCGGACATCTACGTACCTCCCGATGAGTCCCTCGCGCTCGGCGGACCGACGGTGACGTGGGGTACGCGTCCCTCGGGCCCGGCATCGACGGGCGAGTGAGCCGTCAGCGTACGCGAGTCCGGCGAGGTCACACGTGGCGCACGTCATACCCCGGTCCGCCGCACAGTGTGGCCTACGCCATTCCGCCACCGGTGAGGGGGCTCCCGCCCGAGGGGCCCGGACGGCCGTCGTGGCGGGGGTCCGGGCGGGCGGCGCGGGGCGCGTCGCGACGGTGCGGGCCTCCCCCGAATGGCGGGATCAATTGCCGCGGATTCCGGTGCGCCTATCTTTCCGAGAGATCAAACACGCTTACGAACGGAACCGTCGGGCAATTGGCCGCAAGATCACGGAGAATCTTCTGCGCGCCCGGAAAAGACGCCGTTCCGAGACAAAGTCCACATCACATCGTCATCACAAAAAGCCCGGATTGGCCTGCTCGCACACTCACTCGCTGTAACGTCGATTGGGTGCGTACCGACATCTTTGCCCGGCTGGACCGGGAGCCGGAACCGCCGAAGATAGTGGCACCGCGGATGAGCCGTCACCGCATCGCCCTCTTCGGCGGGACGTTGGCGTTCTATCTCGCCATCGTCTGGGCGGTGCTGATCACGTCCTGGCTGGTGGCCCTGGACTGGAAGGTCATGCTGTTCCGGCCCTACCAGCAGTGGCCCGAGCTGCACGCCTTCCTGGACTACTACGTGGTGCTCGGCCAGCGCGGCCCCACAGCGGTGATGGTCGCCTGCTGGCTGGGCTGGCGCTCCTGGCGTCAGCACACGCTCCGGCCGCTGCTGGTCCTCGGCACCTCCCTGCTGCTGCTCAATGTGACGGTGGGCGCGGTCAAGCTGGGGCTCGGGCGGCTCGGCCCGCACTACGCGACCCAGATCGGCTCGGCCGAGATGTTCGCCGGCGGCGATATATTTCCCTCCGGGCACACCGCGAACGCCGTCGTGACCTGGGGAATCCTCGCCTACCTGGCCACCACGCCGCGCGCCAGGCGCTATCTGTCGGCGGTGTCCGCGACGGTCTCGCTGGGCGTCGGTCTCACCACCGTCTACATCGGTACGCACTGGCTCAGCGACGTCGTGCTGGGCTGGGCGGCCGGGCTGCTCATCCTCCTGGCACTGCCCTGGTTCGAGCCGCTGATCGCCCGGACGGAGGCCTGGATCTTCGCGATGCGCGAGCGGTGGCGCGAGCGGCGCGACGGCGCCCGTCCGGCGCCCGTGCCCGGGGCCGGGCCGCAGCCGGTGCTGCTGCCGCAGTCGATGGCCACCGACGGCCTCGCCGCCGAGACCGTGACCGCCGCGGCCGAGCCGGTGCTCCCCGCCGGACATCCGGCCCCGGGCGTCAGGGCGCGGGCCCACGGCGGGCACCCCGTGCGTCCGGGCTCCATGCCGGTCGCCCCCGCGGGCGTCCGCCGTCCGCCGCCGCACACGGAGCGGGGCGCGCGCGGCACCGGAAGTCCGGCGCGCCCGATGACCGGTGGCTGATCCCGCTTTCCCGGAACCGCTGGGTGCGCACGACGTCCCCCGCACACCGAAGGCCCCGACCGCGGTCGGGGCCTTCGGTGTGCGGGGCCCGGGCGACCGGCGCGTCAGCCCACCCAGCAGCGCGTCACCGTGCCGTCCTCGACCTGGAAGTTGATGCGGCCGTGGCGGAACTCCATGGTGAGGAACGCGCCCGGGGGAACGGCCCGGACCGTGTCCCAGCCTCGGGTCCCGGCCTGCCGCTCGGCGGCGTCGGCGGCGAGGCCGACGTACGACTCGGTGGCGTCGTCCGGCTGTGCTGGAGGGGTCGGTAGAGATGCCATGCCTTCACCGTAGGCGGCCCCGGACCGTGACGGAAGACCGGGCCGGGAGGGCGCCGGGGCGGGGATACACCTGCATCTCCCCATGCCATGACGGTCACGCTTGTGTCACAGGATCCCCACACGTGTATACGCGGCCCCATTCACTCGAACGGCCTCGATCGGAAGCACCGGCGCACATAAACGGGAAACAGCGTTCACCGGCATGAGGAGGTGTCGGAAGCCTTCCGGAATCATGGGATGACCTGCTTCTTTTCCCATCGCTGGGGAGTGTCGCCCGAATGGCCGGGACACCGGAATTTCCCGCCCCCGTAAACCGGCCTTTCCTTTCCGTACGCTTCCCGCCACCCGCCCGCAGGGCGTGGTGCGGCGGGCGGTCGACCACACCCGGAGTCTCACGGTCCGTCGAGCGCGCGCGTGAGCCGGTCCCGCGCCTCCCGCATCACCTCGGTCAGTTCGGGCGGCTCGATCACCTCGAAGTCGATCCCCATCATCAGCACGTGGATCACCAGCACGGCGAGGTCCGGCGCGCCCGCGGTCAGCCGGCAGGTGTCCGCGTCCACGGCCTCCAGCACCCCCGCGGACGGCGACACCTGCCGGGCCGCCCGGGCCAGCGGCGCCTTCAACAGGATCACGGCCCGGGCCGCGTAGGCCGAGACCGCGACGCCCCGGGAGACGTAGGCCGCCAGATCGTCCGCCGGCGGGGTGCGCGGGGTGAAGCGGGGGCCGTGCGGCGGGGTCGGGGTGATCCGGTCCACCCGGAAGGTGCGCCAGTCCGCCCGGTCCGGATCCCAGGCCACCAGATACCAGCGGCGTTCGGTGCAGACGAGCCGGTGCGGCTCCACGGTCCGGCGCGAGACCTCCCCGCCGTGGCTCCGGTAGGCGAACCGGAGCCGCTCCGTGTCCCGGCAGGCGGCCGCCAGCTCGGTGAGCACGGCGGGGTCGACGGCGGAGTCGTCCGCCCCGTGCAGCATCGGCACGGTGAACGCGCCGAGCGCGCTCACCCGGCGGCGCAGCCGGTTCGGCAGCACCTGTTCCAGCTTGGCCAGCGCGCGTACGGAGGTCTCGCCGATGCCCTCGATGCCGTGTCCGGCGGCCGTGCGCAGGCCGACGGCGACCGCGACGGCCTCCTCGTCGTCCAGCAGCAGGGGCGGCAGCTCGGCGCCGGCGCCGAGCTGGTAGCCGCCGCCGGTACCCCGGCTGGCGTTCACCGGATAGCCGAGGTCGCGCAGTTTGTCGACGTCCCGGCGCACCGTGCGCGGGGTGACGCCGAGCCGGTCGGCCAGGTCGGCGCCGGACCAGTCCCGGTGGGCCTGGAGCAGTGAGAGCAGGCGCAGCAGTCGTGCCGAGGTCTCCAACATGCGGGCGAGTCTGCCAGGAATTGCGGACAGATCCGGTCCGCAATCCGCTCGGTCCCTCAGCCCATCGGTCCCTCGGTCCGCGATTCCTCCGTCCGCGGCCCCTTCCCCCAGCGGTCTCCCTTCCCTCAGCTGTGCGCCGGTCCGGGCTCCAGCCGGAGGCAGAGGTCGTTGTCGGCGGTGTAGCAGGGGGTGGCGAGCACCCCGGGGGCCGCCGCGCGGGCCGGGTAGACGAAGGACTTGTCGCGGGACCAGACGTCGTCGAGGATGCGCGAGATCCTGATCCCGGCCGCGCCCTCCGCCGGGACCAGCCACAGCTGCCAGAGCTGTGCCTCGCGCACCGGCCCCCCGGCCGGCGGGCCGTAGGGCAGGGTGAAGGCGAAGCCGCCGGACGGCCCGTCAGGGGCGAGCGGGAAGCTGTGCGACCCGGCCGGGCCGCCCGGCGGCCGGGCCTCCACGAGGGCCCCCTCCCCCGCGGCGACGCCGTACAGCACGCCCTCGACCGTCATGCCGTCCGGGCCGACGACGACGGTTCCCGCCTCGGCGTGCGGGGCGCGGACCCAGCAGCGCAGGGCGAGCCGGCCGTCGGCGGTCGGGTAGGGCACCCGGGCGCTGACGCTCGCGGCTCCGGTGTCCGGGCTGCGGTCGACGAGGGCCCGCAGGTCCCGCAGCCCCGGCTCCACGGTCCGGACGGCCTGGGATCCCGGCTCCTCGACATAGGCGTCCCAGCGCCCCTCGGACAGCCCGGTGGAGGCCGGGAGGACCGCCCGCAGCCGCCCGGGGCCGGACTCGCCGAGCGGGATCCGCACCGTACCGCCGGGCCTGCGGCCGGCCGCGCCCCGGCGCCGCAGGAGCAGCACGGACGCGGGCGCGGGGGCGGGTGAGGAAGCCGGGACGGTCAGGTCGAAGGTGAGTGTCCCGGCCGGGTCGGCGGCGCAGTCGGCCCGTACGGTGGCTATGGCGGGGGTCATGCGGCCCTTCCCTTGCGGAGCGCGTCGGCGGCCTTGTAGCGCAGGGCGTAGGCCCCGTCGAGGACACTGCCGCGGGTGCGGTGCAGCGCGGTGCGCAGGGCACCGTGCCCATGCCCCTGGGCGCCGCGGGCGACGAGTTCGGTGAACAGGCTCTCGTGGCGCTCGGCGATCCGCGCCGGGTCGAAGCGGGCCGAGGCGCTCAGCGCGGCCACGCCCATCCGGTGGCGCAATCCGTCGTCCTCGATCAGCTGGAGCAGCGCGGCGGCGATCGCGTCCGGGTCGCCGACCGGCACCAGCCGCCCGTCGACGCCGTCCTCGACGATCTCGGCCGGTCCGTGCGGGCAGTCGGTGGCGACGACCGGCAGACCGCCGCGCATCGCCTCGACGATCGTCATGCCGAAGGACTCGCGGTCCGAAGTGACGGCGGCGATCGACCCCTTGGGCCACTCGGCCTCCATCGGGTTGGCCGAGCCCATCAGGAACACATGGTTGTGCAGGTCGAGTTCGTCGACGAGGGTGCGCAGGGAGGCCTGTTCGTCACCGGTCGCGTCGCCGCCGCCGTAGATGCGCAGCCGCCAGTCCGGGCGGGCGGCGGACACCTGGGCGAAGGCCCGCACCAGGAGGTCGTAGCGCTTGACCCGGTGCAGCCGGCCCGCCGCGACGACCCACTTCAGGTCGCCGCTCGCGGGCGGACAGGCAGGCTGGGGAACGGCGTTGGGGATGGTCTCGATCCGTACGCCGGGCAGCTTCAGCCGGCTTCGGTAGTCGTCCGCGTCGGCACGGGTGACGGTGGTGAGCGCGTCGAGCAGCGCGTACCGGTGGGCGATCTCGCGGCGCAGCCGGTAGCCGTGGCTGTCGAGCGTCAGGTGCTCCTGCCCCACGCGTACCGGTCCGCGGCGGGTCCCCCGGCTGAGGTGCACGTTGAGACCGGGGCGGGTGCCGACGACGACGTCCGCCTCGACCGCCTGGAGATGGGCGGCGATGCGGGCGTCGGTGAGCCTGCTGTACTGCTTGTGCCGGCTGTCCCCGCGCGGGAACACCGCGGCGGGCCGGGCGTGTTCGGGGTCGTCACCGTCGTACGTCGCGCTCTTCTTCCGCAGGTCGACGAGGTGGCGCAGCGTCACGCCATCGGGTGCGCCGAGAGCGGGGGCGTCACGGTGCCGGAAGACGGACACGATCTCGACGTCGTGCTGCTCGGCGAGCGTACGGGCGAGCGTGAACGTCGTCCGGATGGTTCCTCCGATTCCGTAGGCATTGTGCAGAAGAAAAGAAATATGCATGGTGTCGCTGTTTCCCCCTGTCGGCCCGACCTTGTCAAGTCTGTAGTTCCCGGCGAATTTCTGCCCGAAATGAACCGGGAAATCCCGGAGCATCCGCGACATCCCGCACGGTAGCCCCGCTCCTCCCTCGAACCGCTGTTGACCTGCGGGTTCCGGAGGCGTTCAATCCGGATAGCCGCAGGCCCCGGAAGTAACGGGATCGCGCGTGCGGACCACCGGTGCGACGACCCGGACGGTTAACCCACCACCCGTTCGCCAAGGCTTTACTCCGAGCTTGACGTAGATAAATGCCGGGAGGTTGCCTGCGCCCCGGCAAAAACTTCCCCGACGGAACGCGAGGGCCCCGGGCCGACGGGCCGGGGCCCGTGCGCCGAGCGGCCGGAACCGTGCGCCGACCCCTCGGAAGGCCCTACGTCGACTGCTCGACGTACCGATGTGTCGACCTGTGCCGCACTTCTGTGCGCCCCGGTGCGTGACCCCGGCCGCGGATCCCGCGTTGTCTCTTCATGGAGCCCGGGAACCACCCGGCCCACGCACCGAGTTCGAGGAGTCCCCGTGCCGCGCATGCTCGACGTCAGCCAGGACGTACGCGCCGAGATCGGCGACGACGAAGCCGACCGGCTGCTCGTCGGCGACAACGCCCCGGGCAGTTACGACTGCACCTCCTGCCGCACCCCCGGCGACTCCGACCAGGAACGCACCAGCACGGTGCTGTTCATCGGCGACGAGACCGCCGTCCTCGCCTTCGCCCACGCGACGTGCATCCCCTCGCAGGTCGTCAAGGTCGCGGAGGACCAGCTCCAGGGCGCGGTGCGCAGCATCACCGGAAGCGAGCAGAAGGATACGGAGGGGCGCATGCCCGAACAGGCCGTCCTCGGCATCACCAGCGGACTCGTCCTCATCGAGGACGATCTGCGCCCGGCCCTGGTCGTCGAACCGACCGGCCCGGTCGCCCGGCCCGGCACCGACGGCAGCGGGGGCGACGAATTTCTCCAGCTGCTGCTGGAGCAGGGATTCCGCCCCGCCCCCGACATGAACCGGCTGCCGGAGGTCCTCGCGGGCTGGTCCGTGCTGCTGGCGGTGGGCCAGCTGCACGCCGTGCTGCAGCCGAGCGCCGGAGGCGGCAACCCGGTCGCCTGGTGGCAGGCCCACCAGCCGCTCCAGGTGACCGACGGCTGGCGGGCCGCGGCCAACAAGTCGCAGACGGTCCTCGTCTTCGCCGCCCCGGCCGGCACCATCGGCCAGCAGCCGCGCGAGGACCTGCTCCGGGACGCCCTGGAGAAGGCCGCGGTCAACGGGCTGCTGGTCGCCGCGTCGATGCCGCTGGCCGGGACCTGATCGTGTCCGGCCGGCTCGGACGCCCCCGCCGAACAGCGTTTTCTCCGGCGGAGCCGCATCCGACGGGCAGTGAGGTCGTTGGCACCTACGTGCACTCATACGACTCCTCCCGCCAGCATCAGAGTCAGATCCCTGCCATGCGTCCCTCGCAGGATCCGTCGGGGGGCGTGTCCCCCACCCCGATCTACGACGCGCTGTACTCCGAGTACCGGCGCTCGTTCCGGGCGTTGCCGGGCGACCGGAGCGGCGAGGAGAATCTCGGTTTCCCGGCCTTCGGCGCCGGTCTCTTCGCCTCCAGGACCGCGTTGAGCGGTCACCCCGCCCCCTCCGGGCACGGCGGTGGGCACGGCGGCGGCGTTGGGCACAACGGCCAGAGCGGGAGCGGCGGGCAGAGCCCGCACACCGGGGGCCTCGGCTCCTGGCAGCGGGTGGGGCGGCATGCGGGGCGGGCCCGGCCCGCGGCGCTGCCGCCGGGTTCACCGGACTCCTGAGGCCCTGCTCCGCAGGCCGCGCGACGAAGCCCCGGGCCGCTCCGGCGAGAGCGGTCCGGGGCTTCGTCGTGCGCTGGTGCTGCTGGTCGCGCTGGTGCTACTTGTTGCGGCCGCGCTTCTCGCGGACCCGGACGGAGATGTGGATCGGGGTGCCCTCGAAGCCGAACTCCTCGCGCAGGCGGCGCTCCACGAAGCGGCGGTAGCCGTGCTCCAGGAAGCCGGAGGCGAAGAGCACGAAGCGCGGGGGCTTGGTGCCCGCCTGGGTGCCGAAGAGGATGCGCGGCTGCTTGCCGCCGCGGATCGGGTGCGGGTGGGAGGCCACGATCTCACCGAGGAAGGCGTTCAGCCGGCCGGTGGGAACACGGGTCTCCCAGCCCTCGATCGCGGTCTCGATCGCCGGGACCAGCTTCTCCATGTGCCGACCGGTGAGGGCCGAGACGTTGACGCGCGGGGCCCAGGCGATCTGCGCGAGCTCCGTCTCGATCTCGCGCTCCAGGTAGTAGCGGCGCTCCTCGTCGAGGGTGTCCCACTTGTTGAAGGCGACGACGAGGGCGCGCCCGGCCTCCACGGCCATGGTGATGATCCGCTGGTCCTGGACGCTGATGGACTCGCTGGAGTCGATCAGGACGACGGCGACCTCGGCCTTCTCCACGGCGGCGGCCGTACGCAGCGAGGCGTAGTAGTCCGCGCCCTCCTGGAGGTGGACGCGGCGGCGGATGCCGGCCGTGTCGATGAACTTCCAGGTGATGCCGCCGAGCTTGATCAGCTCGTCGACCGGGTCGCGGGTGGTGCCGGCCTGCTCGTTGACGACGACCCGGTCCTCGCCCGCGACCTTGTTCAGCAGGGAGGACTTGCCGACGTTCGGGCGGCCGATCAGGGCGATGCGGCGGGGGCCGCCGAGGGCGGTGCCGAACTTCTGGGCCGGGGCGTCGGGCAAGGCCTCCAGGACCGCGTCCAGCATGTCGCCGGTGCCGCGGCCGTGCAGCGAGGAGACCGGGTAGGGCTCGCCGAGGCCCAGCGACCACAGGGCGCTGGCGTCCGCCTCGCCGCTCTGTCCGTCGACCTTGTTGGCGCAGAGGACGACGGGCTTGCCGGCCCGGCGCAGCAGCTTGACGACGGCCTCGTCGGTGTCGGTGGCGCCGACGGTCGAGTCGACGACGAAGACGACCGCGTCGGCCGTCTCGATGGCGTACTCGGCCTGGGCGGCGACGGAGGCGTCGAGGCCCAGCACGTCCTGCTCCCAGCCGCCGGTGTCGACGACCTTGAAGCGGCGTCCGGCCCATTCGGCCTCGTAGCTGACGCGGTCGCGGGTGACGCCGGGCTTGTCCTGCACGACGGCCTCGCGGCGGCCGATGATCCTGTTCACCAGGGTCGACTTGCCGACATTGGGGCGGCCGACGACCGCGAGCACGGGGAGCGGGCCGTGACCGGCCTCGTCGAGGGCGCCCTCGACGTCCTCGGGATCGAAGCCCTCCTGCGCGGCGAGCTCCATGAACTCCGCGAACTCGGCATCGCCAAGTGCTCCGTGCTCGTGGCCCGAGCCGTCGGAGTGAATCTGGTCGTTCATGAAGTCCGTTCCTCTTTGCATCATCATCGATGGACCGCGATCAGCGCGGTCCACTACTCAAGTCTCGCCTATCGCCCGGTGAGGCGCTTGGCGCTTTCCAGGTGGGCGGTCAGCTTCGCCTGGATCCGCAGGGTCGCCTCGTCCAGCGCCCTGCGCGTCCGCCGCCCGTCGCCCGCGCTCGCGTCGAACGCGTCGCCGAAGACGACGTCGACCCGGCTGCGCAGCGGGGGCAGCCCCCGTATCAACCGTCCGGGCCGCTCGGTGCTTCCCAGGACGGCAACGGGGACGATCGGAGCCCCGCCCCGTACCGCGAAATAGGCGAGTCCGGCCCGCAGCGAGGCGAAGTCTCCTTCGCCCCGGGTGCCCTCGGGGAAGATCCCGAGGACGCCGCCGTCCTCCAGCACGCCGAGCGCGTGGGTGATGGCGGTGCGGTCGACGACCCGGCGGTCCACCTCGATCTGGCCGATTCCGTGCAGGAACGGGTCGAGGGGGCCGACGAACGCCTCCTTCTTGATCAGGAAGTGCACCGGCCGGGGCGCGGTGCCCATCAGCATCGGTCCGTCGATGTTGTGGGAGTGGTTCACCGCGAGTATGACGGGTCCGGCGGCGGGCACGCGCCACGCGCCGAGGACCCTGGGCTTCCACAGCCCGTACATCAGGCCGATGCCGATGGACCGCCCGACGGCCGCTCCGCGCAGCGTGGGCGCGCCTGTGGCATCGCTCACGCGGCGACCCGCTTCCCCTCGACGAGGGTGACGACGCACTCGATGACCTGCTGGAGGGTCAGCTCGGTGGTGTCCACCTCGACGGCGTCGTCCGCCTTGGCGAGCGGCGAGGTCTTGCGGCCGGAGTCGGCGGCGTCCCGCTTGATCAGGGCCTCGCGGGTGGCGGTCAGGTCGGAGCCCTTGACCTCGCCGCTGCGGCGGGCGGCGCGGGCCTCCGGGGAGGCGGTGAGGAAGATCTTGAGGTCGGCGTCGGGCAGCACGGTGGTGCCGATGTCCCGGCCCTCGACGACGATGCCGCCGGTCGCCGCCGCGGCGATGGAGCGCTGGAGCTCGGTGATGAGCGTGCGCACCTCGGGGACGGCGCTGACGGCGCTGACCTTGGAGGTGACCTCCTGGGTGCGGATCGGGCCGGAGGCGTCCTCGCCGTCGACGGTGATCGTCGGGGCGGCGGGGTCGGTGCCGGAGACGATGACCGGCTTGGCGGCGGCGGTCGCGATCTCGGCCGGGTCGCCGACGTCGATGCCGTTGTTCAGCATCCACCAGGTGATGGCCCGGTACTGCGCGCCCGTGTCCAGGTAGCTCAGGCCGAGCTTGGCGGCGACGGCCTTGGACGTGCTCGACTTGCCGGTGCCCGAGGGCCCGTCGATGGCGACGATCACGGAGGAGCGTGCGGTTTCCACGGTGGTGGACACCTTCCTGGTACACGGTGCGGGGACGGACGGGCCTCGGAGACGGCCTCGTACCAGGTTACCGAGTACCGGGCGGGCCCTTGTACCCCGTACGGGGGAGGCGGGCCACCCGGGCGGGGAAGGCGCCGCCCCGCCGTGCGGGACCGGGCTCAGCCGCGGATCGACCAGCCGCGTTCCCGGAGGGCCGCGCCGAGGACCGGGGCGGCGCTGGGCTCGACCATGATCTGGACGAGGCCCGCCTGCTGGCCGGTGGCGTGCTCGATGCGGACGTCCTCGATGTTGACCCCGGCCCGGCCGGCGTCGGCGAAGATCGCGGCCAGCTCGCCCGGCTTGTCGCCGATGAGGACGGCCACGGTCTCGTAGGCGGCGGGGGCCGCGCCGTGCTTGCCGGGGACCCGGACGCGGCCGGCGTTGCCGCGGCGCAGGACGTCCTCGATGGCTTCGGTGCCGGCGCGCCGCTTCTCCTCGTCGGCGGAGTGCAGGCCGCGCAGCGCGGTCACGGTCTCCTCCAGGTCGGCGGCGACCCCGGCGAGGACGTCGGCGACCGGGCCGGGGTTGGCGGAGAGGATCTCCACCCACATCCGGGGGTCGGACGCGGCGATCCGGGTGACGTCGCGGATGCCCTGACCGCACAGCCGTACGGCGGTCTCGTCGGCCTCCTCCAGCCGGGCGGCGACCATCGAGGAGATCAGCTGCGGGGTGTGCGAGACGAGGGCCACGGCCCGGTCGTGGGCGTCCGCGTCCATGACGACGGGGACGGCCCGGCACAGGGCGACCAGCTCCAGCGCCAGGTTGAGCACCTCGGTGTCGGTGTCCCGGGTCGGGGTGAGGACCCAGGGGCGGCCCTCGAAGAGGTCGGCGGTCGCGGCGAGCGGGCCGGAGCGTTCCTTGCCGGCCATCGGATGCGTACCGATGTACGGGGCGAGGTCGAGGCCGAGCGCCTCCAGCTCGCGGCGCGGGCCGCCCTTGACGCTGGCGACGTCCAGGTAGCCGCGGGCCACCCCGTCGCGCATGGCCCCGGCCAGGACGGCGGCGGTGTGCGCGGGCGGCACGGCGACGATCGCCAGGTCGACGCGGCCCTGGGACGCATCGTCCGTGCCGGCGCCGAGCGCGGCGGCGGTGCGGGCGGAGGCGGGGTCGTGGTCGACGAGGTGCACGTGGACGCCGCGGCCGGCCAGGGCGAGGGCGGCGGAGGTGCCGACGAGCCCGGTTCCGATGACGAGGGCGGTTCTCACTGGGCGATGTCCTTGCGCAGAGCGGCGGTGGCGCCGAGGTAGACGTGGCTGATCTCGGCGCGCGAGAGATAGGTCTCGACATGCACGAGGATACGGACGACCCGGGGCATGGCCCCGTCGATGTCCAGCTCCTGTGCGCAGATCAGGGGGACGTCGACGATACCGAGGCCGCGCGCGGCGGCGGCGGGGAAGTCGCTGTGCAGGTCGGGGGTGGCGGTGAACCAGATGCTGATCAGGTCGTCGGCGACGAGCTCGTTGCGGTCCAGTACGGCCGTCAGCAGCTCACCGACCCGCAGGCCCATGTGCCCGGCCTCGTCCTGGTCCAGCTGGACAGCGCCCCGGACCGCTCGTACCGCCACGTCGCACTCCTCGTTCTGCGTTCTGCGTTCTGCGCTGATCGTCCGCGCCTCCGGGCCGGCGCCCTCGGCGCCGCCCTTCGCCCACCTCAGCCTAGATCGGCCGCGGCGGACCCGGTCGCGGTGTTCCCTCCGTGAGACGGCCGGTCACGTGCGTGGGGCGCTCCGGAGCGCGGGCCGTCAGGGCGGGGGGCAGGGCCGTCGGTGGCCTCTGTCGACACCCGGGCGGGCGCACGGTCCGCCCGGTTGCTTCGCCCGGGGGCCCTCCGCCGCCACGATGGCCGGTACCCACCACACCAGGCCCTACCGAAGGAGAGCCCATGAACGCACGGCGAAGGACGGTGCTGGCCGCGGGTGCGGCGGGCGCCGCCTCCCTGGCCACCGGCTGCGGATCGTCCGGCGGGGACGGCGACGGGGACGCGAGCTCCACGCCGACAGCGTCCGACGGCGCTTCGGGTGGGGCGGAGCTGGCCAGGGCCGCGGACGTCCCGGTCGGCGGTGGCATCGTCCTCACGGAGCGGAAAGTGGTGGTGACCCAGCCCGAGGAGGGCGATTTCAGGGCGTTCTCCGCCGTCTGCACCCATGCGAGCTGCCTCGTCTCGACGGTGAGCGACGGCACGATCGACTGCCCCTGCCACGGCAGCAAGTACAGCATCACGGACGCGGCGGTCGAGGCCGGCCCGGCGACCCGGCCGCTGCCCGCGGAGCGGATCACCGTCTCGGGGGGCGCGATCCGGCTGGCCTGAGAGCGGGCCGGAATCTCCGAGGCGCGGCGGCCACCGCGCACGTACGCTCGCGGGCATGATCACCGCCGCCGACGAAGCACTCGTACGCGACCACACGGTCTACGCCTGTGTGATGGGCTCGCGCGCGTTCGGGCTGGCCACGGAGGACAGCGATACCGACCGGCGCGGGGTGTTCCTCGCGCCCACCCCGCTGTTCTGGCGCTTCGAGAAGCCGCCGACGCATGTGGAGGGCCCCGCGCCGGAGCAGTTCTCCTGGGAGCTGGAACGCTTCTGCGAGCTGGCGCTGCGGGCCAACCCGAACGTGCTGGAGTGCCTGCACTCCCCGCTGGTGGAGTCCGTGGACGAGACGGGCCGCGAGCTGCTGGCGTTGCGCGGGGCGTTCCTGTCACGGCTCGCGCACGACACGTTCGTCCGGTACGCGCTGGGTCAGCGGAGGAAGCTGGAGGCCGACGTACGGGTCCATGGCGCGCCGCGCTGGAAGCACGCCATGCACCTGCTGCGGCTGCTGGCGAGCTGCCGGGACCTGCTGCGCACGGGTGAGCTGCGCATCGACGTCGGCGAGGCCCGTGAGGAACTGCTGGCGGTGCGGCGGGGCGAGGTGTCCTGGCCGGAGGTGGAGCGCCGGATGAACCGCCTCGGCGAGGAGAACACCGAGGCGGCGGTCCGCTCCCCGCTGCCGCCGGAACCCGACCGGGCCGCCGTGGAGGGCCTCCTCGTCCGCGCCCGGCGGGCCTCGGCCGATCGCGCTGCGGGCCGGTCCGCGCTCACACCGTACGAGGACCGCCCGACGCGGCCGTGAGCTCGGCGAGCTTCTGGAACTCGCCCAGGTCGTAGTTGGCCAGGGCGGAGTCGAGGTTGGTCAGCGCGCCCAGGTGCTCGATGAATCCCTGGGGGTCGTACTCGACCTGCAGGGCGACGCGGCTCGACGTGTCGTCGAGCCGGTGGAAGGTGACCACCCCGGCGTGGTGGACGCCCTCGGTGGTCTTCCAGGCGATGCGGTCCTCGGGGACCACCTCGGTCAGCTCCGCGACGAACCGCTTCTCCGCGCCGGGCAGCGAGAGCTGCCAGGCGAAGCGCCGCTCGTCGATCGGATCGACGCGCTGGACGTGGCTCAGGAACCTGGGCCACTGGGTGACATCGCTCCACAGGGACCAGGTGACGGCCACGGGAGCCTTGATGTCGATGGTCTCGACGAGTGAGGAGGACACGGATACCACCAGGCCTTCGTACGGGAGCAGGTCCGCCCTCTCGTACCCGGTCGCCCTCGGCTCACTCACACGCGGGCCCCGTCGGCGAGACGATGACGCGCAGACGCCGACGGGAAGGCTCAAGCGTCCCAGAGCGCGGCGAGGGAGAGCAGGTCGCTGCGGTACTCGATGCGCTCCGACCACTCCTTGGGCCAGGCCGCCGCGCCCAGGTGCGCCCCGGCGAGCGCTCCGGTCAGGCAGGCGATCGAGTCGGAGTCGCCCCGGGTGCAGGCCGCCCGGCGCAGGGCGGTGAGGGGCTCCTCGGGGAACAGCAGGAAGCAGTGCAGCGCGGTGGCGAGGGCCTCCTCGGCGATCCAGCCGTCGCCGGTCCGCTCGCAGGGGTCGGTCTCCGGCGACGGGTCGCGCAGCGCGTCCTGGACGCGTCCCAGCGCGGTCAGGCACTCGTCCCAGCCGCGCTGGGTGTACGCCTGCGGGGTGGCGTCGCCCGCGTGGCGCCAGAGGTCGCCGAGCCAGCGGGTGTGGTAGCGGCCCCGGTTCTCGTAGGCGTAGCTGCGGAGCTGTCCGATCAGACCGAGGGGTTCGGCGCCCTGGGCGAGCAGGAACACCGCGCGGGCCAGCAGGTCGGAGGCGGTGAGCGCGGTGGGGTGGCCGTGGGTGAGGGCGGCCTGGAGCTGGGCGGCCCCGGCGCGCTGTTCCTCGCTGAGGCCCGGGACCAGGCCGACGGGGGCGACCCGCATGTTGGCGCCGCAGCCCTTGGAGTGCGTCTGGCTGGCCTCCTGCCAGACCCGGGTGTGTTCGAGCAGGCGGCAGGCGGTGAGGCAGGTGTTGCCCGGGGCGCGGTTGTTGTCCGGTGAGTGGTACCAGGCGACGAACTCCGCGCGGACCGGGTCCACCATCCGTTCGGGGGTGAGCAGTCCGCTGTCCATGGCGGTGCGGATACCCCGGCCCAGGGCGATCGTCATCTGGGTGTCGTCGGAGACGACCGCGGGCGTCAGGAGGGGAAGCTGCCGCCAGGGGCCGAACTTGGCGAGGATGGCGGGCACGTCGTTGAACTCGGTGGGGAAGCCCAGGGCGTCGCCGAGCGCGAGCCCGGTCAGCACGCCGGTGGCGGCCTGCTTGGTGAGGGGCGGGGTGGTGATGGTCATCTGTCTCGTCCTTCCGGTGCGGAGTGCGACGGGGCTGCGGGGGCGTCCGGTCGTGGCGGGCGCAGGAGCGGCGGGTGCAGGGCGGTGGCGTCGCCCGCCCGAAAGAGGGCGGCCGGTTTACCCCGGCCGCCGGTGCGGCGCGGCGGGCCCTCGACGGCCTGGACGAACCCGGGCGCGTTCAGGACCTTGCGCCGGAAGTTGGGGCGGTCGAGCTCGACGCCCCAGACGGTCTCGTAGACCTGCTGGAGTTCCCCGAGGGTGAATTCGGCGGGGCAGAACGCCGTGGCCAGGCAGCTGTATTCGAGCTTGGCGCCGATCCGGTCGTGGGCGTCGGCGAGGATCCGGTCGTGGTCGAAGGCCAGCGGTCCGGTGGAGCCCGCGTCCCCCCACCGGGCGCTCGCCGCGTCGCCGCCGCCGCGCGGTTCGGGCAGGTCCGGCAGGAGTGCGGCGTACGCGACGGAGACGACCCGCATCCTCGGGTCGCGGTCCGGGGCGGTGTAGGTGCGCAGCTGTTCGAGATGGAGGGTGCCGACGGCGCCCTGGCCGAGGCCGGTCTCCTCGGCCAGTTCGCGGCGGGCGGCGTCCTCCGCGGACTCGCGGGGCAGCAGGAAGCCGCCGGGCAGCGCCCACCGGCCCCGGAAGGGCTCCTGGCCGCGTTCGACGAGCAGCACGTGCAGCCGGGCCTCTCGGACGGTGAAGACCGCGAGGTCGACGGTGACCGCGAACGGGGCGAAGGCGTGCGGGTCGTAGCCCTCGGGGACGGGGGTTCTCATCGCGTCTCCGGGAGGGGTGCGGCGAAGTTCCAGCCGGTGGTGAGGAGTTCGTCGACGGCGGTGCCGGCGGCGGTGAGCCGCGCCTCGGGCGGACCGGTCATCTCGATGAACCGCCTGCCCGTACGGGTGAGTTCGGCGCGGAAGCGGTCGGTCATCCAGGGGCGCAGCTCCTCGCCGTCACGCAGTCCGTCGTCCTCGAAGGGGACGCCCTCGTGGTCGGTGAGCAGCCACAGGTGGTGGTCGGTGCGGTCGGCGATCTCCTCGACGAGCGGGTTGCGGCCGCCGACGTACCGCTCGTGCCAGACGGTGGTGGCGAAGGAGTCGGTGTCGCAGAAGAGCACCGGGGACCCGGCGCGGGCGGCGGCCTCCTCCCGGTCGTTCTGGGCCTGCGCGATGAGCGGGAAGTCGTCGGTGGTGAAGCTGACGTCCTCCCAGGCGGCTCCGGGCCAGCGCTCGCGCAGGGCGGCGAGCTTCTGTTCGCTGTACTCGCGCCCGTACTCGGCGACGTAGCCGGTGCGTGCCCACACGCCGCCGCGTGCGCGGTAGTGGGCGGCGAGCGCCCGCGCGAGGGTGGTGGTGCCGGTGGACTCCGCGCCGAGGACGACGACCCGGCGGGCGAGGGCGGCCCGCACGGGCGGCCGGAGGAAGTCCCAGCAGTCGGCCGGGGACCGGCGCACGGCGGTGCCGGAGACCGGGAAGAGGGTGCGGCCCCGGTCGACGAGGACGGACGCGGCGCCGAAGCGTCGGCCCAGCTCCTCCCCGTACGCCTCCGAGGTGAAGACGGCGTCCACCCGCTCGGGCACGGCCGCGGTGAAGACCGCCATGTGCGCGTCCCAGACGGCCGGGTCGGCCACGTCCATGTGCGTGTCGTCGACCGCGCCCACCACCGTGACGTCCGGGTGGACCTCGCGCATCCAGGCGACCCGGTCGGCGAGCGGGACGGATTCCACGGAGGCGGCGCAGACCAGCACGGTCAGCCGTTCGCAGCGGTCCCGAGCAGTCTCGACGAGGTGGTGGTGGCCGGCGTGCGGCGGGTAGAACTTGCCGAGGACCAGGCCGTGTTCGTAGCGCTTCATGCCGCGGCCACCTCCGCGGGGCGCGCGGTGCGGGCGGTCAGGTCGCGCCGCCAGTCGCGCAGGCCGACGAGGCAGAGCGCGAGGAACCCGGCGTAGAGCAGCGAGGTCAGATACAGCCCCTTGTGGGCGTACAGCGGGATGTAGACGACGTCGGCGGCGATCCACAGCCACCAGGACTCCAGCCGCTTCCTGCACTGCCCGTACGTCGCCATCAGCGACAGGGACGTCGTAGCCGCGTCCCAGAACGGGACGGTGGAGTCGGTCGCCCGGGACAGCAGCAGCGTGATCCCGAGGGTCCCCACCACCCCCGCCGCGAGCAGCCAGGTCCATTCGGTGCGGGTCGTTCGACACACCGGCAGGACAGAGGTCCCTGGTCCACCCCCGTGGGTCCAGGTCCACCAGCCGTACGCGGCGAGGGTGATGAAGACGATCTGGAGGCCGGCGTCGGCGTACAGGCCGGACTGGGCGAACAGCAGGACGAAGAAGAGGTTGTTGGCGATGCCGATCGGCCAGTTGGCGAGGTGCTGGCGGGCCACGAGCCAGACGCACAGCGCCCCGCTTCCGAAGCCCAGCACCTCGGTCCAGCTGACCGGGGTGTCCAGGATCGTCACCAGGGGCTGTTGCAGGGGATCGAGTACGTCCGCGAGGCTCACGCCCGCCTCCTTCTTTATAGTCACTCTGACTATAAAGGCTGGACGGGGGCAGCAGAAGGCCCGCGGCCGGTTCTGTTCGAACTTTCCGAACAGAACCGGCCGCGGGCCTTCGTACGACGTCTGGTGCGGAGAAGGGCCTAGAGGCCGACCTCGCGCATGAGCATGCCGACCTCGGTGTTGGTGAGGCGGCGCAGCCAGCCGGACTTCTGGTCGCCCAGCGGGATCGGCCCGAAGGACGTCCGCACGAGGCGCTCGACCGGGAAGCCGGCCTCGGCCAGCATCCGGCGCACGATGTGCTTGCGGCCCTCGTGGAGGGTCACCTCGACCAGGTAGTTCTTGCCGGTGTTCTCGACGACGCGGAAGTGGTCGGCGCGGGCGTAGCCGTCCTCCAGCTGGATGCCGTCCTTGAGCCGCTTGCCGAGGTCGCGCGGCAGGGGGCCCTGGATGGCGGCCAGGTAGGTCTTCTTGACGCCGTACTTGGGGTGCGTGAGGCGGTGGGCCAGCTCACCGTGGTTGGTGAGCATGATGATGCCCTCCGTCTCGGTGTCCAGCCGGCCCACGTGGAACAGCCGCGTCTCGCGGTTGGTCACGTAGTCGCCGAGGCACTGGCGGCCGTCCGGGTCCTCCATCGAGGAGACGACCCCGGCGGGCTTGTTCAGCGCGAAGAAGAGATACGACTGGGCGGCGACCGTGAGGCCGTCGACCTTGATCTCGTCCTGGTGCACGTCGACGCGCATGCCCTGCTCGACGACGATCTCGCCGTTGACCTCGACGCGGGACTGCTCGATCAGCTCCTCGCACGCCCGGCGCGAGCCCATGCCGGCGCGGGCGAGGACCTTCTGCAGCCGCTCACCCTCCTGCTCGGCGCCCGGGTGGGTCTTGGGGAGGTTGATCTCGGGCTTGTTCGCGTACCGGTCGCGGTTGCGCTGCTCGATCTTGGCGTCCAGCTCACGGGGGCGCGAGGGTGCGGCCCGGCGGAAACCGCCGCTGCGGCTGCCGCCCTGTGCGGGCTTCGGGCCGCCCTTGGCGCCGCCCCGGGCGGCCGAGCCGCGGCCCTTGCGGGGGCCGTCCTGCTCGGCCCGGGCGCCGGGGGCGTCGTTGCCGACGTCGTAGCGGCGCTCCTCCGGGCGGGGACGACGGGGGCGCTGCTCCTCGTCGCGGCCGCCCTGGTAGCTCGAACGCCCGTCCTGAGCGCCCTGGCGTCCGCCCTGGCCGCCGCCCTGGCCGGTGGGACGGCCGCCCTGGCCGGGACGACCGCCCTGACCGGAGGGACGGCCGCCCGGGGCTCCGGGCCGCCCGCCCTGGCTTCCGCCGCGGCCGCCGCCCTGGCCGCCGGGACGACCGCCCTGGCCGCCACCCTGGCCCTGGCGGAAGGACCCGCCGCCGCTGCCCGCGCCGCCGCCGCTCCGGGGGTTCCGGTTGCCGCCGCCGCTGCTCCGGCCGCCGCTCCCGCCGTTGCCGCTTCCGCTGTTCCTGCCACTGCTTCGCATCAAAATTCCGTCTTGTCGTCTGCGTGAGTATCCGGGGTGTCCGGTGCGTCCGGATCGAACGACGGCACACCCTCTAGCGTCTCAGCCTCGATCGCGTCCGCCTCCGGGAGGAAGGGCGCGAGCTCCGGGAGCTCGTCCAGGCCGCGCAGGCCCATTCGCTCCAGAAAGTAGTTCGTCGTCCTGTACAGGATCGCACCTGTTTCGGGTTCCGCGCCCGCCTCCGCCACCAGGCCCCGCTGGAGGAGGGTCCGCATGACGCCGTCGCAGTTCACTCCGCGCACCGCCGAGACCCGCGAGCGGCTCACCGGCTGCCGGTACGCGACCACCGCCAGGGTCTCCAGCGCGGCCTGGGTGAGCCGGGCGTGCTGGCCGTCCAGGACGAAGCCCTCCACGGCCGCCGCGTACTCGGGGCGGGTGTAGAACCGCCAGCCGCCCGCGACGAGCCGCAGGTCGAAGCCCCGGCGCTGCACGGTGTACTCGTCAGCCAGCTCCCGCAACGCGTCCGCCACGGCCCTGCGGGGCCGCTGGAGCACCTTGGCCAGGTGGTCGACGGTGGCGGGCTCGTCGACGACCATGAGGACCGCCTCCAGGGCGGGCTTCAGATCGAGCGCGGCGACCGCGCCCTCCTCGGTCTCCCGAGTCGGCTGCTCACTCATTCCCGTACGTCCTCCTCGTCAGCGGGCCGCCCGTTGAGTTCGGCGTCGAACTCGTCCGTCACCACCGGCTCCGCGTCCGCCCCGCCGCACCAGGTCACCAGCAGGCCGCCCAGCGCCTCGTCCTGGTCGAGGGTGACGGCCTTCTCGCGGTACAGCTCCAGCAGGGCCAGAAACCGGGCCACCACGGTCAGGGTGTCCGGCGCGTCCCCGGTCAGCACCGCGAAGCTCAGCGCCTTCCCGGCTTCGCGCAGCCGCTCCACCACGAGGGCCGCCTGCTCCCGGACGCTGACCAGCGGGGCGTGGATGTGGTCGACGTACACCTGGGGTCTGGGCTTCGGCCGCATCGCCTTCACCGCGAGCTTCGCGAAGCCCTCGGGCCCGATACTGATGACCACCTCGGGCAGCAGCGCGGCGTGCTGGTCCTCCAGGCCGACCGTACGGGGATGGCGGCGGGCCTCGGACTCCAGGCGGCCCTCGAAGATCTCGGCGATCCGCTTGTACGCGCGGTACTGGAGCAGCCGCGCGAAGAGCAGGTCCCGCGCCTCCAGGAGCACGAGGTCCGCCTCGTCCTCGACCTCGGCGGCGGGCAGCAGCCGGGCGGCCTTGAGGTCGAGCAGCGTGGCGGCGACGACGAGGAACTCGGTGGTCTGGTCGAGGTCCCAGTCGGGGCCCATGGCGCGGATGTACGCCATGAACTCGTCGGTGACCTTCGACAGGGCGACCTCGGTGACGTCCAGCTTGTGCCGGGAGATCAGCTGGAGGAGGAGATCGAAGGGGCCCTCGAAGTTCACCAGCCGGACGGTGAAGCGCTTGCCGTCCGACTCCTGCTCCGGCACAGCCTCTTGTACGGGTACGGGTACGGGCTCTTGCACGGGAGTCGCCTCCACCGGAGGCGCCACCGCACCCGGCCCCCGCCCCAGGGCACGGCGGCGCGGGGTGGCGGGGTCGTCGGGCGTGGGCATGGAGGTCCAGGGATGGGGCGGCGGCGCGGGCGGTTCCCGCCGGGCGGCGGGTCCAGAGCCTGTCGTCAGGCCCTAGTGGGGCAGGCTACCCGCGCCGTGCCGCTCAGCGGCCGCGCAGCCGCCGTACGAGGATGCTCGCGTCGCCCCGGGACTCCAGGTCGGCCAGGACCACCGCCACCGCCTCGCGGACGATGCGGCCGCGGTCGACGGCGAGGCCGTGTTCGCCTCTCAGGACGAGCCGGGCGTGTTCGAGGTCCATCAGCTCCTCGGCGGAGACGTAGACCGTGATCTTCTCGTCGTGGCGTTCCCGGCCGCTGGGGCGGCGGTTGGCGCCGCGGCCGCCGCCGCGCCTGCGCTGCTGCTGGACCGCCGGGGGCTGCTCGGCCGGAGCGGCCGAGGACGCGGGGCGCTCGCCGGACGCGGCCCCGGCGGACGGGGAACGCTCGCCCTCACCGCCGCGGCCCCGCGCGTCGCCGCCGTCGGCGTCGGCCGCGGTGTGCTCCTCACGGTCGGCGGGCGGGGCCTGGCCGGAGGGGTCGCTCTCCCCGGCGGGCGCGGGCACCCGCGGCTCGCCGTTCGCCTTGCGCCGCCGCTCCGCCGGGGAGGACGGCTGGAGGCCCATCCCGCCTCCGGTGGTACGGAACAGTTCGTCGGCCCCCGGCAGACTCACTCGGCGTGACACCGGGCGAGCACCTCCCTGGCGAGCTGGCGATAGGCGGCTGCGCCGACCGAGTTGGAGGCGTAGGTGGTGATGGGCTCACCGGCGACCGTGGTCTCCGGGAAGCGGACCGTGCGGCCGATGACCGTGTGGTAGACGTGCTCGTCGAAGGCCTCGACGACGCGCGCCAGGACCTCGCGGCTGTGCACCGTACGGGAGTCGTACATGGTGGCGAGGATGCCGTCGAGCTCCAGCTCCGGGTTGAGCCGCTCCTGGACCTTCTCGATGGTCTCGGTGAGCAGCGCCACCCCGCGCAGGGCGAAGAACTCGCACTCGAGCGGCACTATGACCTTGTGAGCGGCCGTCAGGGCGTTCACGGTGAGCAGGCCGAGGGAGGGCTGACAGTCGATCACGATGTAGTCGTAGTCGGCCATCAGCGGCTTCAGGGCGCGCTGGAGCGTGGACTCGCGGGCCACCTCGCTGACGAGCTGCACCTCGGCCGCGGAGAGGTCGATGTTGCTGGGCAGCAGGTCCATGTTGGGGACCGCGGTCTTGAGCAGGACGTCGTCGGCCGTCATGCCCCGCTCCATGAGCAGGTTGTAGACGGTGAGGTCCAGCTCCATCGGGTTGACCCCGAGGCCGACGGAGAGGGCTCCCTGCGGGTCGAAGTCGACGAGCAGGACCCGGCGTCCGTACTCCGCGAGCGCGGCGCCCAGGTTGATGGTCGACGTGGTCTTGCCGACGCCGCCCTTCTGGTTGCACATCGCGATGATCTTCGCGGGGCCGTGGTCGGTCAGGGGACCCGGGATCGGGAAGTACGGCAGGGGCCGTCCGGTCGGGCCGATGCGCTCGCGGCGCTGACGCGCGGCGTCGGGCGCGAGGGTGGCCGCGTACTCCGGATCGGGCTCGTACTCGGCGTCGGGGTCGTAGAAGTGCCCCTCGGGCACCTCGGCGAAGTCGGCGAAGCGGTCGGTGTCCCGGCTGCTCTCGTTGCCGGCCGTGGCGTTCACGTGTAGGCCGTCCATCATCTGGGGGGCTGTCGTCATGTGCTGTTGGGTGGCGAAGGTGCGGACAGCGACGGAGCCGACAGCTTCGAGCCCGATCGGGCTCAGACCCCGTGCAGGCATCCCTGGTTGACCACCCCCGGGAGTAATTGTCGACTCATTCACAAGTCGTCTTACCTCCTTGGACGTGACCAGGAAACTTATCGATAGGTCAGCGTGGCACCATGCCGACGATTGGCGACTCTATGGCGTGTCACCGGTCCGCAGCAACACAATCCGCCGGACCCGGCCCGATGTGTCGGCAATCGAACGCCTCGCTGTCAAGGGCGCACAGCGACCAAGCCGCACATTTCACCGCAGCACGAAACGGGTAAAGGGTTACGTTCGGCGCGAGTTGCGCAAGGGCCCCACAGGGCCCGATACGCATCCGGCCGGACCTTGCTCGGCAAGGTCCGGCCGGAGTCCCGATGTTGACGGAGGGGGTTGACCCGTCAGCCGAGGAGCGCGGTCAACTCGACGTGCGGGAGACCGTGCGCTTCGGCCACCTCGCGGTAAACCACCTGGCCCTCATGGGTGTTGAGACCCTTGGCGAGAGCGGCGTCGCGACGCAGGGCGTCGGCCCAGCCACGGTTCGCGAGCTCCACGATGTAGGGCAGCGTCGCGTTGGTGAGCGCGTAGGTGGAGGTGTGGGGCACCGCGCCGGGCATGTTGGCGACGCAGTAGAAGACCGAGCCGTGGACCTGGAAGGTCGGCTCGGCGTGGGTCGTCGGACGCGAGTCCTCGAAGCAGCCACCCTGGTCGATTGCAATGTCGACAAGTACACTTCCGGGCTTCATCTTGGCGACGAGCTCGTTGGTGACCAGCTTCGGGGCCTTGGCTCCGGGGATCAGCACGGCGCCGATGACGAGGTCGGCCTCGACGACGGCCTTCTCCAGCTCGAAGGCGTTGGAGACGACGGTCTGCACCTTGGTGCCGAAGATCCTGTCGGCCTCGCGCAGCTTGTTGATGTCGCGGTCGAGCAGCGTGACGTGGAAGCCGAGGCCCACGGCGATCTGCGTGGCGTTCCAGCCGGAGACGCCACCACCGATGACGACGGCCCTGCCCGCCGCGGTACCGGGGACGCCGCCGGGGAGAACACCGCGGCCGCCGACGGAGCGCATCAGGTGGTACGCGCCGACCTGCGGGGCGAGACGGCCGGCGACCTCGGACATCGGGGCGAGCAGCGGGAGGGCGCGGTTCGCGGTCTCGACCGTCTCATAGGCGATGGCGGTGGTGCCGGAGGCCAGCAGCGCGTCGGTGCACTCGCGGGAGGCGGCGAGGTGCAGGTACGTGAAGAGGGTCTGGTCCTTGCGCAGGCGGTGGTACTCCTCGGCGACCGGCTCCTTGACCTTCAGCAGCAGGTCGGCGGCGGCCCAGACCTCGTCGGCGGTGGCCAGGATCCGCGCACCCGCGGCGACGTACTCCTCGTCCGGGATGGACGAGCCGACGCCGGCGTCGTGCTCGATGACGACCTGGTGGCCGTGGCCGACGAGCTCATGCACTCCGGCGGGGGTGATCGCCACCCGGAACTCGTTGTTCTTGACTTCGCGGGGGATGCCGACCTTCACGTCGATCACGGTCCTTGGCTCGGAGGGTCATCCGGGCAGAACTGTGCACACCCGGACATATACAGCATAAATGGAGACGCCACGAAGGAACGCGGCAGAGCCAGTCTAATGAAGGACTTCGCGCTGTCTAGCCTTACAAAGCATTAACTTTCTGTCGAAGCACTACGGATTTCGTAGGCTGAGGGCTCCTCGCCCAGCAATCTATCGGCCGCACCCCGGTGCAGCCTGGCCGCCGCGGGGTCCCCGAGCCGGTCCAGCGTGTCGGCAAGCCGCAGCTGGAGCGCCGCCTGAAGCCGCACGTCACCGACGCGCCGGGCCAGATCGACGGCCTCCCGGCAGGTCTGGAGCGAGTCGTGCGGCCGGCCCGCGTACTCCTGGACCCGGGCCGACTCGCTCAGCGCCCGCGCCTGGGCCGCCGGATCGCCGAGCCTGCGGTGGCCCGCGGCGGCGGCCCGCCAGTTCCGCAGCGCCTCGCCGTAGCGTCCGGCGTAGGTGTGGACCGCCCCGAGCCGTCCGTACAGCCGGGCCTCGTCGGCGCGCTCCCCCTGGGTCAGCCGCTGGGCGAGCGCCCGGCCGTACCAGTCGGCGGCCCGGTGGTAGTCCCCCAGCTCCTCGTACGCGCCGCCTACGGATTCCATCGCGCGCCCGGTGGCGTACAGGTCCCTCGCCGCTCTTCCGGCGTCCAGCGCGGCCCGGTAGCGGGTCAGCGCGTCCCGGGTGCGGCCGGTGCGGGCGTCCAGGTCCGCGAGGTTCAGCAGGGCGGCCGCCTGCTCGCGGGGCAGCTCGCGGCGGAGCGCCACGTCCAGGACGAGGCCGTGCAGCCCGTACAGCTCGGGTGCGGCCTCCTCCGTCCCCCGGTGCGCGGCCAGCGCCCGCACCAGGGCCGCCACCAGCCGCCGCGCCAGGGTGTCGAGCTCGCCGTCCGCCACGGCGAGCCGGGCCGACGCGAGCAGGGCGGGCTGGCGGACCCGCAGCCACGCGCCCGCCTCGTCGGCGCTCGGGAAGCGCAGCGAGCGGGGCAGGCCGGCGAGCTTGCGGCGGGCGGCGGAGCCCTCCGGCTCGGTGACCGCCCGGCAGGACTGGAGCCGGCGCACGGTCCGCTCCAGCATCCGGGCGCGGGCGAGCTGGATCTCGGCCGGCCGGTCCCGGTCCTCCAGGAGGGCCGGCAGCATCGGGGCGAGGCAGCCGGGCACCGCGTACTGGGGGTGGGCCGCGCCGTCCGTCCGCAGCAGCCCGAGCTTCACGAAGTCGTCGAGGGTGGAGCGGGCGGCGGAGACCGAGCAGCCGGCCAGCGCGGAGGCCGTGTGGGCGTCGGCGAGGCCGGCGGGGGCGAGGGCCAGCAGACGCAGTATCCGGGCGGCGGCCGTCGGCAGGGAGTCGTGGACGAGCCGGAACGCACGGGCCAGCGGGCGGGCTCCGGTGGGCAGGTGATCGCCGGGGTCGGGCAGCTCGTGCAACTGCTTGGTCACGTCGGCGACCGAGGCCATGGGGTGCGCGGCGAGCAGGCCGCCCATCAGGGCGAGCGCCGCGGGCTGGCCCCCGCACTCCTCGGCCAGCCTCTCCGCGGTGCGGGGGTCGACGGTGATGCGGACCTGTCCGATGACGCGGGCGAGCAGCCGCACCGCCGCGCCCGCCTCCAGTCCGCCGAGGGTGCAGGGCCGTACGTCGGGGATGCCGGTCAGCGGTCCGGTCGCGGTGGCGAGGACCAGGCAGTCCGGGTTCTCCGGGAGGAGCGGGTCGACCTGTTCGGCGTCGGCCGCGTCGTCGAGCACCAGGACAAGCCGCCGTACGGCGAGGGCCTCGCGGACCATCTCGGACAGTTCGTCCTGGTCGGCGCCGGGCGGGACCGCCATCCCGAGGAGGCCGAGGATCTCGCCCGCGGTGCGTTCGGTGGGGACGCGTCCGCCGCCGGGGTCGGTGAGGCCGACCCGGAGCACCCCGTCGGGGTAGTCGCCGGAGCCCGTACCGGGAACGGCCCAGGGCAGTGCGCCCGTGGCGGTCGCGGCGGCCCCGGCGGCGTCGGTTCCGGTGAGCGCCCCGGCCAGTTCCTCGGCGAGCGCGCTGCGGCCGGAGCCGGGCCGGCCCGCGATGAGCAGGACCCGGGCCCGGGGGGCCTTGCGCCCGGCAAGGGTGTCGAGGCCGGCGCGCTCGATGTCCGCCCGCAGCGCCTTCAACTCACGTTCGCGGCCGACGAATCGGGGCGGGGCGGCGCCGGACGGCGCCTCGGCCCCCGGGGCCTTCGCCGGGCCGCTGGTGTCCACCGCCTGATCGGTCACGAGCCACGCTCCACTTCGCTGCACGCGGTGCCCGCCGGAACTCCGGTCGGGTGCGTTTCGAGCGTAGTTCAGCGGTGACGACGATCACTGCGGAGTGGAGCGGAGCACGAGGAACATCCCCCGATCGGATCAGCATTTCTTCACTTTTACCGATCGCCAGGTTCGGTGACCGTCCGACCGGGGGTACGACGCGCGGCGGCAGACGGGCCGTCAGGCCTCGAAGGGCCGGGCCGGCCAGGGCGCGTCGGCGGGGCGCAGGGAGTCGACGCCGTCGCCCGCGCGTACGGCGGAGAGCGCGAGCGCCCCGACGACCAGGCAGTTGTTGTGCACGTCCCCCGCGATCACCGAGCGGACCAGCTCGGGCAGCGGCACCCGGGCGTGCTCCATGTCGGCCTCCTCCTCGGAGACCGCGTACCGCTCGCCCTCCGCCTCGGAGAGATCGCGGGCGAGGAAGACGCGCACGGCCTCGTCGCAGCCGCCGGGCGTGGTGTAGACGTCGGTCAGCACCCGCCAGTCCTCGGCCTTGACGTGCGCCTCCTCGTACAGCTCGCGCTGCGCGGCGTGCAGGGGGTTCTCGCCGGGGACGTCGAGCAGTCCGGCCGGGATCTCCCAGAGCCGGTGGCGCACCGGGTGGCGGTACTGCCGGAGCACGATGACCCGGTCGTCGTCGTCCAGCGCGAGGACGGCGACGGAGCCGGGGTGGACCTGGTAGTCACGGCCGTGGACGGACCCGTCGGGCATCACCACCTGGTCGGTGCGGACGCTGGTCTTGTTGCCGGTGAAGGGGGTCGCGGTCGCGGTGACCTGCCACTCCTCGGGCTTGTCCTGGATACCCATGTACGTCCACGTCCTCCCACGAACCAACGGAAACCGGGGTACCGATCCGCGCAGGATCCGTACCCCGGTCAACCGTAATGCCTCGGTGTTACGCGTCCGCGCCCTTCGCGGCGGCGACCTGGCGCGCGACGGCGGCCTTCACCAGACCCGCGAAGAGCGGGTGCGGGCGGGTCGGGCGGGAGCGCAGCTCCGGGTGCGCCTGGGTGGCGACCAGGTAGGGGTGGACCTCGCGCGGGTACTCGACGTACTCGACGAGCTTGTTGTCCGGGGAGGTGCCGGAGAAGACCAGTCCGGCCTTCTTCTCCAGCTCACCGCGGTAGGCGTTGTTGACCTCGTAGCGGTGGCGGTGGCGCTCCTCGACGTACGGCTCGCCCGCGTACGCCTCGCGCACCAGGGAGCCCTCGGCGAGCTTGGCCGGGTAGAGGCCGAGCCGCATGGTTCCGCCCAGGTCGCCCGCGCCCTCGACGTAGGCGAGCTGCTCCTCCATCGTCGAGATGACGGGGTGGGAGGTGGCGGCGTCGAACTCGGTGGAGTTGGCGTCGGGGATCTCGGCGAGCGAGCGGGCCGCCTCGATCACGATGCACTGGAGGCCGAGGCAGAGGCCGAGCAGCGGCACCTTGTTCTCGCGGGCGTAGCGGATGGCGCCGACCTTGCCGTCGACCCCGCGCTCGCCGAAGCCGCCCGGGATGCAGATCGCGTCGACGTCGCCGAGGTGCTCGGCGGCGCCCGCCGCGGTCCGGCAGTCGTCGGAGGTGACCCACTTGACCTTGACCCGGGCCTTGTTGGCGAAGCCGCCGGCGCGGATCGCCTCGGTGACCGAGAGATAGGCGTCGGGCAGGTCGATGTACTTGCCGACCAGCGCGACGGTGACCTCGTGGTCGGGGTTGTGGACCCGGTCCAGCAGGTCGTCCCAGGTGGTCCAGTCGACGTCCCGGAACGGCAGGTCGAGCTTGCGCACGACGTAGGCGTCCAGACCCTCGGTGTGCAGCACCTTGGGGATGTCGTAGATCGACCGGGCGTCCGGGCAGGCCACCACGGCGGTCTCGTCGACGTCGCACATCAGCGAGATCTTGCGCTTGATGGCGGTGGGGACCTCACGGTCGGCGCGCAGCACGATGGCGTCCGGCTGGATGCCGATGTTGCGCAGGGCGGCCACCGAGTGCTGGGTGGGCTTGGTCTTCAGCTCGCCGGACGGGCCGATGTAGGGCAGCAGCGAGATGTGGACCACGAAGACGTTGTCCCGGCCGACCTCGTGGCGGACCTGACGGACGGTCTCCAGGAACGGCAGCGACTCGATGTCGCCGACCGTGCCGCCGACCTCGGTGATGACGACGTCCACGTCGTCGGCGGCCATGCGGCGGATGCGGTGCTTGATCTCGTTGGTGATGTGCGGGATGACCTGGACGGTGTCGCCCAGGTATTCGCCGCGCCGCTCCTTGGCGATGACCTGCGAGTAGACCTGGCCGGTCGTCACGTTGGCGGAGCCGTCGAGGTCGACGTCGAGGAAACGCTCGTAGTGGCCGATGTCCAGGTCGGTCTCGGCGCCGTCGTTGGTGACGAACACCTCACCGTGCTGGAAGGGGTTCATCGTGCCCGGGTCGACGTTGAGGTAGGGGTCGAGCTTCTGCATGGTGACCCGCAGGCCCCGCGCCTTGAGCAGGGCACCCAGGCTGGAGGCAGTCAGACCCTTGCCGAGGGAGGAGGCGACACCCCCGGTGACGAAGATGTGCTTGGTCGTCGTGGATGTGGGCTGCATAGCCAAAGGGGGCTCCCGTGGTCGCGGTTCTGAGGTGCGTACCGGCCGCCCAACCGGAGATTCCGGGGGCGCCGTCGCTGCGGTTCGGGGGCCTCGTGCGCTGTCGCGAACGACCACCGGTCCACGGGCTACCAGGGTAACAGCGACGGCGAGAGGCTGCTTCCGGCCACACCCTGCACAGGGACGTCACAGCTTCACCGCAGCCACTCCACGTCCCACCCGATCAGCTCAGAGATGTTGCGGAGACCGTCGCGCGGATCTTCGTGGTGCGTCGTATCCTGCTCAAACACTCGCTGCCGAGACGGCCGGGCGGTGGCGCCACCCAGGCCGCCCACCCGGTACAGGCCTCGTCGGATCTTCCCGGGTGAAAGACCCTACGACCCCCTTGACCCGCAGTAAGCGCCCTTCGACAGGGCGACATGGCCGTTCGACTGGAGACGCACGTGGCCGGGCGCATCGAGGATTACGCACTTATCGGAGACATGCAGACCGCCGCCCTGGTCTGCCGGGACGGCACAGCGGACTGGCTGTGCCTGCCCCGCTTCGACTCGCACGCCGTGTTCGCGGGGCTTCTGGGCACCGAGGAACACGGCTTCTGGCGCCTGGG
This sequence comes from Streptomyces sp. NPDC102283, assembly GCF_044766265.1. NCBI lineage: Bacteria > Bacillati > Actinomycetota > Actinomycetes > Kitasatosporales > Streptomycetaceae > Streptomyces > Streptomyces sp. NPDC102283. The sequence goes on from NZ_JBIWLQ010000004.1 coordinate 481,979, forward strand.
CCCCGCGAGAGCGGAAGGAACGGAACCAGCCTTCGCCGACCGGCGTCGCTATCGCGGTGACTCCCTCGTCCTGGAATCGGAGTGGGACACGCCGCGCGGCACCGTACGGGTGACCGACTTCATGCCGCCGCGTGACGGCGCTCCCCAGCTCATCCGGATCGTGGAGGGCGTCAGCGGCCGGGTGCCGATGCGCTCGGAACTGCGGATGCGTTTCAGCTACGGCCGGGTGACGCCGTGGGTGCACAAGGTCGACAACCGCACGGTCGCCGTCGCCGGACCGGACTCCGTCTGGCTGGACACCGAGGCGGAGACGTACGGCAAGAACCTCACCACCTACTCCGACTTCACCGTCGGCCCCGGCGACCGGGTGGCGTTCACGATCAGCTGGCAGCCCTCGCACCACGGGCCGCCCGCCCTCCCCGAGCCCGAGGGCTCGCTGGAGGCGACCGAGCTGTTCTGGCGCGAATGGGTCGATCAGTGTACGTACCACGGACCCTATCGGGAGGCGGTCGTCCGCTCCCTGATCACGCTGAAGGCCCTCACGTACGCGCCGACCGGCGGCATCGTCGCGGCCCCGACCACCTCACTGCCCGAGGAGATCGGGGGCGTACGGAACTGGGACTACCGCTACACCTGGCTGCGGGACGCCGCGATCACCCTCTCCTCGCTGCTGCGCACCGGATACCGGGAGGAGGCCCGCGCCTGGCGCGAGTGGCTGCTGCGGGCGGTGGCGGGCGACCCGGAGAACCTCCAGATCATGTACGGCATCGCCGGGGAGCGCGAGCTCGGCGAGGCGGAGCTGGACTGGCTGCCCGGTTACGAGAACTCCGGCCCGGTCCGGGTCGGCAACGGCGCGGCCAACCAGCTCCAGCTCGATGTGTACGGCGAGGTCACCGAGGCGCTGCACCTGGCGCACATGACGGGGCTGACCCGCAACGACTACGCCATGGGCCTCCAGCTCAAGCTGATCGAGTATCTGGAGAAGCACTGGGAGGAGCCCGACGAGGGCATCTGGGAGGTGCGCGGGCCGCGCCGGCACTTCGTTCACTCGAAGGTGATGGCGTGGGTCGCGGTCGACCGGACGATCAAGCTGGTCGAGTCCGGGGACGTCGAGGGTCCGCTGGAGCGGTGGTACCAGCTCCGCGACGACATCCACCGCGATGTCTGCGAGCGCGGCTACGACAAGGAGCGCAACACCTTCACCCAGTCCTACGGGTCGAAGGAGCTGGACGCCTCCCTGCTACTCATCCCGCAGATGGGCTTCCTGCCGCCGGACGACAAGCGGGTCATCGGCACGATCGAGGCGATCCAGCGGGAGCTGTCCACGGAGGACGGCTTCATCCTGCGCTACCCGACGGAGGGCGAGAACGCGGGCGTCGACGGTCTGGCGGGCGACGAGGGTGCGTTCCTGGCCTGTTCGTTCTGGATGGCCGACGACCTCGCGATGATCGGCCGGGTCGACGAGGCGCGCCAGCTGTTCGAGAAGCTGCTGTCGCTCCGCAACGACCTGGGCCTGCTGGCCGAGGAGTGGGACTCCAATCTCCAGCGCCAGGTGGGGAACTTCCCGCAGGCGTTCAGCCATGTCCCGCTGATCGACACGGCTCTGCGGCTGACGGCGAGCGGCGCGTACGTCGGCTGAGCCGCCGACGGTGAGAACGGCCGCCCCGGGTTCTCCGGGGCGGCCGTCGCGCGTTGTCAGGGGGCGGTGAGCGGTTCGACCTCGTACGCCCGGTGGAGCAGCTCCAGGAACGGCGGGGCGGACGGCAGCTCGACCGCGCCGATCCGGTGGACGGCCACACCCGGCGTCCAGGAGTTCATGACGACCGCCCCGGCGAGGGCGGGCAGGTCCTCGGGGGTGATCGCGACGGTCCGCTGTCCGATCCCGAGCCGGCCCAGCTGCCGCCGGACGATGCCCATGGTCGTCCCGGCCAGCAGCCCGGCCCGGGGCCACAGCACCGACTCGCCGTCCCAGAAGGCGAGGTTCCAGATCGTCGCCTCGCTGAAGCGGCCCTCCCCGTCCAGGAACGCGGCGTCGTCGAAACCGTCGGCGGCGGCCTCGCGGAGCAGCCGCGTCTTGGCCGGCTCGCCGACGTGCTTGATGTGCGGTAGGTACCGGTCGTGCCGGAGCGCCGCCAGGGCGAGCGGCCCGGCGGGACCGGACGACGCCGGGCCGGTGCGCACGAGGAGCGCGGGATCGGCGTCGGCCGCGGTGAACTCGCCCGCCGGGGAGTACACCGCGGCCGTCAGCGAGAGATCGGCCGGTCCGTCGCGGAGCGCCCTACGCAGACGCGAGCGCACCACGTCCTCGGGCAGAGCCCGGCCGAACAGCTCCGTCGACGCGGCCCTCAGCCGCTCCAGGTGGAGGTCGAGGCCGCGGGCCCGGCCGCCCCTGACCTGAACGGCGGTGAAGTGGGCGTGGCCCGCGAAGGCGAGCGGCGCGAGGTCGCCGGTGGTGGCCGTCCGGCCGTTCACCTGCACGACGTACGGGGAATCCTGTTTCATGGCCCGGACGTTAGGGCCTGACACCGGTGACAAGGTCAAGAGGGAACGAGGCACGGGCACATGCTGATCGGGGAGTTGTCCCGGCGGACGGGCGCCAGCGCGCGGTCGCTGCGGTACTACGAGGCGCAGGGCCTGTTGTCGGCCGGGCGCGGCGCGAACGGCTATCGCGCCTACGCCGAGGAGGCGGTGGTGACCGTCACACAGATCCGCGCGCTGCTGCGGGCGGGCCTGACCACCGAGGTGATCGCCCAGGTGCTGCCGTGTGCCCGGGGCGAGGGACCCGCGTTCGACTGGTGCGCGGAGCTGCGGGAGATCCTCGGCGGGGAACTGGCCGTGATGGACGACCGGATCGAGGCGCTGCGCCTGAGCCGGGGCGCGCTCGCGGGGTTGCTGACGAAGCCCTGACCGGCGGGCCCGGTGCGGCAACGCGTCCGCGCGCCTCCCCTGCGGTGCGCGCCCCGGCCCCCGGGCGGTAGCGTCCTGAACAGGACGACCACCCGATCGACGGGCGGGGCACAAGGGAAGCGGGCCGGTACGTGGAGAGCCACAGCGGAATCACCGTGCAGCGGGCGCTGGAGCTGCCGGGGCTGCGCGCCGGGCTCCCGGAGGTGGTGGCCGGCGCCGACCGGCTGAACCGTACGGTGCGCTGGGTGCATGCGGGAGAGGTCCCGAACATCGCCTCCCTCCTCAAGGGCGGCGAGCTGCTCCTGACCACCGGCCTGGGCCTCGGCGCCCGCCCCGCCGAACAGCGCGCCTTCGTCCGCCGCCTCGCCGACCGGTCCATCGCGGCCCTGGTGGTGGAGCTCGGCCCGCGCTTCGGGCGGCTGCCCGCCTCCATCGTGGACGCCGCCCGCGCGGCCGGGCTCCCGCTGGTCCAGCTGCACCGCGAGGTGCCGTTCGTCGCGGTGACCGAGGAGGTGCACACCGAGATCGTCAACGGACACTACGCGCTGCTCCAGCAGGCGGAGGAGGTGCACCGGCGTGCCACCCGGGCGCTGCTCGACGGCGGCGGGGTGCCGCAGGTCCTCGGGATCCTCGCCGACTTCACCGCCAACCCGGTCTTCCTGGAGACGCCCGACGGCCGGCTCCTGTACGCGGCGTCCACCGGGACCGGCCCGGTGGGCGCGGACCCGCTCCAGGTCTGGGAGGGCATGCGCGGCGACCGGGCCGCCCGGGAGAGCCCGCCTGTGGGCGCGGTGCTGGTGGACGTGCCCGGCGGCGGGCCCGAGACCGGTGCGGTACGGGCCCGGCTGGTGCTGCTCGCGGTGGCCGGGCCGCTGGCGACCGTGCACCGGATGGCGGCGGAGCGCGCGGCGGGCCTCCTCGCCGTCGTGCTGATGCAGGCCCGGCAGGAGGAGGAGCTGGCGGCCCGGGGCCGGGGCGACTTCCTCACCGACCTCGCGGAGGGCCGGATCGCCCCCGAGGACGCCCCCGCCCAGGCCCGGGTGCTCGGCTTCCGGCCCGGCGACACCCCGCTGCTCCCGGTGGTGATGCGGCTGGCCCCCGAGCTGTCCCCGTCGGGCAACTGGGCGGTGCTGGCCCGTGCGGTCCTGGAGGAGCTGGCCTCGGTCGGGGTGCCGGTGCTGCTCGGCGTACGGCCCGTGGAGGGGCGGGTTCCGCTGCTGGTCGGGCTGCGTTCGGAGGGCGAGCGCACCGCGGTCGCGGACCGGGTGGCGGCGGCGCTGCGCGCCGGGGTGGAACGGGCGGGCCTCGACCGCGCCGGATCGCAGCCGCCGGTGGTCGTGGTCGGCGTCGCGGGCGGCTGGGCCGCGGCGGGCGCGGGGCTGCGGCACGCGTCGGAGACGGCGACAGCCGCGCAGGGCCTGGACGACCGGCCCTGGTACGACGCCCGGCGCCTCGACATCGACCTGCTGCTGTGGCGGCTGCGCGACCATCCGGACCTGGCGGCGTTCGTGAACCGGGCGATCGGTCCGCTGCGCGAGCACGACCGCACCTCGCGCCCGCCGCTGCTCCCGACGCTCCAGGCGTATCTGGCGCACGCGGGCCGCAAGGCGGAGACCGCCCGCGAGCTGCACCTCAACCGCCAGACGCTCTACAACCGGCTGGCCCGGATCGGCGAGCTGCTGGGCACGGACCTGGACGACCCGCAGACGGTGCTGGCGCTGAGCCTGGCGCTGCGGGCCCGCCGCCACACCACCTGAGAGCGGGCCCCGGCGCCGCCTCGTCAGCGCGTCCGCCCCGTCGCCAACGGCTGCGCCAGCTCGTCGTAGACGCTGAGCACATGGGCGATCGTGTCGTCCTCGGTGGGCCAGCCCGCCGCCTGCACCCGCCCGGCCGCGGCGAGCCGGGCGCGCTCCGCCGGGTCCCCGAGCAGTCTCACGACCGTACGGGCGAGGGCCTCGGCGTGGCCGTAGGGGACCAATGCGGCAGCCTCGCCGACCAGTTCGGGCACACCGCCGACCGCCGTGGCGACGAGCGGCACCCCGGCCCGCAGCGCCTCCTGCGCCAGCAGGGAGCGGCCCTCCCACCGGCTCGGCAGCAGGGCCAGATCGGCGGCGGCGAGCAACTCCCCGACACCGTCGCGGCATCCGATGAGTGTGACGGGCAACTCCTCGTCCCTGATCCGCCGTTGCAGAGCGCCCCGGTCGCGCCCCTCCCCCGCGATGACCAGCAGCGGCACAGGGTCCAGACGCCGCCAGGCGCGGGCCGCGTCCAGCAGGACGTCGAAGCCGTGATGCGGTACGAGACTGCCGACGGCCATCAGCAACGGCCGCTCCACCGAGCCCAGTTCGGCCCGCGCCTTGCCCGCGTCGTCGGCGTCGGCCGGCCGCGGGGGCGGGACGGCCACGGGGGCGAACCGGGCGTCGCGGGCGCCCCGCTCGCGGGCCCGGTCCACCAGGTCGGACGAGGGGGCGAGGACCACGGCCGCCGCCCGTGCGGCGCGCCGTTCCAGCAGGTGCAGGATCTGGCGGCGGGCGCCTTCCGCGTACCGCCGCGTGTGCCAGGTCATCACCAGCGGCACGGCGCGACCGCTCAGCGCGAGGGCGGTGCGGGCGGCCGCGTGGAGCCCATGGGCGTGGACGACGTCCGCACCCGCGCAGGCGGCCCGCAGCGCGGCGACGGCGAGCGGGTCGCTGCGCCGGGGCACCGGAAGGAACCGGGCCCCGGTCGCCGTGAAGTCGTAGGCGCGGTCCACCGCGGGCGGGGCGCAGACGGTCACCCGCACCCCGCGCGCCACCAGCCCGGCGGCCAGCGAACCGACGTGCGCGCTGCTGCCCGCACTGCCGCCGCCCAGGACTTGGACCGTACGCAGTTGTGACACGTTGATTGGCTCCCCGGGGCTCCGGAGTCGGCGGAAAGTACAGCGCCAAGGATGCCAGTCCGTACGCACGTTCCGGGACCGGCGTAACGTTGCTGCCGCACTCCGGGCGACAACCGGCCACACCGCACCACCCTCACGGGTGAATATCGAGGCGCGAGGTTGTCGACATCCGCCCGCCGGAAGCACGTACGGGCGGGAGGAATGCCCCCGCCCGTACCCGTACGGCCGCCACGAGCGGCTATTCGGCGCGGGCCGTGGCCAGCAGCTCCTCGGCGTGGGCGCGGGCCGTCTCGGAGTCCTCCTGGCCCGCCAGCATCCGTGACAGCTCCCGGACCCTGTCCTCGCCCTCCAGGACGGTGACGCCACTGCGGGTCACCGAGCCGTCCACGGTCTTCTCGACCAGCAGCTGCCGGTCGGCGAAGGCCGCCACCTGCGGCAGGTGGGTCACGACCACCACCTGGGCGGACCGGGCGAGCTTGGCGAGCCGCCGGCCGACCTCGACGGCCGCCTTGCCGCCGACGCCCGCGTCGACCTCGTCGAAGAGATACGTCGGTACGGGGTCGGAGCCCGCGAAGACGACCTCGACCGCGAGCATCACCCGGGACAGCTCACCGCCCGAAGCGCCCTTGGCGATCGGCCGGGGCTGGGCGCCCGGGTGCGGGGCGAGCAGCAGCTCGACCTCGTCCGCGCCGGAGGGACCGTAGGCCACGCTCCGCCCGCCGATGTCGATGCCGGACGCCTCGTCCGCCGCCTCGGTCTGCCGGATGGCGAAGGAGACCCGGGCGTGCGGCATGGCGAGCGAGGCCAGCTCGCCCGTCACCGCCTCGGCGAACAGGGCTGCCGCCTCCGTGCGCGCATCGCTCAACGCCTGTCCGAGCACGGAGAGTTCGGCCCGCAGACCGTCGCGCTCGACGGTCAGCTCACCGATGCGCTCGTCGTCGCCCTCCAGCTCGGTGAGCCGCCCGGCGCCCTCCTGGGCCCAGGCGAGCACGGCCGTGATGTCCGTGCCGTACTTCCGGGTCAGGGTGGTCAGCGCGGCCCGGCGCTCCTCCACGGCGGCCAGCCGCAGCGGGTCCGCCTCCAGCTGGTCGGCGTACCCGGCCAGCTCGCCGGAGACGTCGGCGATCAGGATGGAGATCTCCCCGATCCGGTCGGCCAGCGCGGCCAGCGCCGGGTCATGCGCCCGGACCGCGTCCAGGGCCTGCCCGGCGGCGGCGACGACCGTCGTCGCGTCGACGCCCTCCGGATCCTCCGGGTTCCCCGCGAGCGCGGTGTGCGCGAGGGAGGCCGCGGAAGCGAGCGCCTCGGCGTGCCCGAGCCGCTCCGCCTCGGCGGCCAGCTCGACGTCCTCACCCGGCAACGGCTCGACGGCGGCGACCTCGTTCAGACCGAAGCGCAGGTGATCCGCCTCCTGGGCCCGCTCCCGGGCCCGGGTGGTGAGCTCCTCCAAGGTCGCGGCGACGGTCCGCAGCCGCCGGTAGGCCGCCGTGTACGCGGCATGCGGGACGGCCACGCCGTCCCCGGCGTACCGGTCGAGCGCCCCCCGCTGCCGTGCGGGCTTGAGCAGGCCCTGCTGGTCGGTCTGGCCGTGCACGGCGACGAGTTCGTCCGCCAGCTCGGTCAGGACCCCCACCGGCACGGATCTGCCGCCGAGATGGGCCCGCGAGCGTCCTTCCGCCGAGACCGTACGGCTGATCAGCAGCGCGCCGTCGTCGAGTTCCGCCCCGGCCTCCTCGGCCCGCAGCGCCGCCGCGTCGCCCTCGGACACCGTGATCCTGCCCTCGACGACCGCGGCCTTGGCCCCGACCCGTACGAGAGCGGGGTCCGCGCGCCCGCCGAGCAACAGCCCGAGGCTCGTGACGACCATGGTCTTGCCCGCGCCGGTCTCACCCGTGACCGCGGTGAAACCGGGTGACAGCTCCACCACCGCGTCGTCGATGACTCCGAGCGACCGTATCCGCATCTCCTCCAACACGGACATGACCTTACGAGGTCGCGGGCCGGGCGCGCGACGGCCCCCGCTCCCGGATTCACTCTCCCGAGGGTCGCGGGGGCCGCGAGGCGCCGTCGTCACCGTCAGTGGGGAGCGCCCCGCCACCCCGAAACGGGCAGCGCGAACTTCGCCACCAGCCGGTCGGTGAACGAGGCCTGGTGCAGCCGCGCCAGCCGTACGGGCACCGCACCGCGCCGCACCTCGACCCGCGCCCCGGCGGGCAGCTCCACGGTCCGCCGCCCGTCGCACCACAGCACCCCGTGCGGGGTGTGCGGCTGGACCTCGACCGCGAGCACGGACGTGGGCGAGGTCACCAGCGGCTTGGCGAACAGGGCGTGGGCGCTGATCGGGACCATCAGCAGCGCCTCGACCTCGGGCCAGACGACCGGCCCGCCCGCCGAGAAGGCGTACGCGGTCGAACCGGTCGGGGTCGCGCAGACGATCCCGTCGCAGCCGAACCCGGTGACCGGACGGCCGTCGATCTCCAGGACCACTTCGAGCATCCGCTCGGGCGACACCTTCTGCACGGCCGCCTCGTTGAGCGCCCAGTCGGAGTGCACGACCTTGCCGTTGCTGTGCACGAGGACGTCGATCGTCATCCGCTCCTCGACCTCGTAGTCGCGGGTGACGACCCGGGAGACCACCTTGTCGAGATCGTCGCGCTCGGCCTCGGCGAGGAAGCCGACGCGTCCTAGGTTGACGCCGAGCATCGGCACCCCGGAGGCGCGGGAGAACTCCGCGCCGCGCAACAGGGTGCCGTCACCGCCGAGGACGATCAGCAGCTCGCAGCCGTCCACCGCGGAGGGGCTGGTGTCGGTGACGGTCTCCACCGTGTCGGGCAGCGGCAGATCGGCCGCCTCGGTCGCCGAGACCCGCACGCCGAGCCCGTTGCGCAGCAGACCCTGCACGACGAGCTCCGCGCTGCGGATCGCGGCCGGCCGGCCGGTGTGCGCCAGAAGGAAGACTGTTCGTGCCGCATTCGTGGTCACATTCGTCGTCAACGAGGCCCCTCCGCCACTGCACGGTCGACATCCGCGGGATCCAGCTCAGGTGCGCCGGCCCGCAGCCAAAGAAAGTACTCGACGTTGCCCGACGGACCGGGCAGCGGACTGGCCGTCACCCCTCGTACGCCGAGGCCCAGCCCCCAGGCCCGCCGCGCCACTTCGCGCACGGCTTCGGCGCGCAGCTCCGGGCTCCGCACCACTCCGCCGCTGCCGAGCCGCTCCTTGCCCACCTCGAACTGCGGCTTGACCATGAGGACCAGGTCCGCGTCGGGCCCGGCGCACCGGGCGAGGGCGGGCAGCACGAGGCCCAGCGGGATGAAGGACAGGTCCCCCACCACCAGGTCGACCGCCTGCCCGTCGATGGCCTCCAGGGTCAACTCCCGTACGTTGGTACGGTCCTTGACGACGACCCGTTCATCGGACTGCAACGACCAGGCGAGCTGCCCGTAGCCGACGTCGACGGCGAGAACCTGCCGGGCCCCGGCCCGCAGCAGCACGTCGGTGAACCCGCCGGTCGACGCACCGGCGTCCAGCGCCCGCCGCCCCTGGACGGTCAGCCCGAGCGGCACGAAGGCGGCGAGCGCCCCGGCCAGCTTGTGGCCGCCGCGCGAGACGTAGTCCGGGTCGCCGTCGTCCTTGGTGACGACGATCGCGGCGGCCGTCTCGACCTGGGTGGCGGGTTTGGTCGCGGTGGTGCGGCCGACGGTGACGCGCCCCGCGGCGATCAGCTGGCTCGCGTGCTCGCGCGAGCGGGCGAGCTTGCGGCGTACCAGCTCGGCGTCGAGGCGGCGACGTGCCACTCCTGCCACGTTCGGTTCAGCTCCTGTTGTCGTGATGCGTGTCGTGATGCGTGTCGTGCGGTCGGTGCGACGGCGTGGGTACGGGTCCGGGTACGGCGGCCGGACGGGCGTCCAGCGAGGTCAGCTCCGACCGCAGCCCACGGTGTACATCCTCGTACACCTCGACGTGCCCGTCCGCCGGGAGGTGGTCCGCATCGGCCAGGCGCTCCAGCCGGGCGTCCACCGCCCCATGGCCGGTGGGGGTGCGGACGACCCCCAGGGGTACGGGTTCGTCGGGCGTGCTCACGGGCGGTGTCCCCGCCTCCGGCGTCCAGTCGCTCATGCCGAAACGCTACATGGACGGGCCGGTGTACCGTCGAGCACGATGGCGACCATGGCTGAGTGCCGCAGCGCACTGACAAGACTTTCCGACAACCTCGCGACCTCCGGGGGCGACGTGCGCGGCGCAGCCGCCCTCGACCGCTCGCTGAGCTGTCACATCAAGGACCTCGACGTCACGTTCACCGGCCGGCTGGCCGATGGCCGGATCGAGGTACGGGACACGGTCGAGGGGCCGCCCCGGGAGAAGGCCGAGATCAGGCTGGCGATGACGGGCGGCGACCTGGTGGCGCTGGTGGACGGGGACCTGAACTTCGCGAAGGCGTGGGGCTCGGGCCGCGTACGGCTGGAGGCGGGCTTCCGCGACCTGCTGAAACTGAGATCGCTGCTGTAGCCGCGTCGGGCACGTTCCGGCCCGCACCATCGAGGACGAGCGGCGGCACGATCAAGCCCGTTGGGGCGATCGAGGGCAAAGCGCCCAGCGGGGCGCACCCCGCGCCCACCGCCGTACACCAGGCCCACCACCTACGCGGCGGCGACCTTCCGAGCCTTACGGGCGGCGGGCACCACCAGCGGCGTCCCCGTCTCAGGATCGTCGATCACCTGACAGCGCATCCCGAACACCCGCTCGACCAACGCCGCGTCGACCACCTCCGAAGGCGGTCCCTCCGCGACGATGTCCCCGTCCCGCATCGCGATGAGATGCGTGGCGTACCGCGCGGCGTGATTCAGGTCGTGGAGCACCGCGACCAGCGTGCGGCCCTGCGTCTCGTGCAGCTCCGCACACAGGTCGAGGACATCGATCTGGTGCTGGATGTCGAGATACGTCGTCGGCTCGTCGAGCAGCAGCAGCGGCGTCTGCTGGGCCAGCGCCATGGCGATCCACACCCGCTGACGCTGGCCACCGGACAGTTCGTCGACATAGCGATCGGCCAGCTCGGCGACGCCGGTGGACTCCATGGACTCGTCGACGACCCGCTCGTCCTCCGGCGACCACTGCCGCAGCAGCCCCTGGTGGGGGTAGCGGCCGCGGGCGACGAGGTCGGCGACGGTGATCCCGTCGGGGGCTATGGAGGACTGCGGCAGCAGCCCCAGCGTCCGGGCGACCTTCTTCGCGGGCAGCTGGTGGATGGTCTGCCCGTCCAGCAGCACCTGACCCCGGCTCGGCTTCAGCATCCGGGCGAGGGCGCGCAGCAGGGTCGACTTGCCGCAGGCGTTGGGACCGACGATGACGGTGAAGGAGTTGTCGGGAATCTCCACCGAGAGGTTCTCGGTGATGACCCGCTGGTCGTAGCCGAGGGTCACCGATTCTGCGGTGAGGCGCTGCATGGTCGTACTCCCGGAGTCGGCGAGGTGGAGCGGCACGGCGCGGGGCGCGGGCGGACCACCGAGCAGCACCAGGTTAGGTTAGCCTATCTTCCTCTTCGCGCCACTGGTCCCGGGCCGCCGCCCCACGCCCTCGACACGCTCAACGCCTCCGCGTGCCAGGGGCGTCGAGCGGCGGGATCGGTTCGTCGGGCGGTGCCGGGGACCGGTTCAGAGCCCGAGCGCGGCCAGGACCTTCCCCGTCCCCAGCCCGCACACACCCGGACCGGCGAGGGTCCAGGCCGCCGCGCAGAGCGCCCGCAGCCCGTCGAGGGCCTCGCCCTCGCCCTCCAGCACCAGCTCGCCCCCGCGCACGGCGGCCGTCCAGCCCCCGCACCGGTAGGCCTCACCGGTCGGCGTCACCTCGGGCTGCCCGGTCAGCAGCCCCCGCAGGTCCCGGTCCACATAGGTCGGCCGGTGCTGCGGCGGAGCGGCCAGCAGCTGCGCGGCGTCGGTCACCCCGGTCAGCACCAGCAGCGAGTCCACGCCTCCGTTGAACGCGCCCTCGATGTCCGTGTCCAGCCGGTCCCCGACGACGATCGGCCGCTTCGCCCCGGTCCGCAGCACGGTCTCGCGGTGCATCGGCGGCAACGGCTTCCCGGCGACCTGCGGCTCGGCCCCGGTGGCGATGCGGACGACCTCGACCGCGGCCCCGTTACCGGGCGCGATGCCCCGGGCGCCCGGGATCGTCAGGTCGGTGTTGGACGCGAACCACGGCAGCCCGCGCCGGATCGCGTAGCTCGCCTCGGCGAACCGCCCCCATGCCATGTCCGGCCCGCCGTAGCCCTGGACCACCGCGGCCGGGTCGTCGTCCGCCGACTCCACCGGCACCAGCCCGCGCTCGCGCAGCGCGACCCGCAGCCCCTCGCCGCCGATCGCCAGCACCCTTGCCCCGGGCGGCAGTTGATCGGCGACCAGCCGGGCGACGGCCTGCGCGGAGGTGATCACGTCGGAGGGTTCGGCGGGCACCCCCAGCTCGGTGAGGTGCTCCGCCACCGCGTCCGGCGTCCGCAACGCGTTGTTGGTGACATACGCGAGGTGCATGCCTCCGGCCCGTGCCCGCGCCAGCGATTCCACGGCATGGCCGATGGCTTCCCCGCCCGCGTACACGACCCCGTCGAGGTCGAGGAGAGCCGTGTCGTACGCCTCGCTCAGCGCCGTGTCGCTCCCCGACGGTCGGGACCTGTCCTGCTGGTGGCTCATATGGTTCGCTCCTCTTCCACGCTTCTGCCCCGATCTTCGCGTATGCCCTCTGCACACATACGATGCCCTGATGAACACTTCAGGCCCCGTCGACCAGGGGCTGCGGCTTTTCCCGTTCCGCGGACTGCGTTACGTCCCCGAGCGGGTCGGCAGCCTTGCCGCCGTGACCTCGCCCCCGTACGACGTGGTCGTCCGGCCCGACGGGCTGCACCACCTGGAGTCCGCGGATCCGCACAACATCGTGCGCCTCATCCTCCCTCAGGCCGACACGGCCCGGGACCGGCACCGGCAGGCGGCCGCCACACTGGACCGCTGGCTGGCCGAGGGCGTCATCGCCCCGGACCCGGACCCCGTGCTGTACGTCTACGAGCAGCGCAACGACGAGATCCTCCAGCGGGGCCTGATCGGCGCCCTGGCCCTCTCCCCCGCCGCCGAGGGCATCGTGCTGCCCCACGAGGACGTCATGGACGACGTCGTCGCGGACCGCGCGGAGCTGATGCGTACGACAGGGGCCCATCTGGAGCCGCTGCTGCTGACCTACCGCGGCGAGACGGGCGCGCCGACCGGGGCGGCAGCGGTGATCGAGCGCACGGTCCTGCGGGATCCTCTGCTCGCCACCACGACGGAGGACGGCTTCCGGCACCGCCTCTGGGCCGTGACGGACCCGGCCGAGCGGAGCGAGATCGCGTCGGACCTCGCGCGGCACCAGGCACTCATCGCGGACGGGCACCACCGCTGGGCCACCTACCTCCGGCTCCAGCGTGAACAGGCAGCCCCCGGGCCGTGGGACCGCGGCCTCGTCCTCCTCGTCGACACGGCCCGCCACCCGCTCCAGGTCCGCGCCATCCACCGGCTGCTGCGCGGGCTGCCGGTATCCCGGGCCCTGGAGGCGCTGAACGGTCTCTTCCGGGTCCGGCCGGTCGAGGGGCCGCTCCCCCGGGCTCTCGACGCGCTGGCCGAAGCGGCGGCCGGGGGCAACGCGTTCCTCCTCGCCGGCGACGGAGGCTTCCATCTGGTGGACCGCCCCGAACCGGCCCTGCTGGCCCGCACCATTCGGACGGACCGCCCCGACGCCTGGCGCAGCCTGGACGCGACGGTCCTGCACTCCGCGCTGCTCGACGACGTGTGGCGGATTCCCGACGCGCCGGAGCACATCGGCTACATCCACGACACCGCGGCCGCCGTCGAGCAGGCGGAACGCCTCGACGGCACGGCGGTCCTCATGCATCCCGTACGCGAAGAAGTCGTCCGGGACCTGGCCCGGCACGGTGTGACCATGCCCCGCAAGTCGACGTCGTTCGGCCCGAAGCCGGCCACGGGCCTGGTCATGCGGAGCCTCGCCCTCGACTGACCGGCGGACCGGCGCGGGATGCGAAGAGGGGCGGTACTCCGACCGGAGTGCCGCCCCTCTTCACCAGTTGCTAGGCCTTGACCGAACCGTCAGAAGAACCGTCCTGGTCGTCCTCGTCCACCCCGTCATCGAGGTCGGCGTCGTCACGCACGTCGTCCTCGTCCTCGTCGTCGTGGTCGTGGTGGTGGTCGGGGCCTTCGGGCGCGACCTGGTCGGACGCGTCCGCCTCGGCCGACTCGTCGTCACCGAGGACATCGACGAACTCCACGCCGTCGAGCGCGGCGAGCCGGTCGGACGCGTCGGTGGAACCGTCCTTGTCGGCCTCCAACGCCTTCCCGAACCACTCCCGCGCCTCGTCCTCGCGCCCCGCCTCCAGCAGGGCGTCCGCGTACGCGTAGCGGAGTCGCGGCGTCCACGGCTGCACGGAGCTGGACGCGAGTTCGGGGCTCTGGAGCGTCACGATGGCGGCGTCGATCTGGCCCATGTCACGACGTGCCCCGGCGGCCACCAGTCGCATCTCGACCTGTCCGGCCTTGTCCAGCTTCCGCACCTCGGGCTCGCCGGCCATGGCCATCGCCCGCTCGGGACGCCCGAGCCCGCGCTCGCAGTCCGCCATGACGGGCCACAGGTCCACGGACCCGGTCATCCGCCGGGACGCCCGGAACTCGGCGAGCGCCTCGGCGTACTTCTGCGTCGCGTACGCCGCGAAGCCGGCCGCCTCACGGACAGCCGCGACACGGGATGCGAGCCGGAGGGCGATACGGGCGTACGCGTACGCCTCCTCGGGGTCCTCGTCGATCAGCCGGGCGACCATGACCAGGTTGCGCGCGACATCCTCGGCAAGGGTCTTCGGCAGGCTCATGAGCTCCTGGCGTACGTCCTTGTCGATCTCGTGGCCCGTGACGTCGTCCGGAATCGGCAGCCGCTTGATCGGCTCACGGTCGCGGTCGCCGCCCCGGTCATCGCGTCCGCGGAAACCACCACGGTCCCGGTCGTCGCGCTGACCGCCGCGGTATCCGCCCCGGTCCCTGTCACCGCCCCGGTTGTCGTCGCGGCGGAAACCGCCGCCGGAGGGTCGGTCGTCGTCACGGCGGGGACCGCGCGGGCGGTCGTCACGGCGCTCGAAGCCACCGCTCGGACGGCCACCACGGTCATCACGCTGCTGACCACCGCGGTACCCACCACGGTCGTCGTCACGACGAGGCCCACGATCACGGTCCCCACCACGACTGTCGTCACGCCGGAAGCCACCGCCGGAGGGTCGGTCGTCGTCACGGCGGGGGCCACGCGGGCGGTCGTCACGGCGGTCGAAGCCACCACCCCGGTTGTCATCGCGGCGGAAGCCACCGCCGGAGCCGCCGCCACCACGGTTGTCATCGCGGCGGAAACCGCCGCCGGAGCCGCCGCCACCACGGTTGTCATCGCGGCGGAAACCGCCGCCGGAGCCGCCGCCACCACGGTTGTCATCGCGGCGGAAACCACCGCCGGAGGGCCGGTCGTCGTCACGGCGGGGGCCACGCGGGCGGTCGTCACGGCGCTCGAAGCCGCCACCACGGTTGTCGTCGCGCCGGAAACCACCGCCGGAGCCGCCACCACGGTTGTCATCGCGGCGGAAGCCACCGCCGGAGGGTCGGTCG